>JAXGOU010000009.1:0-82606 GCA_040767325.1 Brooklawnia sp. | reverse complement strand
CACCATCTCCGACAGGATGCCGCAGACCTTGCGGCCGTCGATCAGCACGTCGTTGGGCCACTTCAAGGTCACCCGATCCCCGCCGCCCAGGCTGCGGATGCCATCGGCCACCGCAAGGCCGACCAGCAACGACAACCAGCCCCAGTCGAAGGTGGACCGAACCGGACGCAACAACGCCGAGACGGCCACATTGGTGCCCGGCGGCGCGACCCAGGCCCGTTCGAAGCGGCCGCGTCCGGCGTCCTGATAATCGGCCACCAATACCGTCCAGGCAGCCTCACCCGCACGCGCCGCCGAAGCCAGCTCGGCGTTGGTGGACGCACTGTGCTCAATGCAGAACACCCGCCACGGCGAACCGGGATCGAGCAGGGCCGCGATTCGTTGTTCGTTGGCGGCGGGTGTAGCGGGCATGCGGCTATCTTGGTCGCCATGGAGCTCGACATCAACACGACGGCCGGCAAGCTGGCCGACCTTGGCATCCGGATGGACGAGGCCGTCCACGCGGCGGGTGCCCAGGCAGTCGAGAAGCAGCACTCCCGCGGCAAGCTGACCGCCCGCGAGCGGTTGGCGGTGCTGTTGGACGAGGGCAGCTTCACCGAGATGGACGAGTTCGCCCGCCACCGGAGCACCGCATTCGGCATGGACGCCAAGCACCCCTACGGCGACGGCGTGATCATCGGGGTCGGCGCGATCCACGGGCGTCCGGTCTGCGTCTTCAGCCAGGACGTGGGCATCTTCGGCGGCTCGCTCGGCGAGGTCTACGGCGCGAAGATCGCCAAGATCATCGACTTCGCGACCACCACCGGCTGCCCACTGATCGGCATCAATGAGGGCGGCGGGGCTCGCATCCAGGAGGGCGTGGTCTCGCTGGGCGCTTACGGCGACATCTTCCTGCGCAACGTGCACGCCTCCGGCGTGATCCCGCAGATCAGCCTGATCATGGGGGCGGCGGCCGGTGGGCATGTCTACTCCCCCGCGCTCACCGACTTCGTGGTGATGGTCGACCAGACCAGCCAGATGTTTATCACCGGCCCCGAGGTGATCCGCACCGTCACCGGTGAGGACGTCTCGATGGAAGACCTCGGCGGCGGACGCACCCACAACACCAAGTCGGGCAACGCGCACTACCTGGCTGCCGATGAGGCCGACGCGCTGGAGTTCGTCCGCGAACTGATCACCTACCTGCCGCAGAACAACCTGGAAGACGCGCCGGTCTACGAGTTCGCCGAGACCGCCGACCTCGACTTCACCGACCACGACCGCAAGCTGGACGCGCTGGTGCCGGACAATCCCGCCCACGCCTACGACATGCGCGACGTGATCCGCACGGTGGTCGATGACGACGAGTTCCTGGAGATCATGGAGCTCTACGCCCCCAACATCATCTGCGGCTTCGCCCGGATCGAGGGCCGCAGCATCGGCATCGTGGCCAACCAGCCGCTGGTGCTGGCGGGCACCCTGGACACCATCGCGTCCGAAAAGGCCGCCCGCTTCGTGCGTACCTGCGACGCCTTCAACATCCCGGTGCTGACCTTCGTGGACGTGCCCGGCTTCCTGCCGGGCGTGGCGCAGGAGCACGACGGCATCATCCGGCGCGGCGCCAAGCTGATCTACGCCTACGCCGAGGCCACCGTCCCGCTGATGACCGTGATCACCCGCAAGGCCTACGGCGGCGCCTACATCGTGATGGGTTCCAAGCACCTGGGCGCCGACGTCAACCTGGCCTGGCCGACCGCGCAGATCGCGGTGATGGGAGCCGAGGGCGCGGTGAAGGTGCTCTACCGCAAGGAGTTGGCCGCCTCGCAGGACGCGTCCGAGACCTCGAAGCAGTTGGTCGACCAGTACAACCAGACGCTGGCCAACCCCTACATCGCCGCCGAACGGGGTTACGTCGACCAGGTCATCTACCCGCACGAGACCCGCTCCCAGGTGATCCGGTTCCTGCGGCTGCTGCGAACCAAGCGGGAGACCACCCCGCCGAAGAAGCATGGGAACATCCCGCTATGAGCCAGCCCTTCGAAGTGCTGCGTGGCGCCCCTGACGAGGAAGAACTCGTCGCCGCGGTGGTCGTGCTGGCTGCCGAGTTGGCCGAACCCGCGCCGGCCCGCCCGAACACCGACCGGCCCACGGCCGGCGGCTGGAACTCGTATTGGCGCAAGGTCCGCCAGCCCTTCGTGCACGGTCCCGAAGCCTGGTCTGCCAGCCTGCAGTGAGTTGTGTGGCGCTGTTCGCTCTCGGCGTTGAATCATCGGGTTTGCCCACCCCAGACCCCGCCATCCACTTGAATTGGACCTACGGCCTGCGCCGCGGGGTCAGGCCAGACAGGAGTAACAATGACCGCGATCGACGACATCCTCGGCAAGCTGCCCCTCGACCAGCTCGCCTCCCAGTTGGGCAGCGACCCTGATTCGATTCGCATCGCCGCAACCGACGCCATCTCGTCGCTGATGGGCGGCCTGCAGTCGAATGCGTCCGACCCGATCGGCCAGCGTTCGCTCGCCTCGGCCCTCAAGGATCACTCTGCGAGCCGGCTGCTCAGCGGCGACAGCTCCATCGATGTCAGCCAGATCGATATCTCGGACGGCAGCAAGATCGTCCAGCACGCCCTGGGTGCCGACCCGGCCACTGCCGCAGCGAACCTGCGCGGCCGCGGCGACAAGACGCTGATCCAGCGCCTGCTCCCGATCCTCGCACCCCTGGTGCTCGCCTACCTCGCCAGCAAGCTGGGCAACCGCCAGATGGAGGCCGGCCAGGCCGACCAGGGTGGCGGCAGCATCCTCGACGGCATCCTGGGCCGCGGCGGCCAACTCGGCAACAACGCCAGCCAGGAGTACGAACGGGGCTACCAGGACGGCTACAACGCCGCCAAGGGTGAGAACCAGCAGATGGGCGGCATGAGCCTGGGCGACCTCATCGGCGGCATGATGGGCGGCCAGCCGCAGCAGCGCCAGCAGGGTGGCCTCGGCGGCCTGCTCGGCGGCCTGTTCGGCTGACCGGAAACGCCAGGTCGCTGGCACGGTGACGTGGCCGAAGTGAGTACTACCCCGCAGCCGTGGCGGGTGATTCTGGGATCCAGTTCACCCGCCCGGCTGTTGACCCTTCGTCAGGCCGGAATCGACGCCGAGGTGATCGAACCGGACGTGGACGAGGAATCCGTCGACCTGCCGGGAACCGCCGAACTGGCCACCGAACTGGCCCGGCTGAAGGGTGAAGCGGTGCTCGCCGCCCTGGGTGAAGCGGGTCGGTTGGACGAACCGATGGTCGTGCTGGCCTGCGATTCCCTGCTCGAGATCGAGGGCCGGATGCACGGCAAACCCGGCACCCCCGAAGCAGCCATCGTGCGCTGGTACCGGATGCGGGGCCGCCAGGGCCTGCTCTACACCGGGCACTACGTCGCGGTGGTGGCCGGCCCGGACGACATCCGCCACCAACTGCGGGTGGCCGAGACCGGCGTCACCTTCGCCGACCTGACCGACGCCGAGATCGCGGCCTATGCCGCGACCGGTGAGCCCCAACGAGTGGCGGGCGGTTTCACCATCGACGGCTTCGGTGGGGCGTTCATCACCAGGATCAGCGGCGACCCACACAACGTGGTCGGGCTTTCGCTGCCGCTGGTCCGGCAGATGTTGCTCGACCTGGGTGTTGCCTGGCACACCCTGTGGCGTCCGGGATCGGCCGGCGGGCGTCCCTAGATCCAGTCGTGCCGCTTGAACAACAGGTACAGCGTCACGACCGAGATCACCGTCACGCTGGTCGCGATGGCCAGCCCCAACGGTTGACTGAAACCCGGATACGGCACGTTCATGCCGAACCAGCCGGTGATCAGGGTGGGCACCGCGATGATGGCCGCCCAGCCGGACAGTTTCTTCATCACCACGTTCAGCCGCATGTCGTTCAGCGACAGGTTCGTCTCGAAGATGCTGCCGACCAGGTCGCGCAGTGACTCGGTCCACTCGGCCTCGCGCTGCACATGGTCGTAGAGGTCGTCGAAGTACGGACGCAGGTTCGCCGGCCAACCGAACTCGGCGGCGTGGCGAACCACCACGTTGACCACATCGCGCATCGGTAGCGCCACCCGGCGAATCTCGACCAGTTCGCGTCGCAATTGGTAGGCCCGCCGCGAAACCTCGGTGGTTTGCGGCCGCTGGTCGAACAGCAGGTCCTCCAGCGCCTCCATGTCCTCGTCGAGTTGGGCGATGACGTCGTCCTGGCTGTCGACGACGACGTCCAGCAGGCCGTGCAGCAGGCCGGCGGCACCGAGCGCGACCAGTTCGGGGTCGGAGTCCCAGCGCTCCACTACCGGCGCCAGGTCGATCTCCTCGCTCAGCCGGACGGTGACCAGGCCACCGTGCACCACGAATGCCGAGACCCGGTGGACGCGCACCCGACTATCGAAGCCCTGCGTTTCGGTCATCCCGGCGAAGTAGGCCTGGACGAACAGGTGCCGGTCGTGCTTGGTCGCCTTGGGTCGCTCGGCCGGCGCGATCGCGTCCTCGACGACATGGACGTCGAAGCCCAACTCGGCGGCCAGCCGTTCGAGCAGTTCCCGGCCGGGTGAGCACAGGTCGAACCAGACCAGGCTCTGCTGGTCTGCCAACCACTGGTCCAACTCATCCAGACCGAAATCCTGGGCGACCACCTGCCCGTCGCGCCAGACCCGCGAGGTCGGGGCGGCCATCAGTCCACCGCCAGGACGACGTCGGCGGGATTGGCCAGGGCGGTGGCGATCCGGTTGCGATCAGTGGGCGACATCGATTCGGGCAGCTCGGCCAGGTCGAACCAGCCGACGGCCACCGACTCGTCATCACCGACCTGAGGCTCGCCGCCCACCCAGCGGGCACGCACCGTGTGGTCGAGGTAGTCGCAGACATCACCGTTGTCGTAGGTGATGGGCCCGAACGGCAGCACGCTGACCAGCCGGTCGATCTCGATCTGGACGCCGGTCTCCTCCAGGCACTCGCGGATGGCGGCCTGTGGCACCGATTCGGCGGGATCCATGATGCCCTTGACCGGAGTCCACCGGCCGTTGTCGGCGCGCTGCACCAGCAGCACCTCGCGCGGTTGGTCGAACGGACGCAGTACGACGACGGTCACACCGGGGATCCACAACGGGGCATGCCCGACCTGCTGACGCAGGGCAAGGACGAAGTCAGGCGTCACCATGTACTACAGCGTAGGGCTCAGATGTCGCCGTCCTGCCGACGACGCCAGCGATCCTCCATCCGGCCCATGAAGGGCTCGGAGGTCTTCGGAGTGG
The DNA here is from genome assembly GCA_040767325.1 of Brooklawnia sp. Taxonomy (GTDB): domain Bacteria; phylum Actinomycetota; class Actinomycetes; order Propionibacteriales; family Propionibacteriaceae; genus Brooklawnia. The sequence goes on along the minus strand of JAXGOU010000009.1, from coordinate 77,349 downwards.
GTCGCGGGGCAGCCTTGGGGTCGGTGACCTTCTGCCAGGCGCCGAGGCCGAGGATGGTGCCGGTGAGCATGGCGAGGAAACCGACGACGCTGATCACCCAAACGGTCTGCAGCCCGGCGACGAGCATCACCAGACCGGCCAGGAAGATCAGTCCGGCAAGGGTGGCGCGGCGGCCATGGATCTGTCGGGGCGTATGGCTGGAGCCCAGGGTCTGGGCGAGCTTGGGGTCGTCGGCGGCCAACGAGGCCTCCAACTGGGCGAGCAGTCGCTGTTCCTCTTCTGAAAGAGCCATATCCTCCCCTCCTGCCTCTATCGCAGTGACCCTAATGGCCACGGTGCTGTGTTAGTCAATACTAGGTGCCTCGGGTTACTTGGCGAAGCCCTGATCCGCAATCGTTACCTGCCGGCCAGTGTGGCACGGCGCACCGCGTCCGGTCCGAAGCGGCGAACCGCCGCGTCAGCGGCCAACTCGACCTCGCGCATGCCACGTTCGGGCTCATCCAGCGTGGGTTGCTGGTAGGCCTCGCCGATATCCACCAACTTCTCGATCCGCACCCCGACCCGGCGGATCCGGGCTCGCTGCAGGTGCAGCCCCTCGAACAGTCGCAACGCCTTGGCGTAGATCTCGTCGGTGACATCGGTGGGGCTGGCCAGCGACCCGGTGCGGGTGATCGTGGTGAAGTCGGAGAACCGTACCGAGATGCTCACCGCCCGCCCGCACATCCCGGCATCGCGCATCCGGGACGCCGCCCGGGCCGCCATCCGCAACAGTTCGGCGTGCACGATCGCCGGGTCGTCGGTGTCCCGGCCGAAGGTGGTCTGGGCCCCGACCGAATGCTCGGGTTCGGTGACCTGGATGCTGCGGTTGTCCCGCCCCCAGGCCAGGTCGTGCAGCAGGGCACCCTGCCCGGCACCGAAGGCCCGCTGCAGCGTCGGACGCGGGGTGTGCGCGAGATCGTCGATGGTGGTCAGGCCGAGTTTGTGCAGCCGGGACGCGGTGGCCGGCCCGACACCCCAGATCGCCTCCACCGGCAGCGGGTGCAGGAAGGCGGTGATCTGGTCTCCGGGCACCTCGACCAGGCCGTCCGGTTTGGCCTGCTTGCTGGCGAGCTTGGCGATGAACTTGCTCGGCCCAATACCCACCGAACAGGGGATGCGCTGCTCGTCGGCGACCTGGGCCCGCAGCAGTTCGCCGATCATCCGGGGTGCGCCGAGCCGCCTGATCGCACCGGTGATGTCGAGGAAGGCCTCGTCGATGCTGGCCACCTCGACCTTGTTGGTGAGGCTGCGCAGCAGTTGCACCACCCCGGACGAGACATCGGTATAGGTGTCGTAGTCGGGTGGCACCGCGACTGCCTCCGGGCACAGCCGCCGCGCCCTGGTCGACGGCATGCCGCCCTCGATGCCACGCGCCCGGGCCGGGTAGTTGGCGCTGAGCACCACACCGCGCTCGGCCCCGCCGACATACATCGGCACGTCGCGCAACTCGGGTCGCCGGGCCATCTCGACCGAGGCGTAGAACGCGTCCATGTCGACGTGCATGATCACCGGGCTCATCGTCCCGAACTCCCCGGACTGGAGTGCCACAGCTTGCGCGGCGCCTGGGACGCGGGTGCCCCGGCGGGCTTGGTGTCGGCGTACGGCGACTGCCGGAAGCCACTGGCGTGCAGGAAGACCCGGCGTCGGCCCATGCCGCCGGCCGGGCCGTGCCTGGTGGGATCCGGCTCCGGACGGGTCGGCTCGTCAGCCCTGGCCAGATCGGCCGCATCGACCTGCTCGGTGGGCTCGGGCTCGGGTGCCCGCAGGTCGGCGGTGGCCGGATCCTCGGGTGGGGGTGGCCGGCGTGGCCGGTCGTCGACCGGTGGTGCTGGCAGCCGGGACAGCAGGGTGGCGGCGGCCGCGCGGGCGTTCAGGCCCTCGGCGCATAGTTCGCGCCACTGGTCGAACATCGCCTGCAGGTCCCAGGCGCCGGTGGCCATCAGCGACACCCCGCGCGGGCCGGTGCGGCGCAGGTTGCCCCGCACCACCAGCAGCCAACTCGAGAAGACGGTCGCCGCATAGGGGCCCTGGGCGTGTTCGAAGAAGGTGGCATCGACCGGGCCGCTACCGTCGTCCAGGGTGAGGAAGACCACCCGGCGACCCGACCGCACCGGCGGGGTCTGGGTGGCCACCTTCACCCCGGCCACCAACAGTTCACTGCCGTTGCGTTGGGCCAGCAGGTCGGCGGACGGGCAGATGCCGCAGGCCGCGAAGAACTCCCGATAGAACTCGGTGATGTGTGCGCTGGCGTCCAGCCCGAGCACGTCGAGTTCGGTGGACAGTTGGTCGGCCCGGCTCATCTCCGGTAGCCCGGACGCGACCACGTCGTCCGGGAACGGCGAAACCGACCAATCCGGCTGCTGGTCGTCGTCGACGACCGGAGCGCTGAAGTCGAGGGCCAGTTGCACCCCTTCGAACCGCTCCCGCACCCGCGCGGCCACCACCTGCCCGCCGGCCTGCCGGGCAGCGCGTTGGGCCGGGTCATCGGCGGCCAGCCCACCGGCCAGCGGCGACCGGTCGGTCTGGGACGCAGCCCCTTGGCCCGGCTGGCCGTACGGGCCTCCACCTGACCGATCCGCGAGGTCGGCGAGGTCGCAACAGGTCGCGGCGGGTCACTGGCCTCGCCCGGTGCGCCGGGTGATGTCGATGCCGTACAGCGAATCGAAGGCGCCCACCCCGATCAGGTTCTCCACCACCGGTACCGGCACCAGCGCCCGCGTCCAGAAATCCGATAGGGACGCATAGGGCTGGCCGGCCTCGATCCGCACCACTGCGGACGCCTCGATGCCCTTCACATCAGCCAGGCTGAGCCGGATCCCCCAGGCCGAACCGTCGGGCAGCCCGGGTGGCGGGGTGAACTCGTCGGGCAGCCGATCGACGGGCAGCGCCTCGACCCGGTAGCTGGCACCGGACGCGTTGACGTCCATCCCCAGGATCTGCACCCCCATCCGGCGGGCCTCCTCGACCAACAGCCGCTTGGGGTACATGCCGGGATCGTGGGTGAGGATGCCGGCGATGAAGTGCGCCGGCCAATACCACTTCAACCAGGCCGATTGGTAGGTGGGCAGCGCGAACGCGGCGGCATGCGCCTTGCAGAAACCGAAGGACGCGAAGGACGCCAGCACGTGCCAGATGCGTTCGGCGATCTTGGCCGGATAGCCACGCAGCCGGGCCCGGGGCAGGAACCAGCGCCTGGACTGCTCCTGGCCCTCGAAGTCGCCCAGGGCGCGGCGAACCTCGTCCCCCTTGGCCAGGCTGCAGCCGGTGACGGCGGCGATGATCTCGATGATCTGTTCGTGGTAGACCACCACCCCGCAGGTCTGGTCGAGGATCGGGGCCAGATCGGGATGCAGGTAGCGCGGTGTGGTCCAACCCTGCCGGGCGTCCAGGAAGGGCACCACCATGCCGGACTTCACCGGCCCGGGCCGGAACAGCGAGATGTCGACGATGATGTCGTCGAAGTTCTCCGGGCCGAACTTGCCGATCAGTTCGCGTTGGCCGGGCGATTCGATCTGGAAGCAGCCCAGCGTCTGGGCGTGGGCGACCATCGAGTAGACATCCCGGTCGTCGAAGGGGGCCAACGCGTCGACGTCGGGCACCCGGTCGACGCCGCTGGTGCGGCCGATCTCGCCCAGGCAGTGCGCGATGGACGACTGCATCCGGATACCGAGGATGTCCAGCTTGAGCAGTCCGAGGTCCTCCACGTCGTCCTTGTCGAACTGGCTCATCGGGAAGCCGCCGAAGCTCGCCTCGACCGGGGTGCGGTCGCCCAGCGTGGTGTCGGACAGGATCACCCCGCACGGGTGCAGCGCGACATGGCGGGGTAGCCCATCGAGGGATTCCACCAGTTCGAAGAGCAGATCCAGCCGTTCCTCGGCCAGTCCTGCCGAACGCAACTCGGGCAGGTCGCGCAGCGCGGAGCGGGCGTCCCGGGCCCGGATGTGGGGGAACGACTTGGCCATCGCGTCGACCTCGGCCGGGGGCAGCGACAGTGCGCGTCCGGCATCGCGTACTGCGTGGCGCACCCGGTAGGTCTCCAACATCGCCACACAACTGACCCGGTCACCACCGAAGGTCTCCAGTACCCGCGCGTAGATTTCGGTGCGCCGCTCCGACTCGACGTCGATATCGATGTCGGGCAGCCCCTGGCGCAGCGGCGAGAGGAAGCGTTCCATGATCAGCCGGTGGGCCAGCGGATCGACCCCCGAGATGCCCAGCAGGTAGTTGACCAGGCTGCCGGCCCCCGAACCGCGGGCCGCGCAGCGCACCCCCAGTTCGCGGATCAGGCCGACCACCTCGGCCACGGTCAGGAAATAGGACTCGAAACCCAGTTGGGCGATCACGTCCAGTTCGTCGTCGAGGCGGCGCAGCACCGACTGGTCGGCCACGCCGTAGCGGGCCGCCAGCCCGGCCTCGCAGCGGGCGCGCAGCACTCGGGGCGCCTGGGCGCGGGTGGTGCCGAACTGTTCGAACTCTGGCAGGTGCACCTCACCCAACCCGATGTCGGCGAAGGGGTCGAGCGCGCACTGCTGGGCCAGTTCGATGGTCTGGCGCCACAGCCCGGCGCCGCCGTCGGTTCGGCCGGCCGCCTGCGAGATCCGTTCGGCGATCGGACGCATCAGGTCGCCGGGCTTCAGCCAGCCCTCCGCGTTGCGCCGGTCGATGGCCCGCGAATCCAGGGCCATCAGCCGGCGGGCCGAGTCCAGCACATCGCAGGTCATCGCCTGCCGGCGCTCGGCCATCCGCACCTGGTTGGTCAGCACCGCGGGCACCCGGTGCTCGTCGGCCAGCCGCAACAACCCGGACGCCTGCCGCAGCGACCCTGCTGCCTGGCCGGCCACCAACTGGTCGGTCACCGCGACCAGCAACCGACCGGCCGGGATCAGCCGTGTCCAGCGTCCCAACTCGGCCTCGGCAACGATCCGGTCGCCGGCGGCCACCGCCATTCCCAGTTCGGAGTCGGACCCCAACAACACGCTCAGTTCGCCATCTGCGGCGTACTGGGCGATCAACTCTGCCGAGGCCACCGGCATCCCGCGCTCCCCTGCCAGATGGGTGGCACTGACCAGCCGGCAGAGCCGGGCCCAGCCGGTGCGGCTGCGGGCCAGCACCACAACCCGGGGTAGCCCGACGGCCCGATCCGCACCCACCTGGCTGGCCCGCCACAACTCGTCGCTGGCCCCACCCTTGGCAGCGGTCGGGGCGCGACGCAACCGGCTGGCCGGATGCTGCGGGCTGAAGGCGGTAGCCAGGTCGACCCCGATCACCGGCGAGATCCCGGCGGCCAGGCAGGCCTTGGCGAACCGCACCGAGCCGTACATGCCGTCGCGATCGGTCAAGGCCAGCCTGGTCATGCCCAGTTCAGCCGCCCGGGCCACCAGGTCGCTGGGATGGGCCGCGCCGTACTGCATCGAATAGCCGGAGGCCACCCGCAGGTGGACGAACTCATCAGCCATGGTTCGCCCGGTTCCGGGCCGGCCGGCTGACCCGACGATCGACCAGGTCGCAGAAGGTCACCACGTCCCGCAACAGGTCGTCGGCCTGTCGTTCGCTCAATCGGGCCCGCCCCTCCAGCAGCATGAAATAGGACGCCCACTCGGCGAATGATGGTAGTTCTGCGGCCAGCCGGCCCCACAGTTCGGTGGCCTCGGTGATCGGTGGGACGCGACGCCCGGCGGCCAGCAGGGCGTATCCGGCGTGCCGGGCGGCCAGCAGGCAGGCCTGCTGGCGAAGCTGTGTGGTCTGGGCGAGTTCGGCGTCCACCAACTTCGCCCGCGCCCAGCCGAGGTCCACCCGCTCACCCATCACCGCCATCGCCTTCCCGGTTCGTCGTGTTCAATCAATGACCGCCCGCAGCCGCCAATCCGGGCCGCGACAACTCAACTCGTAGACGCCGACCGCACCGCTGGCACCTGCGGACGCCTCGACCCGCCAGATCCGGCGGTCACCGAGCAGGTCATCGTTCCTGACCTCGGACACCTGTGCCGCTGCCGGCGCACCCAATTCGCTGGACCACCGGGTCACGTCCTGGCCCCGCGCCCGACGGACCCGGGGGTCGTCCCACCAGGCCCCCGCCTCGACCCAACTGCGCTGCACCGAAAGCACCTGCCAGAGTCGGGTGCGCCAGACGAACTTCAGCGGCGCCGCGGACTCGTCGTCCGGTGGCAACCGCACCATGATCAGTTCGTCGTGGATGCGCATTCATATTCCTCCAATCGAACTTTTGTTCGAATAAGTACTATGCCTCGCATCGCATGACCTCGTCAAGAGCCCAAGCAGAACCCTCAACTACTCATCGGCCCCATTGAGTGGCTGCCTATACTTGTGCGAGGCGAGATAGGCCCCGCCTCTTGAATTGGGGGAACAGATGTCAAGGTTCTGGGCAGCAGTCGCAGCGTTTGCGATGGTCGGCTCAATGATCACCGCATCGGCACAGGCCGATCCCACGGAGGCTCCCCCCGCCCCCGCAGAAGAGTCGGTCGTCGGTTTCGTGGTCACCCGCAACGATGGACAACCCGCCGAAGTCACCGTGGCGCAGGCGGCCGAGGTGGCTGCGGAACATGGTGCGACCGTGGACACCGCCGAGGTCACCGAGACGGCCTCCGAGGGTGACGTCGTCAAGGTCGTCGAGCCGCTGACCACCGAGCAGGCCGAGGTGGTCGCCACCGATCTGGCCGCCCAGGAGGGCGTCGCCACCATCGAGCCGATCGGCCGGATGACCCCCGCCTACCTGCCTCCCGATCCCTCCTTCGCCAACCGGCAGTGGAACCTGCAGGACACCGCAGCCGGTATCCGGATGCCGATCATCTGGGATTCCACCCGGGGTGCCGGCGTCACCGTCGCCGTGCTCGACTCCGGCAGCCTGACACACAGCGAGATGGTCTGGACCGGCGGCTACGACTTCGTCTCATCGACCACCGACGCCTTCGATGGCACCGGACGCGACCCGAACCCGGCCGATCCCGGCTGGCCCGCACCGGTCCCCGCCGGCTGCACTCTGTGGCACGGCCTGCAGGTCGCCGGTGCGATCGGCGCCAAGCACGACAGCGTCGGGATCGCCGGCGTCGCTCCCGACGCCACCCTGGTCCCGGTCCGCGTGATGGGCACCTGCGGCGGCAACTCGCTGGACGTCGCCGACGGCATCCGCTGGGCCAGTGGTGCTGCGGTCACCGGCGTGCCCGCAAACCCGCACCCGGCCAAGGTGATCAGCCTCAGCGTCAGCGGTCAACTGATCAACCCGATCACCAAGTTGCCGTACTGCCCCACCTACATGCAGGACGCTGTCAACGTGGCCCGCGCCAACGGCGCCGTCGTGGTGGCCGCAGCCGGCAACAGCGGACGCACCACCCTGGTCGAGTCCCCCGGCATCTGCAATGGCGTGATCACCGTGTCCGCGAGCACCTCGACCGGCGCGCTGGCCCCCTGGTCCGACAGTGGCACCCGGACCACCATCACGGCGCCTGGCGATGCGATCTACACCACCAGCAACACCGGTACCTCGACCCCCGGCGCGGCCAGCCACGCCTACGTCTCGGGCACCAGCATCGCGACCCCGCAGGTCGCCGGTGTGGCGGCCCTGCTCTTCTCGCAGAACCCGTCACTCACCCCCGATCAGCTGGCCAGCCGGCTGACCTCGACCGCGCGTCCGATCGCCGGCTGCACCACCTGCGGCGCCGGCCTGCTGGACGCGACGGCGGCCAGTTTCAGCAGCAACGATCCGATCGTCAACAAGTGGCAGTCCCTCGGCGGGGCCAGCGGCTATCTGGGCGCCATGGTCGGTGGCCAGTACCCGTTCGGCCCGGGCGGCAGCGGCCAGAACTACGCCAACGGCGGCAGCATCTACTGGTCGATCGCGGCCGGGCCATGGGCGGTCATCGGTGCCATCAAGACGCGTTACCTGGAATTCGGTGGCGCCAACGGTCAGCTGCGCTTCCCGACCAGCGACGAGATCGCGGTGCGCGGTGGCGTCGTCCAGCACTTCCAGGGCGGCGACATCTACTGGAATCCCCGCGCTGGTGCCTATCCGGTCTGGGGCGGCATCGGCAGCCTCTACTACGACTTCGGCGGCCCCGGCAGCTACCTGGGCCTGCCGCGCAGCGACGAGTTGGCCATCGCCGGCGGCGTGGTGCAGTACTTCGATGGCGGCGCCATCTACTGGAGCCCGGTGGGCGGTGCCCGCACCGTGCACGGCGGCATCAACACCACCTACCAATTGCTCAAGGGCCCGGCCGGACATCTTGGCTTCCCGATGAGCGGTGAGCTCGCGGTGCCCGGTGGCGTGATCCAGTACTTCCAGTACGGCGACATCTACTGGGGTGCGGCGGCCGGCAGCTACCCGGTCTACGGCGGTATCAAGTACGCCTACGACTCCTACCGGGCGGCCCACGGCCCGCTCGGACTGCCGACCAGCCTGGAGATCCCGATCACCGGCGGCGTGGTGCAGACCTTCGAGCACGGCACCATCACCTGGCGCCCGAGCGGCATCACGGTCTACATCACCGGCTAACTGCCGGCCAGCACCTTCCGTGCCACATCCGGCACGTTGGTGATGATCGCGTCCACACCGATCGCGGCGAGCGCGGCAACGTCTTCGGGGCGATCGACCGTCCAGGTGTGGACGCGCAGCCCGTGGGCGTGTGCGGCCGCGACCATGGCCTCGTCCACCGCCAGCGCCATCGGGTGCAGTGCACCGGCACCGAAGCCGATGGCGTACTCCCAGGGCCGGACGAGTTGCTCCTCATAGAGCGCACCCAGCCCGACGCTGGTTCCAGTTGCGGCCATGGCGACCAGGCTGAGGTGGTTGAACGACGAGTACCAGACCCGGTCGGCCAGACCGAACTCGCTGACCAGGGCGTCGACCTCGCGTTCCATGCCCGGGTAGGGCTCGATCGAGTTCTTCAGTTCGATGTTGAGCAGCACGTCCGGCGTCCGGGCCACCAACTCCAACACCTGGGCCAAGGTCGGGATCGGCACACCGGAGAAGCCGGGCAACTGGTTGCTGAAATCGTGGGCCAGCAGTCGCTCCAGGCTCAGGTCCACGATGCGACCGGACCCATCGCTGGTGCGGTCAATGGTTTCGTCGTGGCAGACCACCAGCACCCCATCGGCGGTGCGCTGCACATCCAATTCGATCCCGTCGGCGCCCTGTTCGAAGGCGAGCCGGAAGGCGGGAAGGGTGTTCTCCGGGGCCTGCGCGCTGGCCCCCCGGTGCCCCCAAATAGCGGTCATGCTGCGAGGTTAACAGTGAACCCTTGACCTCAACTCAAGGTTCGACGTGCCTTGGCCATTCCTGAGAGTTGGCCCAATACTCAAGTCTGAGGTCGACTGGCGGCCTGTCAGAACTGAGATTCGGGGAAACTGGTTATGGCGCGATCCCTGCGACACCTGGGCGTCCTACTGCTGACGACACTTGTCGTGCTGGGTTCATGGACGAGCCCATCGCACGCCGAGACGCCCGCCCCGGACGCGCCCGCGTCCGCCAGTCCAGAACCGACGAGCACCCAGACCGCCACACCCACCGAACCGACCCCCACCGACCAGGCCACCCCGAGCCAACCGGCCACGCCGTCACCGTCACCGGCTGAATCGGCACCGGCCTCCCCCACCGAGCCCGCCACCACCCCGACGCCGACGCCCAGCCCCGAACAGGCGACGCCGTCACCCACCAGCACGCCGACTCCGACCCCGACGCCAAGCCCCAGCCCGAGCCCCACCCCGTCCGCCGAGCCGACGGACGCACCGCCGGCCACCGTCGGCGTGCTCCCCGCCGGCAGCGTGGTCCAGCACGGCGCGGTGACCACCACCACGGTCAGCGCGCCACCGAGTGACCGGATGGGCGCGCGCGACGCGTCCGGGTTGGCACTGCTGGCCGAGATCCCCGCCAGTCAGACAGCACCGTTCTCGATGGTCGGGCTCACCTGGGACGCCATCTCCGGCACCGGCCAGCAGTTCAGCGTCCGCGTCCGGACCCAGGACACCTGGAGCGAGTGGTACGCACTGGCCCCGGACAACGCCACCGGCACCGACCCGATCTGGGTTGGCGAGTCGGACGCCGTCGAGGTCCGCGTCCTCGGCCCGGCCGGCACCTCGATCACCGGCGTCAAGCTCGCCCTGTTGAACCCCGGTCAGCTGACCAGCGACAACGATCTGGCGGCCAGCAGCGTCGACATGTCCGGACGCGCCGACGTCGGCCCGGTGCCACAGCCGGCCATGGTCACCCGGGCCCAATGGGGTGCTGCGGCCACGCCGTACTGCGGCGACGGCGGGACCACCACGGTCAAGGCGATCACTGTGCACCACACCGCGGGTTCGAACGAATACAGCCAGGCCCAGGCCGCCAGCATCGTGCGCGGCATCCAGAGCTACCACGCCTTCACCCTCGGCTGGTGCGACATCGGCTACAACTTCATGATCGACAAGTACGGCACCATCTACGAGGGCCGCAACGGTGGCATCCGGATGCCGGTGCACGGCGCGCATGCCGGCAACTGGAACACCGACACCGCCGGGATCAGCTTCATGATGAACGGTGAGACGCTGATCCCCAGCGACGCAGCGATGCAGTCCGCCGCGAAGGTGATCGCCTGGAAGCTCGCCGGCAACTACCGCGACCCGATGGGTACCACCACCATCAACGGCACCAAGGTCAATACGATCTTCCGGCACGGCGACGTGATGGCCACCGCCTGCCCGGGCGCCCACATCACTTGGCGGATGGGCGACCTGCGGGCGCGGGTGGCCAACCTGATGGGCACCAGTTGGAAGACCCCGTTCTACAACGCATGGCAGGCAGCCGGCGGCGAGGCCGGCAGCTACGGCTCGCCGGTGCTGATGGAGGGCCAGTCGGCGGCCGGACGCAACGTCGGCTTTGAAGGTGCCGGCCTGTTCCAGGCCACCGGCTCGACGGCCGTTACGGCGGTCACCGGCCAGATCTGGGACGCCTACACCGAGACCGGATACCAGTCACCACTCGGCTTCCCCACCACCGGGGTCCAGACGATCACCGGCGGCACCCGGCAGCAATTCCAGGGCGGAGTCATCTACAGCGCCCCGGCGACCACCGGTTCGTGGTCGGTGCGCGGCGCCTTCCTGACCAAGTACCGCGACCTGGGCGAGACGGCGGGCAAGCTCGGCTTCCCGACCAGCCACGAGTTCGCCCTGAACGGCGGGGCCCGCCAGAAGTTCGCCAAGGGCGACATGTTCTGGTCCGACTCGCGCGGCCTGGTCGTGGTCTACGGCAGTTTCGCCGAGGCCTACGCCAAGGCAGGCGGCCCGTCCGGCGCACTCGGCGTCCCGGTCTCCGACGTGGAGACGATGACCGGCGGCACTCGCCAGCGTTTCGAGGGTGGCGTGATCTACCAGGTCACCGGCGCCAGCGCCTACGGCGTCTACGGCGGCATCGGCGCCTACTACAACAGCCTCGGCGGCACCACGAGCTACCTCGGCTTCCCGACCTCGGCCGAGATCAGCGTCCCGGGTGGTGCCTACCAGTCGTTCCAGAACGGCACCATCTACTGGAGTGCTTCGGGACCGTGGGCACTCACGGGGGCCTTCAACTACTACTACTCGTTCATGGGCGCCTCCCAGGGTGTGCTCGGTTTCCCGACCAGCGGCGAGCAGCAGATCGCCGGCGCCACCGTGCAGAACTTCCAGTACGGCGTGTTCTACTGGCGCAATGGTGGCGTCACCGCAGTCGGTGGCCGCACCTACACCCGCTACCAGGCGACCGGCGGACCGACCGGCTTTCTCGGCTTCCCGACCGCTGCGGAGAAGCAGGTGACCGGTGGGATGGGCCAGCAGTTCGAGTACGGCACCATCTACCGCGCGCTGTCCGGTGCTGCTTTCTCGGTGCACGGCGCCATCCGCGGCTGGTACGAGTACATCGGCGGCCCCGACAGCATGCTCGGCCTGCCCACCAGCAATGAGGTGACCGAGTCCGGCGTCGTCGTCCAGCACTTCAAGACCGGCGACATCTTCTGGAACAACGGCGGCGTCCAGGTCGTCGGTGGCGCGATCTACGGTCGCTGGTCGGCGATGGGTGGCATCAAGAGCTACCTCGCCCGACCCACCGGCAACGAACAGGCCGTGAACGGCGGCGTGCGTCAGCCCTTCCAGAACGGGACGATGTACTGGTCACCGGCCTCGAACGCGCATCCGGTCTATGGTGCGATCTCCGGCTTCTACAACGCCGTCGGCGGGCCGACCGGCTACCTCGGCTTCCCGACCACCGGTGAGCTATCGGTCGCCGGTGGCGTGCGGCAAGTCTTCCAGGCCGGCGACGTCTACTGGCACCCGAGTGCCGGTACGCAGTCGGTGATCGGCGCCATCCGGACCACCTACAACTCGTTGGGCGGACCGGCCGGTGATCTCGGCTTCCCGACCGGTGGCGAGGTGCCCTACGGCACCGGTGTGCTGCAGGCCTACCAGAACGGCTCGATCACCTGGTCGGCCAGCGCCGGCATTCAGGTGAACGTCGGCGTGAGCGTGCCCTACACCAAGGAGGCTGTGTTCATCAACGCCGTGGCGCCAATGGCGCAGGCCTCCCAGCGGAAGTACGGCGTCCCGGCGTCGGTGACGATCGCCCAGGCGATCCTGGAGTCCGGCTGGGGCACCAGCAACCTGTCGCGCTACGGGCAGGCGTACTTCGGCGTCAAGTGCGGCACCTCGAACGGCGCCTACGCCAGCGGCTGCATCGCGATGCCCAGCTGGGAGGTCATCGGCGGGGTGGACGTGATCCTGTGGTCACACTTCCGGACGTACAACTCGCTGGCCGACTCGATCATGGACCACGGCGCGTTCCTGCGGAACAACTCGCGCTACGCAGCCGCGTTCTCCACCAGCACCCCGCAGGCATTCGCCCAGGCGATCGCCACCGCGGGCTACGCCACCGACCCGGCGTATGCCAGCAAGCTCGCCAACATCATCCAGGTGAACAACCTGGCCCGCTACGACGCGGGCTACCCCGTGGGCACGATCCCGGTCAACGGCCAGATCGGCACGGTGTACAAGATGGTCGGCGGAGCAGCCAGCGGGCTTGGGGTTCCGGTGGGTATCGAGGCCAACGGCCCGGTCACCGGCGCCCGCATGGTGTCGTTCAACGCCGGCATGATCGTCTACACCGCCAGCCACGGCACCCACGTGCTGATCGGCAAGATCTGGGACGAGTACCGGCTCGATCAGGCCGTGCGCGACGGGCTCGGCGCGCCGAGCAGCGGCATGTACTCGGTGGCCGGGGCGACCGCGCAGAACTTCCAGCGCGGTGCGATCTTCGCCACGTCCTCGGGCACGCACACCGTCTTCGGCGCCATCTTCACCACCTACCAGGCCAACGGTGGGGCCACCGGGCGGCTCGGCCTGCCGGTGGGCGATGAACAGGCGATCTCGGGCGGCAGCGTCCAGAAGTTCACCGGCGGCACCATCACCTGGACCGCTGCCGGCGCCGTCGTCAGCTGAGGTACCACGCCCCTGCTACCGGTTCCGCACTGACCGGGGGCGCGGTAGAGTAGACCCTCAGGGCATTTTCTGAGGATGGATTTCAGGTTGACCGAAGCACACTCCGCGACCGCGTCCGCAATGCTGGCCAACGAGTTGGCCATCGAGCAGGCGCACGTCGACAAGGTGTACCACCACCTCGAATCGGCCACCGCATCGGCACGCAACGTCGAGGCGGAGAGCCGCGCGAGGTTCACCACCGACCGCAACGATTGGATGCGCGAAGAGGACGGCACCGCGCTGTTCGAACGCGATGCGTTCGCCTACCAGGCAGCCAAACGACTCGCCATCCTGGATGCCCAGCACGAGGGCCTGGTCTTCGGCCGCCTCGACTTCACCTCCACCGAGAAGCGCTACGTCGGACGCATCGGGGTGCGCGACGACGAGTACGAGCCGCTGGTGATCGACTGGCGCGCGCCGGCCGCCGAGGCCTTCTACCGAGCGACCGCAGCAGCCCCGATGGGCGTGGTCCGCCGCCGCGTCCTGCGCTGCCGCGACGACAAGGTGATCGGTATCGAGGACGACCTGCTGGACGACTCGGCCGACACCGACCTGGTGGTGGTCGGCGAGGGCGCGTTGATGGCCGCCCTGCAACGGGCCCGTGGCCCGCAGATGCGCGACATCGTGGCCACCATCCAGGCCGAACAGGACGAGGCGATCCGCGCCCCCTACCAGGGCGTGACGGTGATCTCGGGTGGTCCCGGCACCGGCAAAACGGTGGTGGCACTGCACCGGGCCGCGTTCCTGCTGTACACCTACCGTCGTCGCCTCGAGCAGGGCGGCGTGCTGGTGGTCGGCCCGACAGACATCTTCATGAGCTACATCGAACGCGTCCTGCCGGGCCTCGGCGAGGACTCGGTCACCCTGAAGTCGGTCGGCGAACGCCACCGACGTGCTCGGCTACGGCAGCCAACTGGTGGACGAGGCCGAGGCGGCGCTGCTCAGGGCAGCCTGCGGATACTGGCCGTGCTGCGGCGCGCCGTCAACGACCACAGACCCCGATAACCTGCGGCTGCGGGTCAGCGTCAAGGGCGAGGTCCTCACCCCGAGGCACCCGAGCTGGCGATCATCCAGACGCGACGTATTGGCGTCCAACAAGGTGAATCGGGCCCGTCCGGCGGCCGAACGTGCGCTGGTGGAAGCCTTCAGGCGCAAGCTGCTCACCGACATCGCCGCCGTGCTGACCGACCACGATGTCTTCGAGGAGATCCGTGACCTCGAGGTGAGCTTCGTGATGTTCTGCAACGCGTGGTGGCCGGTGCTCAGCCCCGAGGTCGTGCTGGCCCGGCTGGCCGACCCCGGCCCTGCTGCGCAAGTTCGCGCACGGGGAGTTGGTCGAGTCCGAACGGCAGGTGCTGTCGGACGGTCTGGCGCACGCCCGCGGTTCGTGCCCGACAGTGAGCATCCGCGGCCGGACTGGACCGTCAGCGCATATCGCACTGCTCGACGAGTTGGCGGCCATGATCGGCCCGCCACCGGTCGAGGTGGACGTCGACCCCGCACTCTTCCCGCCGATGGATCCGAGGTGACCGAGATCCGTCACGCTCGCCGACAAGCTCACCCTGAACCATCGAGGTCGAACCGGACGACGACCACGCGATCACGCCTGCACGTGTTGGTGGATGAGGCGCAGGACATCACGCCCATGCAATGGCGGATGCTGCGGCAGCCGCGGCCCGCAGGCGTCACTGGACGCTGGTCGGCGACCCGCGCAGAGTTCGTATCCGAACAACGAGGAGACCCGCCGCGCTATGCGCCGCGACCTGATCGGCCGCGGCGCGTCCCGAACCTTCCGGCTGAACACGAACTACCGCTCCCCCGCCGAGGTGATGGACTGGCCGCCGTGTCATCGCAGCTGTCTACCCGGACGCCGGACGTGCCGACCTCGGTTCGCCGCACCGGCGTGCATCCTCGGCTGTTGGACCTTCGTCGACGAACTTGCGGAAACGCTGGTCGCCAGCATCCGACAGGTCGCCGACGAGGCCGAGGGCAGCATCGCGGTGATCGGCGGGTTCACGGCAGCGGTCGCTGCGTGAGTTGGTCATCAGCGGCTTGCCGGACGACGTGACGTCGCGGCTCAGTGTGACGGCGCTGCAGGTCAAGGGGCTGGAGTTCGACGCCGCGATCACCGTCGCTGACCCGGACGAGATCGTTGCGCAAACCCCCGGGCGAAGTGCAGGTGCTCTACGTGGCGCTGACCCGGCCCACCCAGCGCCTGATCACGATTGATCTGGGCGACGAGCCCGCAGCATGGCGAGAATCTACTCGTGTAGCCGCTGAGCGATTCTGCGCGTGAAGAAGTGCAGGCCGGGCGCGCGGCGGCCAGCAACTGCTCCCCCAACTCGGCCGCGATCTGCGATCCGGCGTGCCTGACCGAGGCGGGATCGTCCGGGGCAGCCAACATCCGCTCGGCGACCCGGGCGAATGTCGGCACCGGACATCTCGGCGAATTTGCCCAACTGACGCACGCTGGTGACCGGCATGATGCCCGGCACGATCGGTAGGGTGCAGCCCGCGCTGCGGGCCCGGCCGACCAGTTCGAAGTAGTGCGTGGTCGAAGAAGAGTGGGTGACCGCGAAGCTGGCGCCCGCCTGCTGCTTGCCAAGCAGGATCGCGGCGTCCTGTTCGACATCGTCGAGGTGCTGTGGCCGTCCGGGAACGCAGCCACCCCGACGCCGAACTCGCCGCGCGAGACGACCAACTCGACCAACTCGGTGGCGTTGCGCAGGCCCTGCGGGTGCGGCTCCGGTGGCACCGACGGGGCCGCCGGCGTATCCCCGCGGATGGCGAGGATGTTGCGCACACCCGCGTCCGCGTAGGCGTCGATCACCGCCTTGAGTTCGTCCACGCTCTGCCCGGTGGGTCAGGTGCCCCATCACCCGGAAGTCGGTGCTGGCCAGGATCGCCATGGTCGCGTCGAGGTCGCTGGCGGTTGGACCCGTTCGCGCCGTAGGTGACCGAAACCCAATCCGGACGCAGCGGCTCCAACTCCGCGATCGTCGTGGTCAGCAGTTGCTGGCCCGCCTCATCCTTCTCGGCGGGAAGAACTCGAAGCTGAAGGTGGGCGCGGTCGCTGGGCGAGCAGGTCACCGATGGACAGGTCAGCAGGGCATGGGGCCGATTCTGGGCGGCACGCGCCGTGGCGCTCGGCCGTGTTCGCCGCCGCCCCTCGACCGCCCGAGGTGCGCCGCCCCAGCGGCCGCTTCGCTTCCGGCGAAAACGCTCGCCTTGCAAGGGAAGCAAACCGCCCGACGGGCAGCGCCGCGTCCGGGCCGACGACGTAGGGTGGACGCCATGCAACGACGCAGCCTGACCCTGGCCTGGGGTGAGATCTCCTACCTGTGCTGGGAGCCGACCACCCCGAACGGCACAGACGTGGTGCTGCTCCATGGTGCGGGCCTGGACAACGCATGGTTGTCCTGGGGTGATTTCGGTGCCCGGCTCGCGGAGGCGGGCTACCGGGTGTTCGCCCCTGACCACCCGGGTTATGGCCAAAGCCCGCCCTCGCCCTGGCCACACACCCAGGCCCGACTGGTCGATTACGTCGATGAGTTCGTCACCGCGCTGGACCTGCACGATTACGTGATCGGTGGCCTCTCGCTGGGTGGCGGCATGACGCTGGGACACCTGCTGGCCCGACCGGGACGCGCGAAGGGCGCGCTGCTGCTGGGCAGCTACGGGCTGATGGACCGCATGCAGACCGGCCCGCTGGCGGCGCCCGCCCACGTGCTGACCTGGCTCACGCTGCGCAGCGGCTTGCTCAGCGCGATGATGAACGCCGGCACCCGTAACCGCCGGCTGTTGATCGCTTCGCTCAACCAACTGATCCGCAACAAGGCCTCGCGCAGCCCCGAATTGCTCGCCGAACTGCAGGCCGCCTATCAAGGCCCCGCCAGTTTCGCCCCGTACGAGCAGTGGCAACGCGCCGAGTTCGGCTGGTGGAGGCTGCGCACGAACTACTCCGATCGGCTGGGGCGGATCGAGGTGCCGGTGCTGGTCGTGCACGGCGACCGCGACACCGGCGTCCCGATCGTCTTCGCCCGCCAGGCTGCCACGCTGATCCCGGACGCGCAGTTGCTGGAGGTCACCGATGCCGGGCACTGGGTGCAACGCGACCGGCCCGAGGTGGTCATCCCGGCTGTGCTGGACTTCCTGGCTCGGCTGCGCTGAGCAGGCCCGCGTACCGCAATTGACCTGGTTGGAGACCTCGCCACCCGGACGCTAGCGTGGCCTGCATGCCGCTCAACCCAGCCGATCCCACGTCGACCGAGTTCCGTGACCGGGTCAGCACGGAAATCGACCAGTTCCTGGACCTGGTGGCAGCCCGGCTGGAGGCGGTTTCGCCGGCGTTGCGTCCGCTGGTCCGGGTGGCCGGCGCGCTGTCGGCCGGTGGGAAGCGGCTGCGTCCGGCTTTCGCCTATTGGGGCCACGTTGCGGTCGCCGGTGACGAGCAGGTTCCCGAGGGGCTGTGGCAGGCGATCAGCGCGATTGAACTACTGCACGTCGGCGTCCTGATGCACGACGACGTACTGGACGCAGCCGACACCCGGCGCGGACTGCCCGCCGCCCATCGGCAGTTCGAGGCTTGGCACCGGGAGCACGGTGGTGCCGGGGAGTCCGCCGAGTTCGGTCGGGCGATGGCGGTGCTGCTGGGTGACCAACTGCTGGTCTGGTCGGGCGAGATGGCCGAAACCGCCGATCTGCCGGTGGACGCCTGGCAGGCGGCGCGCGGCTATTGGCACGCAGTGCGCACCGAGGTGAACAGCGGTCAGGTGCTGGACATCAGCGCGCAGTACGGCATCGGGGCCATCACCGAACGGGACCCAGAATCGGTGGCCGCCCAGGTGCTGGAGGAGAAGACGTCGCGCTACACCGTGCAGCGTCCACTACAGTTCGGCGCGGCGATCGGTGGCGCCTCCCCCGAGGTACTGGACGCGCTGGGGCGCTTCGGGTTGGCTTTGGGCCGGGGGTTCCAGTTGCGCGACGACCTGTTGGGCATCTTCGCCGACGCCGCCGACACCGGCAAGCCCGCAGCCGGCGATCTGCGCGAGGGCAAGCAGACGGTGCTGATGGCCCGTGCCCTGGCCAACCTGACCACCCCACAGGCGGATGAGCTCACCGGAATGCTTGGGCAACCCGACCTGACCGACGAGCAAATTGATCGGGCGCGCACGCTACTCACCGATTCCGGCGCGGTCGACCAGATCGAGGCGCTGATCAGCCAGGACCATGCCGAAGCACTCGCCGCGCTGGATGGCATCGAGATCACCGAGCCGGGCCGGATCGCGCTGGTCGAACTGGCCCGTCAACGGACTGCGCAGCGGAGCAACCGAGGAAGGCTCACCAGTGGTCGTCGGGGCCCTTCTCCCGCGGCTGCTCTTCGGCCGACTCATGGTCCGGCCGTCTTCGGCGAGAAGGCGGTCTGCGTCATCCCGTCTCGCCAACTTGCGGCCAACGTCCCGGTAGGCGCCGACCACGGCGTCCGGACCCATCCCGAGGTCCTGCTCTGCGGTGATCGCCGGCGATTCGAGCGCCAGTCGGCGAGCCCCGGCGGCGATCAACTCGCGACCCTCGGCGAGGGTCTGGGCCTGGGCGAACCACGGCTTGGAGTCCGGCCGCTCGGGCGGAGCGAGCTGACCCGCCATTTGCACCAGTCCTGCAGTCACCACGACCGCAACGGCGTCGTCGGCCAGCGCGCGTTCCAGTTCGCGAGCGTCACTGGCCACAGCGACCGACAACGCGTGTTCATGCGCCCGAACCGGCGGCAGCGCGGCGTCCTGGGCGACCAGGTCGGCCTTGACCTTCTTGGCCTGGTTGGCGTCCCCGGCCAGCCTGATGATCGTGCGACCGTCGCCGGCCTGCAGGCCGCGCGGTAGCCGATCAGCAGGTCGTCGCCGGTGGCGTCCGGCTGCACCACGACCACCACGTCGGTGCTGTCCGGCGCACAACTGGCCGACCAGGCGTGCCAGTTCCTGCGGATTGGTCTGGAGGCCAACCCAGACCATCGTCCTGGCCAGCTTCAGCCTGGTTTGCAGGCCCATCATCGCGGTCACGGGTCCACCCTAGGGCGGTGGGTGCCCGGGCGTCCCGATTCGTCGTTTCGGCATGCCACGCGCCCACAATGCCGGGGCTTTGGCCCGGGCAACCTAGACTGGGGCAAGCCCGAACTTCCCCGAGCTGACGGAGCAACACGTGAGTAGGCCTACAGCGACCGACCCCTGGTCGCGACGTGCTCGATGGTCGCTACGAGGTACTGCAGCGGCTGGCCCGCGGCGGAATGGCCACCGTCTACCGCGCTTGGGACCGCCGGCTGGAGCGGATTGTCGCGATCAAGGTGATGCACGAGGCCTGGGTGACGACGCAGATTTCGCCGGGAAGTTCGATCGGGAAGCCCCGCGCCGCTGCCCGCCTGTGTGACCAGAACGTGGTCAGCATCTTCGACCAGGGTCACGACCACGGCCGGCCCTACATCGTGATGGAGTTCGTCGAGGCCAGACGCTGCGCTCGGTGATCTCCCGAGGCACCGCTCAGCCCGCTGCGGGCGATCCGGGCTGATCGAATGAACCGGTCGCTGCGGCGCTGGCGGTGGCCCACGAACTGACCTGTGCACCGCGACGTCAAGCTGGAGAACGTGCTGATCAGCACCCTCGGCTCGATCAAGGTCGCCGACTTCGGCCTGGCCTGCACGATCACCTCCCAGACCACCAACACCCAGGGCCTGCTGATCGGCACCGTCAGCTACCTGCCGCCCGAGCTTATGACGTCCGGACGCGCCCACTCCTGGTCGGACATCTACTCCACCGGCATCGTGCTGTTCGACATGCTGACCGGCACCAAGCCCTACACCGCGGACGTACCCGATCACCGTCGCCTACAAACACGTCAACGAGGACGTGCCGAAGCCGTCCGACGTCCTCGCCCAACTGCACCCCGGCCCAGGCCCGCCGCGAGCCGATCCCCCGACTACCTGGACGCGCTGGTGCTCGCCTGCACCCGGCGCAACCCGGACGTCCGCCCGCCCGATGGCCGCGAACTGCTGCGGCGCGTTCGGCGGGTGCGCAAGGCGCTGGAGGCGTGCGCAGCGACGATGCGCTCGTGGCGTTGGTCTACCCGACTTCCGCCCTGCCCTGGCACGCCGCCACCCAGACCGTGCCGAACCGCCGGCGGCCCAACCAACCCGCGCTGCCGGTCCCGGACCGCGACGACGAGGACGATCGGCCGGACCACGACGCCACCCCTGGCACCCGATGTTCCTCGACTGCGGCCAGCGGTGCCACAGCAGCCGCCCCGATCGCTGCCGAGATCCGCGGGGTCCGGTACAGCCCGCGCCACCCAGGCAATTCGTCCGCCCGCGCAGCCTGCCGACACCGGACGATGTCGACGGCCCCAGCGTCCGGTTCCCGCAACTGTCGCGCTCCTCGGTGCACCGGCGGAGGCGCGGGGTGGTCGCCACCGTGCTGGTGGTGCTACTCGCCCTGGGCATCGGCATCGGCAGTTGGTGGTTCACCACCGGTCGCTACATGGCCGCCCCATCGGTGGTCAACCAGAGCCAGGCACAGGCGATCGCGATCGCCGAGGCCAACGGGCTGGAGATCAGCTTCACCGAGCAGTACTCCGAGATCGTGCCCAAGGACCTGATCATCTCGTCCGATCCGGCCCCCGGCGAACGGATGCTGCGGGGCACATCGATCAGCGCGGTGATCTCACTGGGCCCCGAACGCTTCGCGGTCCCCGAGTTGGCCGGGCACAGTCTGGCCGACGCCAAGGCGGCGCTGGCCGCAGTTAACCTGATGGCGGGAACGATCACCGAGGCGTTCAGCGAATCGGTGCCGACCGGCATCGTGATCGAGGCCGGCTACCCGGTGGGTGAATTGCTGAAACGCGATTCCCCGGTCGACCTGGTCGTCTCGAAGGGACGCGAATCCCTGACCATCCCGAACGTCACCACGATGCCGCTGGCGCAGGCGCAGCAGGTGTTGACCGATACCGGCTTCACGGTCGCGGTCAACGACAAGCGCGAATACCACCCCGCGATCCCCAAGGACGCGGTGATCAGCCAGCAGCCCGCGACCGGCACCGGCTTCCGGGGCGACACCATCACCCTGGTGGTCAGTGATGGCCCGGAGCCGGTGAAGATGGTCAAGGTGCCCGAGATCAAGAAGGGCGACCGGCTGGAGGCGGCCCGCGACACCCTGGAGAAGGCCGGCTTCGAGGTCGAGGTCATCTGGGAATCACCGGTCATGCCGGCCCTCGGCCGGGTGATCGAGATCACCGACGACCAGGACAAGCCGCTGACCAAGGACAGTGAACTGCCCGAGGGCTCCACGATCAAGGTCTACGTTTCCATCTGATGACCACGACCTCGCTCCCGAGCCCCGGCCGGCTCGACCGCTTCGCCCCGCTCGCCCTGATGTTGATGGCGATCGGCTGGGGATCCACCTTCTTCGTGATCAAGGACGTGCTGGCCAGGTTGGACGCCGCAGACATGCTGGCCGTCCGGTTCATCCTGGCCGCGCTGGTACTGGCGGTGATCCTGCATCGCAAGTTGCGCAACGTGGACGCGATGCTGGTGCGCGACGGCGTGATCATGGGCCTGTTCTACGGCGCCGGCCAGCTGCTGCAGACATACGGCCTGGCCCATACCAGCGCCTCGATTTCGGGCTTCCTGACCGGGCTGTACGTCGTGATGACCCCGGTGATCGAGGCGGTGCTGCTGCGGGCCCGGGTCAGCCAACGGGTCTGGCTGGCCTCCGCATTGGCGGTGGCCGGTCTGGGCGTCCTGACCATCAGCCCGGCCGTCGGCGGCGTCCAGTTCGGCTGGGGCGAGGGCCTGACCGTGCTCAGCGCCTTGGCCTACGCCGGCCACATCGTCTACACCGGACGCGTCACCACCCCCGACAACGCGCTGGCGTTGAGCGCGGTGCAGGGCTTCACCATCGCCGTGATCTGCGTGCTGGCCGCGCTACCCGGCGGCATCACGCTGCCCAGCACCACCGGTGACTGGCTGGCCGTGCTCTACCTGGCCGTGGTCACCGGTGCACTGGCGATCGTGCTGCAGGTCTGGGCGCAGGCCCGCGTCGAGGCCACCAGGGCAGCGGTGATCATGAGTTCCGAACCGATCTGGGCGGCGTTCTTCGCCATCCTGGCCGGTCAGGAGCCATTCACCCTCCGCACCCTGATCGGCGGTGCGGCGCTGTTCGCCGCCATGCTGCTGGCCTCGCTACCGGCTAAACCTGCCAGGGCTGCCCGCCTCGAAGATCAACCAGCGAGGTCTGACTCAACGCCGTGACGTGCTTGTCGATCAGGCCGACACCCCGATCGTTGAGCAGGCCATCGTGGATCAGGAAGCCGCGAGGGGCACCGACCGCACGGGCGAACTCGATCGTCTCCTTGGTGGCCGCCCACGGCCCGAACGCCGGGATCGCCACCAGGTCGATGCCCTCGGCGGTCGCGTCCAGGCTGTCGCCCGGATGCAGCACGCTGGGCTCACCCTCGGCCCGGAAGACGAAGCCGACGTTGCCGATCCGCGGGTAGTCGCGGTGGATGACGGCATGCTGGCCGCCGATCGTGGCGACCTGCAGCGAGCCGAGGTCGATGGTTTCATCGGCCCCGACCCGCCGGGCGCGATCAGGCACCGCAACGATCTCCGGCACCGTTTGCTCCACCACCACGATGGCCCGCGGGTTCGCGTCCAGCAGCCTGGGCAATTCGGCGGGGTCGGCATGGTCGGGATGCTGGTGGGTGACCAGCACAGCGTCCAGGTCGGTCAGCCCGTGCCAGGCGGTGCTGAAGGCACCCGGGTCGACCAGGACGCGTTGGCCGCCGGTTTCGATCAGGACGCAGGAATGGCCGAGATGGGTGATCTGCATGCCTTCCAGTCTGGCCCAGTGACCCCGACTGCGGGCAGGTTCGCGGCGCCTCGTCGAATCCTCAGGAAGCCAGGACGTCCCCGAGCACGCTGCCGGCCTGCCGGCAACCCTCGGCGTCGACATCGAGATGGGTGACGGCGCGCACCAGGTGCGCCCCGACCATGCTGAGCGCAACCCCCCGCTCACGAGCCGCCGAGACCACGTCGGCAGCGGCGCGGGCACCGGTGTCGACCACCACGATGTTGGTGGCGACCTGCTCGGGATCGATCAGCCGGGGGGCCTTCAAGGCGACCTGCTCGGCGAACGACCGGGCGTTGGCGTGGTCGTCGGCGAGACGTTCGATGTTGTGGTCCAGCGCATACAGCGCCGCCGCGGCGAGCACCCCGGCCTGCCGCCAACCACCGCCGAGTCGCTTGCGCTGGACGCGGGCGCGGGCCATTTGCTCGGCCGAGCCGACCAGCACCGAGCCGACCGGCGCACCCATCCCCTTGGAGTAGCAGATGCTCACGGTGTCGAACAGCGTCCCGTAGTCGACCAGCGGCACCCCAGTTGCCACGTGCGCGTTCCACAGCCGCGCCCCGTCCAGGTGCATAGCAATCCCCTGTTCGGTGCAGACCTGCCGGATCTCGCGCAACGTTTCGATCGGGTGGATGGTGCCGCCGCCGAAGTTGTGGGTGTTCTCGATCTCGACCAGCGAAGTCTGCACCAGGAACGGGCCGGTCCCGGTGGTGATCAGTTCGGTGGCGTCGGCGGTGGTCGCGATGCCCGGTGTGCCCGACGTGGGTCGCCAGGTGCGCATGGTCACTCCGTGCAGCGCCGCATGGCCACCCATCTCAGCCCGGGCGATGTGTGCCAGTTGGTCGCAGAGCACTTCGCGTCCGGGGCCGGTGTTCAGCCAAACCCCCAGCATGTTGGCCATCGAACCGGTCACGCAGAACAACCCGGCCTCGTGGCCGAGCAGTTCGGCGGTGCGCTGCTCGAGTTCGGTGATCGTCGGATCCTCGGCGTAGACGTCGTCGCCCACCTCACTGCTGGCCATCGCGGCCAGCATCCCCGCGCTGGGTCGGGTCAGCGTGTCCGAACGCAGGTCGATCATCAGTCGTTCCAATCCGGCACCTGCAGCGGGATCCGCCGCAGCAGGCGACTCTGGTTGAGCCGTTCGGCGATGATGAACGCGAACTCCAGGGATTGGTTCCGGTTCAGCCGCGGGTCGCAGGCCGTCTCGTAGCGGGCGGCCAGATCATCCTCCGACAACTGGAACGCGCCACCCAAGCACTCGGTGACGTCGTCGCCGGTCAGTTCGATGTGCACCCCGCCCGGCCATGACCCGATCTTGTCGTGCACGTCGAAGAAGCCGTTCAACTCCTCGACCACGGCCTCGTATTCACGTGACTTGTAGCCGTTCGCGGTTTCGAAGGTGTTGCCGTGCATCGGGTCGCAGACCCAGGCCACCTGGCGTCCCGACGCCTCGACTGCCTCGATGATCGGCGGCAACTTCTCGCGCACCTTGTCGGCGCCCATCCGAGTGATGAAGGTGAGCCGGCCGGGCACCCGGTCCGGGTCGAGCCGGTCAGCGATCTCGAGTGCGTCCGCGCCGGTCGCGGTCGGCCCCAGCTTGACCCCCAGCGGATTCTGGACGCGGCGCAGCAGTTCGACGTGACCGCCGTCGATCTGCCGGGTGCGCTCGCCGATCCAGACCATGTGGCCGGACGTGTCGTAGGGCAGTTGACTACGCGAATCGATTCGCGTCATGGCGTACTCGTAGTCGAGCAGCAGCGCCTCGTGGGAGGCGTAGAAGTCGACAGTGCTCAAGGTGTCGTCGTTCACGCCACAGGCCAGCATGAAGCCAAGCGCCCGCTCGATCTCGTCGGCGATCTTCTCGTAGCGCTGTTCGATCCGCGAATCCCGCACGAAGCTGGCGTTCCAGGCGTGCAACTGGCGCAGGTCGGCGAAGCCACCGGTGACGAAGGCGCGCACCAGGTTCAGGGTTGCTGCCGAGGCGTTGTAGACCCGCAGCAGGCGTTCCGGGTCGGGCCGCCGAGCCTCAGCGGTGAACTCGAAGCCGTTCACCGCGTCACCACGGTAGGCCGGCAGGGTGACCTCCCCGCGGGTCTCGGTGTCCTTCGACCGCGGCTTGGCGTACTGGCCGGCGATGCGTCCAACCTTGACAACGGGCAACTGGGCGGCGTAGGTGAGCACCACGCTCATCGACAGCAGGACGCGCAGCTTGGCCTTGATGTTGTCGGCCCGCACGCTGGCGAAGGTTTCTGCGCAGTCGCCGCCCTGCAGGATGAACGCCTTGCGCTCGGCCACCCGGGCGATCTTGGTGCGCAAGTCGTCGCACTCACCGGCGAAGACCAACGGCGGCAACTCACGGATCCGGTCCACCACCCACGCCAACCGGTCAGGTTCGGGATAGTTCGGCTGCTGCACTTGCGGCATCGCATGCAGTTCGGCCAGGGAAGGGATCAGGTCAGGCACGCAGCCAGAATACTTGGCCGTTCACCAGAAGCGGTCCGCGTCCGGTCTCAGGTGTCCAGGCCCTGCTGGATCGCATAACGGGTCAGTTCGACCCGGTTGTGCAACTGGAGCTTGCGCAGCACCGACTGGACGTGGTTCTGCACCGTGCGGTGGCTGACGAACAACTGCTCGGCGATGTCGCGGTAGCTGAGTCCCTTGGCCACCAACCGCAGCACCTCGGCCTCGCGGGGAGTGAGGGTCGGGGCGTCCGGATCGGGCGCGTCGTTGTTGGCCATCCGGCGGTACTCCCCCAGCACCAGCCCGGCCAGCGTCGCGGTGAAGACGGCTTCGCCGTCCGCGGTCTTGCGCACTGCGTCCAGCAACTCGGCCTTGGTCGCCGACTTCAGCACGTAGCCGCTGGCCCCGGCCTTGACCGCACGCAGCACATCGTCGCGCTCCGCCGACGCCGACACCACCAGGACCTTGAGGTCCGGGAACTCGTCGGTGAGCAACTGGGTGCAGGTCGCACCGTCGGGGCTGGGGATGTTGAGGTCCATCACCACGACGTCGGGACGCGTCGCGCGCGCCCGGCTCAGCGTCTGCTCGCCGTCATGGGCCACCGCGACGATCTCGCAGCCGACCTCGGACAGGTCCTCGCCCAGCGCATCGATCCACATCGGGTGGTCGTCGACCAACATCACGCGGGTGGTGCGGACAGCGTCAGTGGCTTCGCTGGTCACAGTCGGTTTCCTCCTTGGTCGGCTCTCGCCCCATTCTGCCCGGGCCGGGGGCTCACTCCAGTGGGACGCGGAACTCCCATTCGGTGCCCTCACCAGGTGCGGAGTGCAGCGTCGAGGTTCCGCGCAGGTCGATGACCCGGCCGATGATCGACTCCTTGACGCCCAACCGGCCAGCGTCGGCCGCCGCCTCCAACTGCTGCTTGGACATCCCGACGCCGTCGTCGCGGACGGTGATGATGACGTCGCCGCCCTCCTGCTCCAGCAGGATCCAGGCCCGGGCATCGACCCCGGCGTGCTTGAAGACGTTGGAGAGCACCTCGGTGACCACCGCGTCCAATTCCTTGGCCCGCGGTGCGGCCATCGGCAGTTCGCCGGCCATCGTGGAGACGGTGACGGTGCGCGACTGGTGCTTCTCGAGCATGGTGGTGATGTCGGTGACGTCGACGTCCAGGAAGCCGCCGTGGGCGACATCCACCCGCTTGTCCTGCAGGGTGGCGCGCAACTGGTCCTCCTGCTTGCGGGCCAGTACCGCCAGCATCTTGCCGCGCGGCCCCAACTCGTTACCCTCCCGGGCCACCATCGCCAGCACCTGCAGGACGCCGTCGTGCACGATGCGGTTCAGGCGTTCCCGCTCCTCCAATGCGGCCGCGGTGGCGAAGTTCCGATCCCGCTGCTGGATGGTGATGCTCAGCTGACGGACCAGCAGGCCCACGAAGTACGGGATGGCCGTCATCAGGATCATGTCGCTCCAGGCGCGTGGCGTCACCGAGGGGGCCTGCAGGAACTGCAGGACGCCGATGAAGGCGCCAGCAGCGAGCCCCCACCAGGCCCCACGACAGATCGCGATCACTGCGGGGGCCGCCAGCATCCAGTAGGAGGCAACGCCCAGGTAGCTCTCCCGCAGCAGGTCCTCGCCGAGGATGAACGACGAGCTGGCGACCAGGGCAATGGTCAGGCCCATGTCGATCATGATCTCGGGGGGCGAGCGGTGCCCGGGCCGCTGGTTCCAGACGAACGCCACTGCCGACCAGACCGCGGCTGCGACGCAGGCAACCACCAACAGGACCGGTTGCTCGACGCGGGTGAACCGCATCGCGTTGACGATCAGCATGTGCAGCAACAGACCGAGCCGCGCCCAGCCCGCCGCCCGGAAGATGGTGCGGAGCAGGTGCGGGTCGCGCGAACCGGTGTCGCCGCCGTTCACTGCACCTCCCCCCGCTGTGCCAGGCCCGCCAAGCGTCGGCCGGCGCGGGACCGTTCGTCGGCAAGAGCCGCCTGCTCCGCATGCGCCCGGGCCGCTTCAGCCGCCTGCTCGACGGCCGCAGCCTCCTGCTCGTCCAGCAGCCGGGCCAACTCAGCCTCTGCGGCCCGACGCTGGGCGTCGGCCGCCTTTCGTTCGGTGCGGTCTCGGCGCAACTGCTCCAGCCGGCCGACGGTGCCCGGCCCAGCCGCCCGGCCGTGGCGCCGCCCGGTGTACGAATCGTGGTAGCTGCGGCCGGACAACTGGCAGATCCGGGTCATCGCCAGGTCAGCCACGCCCCGCAGCATCAGCCCATCGACGATGTCGCTCGGCGCACCCACCTGCCCGAAGCGGGTCAGGTCGATCGGCGTCCCGATCCGAAGCCGGTAGCCGGTGTCGGGTAGGCGCCGGCGCAGCCCGGCGGTGCGCGATGCCGGGTCAGCCTGGGCCCGGCTGCCCGGGCGCAGCCCGGCCGGCACCACGGGCACCCCTGATCCAGCGCGAGAGCGGCGAACTCGGCGTGGCCCCTGTGCACCCGGCCATCGTTGCCGGCCGCACCTTCGGGAAAGACCACCAACACCCGGCCGCGACCAAGCGCGGCAGCCGGATGGTCGCGACTTGTGGGGTCGGCGGACCAACGGGCCAGATCCACTCCAGCCGCCGGACCGAGCCCGTCGCCGGGGGTCGTTACGACGCTTGCCGGGCGGCCGCGCGCGGCCGACACCTGGAGATGATCGAAGCGGCCGACCCGATTGACCACCAACATGACCGGACCACTGGGCAGCCGGTCCAGGCCTTCGACCTCGATCCGCCAAGGCCGACGTAGGGGTGGGTTCGGCAAACCTCAGCCCTCCGGCGCGTCCGGGCTCAGGTCGACGGTGCGAGTCGGTGCTCGCTGCCCCTGATTGGGATGGCTCAACGTGTACGGACCCAGATCTGCGTCCTTCAGGTCACCGCGCTTGACCCGGGACGCGTAGACGTCCACGTAGGTCTGGCCGGTGATCTGCTGGATACCGCCCATCACCTCGTTGGTCACCCAACGCAGCACCCGGTGGTCGTTGTCCTGCCCGGCCCAATCCCGGAAGTCCATCGGATCGCCGATCACGATGCGCGCATTGCGCATCGTCGGGATGCCGAGGCGGGACTTCACGAACCTGGTGTTGATCAGGCCAACCGGCAGCACCGGCTTGCCGGTGGCCAACGCCATCCGCGCCACGCCGGTCTTGCCCTTGTAGAGCTGGCCGTCAGGGCTGCGCGTGCCCTCCGGGAAGATGCCGATCACCCCACCGTCAGCCAGGATGTCCTCGATCGAGCCCAGGCTGGCCGCACTGGCGCGTCCCCCGGATCGGTCGATCGGTGCCTGCCCGACGGCTCGCAGGAACCAGGCGACGAACCGGCCCTTGAGCGACTTGCCCATGAACAGTTCCTTCTTCGCGGGGAACGTCATCTTGGGCTTGACCATGGCGGGCAGCGACAAGGTGTCGCCCGCATCCAGGTGGTTGGCGGCCAGGATGCAGCCGTCGGTGGGTATCTTCTCGGTGCCCTCGATCTTGACCCGGAACCATCGTGCGATGACCGGACGCACCAAGGCCGCCTTGAAAACGCTGTACCACACGGTCACCGGAAAATCCCTCCTGGCTGCAGTTCTCCGCACCACTCTAGGGTGCCGTGGACCGATCTGCGCACGCGCAAAGCACCAGTGCGTCGAAACCGCTTTGCCGCAAGTCACGTTGACCTAGGGTGGAGCGGTGGGAAGGCGATCACGACCGCCGATGGAGGGGATTGAGCCGATCTGGGCGTCCGGTGGGACCGGACCCCTGGAGGGGGCTGGCGTGCTCGTCTGCCACGGGTTCAGCGGCACCCCGGCCAGCGTCCGGGATTGGGCGCTGCACCTGGCTGATCTTGGTGCCGCGGTGGCCTGCCCGCTGCTGCCCGGCCATGGCACCACGTGGCAGCAGATGGCGATGACAACGCACGATGACTGGTATTCGGTGTTGCCACCAGCGCTGGATTGGCTGGCCGAGCGTTCCCGGAAGCGCTTCGTGACCGGCCTGTCGATGGGCGGTTCGCTCGCGTTGCGGGTGGCCCAGCGCGAGGCTGTCTCCGGTGTGGTGCTGGTCAACCCATCCATCGGGACGGATTCGCCGATCTATCGGTTCGCCGGCGCGCTGTCCAGGATCGTGCCCGTCGCCAAGGGGGTCGGCAACGACATCAAGAAGCCCGGGGTGACCGAACCGTCCTACGACTGGGCGCCGTTGGCCGCCGTGGCGAGCATGCGCGAGATGTGGGGCGAGGTGGTGGCCGACCTTGATCGGGTGGACGTGCCGGTCTTGCTGTTCACCTCCCGCACCGATCATGTTGTCGATGGCTACTCGGGACGCCTGCTTCGCTCGCGGCTGCGGAACCTGACCGACCACTGGCTGGAGAACAGCTACCACGTCGCCACCATGGACAACGATGCCGACTTCATCTTCGATCAGACCGCGCAGTTCATTGCCGACCGGATGAGAGCCGACGATGTCGGGCAATGACGACGAACTGGATCAGCGCTTCCGCGACCTGATCCGTGCCGAGTTCGGGGACGTCGCCGGGACGCGTTCGCCGGGCGAGGCCGACCCGCCGCCACTGGCACCGCCGCCGGCGCGGCGCTTCGGCGTCCGCAAGCTCAAGGACCCGATCGAGTACTTCAACCTGAGCCAGGCCATCGAGGCGGCCACGCCCGACGAGGACTACGAGCGGTGGAGTCCGCCGGTCGACGCGTCCATTCACCCATCGCGCCGGGTGTGGGTGGGTATCTCGGTGTTGGTGGTCACCTTGATCGGCGGGGTCGTGCTCTCGATGAATCATGCTCCCGGGGTGGCGACCACGGTGGTGGTGCTGATCGGCACGGGCAGTGGGCTGGCCCTACTGCTCAGTAGCCTGCCCCGACGGCGCCCGCTCGACGGCGACGGGGCGCAACTCTAGCCACCACCCGAGGTGCAGAGCGCGCTCGGATCCAGGTTGGGCCGCGCACCGGGTGTGTGCCACAGCGTTTCCAGTTCGACTGCCGGATCGGGCCTGGACGCGATGACCTGCTCGACCGCCCAGGCGCTCCAGGCGTAAACGAACGGCTGGATCGCCAGGTCGGCGAACTCGCCGTCGCTCGGCGGTGTACCAGTGACCGGGCAGGACGCCGTCAGCAATTGCCGGCTGTTTTGCGACTGCTCGGGCGAGTCCTGCAGCATGACGAACTCGGCCAACCCCTCGCTGACCCAGCGTTGCCCGGACGCCGGAGCGCCCAACTCATCGGTCGCCGCGTGCGCGAGCTCGTGCAGCAACAGCAGACGACGAGCGTCGTCGGCCAGATCGGCGGTGGTGTCGGGATTGAGCACGATGCGCACCGCGGGATGCCCGGGCTCGTCTGGTTCGAGGGCGGTAGCGGCGCGCCAGGTGATGGCCCCGGTGTCGCGGAAATCGACCGCTGGGGCGGCCACCAACTGCTCGAAGGCCGCTGTACTGCCGGGGATCTCGATCACCTGCCCGGTGATGCTGCCCAACAGTGGCGCGTCACTGGCGGCGAGCGCCTGCGCCGCGGCGACCGTCGCCGACTGCCAGCCGGCTGCGTCCCCGGCCCCGACAAGGGTGATCGGCCCGGCCTGCTGGATGCGGATCGCCTCGGCCACCCAGATCGGGGCCGGCCAGCCGGGACGCTGCGTCAGGTCGGTGAGCAGGCAGGTTCGGGTCTGGCAGCGCCACTGCGGCTGGACGAATTCGCTGGCCAGCCCGGCCTCGCCCCGCACCCGCCAGTCGACCCGCCAGGCCCCATCCGCTGCCGGGGTGATCCCAACCACCTCGACCAGTTCGAGGTTGCGCCACAGCATCGTCACCCGATCTGCCTGGGCGGTCTGGTCGAACAATGCCTCGAAACCGGACCGGTCGGCAGTGCGGACGGCTGCGTCCAGTTGGCCGGCGACCTGGCCGGTGTTGTCGTCCGGATTCCCCGGCGGGATCAGGCCACAGCCGGTCAGCAGCAGGGCGAGCACGCCAACGATCGCGACGAACCAGCCGCCACCGAATCGCTGCTGCCCGGCCTGCATCTCACCCCTCGGTTCCGTTGGCCTGCGTTGGTGGCACCATCCGAAGGGGCGGGACCATGCCGAAACTGGCGAGCGACACGATCGCCCGGTACTCGTCGGGGGTGAAGTCGATCTGGTCCGGGGGCCCGCACAGCACGGAGACCACGCACTGCCCGCAGGCTGGACCCCGCATCACACAGGAGTCGCAATCGATTCGCAACGCATCCATGGGTCCATCGTGGATCGACCCACTGACATTTCTTGCGGGCTGGGTCAGAACAGGCTGACCGGATCAACCAGCGCGCCGTTGACCCAGGTGCTGTAGTGCAGGTGGCAACCGGTCGAGTAGCCGGTGGTGCCGACCGAGGCGATGATCTGGCCGGCCTGGACGATCTCGCCCGGCTGCACGGCCATCGTCTGCAGGTGATTGTAGGCGGACTTGTAGATGCCCGAGTCGATGATGATCCGGTTACCCCAGCCACCCTCACCGCGGGCGCTGAGCACCACGCCGGTCCAGCTGGCACGCACCGGGGTGCCGCACGGCGGGGCGATGTCGACGCCGTCGTGCAGTTCGGAGTAGCCGCCGATCGGGTTGACCCGGTAGCCGAACGGTGAGGTGATCGGGCCGCTGGTGGGCCACACGCCCTGGCCGGCGCCGGTCGGCAGGGTCAGACCGTCGCGGCTCACGCGTCCGTCGGACTCGGCCATCGCACCGGCGAGCAGCGCGGCGTTGGCGTCCATGATCGCCTTGTTGTTCGCAGCCTCGAGGGCGGCCTTCTGCGCCAGGGTGAGCCGCGCTACAACCATTTCGGCCTTGGCGATCTTCTGCTCGTACTCGGCGGCGAGGCGCTCCTGTTCGGTCACCTCGGCGTTGATCGCTTCAAGCGAGGACGCCTGCGCGGCCTCCAGGTCGACCAGGCGGTCCTGCTCGGCACCCAGCCGGATCAACTGCTCGTCGGTGATCGCGGTCACCGACTGCATCACGGCCATGTCGGACAGGAACGAGTCCTCGGAATCGGCCGCGAAGAGCAGCGAGGCGGCACCCAGTCCGGCCGACTGCTGGTGGGCGGCCACCGCCACGCGGCCAACCTGGATACGCATGGTGTCGACCAGCGCGCGCTGGTCGCCCAGGTCCTGGGTGGTGATCTCGTAGTCGCGCTGGGCGGCAGCCTGATTGGTCTTGGAAACCTCGAGTTTGGCGGTGACCTCGTCGGCCTCGGCCTGCAACTGCTGCAGATCACGACGGGCGGCATCGACGGCGTCCTCGGCGTGGGCGGAGGGTGCGATGCTGAGGGTCATGGCGACTGCGAGGCCGGTTCCGACCAGGGCCGTCATGGCCCGACGCACAAAGGACATCCCCATCCACCTTCGTTTCTGAGCTTTCCTAAGAGACTCTAAGGGTCACTCAGCAAAATCTCAAACTCGATCTTGCATGTTGACACGGTTGCCATCGGAAAAATGTCAGAGTGCGGTCCTAACGTCCTCGGCATGACCCTGTCCGCGCGTGAAATCCCTCGCCAACCCACGCTTACCGACCTTGGCACGCCACTCAGCCAGGTCACCTTCTGCGTGGTCGACCTGGAAACCACGGGCGCCGCGGCCGACTCGGCGATCACCGAGATCGGGGCGGTCAAGGTGCGCGGTGGTGAGGTGCTGGGCGAATTCGGCACCCTGGTCAACCCGCGGGCGCATATCCCCGCCTTGATCGCCGTGCTGACCGGGATCACCAACCAGATGGTCGCCGACGCCCCGGTCATCGAGGA
Organism: Brooklawnia sp.; assembly: GCA_040767325.1. Taxonomy (GTDB): domain Bacteria; phylum Actinomycetota; class Actinomycetes; order Propionibacteriales; family Propionibacteriaceae; genus Brooklawnia. The sequence goes on along the minus strand of JAXGOU010000009.1, from coordinate 43,692 downwards.
TGTCCTGCCCAGTTTCCTGGAGTTCTGTCGCGACACTGTGGTGGTCGCACACAACGCCCGTTTCGACGTGGGCTTTCTCAAGCGCGCCTGCGACGCCCTCGACCACCATTGGGGGTCGCCGGTGGTCGTCGACACTGTTGCCCTGGCCCGCCAGGCACTGCTGCGTGGCGAGGTCGCCAACTGCAAGCTCGCCACGCTGGCGGCCCACTTCAAGGCCAGCACACAGCCGAACCACCGCGCGCTATCCGACGCCCGCGCCACCGTGGATGTGCTGCACGGCCTGCTCGAACGAGTGGGCAATCTGGGTGTGTCCACCCTGGAGGACCTCAAGGAGTTTGAGCACCGGGTCTCCCCGCAGCGACGCGCCAAGCGCGCCTGGGCGCAACAACTGCCCGAGGCCCCCGGGGTCTACACCTTCTTCGCCGAGCGCCCCGGCCAGGACCGGCAGGTGCTCTATGTGGGCAAGTCGACCAATATCCGGCGGCGCGTCCGCGGCTACTTCACGTCGTCGGAGACCCGTCCCCGGATGGACGAGATGGTGCGGGTGGCCACCGGGGTGGACGCGGTCGTCTGCGCCACGGACCTGGAGGCCGAAATCCGCGAACTGCGGATGATCGCGTCCCACTCCCCCAGGTACAACCGCCGCTCGCGTCGTCAGGACAAGGTGGTCTGGGTGAAGTTGACCACCGACCTGTGGCCGAGGTTGTCGATCGTCAACGCGCCGGCCGACGACAACGCCACCTACTGGGGGCCGTTCTCCTCGCGCATCACCGCCCAGGACGCCTGTCAGGCGCTCTACGACGCATTCCCCATCCGCCAATGCACCCAACGAATCGGACGCAACGCCTCGGCGTCCGGCTGCGCCCTCGGCGAGTTGGGCAGGTGCCTGGCACCGTGCACGGGCACCGACCCGGTCGCCTACCAGACGGTGGTCGACGAACTGCGGGCCAGCCTGACCACCGACATTCGCCCGACGCTGGCGGCGGTCGGCGTCCGGATCGCCAAGTTGGCGGGCCAGCAGCGATACGAGGAGGCGCAGCAGTTGACCGACCGGCTGCGCGGCTACGCGCGCACCACGCAGCGCTGGCATCGGCTGGTCGGGTTGTCGCGCTGCCCCCAGATCGTGGCTGCCCAGTGGGTGCCTGCGCCGGCACCCTCGCCCGGCTGGCAGATCCATGTGATCCGGTACGGCAGGCTGGCCGGCGCGGCAACCGCAGCACCCGGCGAACCACCCCGCGCGATCGCCGAGGAGGCGGTGCGGCTGGCCGAGACCGTGCTGCCGCGCGCGCACGGCCTGCCGTCGGCCTCCGTCGAGGAGGCCGAACGCATCGCCGCCTGGTTGGAACGCCCGGGCGTGCGACTGCTGGAGATCGAGGGCCAGTGGTCGATGCCACTGCACTGCGGGCTCGACGAGGCCGACCTGCCGCGGCTCACCCTGGGCGAGGCCGCCACGACAGCGTCAGCGGCCTAGAATCGGCGCATGATCACAGCCATCGTCTTCGTCCAGGTCGTCTCGAATCAGATCCCCGAGGTGGCCGAGCAGATTGCTGCGTTCGATGGCGTCTCCGAGGTCTACTCGGTGACCGGTGGGATCGACCTGATCGTGATGGTCCGCGTCCCCGCGTTCGAGGCCGTTGCCGAGGTGGTCACCGACAAGATCTCCAAGGTGCCCGGGGTGATCGAGACGACCACCCACCTTGCCTTCCGCGCCTTCAGTCAGCACGACCTCGAGGCGACCTTCGCCCTCGGCAACGGCTGAGATCAGGCGATCTCGACCGAGTTGATCACCACGTCGGTCAACGGACGGTCGCCGCGCGCGGTCGGCGTGCTGGCGATCGCGTCCACCACGCGCTGGCTGGCGGCGTCGGTGACCTCACCGAAGATCGAGTGCTTACGGTTCAGGTGCGGGGTCGGGCCGACGGTGATGAAGAACTGGGAGCCGTTGGTGTGCGGGCCCGCATTGGCCATGGCCAGCAGGTAGGGCCGGTTGAACACCAACTCCGGGTAGAACTCATCGGCGAACGAGTAGCCCGGGCCACCACGACCAGTGCCGGTGGGGTCGCCACCCTGGATCATGAAGCCATCGATCACCCGATGGAAGATCGTGCCGTCGTAGTAGTTGCCGGACTTGGTCTGGCCATCGGTGGGGTCCCGGTACTCCTTGGCGCCACTGGCGAGGCCGACGAAGTTGGCGACGGTCTTGGGTGCGTAGTCGTCGAAGAGGTCGATGACGATATCGCCCATCGAGGTGTGCAGGGTGGCCTGGGTCATGGGGTTGTTACCTTCCAGTCGGTTTCTGCCGGTTACCCATCAATCCTTACAGACCCCGCGTAGTGGACAGGCCAACGACGGCGAATCTCGGCGCAAGGGCACATCAATGTGGACCGAGCACGTAGCGTGGAAGGTGCTCGACTACGAGCAAGCTCGATTACGAGCCCAACCGATGAACGGAGAAGAAGATGACCTGCAGGTGCAAGTCGATGCGCCGGGCCGCCGAACAGGCCGCCGAAGAGGCGCTGGAGCAGGGCAGCAGTGTGCTGGAGGACGTGATCAATGTCGTGCTCCCGCGTGCCAAGCAAGCCACCCATCAGGCCGCCGAATACGTGGCACCGCTGCTCGAGGACGCTCGCGATCGCGTCGTGCCCGTACTACAGGACGCCCGCGGACGCGTGGTGCCCGCTTTCGAGGACGCCCGCGGACGCGTGGTGCCCGCCTTCCAGGACGCCCGCGGACGCCTCGTCCCGCTCGTCCATGATGTCGCCGATCGAGTGAGCCCGGCCGTGCATGACGCCTACGAGGCCGTCTCCGACAAGGTGACCCACGACGTCTACCCGCGTCTGCAGGAACTGTGGGAGGAGGCCACCGAGGATCCGCGCGTGGCCGAGGCCTCGCTTCGCGGACGCTCCGCCCTGGCAGCACTCAAGGGCGACCTGGCGCTGCCGGAACCCGCCCCGGTCGTCGTCTCCCAGGCCCGCGGTGTGCTCAGCAAGATCGTCACCGTTCTTGGTGTCGCCGCCCTGATCGCTGCCATCGTCGTCGCCGTCCGCACGGTGTTGGGTAGCAGCGATGACGGCTGGTCACCCGCAGAGCCGATGAGCCCGGGCGATGACGGCGAGGACGCTGGCTGGGGTGCCAACCCATTCGCCGAGGACGTCACCGCCGCAGACGACGTCGACACTTCTGCCGCCGTCCAGGACGCTGAAGCCGAGGCCGAGATGGTCGCCGAGGGTGGTCCGGCCGACGAGTCCGCCCAGCGTGCCGAGCCCGGCTACGGTGAGGGTGCCTATGTCGGATCCGAGCCTCCGGAAGGCTACGTAATCAAGGGCAACGAGCGTTCGATGAAGTACCACACCCAGGAGGCGGCGGGCTACGACCGCACCAACGCCGACGTGTGGTTCAACAGTGAGGAGGCGGCACAGGCCGCCGGCTTCACCCGCGCGCTGCGCTGACCCGCAATCCATCCCGACCCGCTGGGGCCGGCTAGTGCCAGATCGGCATTGGCCGGCCCCAGCGGTGTTGTCCGGGCACGGGCCGGTGTTGTCCGGAGAGGATAGCCGGTTGTCCGTGCGCAAGTCGTGTTGTCGGCTGGTGGGCAGCGCTTCACAGCGGGGGTCCGATGGGCTTGAGTAATGCCAACACCCCGCAAGACCTCCACCCCCAGGAGCCCCCCGATGACCGCCGTTCAACTGCCCTCCAGCAATTGGGTCGAAGCAGCCCCCTTCCGCGCCTGGTTACGTCAATTGGCGAGTGACACGGGCCAACCGTGGCGAGTGCTGGCCCACGCGGCCGGCGTCCCTTCCCCGACCGTGCGCTACCTATTGCTCGGACGCGACGGCCGGACCCCGCACCGGTTGCGTGCGGTCGACGCCGAACGCATCCTGCGACTCTGCCCAGAGGTCATCGATCGGCTGCGCCACGAGCCGGGCGCCTGCGCCTCGCTGCGTGCGATGGCCTGGGCGCTCGGGCTGACCGGGGCCAGCCGAGCGCAGATCGCCGAGTTCATCGGCATGGCCACCTCGGATCTGGCGGTTCTGATGGGTGGCGGCGAGGTCTGGTGCTCCCGGCTTCAGGTGCTGCGGGCACGGGCAGCCTGCGAGGCGCGCAGCATCACCCCGGCCGACCTGGGTGTCCACCGCGAGTCGCTGGGCAGGGCTGCTTGATGCCGATGCCGGTACTGGGCGGGATCGCCGTCGGGTTGTTGATCGCGCTGGTCCAACTGCGCATCGTCGCCACCCATCCGGAGCCCGACCCGAGCCAGCCTGATGCCTCGTTCAAACCCCGCTACGCCGAGCTGGTGCGACCACCCGCGGCCTGGCTCCTGCTGATCCTGGTGGCGGTCGCCTGCGTCCCGATCGCCTGGCTGACGCCTGCCCTGCGTCCCGGCTGGCTGGTGTGGGCCAGCGCAGCCTTGATCCTGGTGGCCGTCGACGCCCGGAGCACGTGGCTCCCCATCCGAGCGAGCCTGCTGACTGAAGTCGGGCTGGCCCTGGCCATCGGGGCCGGTGCGTTGCTGACCGGGGACGCGTGGTTCGCGGCCCGCTCGTTGATTGGCGCATCACTGGCTGGCGGCTTGTTCTTCCTGCTCTGGCGCGTCAGCGGGCAATTGGGCTTCGGCGACGTCAGGTTGGCTGCGATGGCCGGCGGGCTTGCTGCCATGGGATCAACGCAGTGGTGGTTCGCAGCCCTGCTGGGCGGTTCGGCGGCGTCCGCCCTCTGGGGCCTGGCGGTCAGCGCCTGGCGACGCAAGCATCCATCGCCGCTGGGCAAGGCATTCGCCTACGGCCCGGGGCTCTGGCTGGGACCATGGCTCGGCTGGGTCTGGGTCAGCCTGGCGCCATCCTGAGCCGGCCCGGCACCGTCAGCGCCGGGCCACCCGCTGGGTGGCAACGATCCAGCGATCCAACAGCGCAGTGGCGCGGCCATCATCGATAACCGCCGCGGCTCGCGTCAGCCGGTCGGCCAACTGCTCCACGAGCGAACTCTCGAGTTGGGGCCCGTCGAAGGCCAGCAGCGCAGCCGCCGCGTTGAGCACCACGATGTCGCGCACCGGCCCGGACGCGCCGGCGAAGACGTCGCGCACCACCTGGGCGTTGTGGGCAGGTAGGCCACCCACCAGATCCTCCGGCCGCGCGTGCGGCAGGCCGAGATCCACCGGGTCGAGTTCGGTCACCTGAACCTGGCCGTCCGAAACCAGCCAGATCTTCGACTGGGTGGTGGTGGTCAATTCATCGAGACCATCGCCGCCATGGAAGACCAGCCCTCGGTTCCCTCGGGCAGCGATGACGCCGGCGACCAGTTCAGCGACCTGCAGGTTCGCCACGCCGATCGCCTGGGCGGTGGGACGCGCCGGGTTGGCCAGCGGTCCGAGGAAGTTGAACGTCGTCTGGATGCCCAGTTCCTTGCGGGCGGGTGCGGTGTGCCGCAGCGACCCGTGGTACAGCGGGGCGAATAGGAAGACCAGTCCGCACTCGTCGAAGACCTCGCGCTGGCGTTCCGGGGCGACGTCGAGGGCCACGCCCAACGCCTCCAGGCAGTCCGCGGTACCGCACATCGAGCTCGCCGCACGGTTGCCGTGCTTGACCACCTTGGCCCCGGCCGCGGCAGCCACGATGGCGGCCATCGTCGAGATGTTGACGGTATTGGCCCGGTCCCCACCCGACCCGACCACGTCGACGGCCTGGGTGGGCAGCGCGATCGGTGTGGCCTTGGCCAGCATGCCGCGGGCAAGGCCATCGATCTCGGCCACCGTCTCACGCTTCGCGCGCAGGGCCACCATGAACGCGGCCATCTGCACCGGCGAGGCATTACCCGAGAGGATTTCCATCGCCCACTCGGTCGTCGCCGCGTCCATGTCCTCGCCGCGCACGAGTCCGGTCAACAGGTTGGGCCAGCTGAAATCCATGCCGCCAGATTAGTCGCAGCCCTGATGCGGACCTTGCGGCGTCCGCCGGCCGTCAATGACCTACCGCAGGGGTCAGTCCTCGTCGGCGCCGTGCCGGCTGCCGATGCCGGGGGTCACCGGCGACGGGGTCAGCCCGTCCTTGCGGCCCTGGCGATCGTTGCGCACCACGCGGGCCACATCATCGGGCAGCCGGATCGGGTCGACGGGGTACGGCGACATCGACTCGGCCCGCGACCAGGTGGCCAACCAGGCGTCGGCAGCGCGGGCGATCAGCATGACGACCGGCGGCGCCGAGGGCACCTCGTCCTTCATCTGGTGCGACAGGCCCATGCCGCCCGGCACGGCCTCACCGTCGAAGACGGCCACATCGAAGTACTCGGAGTCCAGGGCACGCATGGCGGCGTCCGGGGTGGCGAATTCGGAGATGACGACCTCGGGCAGGTCGGCAGCGATCTTGCGTCCCAGCGCCAATTTGACCTGCTCGCGCACCAACCGGTTGCTCGAGTAGACAATCACCTTCAACTCTTCGGCGGCTGCCACGGCATCTTCGCTCATCGGGTTCTTCCTCGCCTCACCGGCCGCGTCCCACGGGTCCGCGGTTTGTCTGGACATGGCGATGCTATCGCGTTCGATCGGCGGGGGCATCCCAGTACGCATGGGCGATCCACCATTCGACTTGCCGTGTCATGGACAATGGATGTGTGCGTTTTCTGAACCAGGTGCCTGCCCACGACCTCACCTACAGCGACGTCTTCATGACGCCGAACCGCTCAACGGTGGTTTCGCGACTGGACGTCGACCTGACCTCCACCGACGGCATCGACCTGCCACTACCGCTGGTGGTGGCCAATATGACCGCGATCTCCGGCCGTCGGATGGCCGAGACCATCGCCCGCCGCGGCGGTCTGGCAGTACTGCCGCAGGACATCCCGGTCGACGTGCTTGCTGAATCGATTGGCCGCGTGAAGAAGGCGCCGACCCAGTTCGAGACCCCGATCACGGTCTCCCCCACCGACACCGTCGGCGAGGCGATGGCGTTGATGCCCAAGCGCTCGCATGGGCTGGTGCTGGTGATCGACCAGAATCGCGTCCCGCTCGGCGTGGTCAGCGACCTGGAGGCCCAGGGGGTGGATCGCTTCTCGCAGGTCCACGAGGTGATGAACACCAACGCGATGTCCATCGTCGACCAGAACACCACCCCGCAGCAGGTTTTCGAGTTGCTCAACGAGACCCGGCACCGCATCGCGGTCGCGGTGGACGAGGCCGGCGGTCTGGTCGGAGTGATGTCGGCCAAGGGTGCGCTGCGCTCGGCGATCTACCGGCCCGCGCTGGATGACCTGGGGCGGTTGCGCACCGCAGTCGCCATCGGGATCAGCGGCGATGCAGCCGGACGCGCCGAGGCCCTGCTGAACGCCGGCGCTGACGTCCTGGTCCTCGACACCGCGCACGGCCACCAGCAACGGATGATCGACGCGCTGGAAGCCGTGCTTCCGGTTCGGGACGCCTTCGCCGCCAAGACCGGACGCCGCGCACCACTGGTCGCAGGCAACGTGGTCACCGCGCAGGGCACCACCGACCTGCTGGAAGCTGGCGCTGACGTGATCAAGGTCGGCGTCGGACCGGGTGCCATGTGCACCACCCGCATGCAGACCGGCGTCGGACGACCGCAGTTCACCGCGGTGCTGGAATGCTCCCAGGCCGCCCGCGAGCACGGCGGCGCCATCTGGGCCGATGGTGGCGTGCGCTATCCGCGCGATGTGGCCCTGGCCCTGGCGGCGGGCGCCGGGAATGTGATGATCGGCAGTTGGTTCGCCGGTACCCACGAGTCCACCGGTGACCTGCTGCACGAGCCGGATGGCCGCGCCTACAAGGAGAGTTTCGGCATGGCCAGCGCCCGGGCGGTCCGTAATCGCACCAGGCACCAATCGAGCTTTGACCGCGCGAAGGCGGCCCTGTTCGAGGAGGGCATCAGCTCGTCCAAGATGTACCTCGACCCGAAACGGCCGGGCGTGGAGGACCTGATCGACTGGATCACCTCGGGGGTGCGCTCGTCGTGCACCTATGCGGGCGCTCGCAACCTCGACGAGTTCAGTGAGCGCGCCGTCGTCGGGGTGCAGTCATCCTCGGGCTACGAAGAACGACGCCCGCTGGCTTCCAGTTGGAGCTGACCCGCGGGCGTCCTGGTGAAAACCGGGGCTCAGTGGAATGAGTCGCCGCAGGCGCAGGAGTTGCTGGCGTTCGGGTTGTCGATGGTGAAACCCTGCGCCTCGATGGAGTCGACGAAGTCGATGGTCGCACCACCCAGGTAGGGGGCGCTCATCTTGTCGACGACCAGGTTCACGCCCTGGTAGGCATCGACCAGGTCACCGTCGAGCTGACGGTCATCGAACATCAACTGGTAGCGCAGGCCGGAGCAACCGCCCGGCTGCACGGCGATCCGCAGCGCGAGGTCGTCGCGTCCTTCGGCGGACAGCAGCGCGGTGGCCTTCGCCGCAGCGGCATCGGTGAGGGTGACGCCGGTGGCGCGCACGGTGGTATCGGTCATCTTCGCTCCATCAAACAGCGGACGTGGTGCACCCAGTCTACGTTCGGGTTGAAGCAGCAACCAACCCCGCCCATCCCAATCGGCTCAGCCGGGGATCAATCCGTCGTCCGCGCGGCTCTCCTGCATCCATTCAGCGATCTCGGACACGCTCGCCGAGCGGTGCGGAACGATGAAGTCGGACAGCACCACCTTGTCACCGGAAAGCGGCGTGCCCACCCGCGCGACGTAGTCACCCATCTCGGTCAGGTAGCCGGCCAGGGCATGGCCATCCCGGGCCTCGACGGACTGCCGCACCATTTCGTCCAGAACGTTCAATCGACGCATGGCATCCTCGGGGACCTCCCACTGACCTTGCCCCATGATGCGGACGATCATCGCTCCCCCTACTCACCTTCCGCCGGGCGTGGACCGCCCGGCTCGAGAATCCGCGCGTCCTGCACGCGTCCCGGCCCGGATTCGCCGGGTTGCTGGTACGCGCCCTGACCTGTTTCCGGCTGGCCACGCGAAGCGAGTTCGGCCTTGATGGCATCCACCTCGAGGGCGACTCGCTGCCCGAGTGCGGCATCGGCGTCGACTGTCGGCTCGGCAGGCGGTGCGGCGAGCAGATCGTCGGCTGCCTTCAGGCTGCCCAGACTGGCGGTCGCCCGATCGTGCGCCGCCTGCACAGCCTGACCGGCATGCCCCAGGTCGGTACTCATCGCAGCCAGGGCTTCGTCCACCCGCGCGCGAGCCTCGTCCGCCGAGGCGGTTGCCCAGACGGTCTGCTGCTTGGTGCGAATGGAATCCAACTTGGCCTGGAGCCGGGTGCTGGTCAGCACCAGCTTCTCCTCCTCGAGCCCCAGCGCGTCATGCTGTGCCTCCAGCTCGGCGACCTGGTCGCTCAGTCCCAACCGGCGGGCCAGCACCTCGCGAGCCAGCGGCTCGCGGCCTGCTTCCAGCGCCCGGTGCGCAGAGACGGTGAGCGAATCGATTTCCCGGGTCAGCCTGGTGATCTGCGCGCCGATCTGCTTGCGACTACCGGCCACGGCGGCTGCTCCCTGGCGCACCTGCCGCAACAGTTCGGTCTGCTGCGCATAATCGTCCGATACCTCGACCTGTGAGCCGGGGTGGGCGCGGTCGGTTCCCCCCATCGCCTGCTTGATGCGATCGAAGAGCCCTGACATCAACAGCGCCGCCTTCCCGTGATTGATCCCATCCAGCTTAGGGGCAGTAAGAGCCAGATCGCGGATTCAACTAGGATGGCCCGAGCAGTTTCGACCAGAAGGATGCTCCGTGGGACTCTTCCGACCGTACTCACGTCCAGGCGACGCCGACGCGGCTCAACCGCAGGACAAGGCGATCACCGATGAATCCACCGGCAAGGGCGCCCCGACCCTCAGCCGACGCGAAGCCGAACAGGCCCGCCGCGAACGACTGCATCCCACCCTGTCGAAGGCAGAACGCCGCAAGCGGGAACGCCGACTCAGCCGGGAGCGACAGGACAAGTCGTTCGCCGACAAGGAGTCGCAGCCGGCCCGGGTGCTGCTGCGCAACTACGTGGATTCCCGCTGGACCTTCAGCGAGTTCAGCTGGCCGCTGCTGTTCGTGACCATGGCCGCCTTCCTGGCCAGCGCCTGGTGGCCCCCGCTGGCGATCTATTCCAGTTACGGCATCTACGGCGTGCTGCTCGCGGTCATGCTCGAGGTGGCCTACTTGTGGATGGGCTTCAAGCGTATGCTCGCCGAGCGCTACCCGGACGCCCCCCGCAAGGGCATGGTGATGTACATGGCCTCGCGGATGGTGACGATGCGCCGCTTCCGTCGCCCACCGGCAGCCGTCGTGCGCGGGACCGTCATCTGATGTCCTACTGGTGGGACGCCGAACTGGCCCCGGACGCGATGGCCAACGACGATGACCTCACCGGTGCCGGTCTGGGCCTTCGGTTCGAGGACCAGCGCGCCGCCGAGGAGTGGCTGAGCAGCTTCTTCCTCGACCTGCAGGACCTGGGCGTCAGCCAGGTCAGCCTCTTCGAGGAGGACCGGCTGGTCTACGGGCCAATGCCGTTGGCAAACCTGTAGGTCCGCGCACCGGAAGACAATCCGGACGCCGGTCCGCTCAGCGGACGTGGGATGCCACGAACGGCGGGTTGACCAACTCGAAGTCCTCCACCCGTTGCCGCACGCGGACGCCCACCGTCGCACCCAAGGGTAGGTCGGCGTCCACCAGTGCGAGCCCGATGCCCTGCCGCAGGGTCGGCGAGAAGGTGCCGGAGGTGACCTCCCCGACCTGTTCGCCCTGCTCGTCCACGACCTCCATGCCGTGGCGCGGAATGCCGCGTCCAGTTGCCTTGATGCCGCGGGAACGGCGGGTGGGTCCGGCCTGCTTGATGGCGAGCAGGGCCTCGCGGCCGTCGAACTCGGGCTTGCCCCAGCCGACCGCCCAGCCAACCCCGGCGCTGACCGCGTCCAGTTCGGGCGACAGGTCGTTGCCGTGCAGCGCGTAACCCATCTCGGTGCGCAAGGTGTCGCGGGCACCAAGCCCGCAGGGCACGGCACCCAGTGCCTCCCCCGCCGCCAGCAGCCGGTCCCACCAGGACTGCGCCTCGGCGACCGGCACCACCAGTTCGCAGCCACGCTCGCCGGTGTAACCGGTGCGGCAGATGGTCGCGTCCTGACCAAGCTGCTCGAAGGCCATGTAGCCGAGGTCGGTGGGCAGGCCCACCGACGACAGCAACTGGTCGGAGGCCGGCCCCTGGACCGCGATGATCGCGCGGTCGTGGTGCAGGTCGATGATCTGGACGCCCTCGGGCGCATCTGCGGCCAACACCTGCGCAACCGTCGCGCAGTTGGCCGCATTGGGCACCAGCAACACCTGGTCATCGGAGACCAGGTAGGCGATCAGGTCGTCAATCACGCCCCCCTCGGCGTTGCACAGCAGGTGGTATTGCGCCTTGCCAGGGGCGATCTTCGCCAGATCGTTGCTGAGCCGGCGATTGAGGTGCGCCACGGCGCCCGGGCCGGTGACCAACAGTTTGCCCAGGTGGGAGACGTCGAACAGCCCAACGCCATCGCGGACGGCGGCGTGCTCGGCCAATACCCCGGCGTATTCCAGCGGCATCGACCACCCGCCGAATTCGGCCATCTTGGCGCCAGCGGACAGGTGCCAATCATGCAATGGTGAGTGATGCAGGGCGATCTCGGTCATGGCTCCCTCGCTGCTGTCTGACTCAGCCCACGCTACTGCACGGCCGCCCTGCGACTACCCTTGGACAAGCCGAGCACGACGGAAGGACACCGATGGCGAACCAGTTGCCGCCGATCTTCGACCCCACTCGCTTCGACGCCACACGTACCGAGTTGCCCAAACTGGACCTGGTACGCACCGTGGCGCGCGCCAGCGACGTGGTGATCGGCGTGGCGAGTTCCAAGGGACGCCCAACGCTGGTCGGCGCGACCGCAGAGCTGGAGAAGGAGGCCGGACGCGCCAACGGCGGCCTGCTGGGCCTGCTCACCGAGCAAGGAGCCAGCGCGGAGCAGACCGGGTGGCGCGGTTGAACCTGCCGTCCATCCGCGTGGTGGCCGTCGGGCTGGGCAACGACCTGGACCTGGCGCCGGAGGACCTGCGCCGGGCCGCCGGGATCGGCGTGCGTGCGGTGCTGCAGATCGCCTCCCCCACCCCGCACCGAATCGCGATCAGTCTGGACGCGGGCAGCGACGGTCAACTGCAGGCGGTCACCGAGGGTGCCCTGCTCGCGTCCTACAAGTTCTCCCGGCTGCGCCGCGGGCCGTCGCCGAGTGCGGCCCCGGAGGCCAGCGTTGAATCGATCAGCATCGTGGGCACAGCGCGTGCCTCCCAGCAGGGGCTGGACGCCGGGCGGATCGTCGCTCAGGCGGTCTGCGTGGCCCGCGACTGGACCAACCTGCCGCCGAACCTGCTCGGCCCGGCCGACCTGGCCGACCAGGCCCGCAGCTACCTCAAGGACCTGCGGGTCGAGGTCGAGGTACTTGACGAAGGCGCTGGAGCGGGGCGGCTACGGCGGCATCCTGGCCGTCGGCGGCGGGTCGGCGCGTCCGCCTCGCCTGATCCGGATGGATTACCACCCCCGCGGCGCGAAGCAGCACCTGGTGCTGATCGGCAAGGGCATCACCTACGACTCGGGTGGCTACAACATCAAGCCACCGGAATCGCTGCTCACCATGAAGATGGACATGGCTGGCGCGGCCGCGGTGATCGCCGCCGTGCGGGTGATCGCCGAACGGGGCCTGCCCGTGCACGTCACCGGCTATGCGCCCCTGGCCGAGTCGATGATCTCGGGCACCGCCTACCGCCCCGGCGACGTGCTGACGATCTTCGGCGGCACCACGGTGGAGAACATCGATTCGGACGCAGAGGGCAGGATCGTGTTGGCCGATGCCCTGGCGCGGGCCAACCAGGACTCCCCCACCATGGTCGTCGACATCGCAACCCTCACCGGGGCCTGCGTCGTCGCGCTCGGACCCCGCACCGCCGGGCTGATGGCCAGCGACGACCTGGCCGCCGATGCCCTGCTGGACGCCGCCGAACTGGCCGGTGAGGACTTCTGGCAGTTGCCGATCACCGCGCACACCCGGTCACTGCTACCCAGCAAGGTCGCCGATCTGCGCTCGAAGGCCACCCGACAAGGCGGCGCGCTGTTCGCAGGCGCCTTCCTGCAGCACTTCGTGGCGGACGGCACGGCCTGGGCGCACCTCGACATCGCGGGTCCGGCGTGGAACTCGGAGCAACCGCACGACTACGTCCCGGCCGAGGCGACCGGCTTCGGCGTCCGGACGCTGGTCACCCTCGCCCAGACGATGGCTGGTTGAGCCCGGCTCAGTAGGGGCGGTAGCGCGGCTTGGGTGGCGGCTGCTGCCGGGCATCCCAATCGCGCTTGCGCTGCGGGTAGGGCACCACACCGGCCTGGTAGGCGGGGATCTCCCGCTTCGCGCAGAAGTCGAAGGCCCAGGCGGCCGACGGCACCGCCCGGCGTACCCACTCCCCGTCATGGGCGATCAGCAGCAGCGACGGCTTGTTCATCTGGGTGGCTGACTCGACCCAGCCCTCGACCCCACGACGCGCGCTGATGAAGGACGCCAGGAACGCTCTGGTGTCATCATTCACGTCGCGGTCATCCCGGGCGGTGGCGGCCTTCCGCCTGGCCCGGGAGAAGAATCGGCCAATCGCACACACGCGTCCCATTATCCACGCCCTAACTCACTCGGCCACGGCGAACAACCGGTAGCGTGCGGTGCCCACGGCGCGACGCAGCCGCGCGGATCGGGCTAGGCTGTTACTTGCTACCGATGGCCTGCGCAAAGGAGAGCCCTACCCATGTCGACTGAAGTAACCCTGCCCGCCCTGGGCGAGAGCGTCACTGAAGGAACCGTCTCGCGCTGGTTGAAGGAAGTCGGGGAGCACGTCGAGGCCGACGAGCCGTTGCTGGAAGTCAGCACCGACAAGGTCGACACCGAGATCCCCGCCCCCGCATCCGGCGTCCTGCTGGAGATCCGGGTAGGCGAGGACGAGGTGGCAGCCGTCGGTTCGGTGCTGGCCATCGTGGTGAAGGCCTCGAGGCCGGCAGTCCGCACCAGCCCCCGAAGCACCCGAAGAGGAGGCCCCCGCTGAGTCCGCTCCGAGCGAAGCCCCGGCCGCCGAGGAAGCCCCGGCCGTCGAGCAGGCTCCGCACCCAGCGCGCCGGCCGCCTCGACCAGGCCGCGTCGACGATGCCACCACGAGGTCCTGTTGCCCGCCCTCGGCGAGTCGGTCACCGGGGCACTGTCTCCCGCTGGCTCAAGGAGGTCGGCGAGCAGGTCGAGGCCGATGAGCCGCTGCTCGAGGTCAGCACCGACAAGGTAGACACCGAGATCCCATCGCCCGCGTCAGGCGTCCTGCTGGAGATCCGGGTTGGCGAGGACAGGAGTGGCCGCCGTCGGTTCGGTGCTCGGTCTGGTCGGCTCGCCGTCCGCCGCACCTGCTGCTGCTCGGCCGAGCCAGCCCCCGAGGCCGCCGCTCCGGCAACGCCCGCCGACGATGAGGCACCGCTGACCGAGACCCCGGCAGAAACCCCGGCTGCCCCGCCGAGCGCCCCGGCTGCCGCCCGGCTTGATGCGCCTGCCCCCGAGCAGGCCAGCACCCCCGCCGAACAGCCGCCGGCCCGCGCCGCTGCCGAACCGGCCGCGCCCGCGGTGGCTCCGCGCGCTTCTGGTGACGAGGATGGCCCCTACGTGACCCCGCTGGTCCGCAAGATGGCCGCCGACCTGGGCGTCGACCTGGCGTCGATCACCGGCACCGGCGTTGGTGGCCGCGTCCGCAAGCAGGACGTCCGGGCTGCCGCTGAAGCCCGCCAAGGCCCCCGCCCCGGCTCCCGCAGCACCGGCTGCCGCCGAGGCACCGGCTGCGAGGCCGCAACACCCGGTCGACGAGAAGCGTGGCACCACCGAGAAGATGAGCCGCCTGCGCGGCATCATCGCGTCTCGGATGGTGGAGTCGCTGCAGACCGCCGCCCAGCTCACCGCCACCGTCGAGGTGGACGTGACTGCGATCAGCCACCTGCGCAAGGCCGTCAAGGACGAGTTCAAGCGCCGCGAGGGCACCGGCCTGACCTACCTGGCCTTCATCGCGGCCGCCACGGTCGAGGCACTGAAGGCGTTCCCGGTTGTCAACGCGTCCATCGACGACAAGAACATCGTCTACCACGGCGCCGAGCACCTGGGCATCGCGGTCGACACCGAGCGCGGCCTGATCGTCCCGGTGATCAAGAACGCCGGCGACCTGAACGTCGGTGGCCTGGCCAACAGATCTCCGACCTGGCCGCTCGCGGACGCGACCAACAAGCTGGGCCCGGACGAACTGTCGGGCGCCACCTTCACCATCACCAACTACGGGTCGGCCGGCACGCTGTTCGACACCCCGGTGATCAACCAGCCGAACTCGGGCATCCTGGGTACCGGCGCGATGGTGAAGCGTCCGGTGGTCGTCACCGACCAGTTCCTCGGCAACGACAACATCGCGATCCGCGACATGATGTACCTCTCGCTGACCTACGACCACCGACTCATCGATGGCGCCGTGGCAGCCGCTTCCTGTCGGCGATCAAGGCCCGGCTGGAGGAAGGTGACTTCGGCGAGTTCGGCCGCTGATCACAGTTCGCACCTAGGCGACAGGGGCGCCGCAGGAGAATCCTGCAGCGTCGGTGCCCTCATTCGCCTGCGCCCGGCGAGTAGCATGGTGCGCTGGATGGGGCATGAGGACGCACCCCACAGCATCGAGCGAGCAACGGAGCATCATGGCGAGCGAACAGGCCCAGGGACTGGCGGCCAAGCAGAAGGCCGAGGCCAAGGCCTTGCGCGAAGAAAGCGCAACTCCGACAACCCGCGGGACTGGAGCACCTGGAAACAGATCCGCAGGTCGTACAGAATGACATTTGATTCGACAAGCAACTGCCCTTGTGGTTGATCGGTACCTGGCTCGCAGTGGCCATCCCTCGGCCTGGTCCTGGGTCTGGTCCTGGGGCGTCCCGGTTCACTGGACTGGCTGATCGGCCTGGGCATGGGTGCCCTATTCGGTATCACCGCCACCTTGTTCATGCTCACCCACCGCACCAAGAAGGCCTACGCCGGGCGTTACAAGGGCCAGGCCGGAGCCGGCGAGGTGCCGCTCAGCATGCTGAACAAGAAGAAGTACACCTCGCAGCCCGCGATCACCGTCACTCGCCAGCAGGACTGCATCCACCGGGTGCTCGGCCCGAGCGGCGTGGTCTGGTTGGCGATGGCGACGCCGGCCGGCTGAAGCCGATGCTCGCCAGTGGTGAAGCGCAGCAGGTGCTGTACGGCGTGAACGTGCACGGTATCCAGATGGGCGACGCCCCTGGCCAGGTGCCGATGGAGAAGCTGCAGAAGCACATCGAGGGCCTGCCGAAGAACCTGGACAAGCTCCAGATCGAAGAGGCTCGCAGCCGGCTCAAGGCGCTGGACGCGATGAAGTCCCGCGTCCCGCTGCCCAAGGGCCCGCTGCCCAACGCCACGAAGAACACTCGCAAGATGATGCGAGGCCACTGACCGGTGGCCGTTGGCGCAGCCAATCTGATCAACGCCGAACGCATCACCAAGAGCTACGGCACCCGCGTCCTGATCGACGATCTCAGCCTCGGGCTGTCCGCGGGCGACGTCATCGGAGTGGTCGGGCGCAATGGTGACGGCAAGTCGACGCTGCTCGGCCTGCTCACCGGCCTGGTCGAACCGGATGCCGGTCGGGTGACCCGGACCGGCGGTGTCTCGGTTGGCGTCCTGACCCAGGTCGAGAACCTGATCGAGGGTCAAACCGTGCGTGACCTGGCGCTGGCGGGAGCCGATGACCACGTCTGGGCGGCTCAGGCCCGCACCCGCAATATCGTCAACCACCTGCTGGGCGGCATCTCGCTGGAGGCCGAGGTCGCCTCGCTGTCCGGTGGCGAACGTCGCCGCGCCGCGTTGGTTGGTCTGCTGACCGGCAACCATGACCTGCTGGTGCTGGACGAGCCCACCAACCACCTCGACGTCGAAGCGGTGGACTGGCTGGCCCGGCACCTCAATGAACTGCAGGAACGCAAGGTCGCCATGCTGGTGGTCAGCCACGACCGGTGGTTCCTGGACGCCATCTGCACCCGGATCTGGGAGGTGCACGACGGGGTCGCCGATGACTACGACGGTGGCTACGCGGCCTATGTGTTGGCCCGGGCCGAACGTGCCCGACAGGCCACCGCCAACGAACAGCGCCGCCGAAACCTGGTGCGTAAGGAACTGGCCTGGCTGCGTCGGGGCCCGCCAGCGCGCACCAGCAAGCCGCGGTTTCGGATCGCCGCGGCCAACGAACTGATCGCCGACGTCCCCGAGCCGCGCGACAAGTTGCAGCTCGCGCAGTTCGCGGCGTCCCGGCTGGGCAAGGACGTCATCGACCTGAAGGACGCAGCCGTCACGCTGCCCAATGGACGCGAGTTGCTCCGGCCGACGACCTGGTCGATCGGCCCCGGTGACCGGATCGGGCTGATCGGGGTCAACGGGTCTGGGAAGTCGACGATGCTGCGGCTACTGGCCGGTGAGCAGCGGCCGAGCGCCGGGCGGGTCAAGCACGGCCTGACGCTGCGACTGGGTCACCTCAGCCAGCACGTCGGCGAACTGGACGACGATGAGCGGGTGCTGGAGTCGGTGAATCGGTTGCGCGCCGAGACCAAACTGGCCACTGGACGCGACGCCACCGCCAGCAACCTGTTGGAAGAGTTCGGCTTCACCGGCGACCGTCTGGTCACCCGGATTGGTGAGTTGTCCGGTGGCGAACGACGCCGGCTGCAGTTCCTGCGGTTGCTGATCAGTGAGCCCAACGTGCTGCTGCTCGACGAACCCACCAACGACCTGGACATCGACACCCTGACGGTGATCGAGGACTACCTGGACACCTGGCCGGGCACCCTGATCGTCGCCAGCCACGACCGCTACTTCCTCGAGCGGGTCTGCGACGTGCAGTACGCGCTGCGCGACGACGGGACGTGCGTCCTGCTGCCCGGTGGGGTCGACCAATACCTGGCCGAACGCGCCGCCGCGGCCGACCAACCGAGCCGATCCACCACTCAGGGACCTGCCAACTCGGGACCGGCCAAGAAGGTCTCGGACGCCGCACGCGCTCGCTCGGCGAAGAAGGATCTGGCTCGGCTGGAGTCACAGCTGGACAAGGCGCACCGCGAGATCGACGCGCTCCACCAGCAGATGGCGGCGGCTGCCGCTGACTACGCCCGGCTCGCTGAACTGCAGGTGAAGCTGGACGCAGTCACCGCCCGCGAGGCCGAACTGGAAGAGGCGTGGCTGGTGGCGGCCGAGGACGCCGAGGGCTGACGGGCCAGCCGCCTCGCCTACCTCACGTCGCCGTCCGCCGGAAGCTCCGTCTGGGCGGGATCGACCGGATCGGGCTGAACCCACAGCGCTCCAGCACCCGAATCGACGCCTCGTTGTCGTCGGTGGTTTCGGCAATGATCGTCGACACCGCCGGCTGCTCCAGCGCCCTGCTACACAGCAACCCCACCGCACGCGTCGCGTAGCCATGGCCCCGGGCCGAGGCCGCCAACCCATAGCCGATCTCCACCGCGCCACGCTCATCGGGCGGCGCGTGGAAGCCGACATCCCCCACCACCAGGCCATCGGCGACGCGCACGATCAGGTGCATCCCGAAACCCGGCACCCAGTTGTCGATGGTCAGCCCGTCCCGGAAACCGCGCGCGGCAGCCATTGAGTCCGAGTGCGGGTAGTCATGGACGCACGGCAGCGGGCAGCGTCCATCGGCCAGTTCGTTGGCCTGGTCGGGCGTCACCTCGACCAGCGCCACCACCCCGTCCGACAGCATGGCGCACAGCCTAACGCCCCCATTCGCAGACGATCTGTGGATCTGCGGACGAGATTTCGTCCGCGGATCCACACTTCGTCCGCGACGTCAGGGAGACGGGAGTCCAACCCGGCCGAGACGTAACAAACCTGAAACTTATGCGCAACACCCCAGCGAAATTGCCCCGCTAGCGTGAATGCGTTCAGAGAAGATGACGGCCAGGGCACTGGTCGTCGAGTGGGAGGTAACCCGATGTTCCAAGGCGCCGATGACCTGTTGGCCTACGTGAAGGACGAGGGTGTCGAGAACATCGACATCCGGTTCTGCGACCTGCCAGGCGTCATGCAGCACTTCACCGTCCCCGCCGGCTCGTTCGGCCCGGAGGTGTTCGAGGATGGACTGGCCTTCGACGGTTCGTCGGTGACCGGTTTCCAGAAGATCAACGAGTCCGACATGTCGCTGCTGCCGGACGCGTCCACCGCCTACCTCGACCCCTTCCGCAAGTCGAAGACCCTGATCGTCAACTTCTTCGTGCACGACCCGCTGACCAAGGAGCCCTACAGCCGCGACCCGCGCAACATCGCCCGCAAGGCGCAGGCCTACCTGGGCACTACCGGCATCGGTGACACCGCCTTCTTCGCCCCGGAGGCCGAGTTCTACGTCTTCGACGACGTGCGCTACGAGACCAACGGGCACTCCTCGTTCTACTCGGTGGACGCGGAGTCGGCCGGCTGGAACACCGCCCGCACCGAAGAGCGCGGCAACTTGGGCTACAAGGTCAAGCAGAAGGGCGGCTACTTCCCGGTGGCCCCCGCCGACCACTACGGCGACCTGCGCGACGAGATCGTGAAGCACTGTGAGGACGCCGGGCTGATCATCGAACGCGCCCACCACGAGGTCGGCGCCGCCGGCCAGGCCGAGATCAACTGGCGCTTCGACGAATTGCTGGCCAGCGCCGACAACGTGATGAAGTTCAAGTACCTGGTGAAGAACACCGCCTACGTCAACGGCAAGTCGGCCACCTTCATGCCGAAGCCAGTCTTCGGTGACAACGGCTCGGGCATGCACGTGCACTCCTCGCTGTGGAGCGGCGGCAAGCCGCTGTTCTACGACGAGAACGGCTACGGCCAGCTGTCCGACACCGCGCGCTGGTACATCGGCGGCCTGCTGGCCCACGCCCCCGCGCTGCTGGCCTTCACCAACCCGACGCTGAACAGCTACCACCGCCTGGTGCCCGGCTTCGAGGCCCCGGTTAACCTGGTCTACTCGGCCCGCAACCGCTCGGCCTGCATCCGCATCCCGATCACCGGCTCGAACCCGAAGGCCAAGCGCGTCGAGTTCCGCTGCCCCGACCCGTCGTCCAACCCGTACCTGGCGTTCGCAGCAATGCTGTTGGCCGGCCTGGACGGCATCCAGAACCGCATCGAGCCGCCGGCCCCGATCGACAAGGACCTCTACGAGTTGCCCCCGGAAGAGCACGCCGACATCGCTCAGGTGCCCGGCTCACTCGACGAGGTGCTCAAGGCCCTCGAAGCCGATCAGGACTTCCTGCTCGCCGGTGACGTCTTCACCGCCGACCTGCTGGAAACCTGGGTCGACCTCAAGCGTGAGGAGATCGACGCGGTGCGTCAGCGTCCGCACCCCTACGAGTTCGACCTGTACTACCAGATCTGACCCGTAACCCCGATCTGCTGGGCCCGGCCTGTCACCCCAGGCCGGGCTCAGCCATATCTGATGTCGGTTGGAGCCAGCACGGCGCCGGTCGGCGCCCACGTCACCACGACCACCTGGGGATACCAGGGTCTGGGGGCATCCTCCCCGCCGAACTCGTCCACCGCGATCGTCCACCCTGCCGCCGAAGCGCTGCCGCACGGCACGAAGACACCCGGACGCGTCCCGCAGCGCGCCTGGCTGATCTCGCCGGGCGCGCTCACCGAGACCTGGCTGGCCCTCGGCAGTTGCAGGTAGGTCTGGTTGCCAGCATCGTCGGGCAGGGTGGCACCGGTGCGCGAGTAGCGCAGCACGCCGGTGTAGTCACCAGCCGGGAGGTCGTCGCGGCCCGGCAACTCGTAGTCCAGCCGCCGGCCGACCGAGGCGTTGGTCACTTCCACCGCCTGGCCGTCCTGCTCGCCGGTGATCTCCACCACGGTCGCGCTTAGCAATCCGGGCAGCGGGTGGGCGGGGTCGTCGGGCAGTCGAACGGCGTCCGGCAGCACCATTTCGAACTGGACGCTGGCCTCCAGCACCAATTCCTGGGTCATGGTGTGCACCACCGAATAGCCACCATCCGCCGTGATCTCGATCTGCATTGTCGAGGTGGCCTGTCCGTAGGGGTTGGGCGCGGCCTGCGCGGCGAGCATCGAGGCCAGCCCGACCCCGGTCAACCCGGCCAACAACCACCCGACGCGCCTCATCGCCGCACCTCGTCGAAGGGCGCCGGCTGGGCGGTCACGGTTCGTGGCGTCACGAAGTAGTAGCGCGGCTGGTGGCCAGCAGAACCCAGGCCGGGGAATGGGCCACCGATGCCAACCAGGGTTGGTTCGGTCGGATTGCAGGGCTCGTTGCGTCCTTGGTTGCCCATGCACATGATCGTCTCGGTTGCAGAAATGGTGGTGAAGGCGAGGGCGTCCTCGTAGGGGTACCAGGGCGCGTAGATGCTCAGATTCGGCAGGACGAGCCGCGCCGCACCGTCCGGCATGGTCCGCCAAACGTCGTCGATCTGGGCGGTGAACCGGACCAGATGCCGACCTGGCGTCCACCCTCCCGGAGTCGTGATCAGGTATTGGAAGCCGTCGTCGCTCCTCGTCGCGGCCCGCTCGATCAGCAGGTCGATGGGGTTGGCCGGATCGGTGGTGTCGACCGCCGACTCCGCCGAGAACAGCGGGGTGATCTGCTGCCGCGTGTCGTCATCGATATCCAGCAGGATCGGCGCCACATATCCGACCAGGTGCTGGTCGATACCGTCGGCACCGGCGTCGAAGATCAGGTCCTGGGTGAGGCGCAGCACACCGTCCGGCCCGAACTCGAAGCGCAGTGACCGCTCCACGGCCTGGTACTGGTACGGCAGACCACGCGGTGGCTCCGGCGTCCCGGGAAGCCCGGGCGAGGTGACCGGTCCATCAGGCAGCAGCCCGCACCCACCCAGCAACAACAGCGTGAGCAGCAGACCCGCCACCCGAAGTGCGAGCCCCACCTACTCCGCCTGCAGCGGGAAGCGAACCAGCGCTTGATCGCGCTGCGAGCGGTAGATCGCGGTGAACAACTCCACCGTGCGCCGCCCGTCGGCCAGCGAGATCAGCGGCGGCCGATCCTCGATGATCGCGGTCAGGAAATCGGCCAACTGCTCGCGGTGGAAGTAGTCGGTCGAGTCCACTGAGTTGAAGAACTCGGAGTCCGCGGCCCGGTATTCGTCCAGCCGGTCCTCCTCCCCCGGCACGGTCCACAGGTCGTTGACCGGCGGTTCGGCGATGCCCGAGACCCCGGCGATGAACATCGCTCCACCATCGGTCTGGACGCCGACGCTGGCCCCGTTCGAACCATGGACGCGCACATTGCCGAACAGCGCCGGGTTCTGCGAGTTGCTGACCACGATGTTGCCCAGCGCCCCATTGGCGAACCGGATCACGGCGATCGCGGTGTCGTCCACCTCCAGGTCCGGGTGGTTCAGGGTGTCCCACATCCCGTACAGCGACTCGACCTCGCCCATGTACCACAGCAGCAGATCGAGTTGGTGGGGCGCCTGGTTGACCAGGACGCCGCCGCCCTCGCCCTCCCACGTGCCACGCCACGGGTCGGAGTTGTAGTAGTCCATGCTGCGCCAGCCCAGCATGTTAACCGTGCCGAGGATGGGCTTGCCGATCTTGCCCTCGTCGATCGCCTGCTTGACGCGCATCGCCGGCCGGTAGAAGCGGCGTTGGCTGATGGTGGTGCCAACGATGCCCGCCGCGTCGGCCGCCTCGATGATCCCGTCGCAGTCGGCCAGCGTGGAGGCCAGTGGCTTCTCCACGGCGATGTGGACGCCGAGTCGGGCGGCCTCCACGGCATAGGACGCATGGTTCGGGTGCGGAGTGCAGATCGCCACGGCCTCGCAGCCGGTGGCGTCCACCAGCTCGGCCAGCGAATCAAAACCCGGGACGCCGTACTGCTCACCGAACGCGGCCCCGCGTCCGGGCCTGCTGCCCACTGCCCCGACGAACTCACTGGATTCCAGTGCCTGGAAGCAGCGAGCATGGAAATGGCCCACCTTGCCGCAACCGACGACGGCGGTCTTGACCTTGCGCATCAGATGTCCTTTCAGGGCAGCAGGGCGATCTTGTTGAGACCGGGTTCGGCGTTGTAGATCCGCTGCAGCCATTCGTCACCGTCGGCGAGCGGGACGGCCTTGGAGATCATCGCGTCCACGTCGACCTTGCCATCAGCGATCAGGCGCAGGCACTCGTCGTACTCCCCCGCCGAAGCGCAGGTACCGAAGAGGCTGATCTGCCGGGTGACCACCCACTGCAACGGGAAGTCGATCTGCTGGGCGATGTTGCCGATCAGCACCACCTTGCCGTTGAGGGCGACCGACCTGACGGCGAGATTGGTGGCCGACGAGATGCCGACCGCGTCCAGGGCGATGTCGGCCCCCTTGCCCTCCGGGGTGAGCGCGAGGATCTGCTCCAGCGCGTCCGGGTCCTTCGAGTTGATCGTGGCGGTGGCACCCAGGCTCGCGGCGGTGGCCAACTTTTCGTCGTCCACGTCGACCGCGATCAGCGGGCTGGCACCCATCGCCGCCACCACCTGCAGGGTGAGCAGGCCGATCGTGCCGACCCCGACCACCACCGCGCTCATGCCGGGCGTGATCGGCGTCCGGGTCGCCGCGTGGTAGGCGATGGCCAGCGGTTCGACCATCGCGGCCTGCAGGTAACTGACGTTGTCCGGCAGGCGGTAGCAGATGTAGTCGGGCACCACCAGGTACTCGGCGAAGGCGCCATCCATCCGGTAGTCCTCGCAGGACACGCCCAGCACGCGCCGGGTCGCGCAGAGGTTGACGTTGCCGCTGCGGCACATCGCGCACTCGTTGCAGTAGACCGTCGAGTCGAAGGTGACCCGGTCCCCCACCTGGTAGTCGGTCACCTTGGCGCCGACCGCCTCGATGATGCCTGACGCCTCGTGTCCCATGATCACCGGCGGAATGCGCCGGCCGGACGAGCCGTCCATGCCGTGCACGTCGCTGCCGCACACCGAGCATGCCTTCACCCGGATCAGCACTTCGTGGTCGCCGGGCGATGGAGTTGGCACGTCTGTGAGGACGAACTTCTTGTATTCCTGCATCACAAGGGCTTTCATCTGCGCCTTCCAATCGTCATCGTTGACCAGCACCTGTTACCTCCGAGTCTGGCCAATCCGAGGTGATTTTGCTGGCATCCGGAATAGACCAGCCCACCATTTTGGTTGTAGGTTTAACTACTTCGGAGGGAAGCAGATGCCGTCGCGCGAACGCCTGGCCGCGAACACCACCATGGACACGCTGAGCCTGCGCGTCCAGGACCTGGCCACCATGGTCGACTACTACACCAACGGCGTGGGCCTCGTCCCGCTGGCCGAGGGCGGGCAGAGCGTCACCCTGGGGCTCGGCAACCGGCCGGTGCTGCACCTGGTGCACGCGCCCGAACTGCGTCGGCCCGCGTCGAGCGCCGCCGGGCTCTACCACTCCGCGGTGCTCTTCGAGAATCGGGCCGACCTGGCTGCCAGCCTGCTCAGCATGTTCACCCAGCACTCCGACGGCTACATCGGCTCGGCCGACCACCTGGTCAGCGAGGCGTTCTACTTCACCGACCCAGAGGGCAACGGTCTGGAACTATATGCCGACCGGCCGCGCGATGCCTGGCAATGGGACGGCGACCAGGTGCGGATGGCCACCCTGCCGCTGGACCCCGGCCAGTTCGTCCGCAGCCATCTCGACCAGGACGCCGCCGCATCGGCGCAGCGTCCGGGTCTGTCGGGGTCGCTGGGACATGCCCACCTGCAGGTCGGTGACATCGCCACCGCGCGCGACTTCTACGTCGACGTGCTCGGCTTCGACCAGACGGCACGCCTCGGCTCGCAGGCGCTCTTCGTCTCGGCGGGCGGCTACCACCATCACCTGGGGATGAACACCTGGCAGTCCCGCGGGGCGGGCCCGCGCGACCGGACGCTGGGCCTGGGCTCGGTGGACATCGCAGTGCCGGATCGCGCTGAACTCGACCGGCTGGCCGAGCGACTGCGCGCCGACGACCGCGTCGTGCAGGACGACGGCGACCGGATCACCACTTACGACCCGTGGCGCAACGAGGTCCGCCTCAATCTGGCTGCCTGAGCGTCGGCTTCCCGCACCTCACCAAGCGCCACGCCGTCGCCGTCCCAGTCGATCTCCCGATGACTGCGGCCGGCGATCACGGCCTGCAGGACGCACAGCGCGTCCCCGTGCCCGACGAGCACCACCGTCTCGGGCAGGTCGTCGCGGGCCAGTAGTCGCGTCAGGAACCAGGTCAGGCGGGCCGCCACGGCCGCGATGGATTCGCCGCCGCCCCAGCCGATGTCGGTGATGTGGAAGCCCTCCGGGACCGCCATCGGACGCAGCCCTGCCGTAGGTTGGCCCTCCAGTTCGCCCAGGTACTGCTCGCGCAGCAGCCGGTGGTATTCGACCGGCGCCTTGATCCGCTCGGCGATCGCCACTGCGGTTTGACTTGCCCGAACAGCGTCCGAGGAGAGCACCAGACAGGTGCCCACGGCGAGTTCGGCGACCCGTTCTGCGGCGTGACCAGCCTGCCGGTGCCCCCAGTGGGTCAGCGGTACGTCGAGGGATCGCCCCAGCACGAGCCGGTCCCGGTTGGCCGCTGTCTCACCGTGTCGAACCAGCAGTAGCCGATCCATCAACGCCTGACCACGGGCAGTTCCTGCCAGTCCTCCGGTCCCTGAGTGCCGGCCGGGTACTCCTCCAACGCCACCTCACCGGACGCGAACGCGTCCAGCGCCGGCGCGACCAACTCCCACGACTGCACTGCTGCCTCGGTGGTCACCGAGAACGTCTGGTCGTTGTCGAGGGCCGCATGCAGGACGCGGGCGTAGACCTCAGCCTCGGCAGCCTCGTAGAGCCGGGTGCTGGTGTTGGCCGGGTCGTGGCCCGACAGCGGGCTGCCGGCCAGGGTGACCGCCACCGGTGCCTGTCCGTCCGGATCACCGGCCCGGACGTGCAACTCCATCGACCCAAGCATGATGTCGAGCCGGAACATGTTGGGCTGCTGCCCCGCCCCGCCGTTGAAGACCAGTTCCAAGTAGCGCTTGTTCTCGCCGAGCCCCTTGCCGGTGCGCACCACCAGCGGGACGCCCTGCCAGTCCGGCAGGTCACTGGTCCAGATGAGTTGGGCCAAGGTTTCGGTACCGCGGGCGGGATCCACGCCCTCATCGTCTGCGTAGTCACCGACCGCCTGTCCACCGATCTCCCCTGCCGTCCAGCGCGCCCGACGCGCCATCGGTTCGGGTCCCGGCCACGGTCGCAGTGATTCCAGGGCGATCCGCCTCGCGTCCGTGACGTGCTGACCCGATTCGGGCCGCGGCATGATCGTGGCGGCCAGCACCTGCAGCAGGTGGGACTGGATGACGTCGCGCACCGCGCCCGCCTTGTCGTAGAAGCCGGCCCTGCCCGCCAGCCCCAGCGCCTCGTCCCACAGCACCAGCACCCGGTCGACGTGCTCGCGATTCCACAGGGTGGCCAGTACCGGGTTGCCGAAGCGAAGGTCGGTCATGCCCAGCACTGCCGCAGTGGCCAGGAAGTGGTCCACCCGGAAGACAGCGTCCTGACCGACCAGCCCGATCACCAAGTCGTTGAGCGCATCGGCGCTGTCGGCAGCGTGACCGAACGGCTTCTCCAGCACCAGCCTGGTTCCGGCGGGGATCTCGACCTCTCGCAGCGCATGGCACGCGGCCAGCGCTGGTCCGGACCGACCGCGAAGTAGATCACCGGCGCCGACTCGCACGCGCCGAACAGTCGAGCCCAGTCGGCCGGCACGGCACTGTCAGCGGCCACCCAACTGGTCGTCTGCAGCGTGTGGTCAACCGCCGGTGAGGCATAGCCCTCGAATCGTTGGGCGACGACCTGGGTCCAGTCGGGCTTCTCCCGGCGAGAGCTGCCGATCAGTTGCAGACGGCGGTGCGGCTCATCGGCCAGCAACCGGCCCAGACCGGGAAGCAGGAAGCGCCAGGACAGATCGCCGCTGGCCCCCAGGATGATCAGTGTCTGCTCGGATTGCACGCCCCCAACCCTACGACCTATCACCCGCTGTCCGCGGCGGGTCTGGCCGCCCGGTGCGGTGCCGTAGCGAGTGGCCATCAGTGCCATGTGGGACGATTGAGCTCGCAACGAGGAGGAACCCATGACGACGCCCGACGACCCCACCGCCACCGCGGTCAAAGGCCGCGTCCTGGTGCTCGGCGGTGCCCGGTCGGGCAAGTCGACCCACGCCGAAGCCTTGGCGTCCACCCAGCGCGAAGTCGACTACCTGGCCACCGCCGCCCGCTACCCCGACGACCCGGAATGGCAGGAAAGGATCGCACTACACCGCTCCCGTCGGCCCGCCAGTTGGCAGACCATCGAGTCGCTCGACGTCGCCGGCGCGCTGCGCGCCGACACCGAGCGCCTGCTCCTGGTGGACTGCCTGACGGTGTGGCTGACCAGACAGATGGATGAAGCCGGCATCTGGGACGAGCGCCCGGGCTGTGACGAGGCACTGCAGGCAGC
Organism: Brooklawnia sp.; assembly: GCA_040767325.1. Classification (GTDB taxonomy): domain Bacteria; phylum Actinomycetota; class Actinomycetes; order Propionibacteriales; family Propionibacteriaceae; genus Brooklawnia. The sequence continues at coordinate 16,143 of JAXGOU010000009.1, read as the reverse complement.
CACCGACGACCTGGTGGCCGCCTTCGAGCAGACGACGCGTCCGGTGGTCGCTGTCAGCAATGAGGTCGGCCAGGGTGTGGTGCCAGCCACTCCATCCGGCCGGCGCTTCCGCGACGAGATGGGCGTGCTCAACATGCGAGTCGCCGCCGTCTGCGACCAGGTCTACTTCTGCACCGCCGGACTCCCCCAAAGGCTGAAATGAGCCGGACGCCAGCCCTGGCCGTGGCCGCCGGCCTGTTCAGCGTCGTCCCGATGCCACCACGCATCGACCTCACCAGGGACGAAGTCGGTCGGGCCCTCGGCTGGTTCTGGTTCCTGGGTGCACTGCTCGGCCTGGTCGCCGGCCTGGTCGGGGCCGGCGCACTGCTACTGAGTGGTGCTCAGTTGTTGGCGGCGGTGCTCTCGATCGTCGTGCTGCAGGGGTTGGTCGGCGCGATGCACTTGGACGGATTGGCGGACAGCACGGACGGTCTGGCTGCACTGGGCAGTCGCAAGGACGGCCGCGATCTGGCGGCGGCGCTGGACGTGATGCGCCGACCCGACATCGGCGCTGCGGGTGTGGTGGCGATCTGCTGCGTCCTGCTGTTGCAGGTCGCAGCATTGTCGGCCGCGCCGAGTCCGGCAGCCCTGCTCGCCCTGCTCATCGTGGCCGCGGCGAACGGTCGGCTCGCGGTGGTCGCGGCCAGTCGGCCCACGGTTCCTGCGGCACGGCCGGGTGGGTTCGGCGCGCTGATCAGCGGCGTGACCCCGCTGGCCCAAGTGATCGGGCACACGGCGGGCGTGCTGGTACTGGCCTCCGGCCTCGGCTGGTGGGCCGGTGGGGCGCTGGGAGCGTTGGCACTCGCGGTTTCGGTGCTGGTGGCATTGGGCAGCTCCGTGGCCTGGACGCATCGGCTGGTCGACCGCCTCGGCGGCCTGACCGGTGACCTGTTCGGCGCGCTGGTCGAGGTGACCACGACCATCACGCTGATCGGCGGCGCACTGGCGCTGGCCCGGTGATGCCATGGCTGCCGAGAACCTGCTGCGAGCCGGATTGGTCAGCGGGGATGTGCACGCCTACCGGTTGGCTTCGGCGCCGCAGACCCTGACCCTGCCAGTCGGCCAGCACGTCGAACCGGCGAGCGAACTGCACCTGGCGGTCTTCCCCGAACTTGACCTGCCCGATTTCGCTGCCTGCCGGCTTGGTTTGTCGACGGTGCTGGACGGGCAACCCGTCGATCTGCACGACCAGCATGGCCACCAATACCGGGCGGGCACGCTGGGCTGCCTGGTCGCGGACCAGTGGAACCTGCTCCGGCTGGATCTGACCGAGTTCGCCGGCGGCCACCTCGATCAAATCGTCGTCGAATTGCCGCCCGGACGCGGCCACGGCTGGCTGCAGGTGCTGGGCGTCCACCCAGTGCCGGTTGAGCCGGCCGACGTGGTTGAGCAAGCCATCACCACCCGGGGCAGCAACTCGACGTTCGAGTTCAGCCGCGGTAACACTTACCCGTCGGTCAACCTGCCGCACGGCTTCGTCTTCTGCGCCCCGGTCAGCGACGCCCGCAGCGACCAGTGGTTCTATCGCTGGGGTGACGGACGCGACGCACTGCGGCTGGAAGGGCTGGCGTTGTGCCATCAGCCGAGCCCGTGGTTGCGCGACCGGGCGTCCTGCCAGGTGATGCCGTGGTTCGGCGAGCCGGTTGGCGACCCGAACGCCCGCGTCCTGCACTTCGACCACCGCGAGGAGCAGGCTCATCCACATCGCTATCGCGTCCCGTTGCATCGCCCGCAGGGAAACCCCACTGGCGACCAAGTGATCGCCGAACTCACGCCGACCGAGCACGGCGCCGCCTTCCGGTTCAACTTCAGCGGCCCGACCGCCGAGCGCGGCGTCCTGTTCGACCAGCAGGGTGCTGCCGAACTCGTCCTGTTCGGTTTGCCGGATGGCCGGGCCGGCCTGCGCTGGTGGCTCAAGTCGTCCGACCAGCATCCCGGGGCGTGGGTCTACGGCGAGACCATGCAGGTCGTCGAGTTGTGGCCGCCGACCCGCCGTGGTCTGCTGCGCAGCCGCCCTCCCGGTCAGCGCGCGGTACGACTGGTCGGAGGCGACCTGCTCGAGGTCCGGCTCGCCCAATCGATGATCAGCGTCGAACAGGCTCGGCATGCCTTCGAACTGGAACTGCGCGGCCCCGACTTCGACGCCCTGGTCTCCAGCGCGCACGACGCCTGGTCGCAGATCCTGGGCAGGCTCGAACTGCGTGGCGGCAGCCAGGAGCAGCGGACGGCAGTCTGGTCGAACCTGGCCCGGCTGTTCAGCTGGCCCAACGCCCACCACGAGAACCTCGGCAACCCGGCCGAGCCACGGTGGGCCTACGCGTCCCCGTTCCATGCGCGAAAGGTCCCGGACAACGCCGAACGCGGCGGCCTGCCGGTGCTCGACGGGCAACTGTTCGTCAACAACGGCTATTGGGACACCTACCGCACGGCCTGGCCCGCCTACCATCTGCTTATGCCCCGGCACGCCAGCCGGCTGCTGGACGGCATCTGCCAGGCCTACCGCGACTCCGGCTGGATGAGCCGCTGGTCGGCACCGGGGCACCACGACACGATGGTCGGCACCAGTTCGGACGCGATCTTCGCCGACGCCGCCGCCCACGGCATCCAGTTCGACCAGCCGAACGCTTACGCGTCGGCGCTGCGCAACGCCCTGGCGCCCAGTGAGCACGCAGCGGTTGGCCGTAAACAACTCCACCGGGCGCGCTACGTGGGTTGGGTGGACCGTTCGACGCCCGAGGGCTTCAGTTGGTCGATCGAGAACGGCAACTGCGATGCGGCGATCGCGGCCTGGTCCACCCGGCTGGCGACCGCAGACCCGCAGCGCGCCACCGAGTACCTGACCAATGCTGCCTACTTCGCCAATCGTGCGCTGGCCTGGCGGGCCCTGTTCGACCCCGCGACCGGCTTCCTGCGCGGCCGTGACCCGGATGGTAGCTTCCCTGCCCGCTTCAACCCACTCGAATGGGGCGGCGACTACACCGAGACCAACGCCTGGGGAATGGCGTTCAGCGTCGTCTGGGACGGCGCCGGTCTGGCAGACGCCTACGGCGGCGAGGCCGGGCTGGCCGCCAAGCTCGACGAGGCACGCGCCACCCCGGAAACCGCCCAGCACCCCAGCAGCTATGGCTTCGCGATCCACGAGATGGTCGAAGCCAGGGCGTTGCGGCTCGGCCAATTCGCGATCAGCAACCAGCCCGCCCACCACGCCCCGTACATGTACCTGCACGCCGGACGCCCGGACGCCACCCAGCGGCTGCTGGCCGAGATCAGCGATCGGGTCCTGATCGGTTCCGAGATCGGCCAGGGCTACCCGGGCGACGAGGACAACGGCGAGATGAGCGCCTGGCAGTTATTCGTCCTCTTCGGCCTGTACCCGCTGCAGGTGGGATCGGGTCAGTTCGTCATCACCACCCCGGTCTTCGACCAGGTCACCTGGCTCCGGGACGACGCAACAACGCTGAGCATCACGGCCACCGGGCAGGGTGACTTCATCGCGGACGTCCGGATCAACGGCCAAACCTGGCCACAGGTTTGGGTGGACGTCGCCACGCTGGACTCCGACTGCACGATCGAGGTGACCCGGAGCCAGCAGCCGACCGAGTGGGGACGCGCATCGCGTCCGGCCTCGCTCAGCGTCCGGCCGGATGGCCGGGTTCGGCACTGGCAACCCGACCGCACGCCGGCCGCGACCATCACACCGCCCGCACCCACCCTGGTCGACGACCACGGCCTGATGGCGCAGACCATCCCGGCTGGCATGGCGGTGACGTTCACTTGGCCCGAGCCGTTCCGGCCGCTCTGCGCGGCGCTGACCTTCGCCACCATGCCCCCGCCCGACAGTTGGCGGCTGGAGGCCCACGTGCCCGGCCAGGGCTGGCTGGCGATGCAACCGATCGAACCGCAGCGGGCCAATCAGACCACCCCGCAACCCTTGCCTGACCAGCCGATGGACGCGATGCGCGTGCTGGCGATGGATGAGATCGCCCTGCATCAGGTCGAGGTCTTCTGAGCCGGGCTAGGCTGCGGCTGTGATCGATGCCGCCCAGCGCGCTGAGCGCGTCCGGCGCCTACTGCGCAGTAGCCGCGTGATCGCCAGCGTCAAGGACGACGCCGGCCTGGCCCGGATGCTTGATTCGCGCTGCCGTGTGGGCATCATCCTCTACGGTTCGATCCTGACCCTGCCCGAGCAACTGCGCCGGATGCAGGCTCGCGACAAGATGGCGCTGGTCGACATCGACCTGATCGATGGCCTCAGCGCGGACGCAGCCGGCGTCGAGTTCTGGCCAAGCGGATCGGCGCCCAAGGCCTGCTCAGCAACAAGGCGCCGGTGGTGAAACTCGGCGTCCAGGCCGGCCTGCTGTCGGTACACCGCCACTTCATGACCGATTCGATGGCCTTCCACAATCTCGAGCGCCAGGTGAAACAGGCGTCGCCGGATGCGGTCGAACTACTGCCCGGCTGCATCCCCAAGGTGATCGGTTGGCTCACCGAGACCATCCAGGTCCCGATCATCGCCGGCGGCCTGATCCACGACATCGACGACGTGGACACCGCGCTGCGCGCCGGCGCCACGGCCGTGGCCACCTCGAACGCCGAGCTCTGGAATCATCTGCCTGATTGAGCCCTTGACGATCGGTCGACGATGGCCTAGGTTGAGCCCTGCCAAGTGAATATGCGGTGCAGCCGCAACTTGCTAGAGACCAGAGAACAGCAATGTGAAGCCCGGTAGCCCGGACTTCGGCTGTTCTCTTTTTGTTTGCCCAACGGAGGGTAGAGACACATGGAACTCAGCGATTTCAGCCTGGATCTGTTCAAGCTGACCGGCAAGGTGGCCATCGTCACCGGTGGCAACACCGGTCTTGGACAGGCCTACACCATCGCCCTGGCCAAGGCCGGCGCGGACGTCTTCGTCCCCAGCCTGGGCGCCGACACCAGCGAAACCGCAGCGATGGTCGCCGAGACCGGCCGCCAGTACGCCTACCTCGAGGCCAACCTCACCGAACCCGGCGTCCCCCAGGCCATCGTGGACGCCTGCCTGGCCCGCTTCGGACGCATCGACATCGTCATCAACAACGCCGGCATCTGCCTGCTGGACGACGTCGAGTCCTTCGGCCGCGACAAGTGGGACCCGATGGTCGCCCTCAACGTCACCGCCGCCTTCGAATTGAGCCACGCCGTCGTCCCGACGATGCGCGCCCAGAAGTCCGGCAAGATCATCAACATCTGCTCGCTGTTCTCCTACCTGGGCGGGCAGTGGTCGCCGGCCTACGCCGCGACCAAGCACGCCATCGCGGGCCTGACCAAGGCCTACTGCGACGAACTGGCCGGCGACGGCATCCAGGTCAACGGTCTGGCCCCGGGCTACTACGCCACGGCAATCACCACCGCGACCCGCTCCAACCCGGAGACCAACCAGCGGGTGCTCGACCACATCCCCGCCGGCCGGTGGGGCGAGGCGTTCGACCTGATGGGCACCATCGTCTTCCTGGCCAGCGACGCGTCCAACTACGTCAACGGCCAGGTCCTGGTGGTGGATGGGGGGTACCTCGTCCGATGAGCGAGGATCCTCGGCTGCTGGTCGGCATCGACGGCGGCACCCAGAGCACCAAGGTGCTCGTCTTTGACGTGAACGGAACCGTCGTCGCCCGCGGTACCAAGCAGCTTCGCCCAATGGACCAGCCGAGCAAGGGCGTCGCCGAACACCCGGACGACGACCTGTGGGATTCCCTGCAGGACGCCTCCCGCCAGGCGATGGCACAACTGGGCGACCGGGTTGCCGACATCGTCGGCATCGGCCTGTGCAGCATCCGGTTCTGCCGGGCGCTGCTGCGGGCCGACCAGACGCTGGCCCAGCCGGTGCTGAGCTGGATGGACGAGCGCGTCGGTCGGGCACACGAGCCGAACCCGGACGTGGCCTACGTGGGCGCGGCATCGGCCTACGTCACCGCCCGGCTGACCGGACGCGTCGCCGACTCGGTGGCCAACTACGCGGGCATCTGGCCGATCGACCACCAAACCTGGGACTGGTCGAAGTCGGACGCGGACCTGGCCGCGATGGGCCTGACCCGCGACCAACTGCCCGAACTCGTCAACCCGGGCGACGTGCTGGGCACTGTGACCGAACAGGCCGCGGCCGCCACCGGCCTGCCGGTCGGCGTCCCGGTCGTGGCCACCGCCAACGACAAGGCCACCGAGGCACTGGGCAACGGGCTGCTCAACACCGACCAACTACTGCTCTCGCTCGGTACCTACATCACTGCGATGCGTCCGGCGCCGGTGCGCCGGGACGACGGCGCCTGCCACTGGTCAAACTTCGCCTGCCTGCCGATGCGCTACCTGGACGAAAGCGCGGGCATCCGGCGCGGCATGTCCACCATCTCGTGGCTGCGCGACCTGGTCTCGGCCGAACTGATCGAGCGGGCTTCGTGGATGCCACCGCCGGCGATGCCGCCCAGCAGGTGCTGGAGTTGACCGGCGGACGCGGTGCGGACGTGGTGATCGAGGCCACCGGCAACGCCGCGGCGATGTCGAACGCGTACAGCGCTGCTCGCCGAGCCGGCACGATCGTCTACGTGGGCGTGGCTCCCGCCGACGCCGAGGTGCGGCTGCCGGCATCCCGGTTGCCGCGCGAGGAGAAGATGATCGTCGGCAGCTTCTACGGCAGCGCTATCCCGCCCCGGGACTTCGCACTGGTGGTCGGCCTCTACCAGGCGGGCCGGTTGAAGCTGGACGAACTGGTCGGCGAAGTCGTCCCGCTGGAGCGGATCAACGACGTCTTCGGCAAGCCAAGCAACGCGGCGCGCGCCGTGGTAACCATGGAGGACAACTGAGCGATGCTCAATATCGGAGAATCATTCATCGGTGAGGGCGTCAACGCCGCCCACATCAACGTGCTGGTCGGCCCCAAGGACGGTCCTGCGGGACAGGCGTTCGCCGGATCACTGTCCAGCCCGTCGGCCGGGCACGTCCCGTTCATGGTCGTCGTCCAGCCGGGCATCCCGGTGCGGCCGCTGACGCTGTTCGTCAACAAGGCGGCCATCGAGGGTGACCTGCACGGCAACGCCACCTGGGGCGCCGCACAAGCGGGTATCGCGGTCGGCGTGCACAAGGCGGTCACCGACCAGATCCTGCCGCCCGAGGCGCCGCTGGAGTGGGTCGTGGTCACCGCGGTCTGGGTGAATCCGGGCTGCGACGACCTGGACGCCGTCTACCGAAACAACCGGGACGCCACCTACAAGGCGATCACCGGTGCCATGCAGGGCCTGCCAACCTGGGACGAGGTGGACGCTGCCGCGCCGGCCGCCCGCAATCCGTTCTACACACCCACCGCAATCTGGTGACATTCCGAGCAACCGCCGTCGGCCCCAGAGGTCGGCGGCGGTTGTTCGTTGTTCAGAACTTCAGCCGCTCGGCCACCCACGCCGGCAGGTGCTGGTAGACCGGCACGATCAGGTTGAACAGCGCGGGCACCGCACCCCACCTGCGCCCACGATCGAGAGCGCGCAGCATTGCCGCGGCGACCGCCTGTGCGGTCGTGGAGAGCGCGATCTTGCGGCCTCGATCATCCGGGTGCACACCGCGCCGAGACCTACGAGCACCCGCACCCCGGCCTCGCGCAGCGCCACTGAACTGCAGGTAGAAGCCGTCCATGCCGGCCTTCGATGACCCATAGACGAAGTTGGGCCGCCACCGCCTCGCTCACGGCCACCGAACTGACCGCGATGATGGTGCCGCTGCCTGCCGACGCATCGCACGGCCGACCAGCACCCCGACGCTGACCGCGCCGACATAGTTCGTCTGGGCCACCCGCACGCAGCCTGCTGGTCCTGCGAGGGCGTGCTCGGGATCGCCCAGCACCCCGAACGCCACGACGACCACATCCACCGGCCGGCTGAACACTTCATCGATCAGCGCGGGATAGGCCTGCGGATCGGTGGCATCGAAGTCCAGCCAGCTCACTTGGCAGGGCGCCGATGGCATTTGCGGTGGCCAGCGCAGCATCCCGGTGTGGCGAACCTGACCCGCCCGGCCAGCGCCGACCTCCAGGGCTCGCGGGCGACCAGCGCCTCGACGATGGCCAGCCCACCTGCTCGCGCCGCCCAGCAGCACGGTAGTCCACTCGTCGGGCAGCCCCCCAGAACAGGTGTTGACACCTGTGAGGCGCGGCGTGCGGCCTTCGCCCAGTCGTCCATCAGCAGCGACATGCCCACAGGCGTAGCCGAGCAGCATCGCCACCGAGGCCGTCTCGCGTGGGTCGGACGGCAGCTGGTCCGAGCCCGCGCGCGCACCAGCATCGCCCCGCCCATTGCACGCAGTTGCGCGGCCAACCGCGGTGTTCGAGGCGGCCGCGTCGTCGGCGCCCACGGGGCCGGCGGCAAGGCGGCGGACAGTGCGTCCAGCGTCCCGGTGACCCGCAACTCGGTCACCCGGCCGGCGTGCTGTGGCCACAGGTGTCTGCACCGTCCACTCCACGTCGCTCAGGCCGCCCGGCCCCGGTTGAGTTCTGGGCCGCCGACCCGCAGGTTCGTTCGTGCTCCATTCGCCCCCTTCAGGCGGCGGATCTCGGTGAGTTGCTGGGCGGTGATGCCCTCTGCCGGATAGCGCCGGAACGCCACCGCGTCGAGCAGTGCTGCCACCAACTCGGGGTCACCTGCCCCATGGCTGGCCCGCAGCAAGGCCTGGGACTCCCAGGTATCGCTCCATTTGGCGTAGTAGCTCAGGTAACTGCCCAGCGTGCGCACCATCGGCCCGTTTCGACCTTCTGGACGCAGGTCCGCGTCGATCGGCAGCGGCGGCTCCGGCCCGGCCTGGCCGAGCATCGCCCGGACTCGGGCAACCACTTTGTCGGCCCAGCCCAGTTGCTCCAGGCTTCGGCGTCGTCGGCGACCACGAAGAGGGCGTCGGCGTCCGATGAATAGCCCATCTCCTGGCCACCCCATCGGCCCATCGCCACCACCCCGAGGTGGCACCGCGTGTTCCGGCCCGGCCTCGGCGATCACCGGTCGAGGTGCAGCATCGATGGTCGCCCCCGGCGATCGACAGCCCCTGACCCAATTCGGCGAGGGTGATGGTGCCGAGCGCGGTACAGCAGCGAGCCGGAACAGTTCGCGTCGCCGCAGGGCACGCACCGAGGCGACCGCCGCCTCGATCGTCGCCGTTGCGCTCCACTGCCTTGGCCGCTGTGGACGCCGCCAGGTCGTCGCGGGTGCGGGGCTGCTGCAGTTCAGCCGTGGACAACAACTGGACCACCGAGGGGTCGGCGAACAGGTCGACATAGCGGCTGCCGAGCAGGATCGAAGCTGGCAGTTCGCCGACCACCCTGTTCACGGCATCCGCATGTACCAGCTGGTGGCACCCATCTCGTCGGACCTTCACCGAAGCCGGATGCCCCGAGGTCGGGATTCGGGCCACTGGCTGAGCAGGCGAAGCATGGCCGGCATCTGGCGTTGGATCTCGGCGGTGCGGCTGAGGCCGGTGGTCAGCGCCTCGATGTGCCGCAGCGCAGCCGCCGAGGATCACGTTGACCACGTGCTTGTAGCCGATCAGCGCACGTCGGCCGACAACCGCAGGTCGTCGCCGGAACAGCCGACTGACCGCTCCAGCAAGGGCGAGTAGAAGACCCGCTGCTGCAGCAAGACCACGGCGCAGACCGCGCTGCTCGACCGGCAGGCCGGTCTCCACGTCCACACGGCGTGCGAGCCGCCGCAGTTCCAGCCGGATCGTCGGGCATCAGGTGGGTGCCTGCAACCGGAAGAGTTGCTCACGATGCTCAGCACCCGCAGGAAGCGATAGGCCATAGACCAGTTGCGCCCCGTCGGACCGTCGATGTAGCCGTGGTCGACCAGTGCGGCCAGCGCTGCCAGCGTGCCGGGCACCCGCAGCCGCTCGTCGATGCGGCCATGCACCAACTGCAGCACCGCGGACGCTGAACTCCGCACGTCCCGCAGGCCACCGGCACCGGTTTCAGCTCCCAGTCGCGCTGGTTGGCGGCGGGATCAACGAGACGACGCCGTTGCGCATCGCGCAGGTTTCGGCCATGAAGTTCGGCTGGCCACCAGCCCGCCAGCCCTTCAGGCCGCCATCTCGACGAACTGACGCCCCAACTCGAGGTCACGGCCATCGGCCGGGCCTTGAGCATCGCACGGAACTCCCAGTTCTTGGCCCATGTAGTAGGCGCGGTGCGAAGCGAGCGTCCGCACCCAGCAGGCGGCATTGCCGTCGGGACGCAGGGCGGCGTCCACCTGCCAGATCGTGCCGCTGGCCGAGTGCGCCGAGCAGACCCGGGCGGACGCGGCGGGTCGCGATCTGTAGGGCCTGAAGTCGGCCGAGACCGAGTCGTCGGCGGGTTCTGCGACGTAGACCACGTCGATGTCGACGGTCGTTGAGTTCGCGGGCGCCGCGCGCCATGGCGAGCACCGCCAGCACCTGCTTCTCGTGGCCGGGCACCTCGCCGCGCGCCACGGCAAGCGCCACCGACATCACCCCGTCGGCAGGTCCGCCAGTTCGGCGGCGATCTGGTCGACGATCTCGGCGGATTGGGTGCCGTCGAGTCGCGGCCGGCGATCCACAGCAGTTCGGCCTTGTTGGCCAACCGCAGCGCGTCGGCCGCGGCCGTCCAGCACCGCTTCGTCGATCCCGCCGGTCACGCCCAGCCGCGTCAGCACGAGGATGCTGCCCTGCTCGGTGCTGCGCTGGCCCGGTTCGGGTTCAGCACGTCCAGCTGGGCCGGGTTGGCCCGCAGGTGCTGGTTCAGCGCCTGGCTCCCGCCCAACACCGCCACGAGACGATCAGCCTTGGAGGCGAAGGATCGGGTTGAGGGTGCGTCCGGGCCTTGTTCCGGTAGCCCGGGCGAAGCCCTGCAGCGCAAGGTCGGGGTCTGCAGCGGTGGCGATCGGCTCCAGCCACTGCGCTTCGTCGAGTCGGGTGCCGCTCGGCGATCATGGTCGACGACGCGCCGGCTGAACCCGACGTTGCAGACCCGCGTCTGGCGAGGTCTCCCAGCAGCGGTACTGGTGCGTCGCTCCATCACCACTGCCCTGCGCCCACGCGATGTCCTCCAGCCTGGCGGAGCTGCACCTGAACTGGAGCTGAAAGTCGAAGCGGCGTCCACGGGGTTGGCCCCGAGACCTTAACCTTGTCGTCACCGTTCATCAGCCCCGACTCCTAGTCTCAAGGGGCGTGGTCTTGGCGGTTGGCCGACAGGTCGGTGGCCCGGGTGTCCGCCGCATTCCTGTCGCAACTCGCTGCCCTGCTCGATCCGGTCGGCCAACTCTCCCGGCACGGCTTTGGAGCCGAGCGATATCTGGTCTCCGACACGGTGGATGTACTCGCCCACCGAGCACGCGGCACTCGATCGGCGCTTGGCGACCACTTCACCAATTGCGCGAGCTGGCAGCCGACGACGTCGCCGAACTGATCAACAGGTTGATGGGAGACGAGGACCGCGAGCCCTGCGCCGCCCAGCTCGATCCGCTGGTCAGCGAGTTGACCGCGGCGCTGGCGCGTGCCGACCTGCCGAATACCGTGACCAGTTCGGTCGGTACCGTCCGCCTGATCGACTACCTGCGCGCGAACACGATCTCGGTTGTCGAGTTCGCCATCGGGACCGTGGGAATCGCCCAACCGGCGGCGGTCGGCGAGGTGGTTCGCTGCCTGGCCGGTGTGTTGGCCGATCGCTTTCCCGGACGAACCATCGAAGTACGCGTCCCGCCGTACACCGCAGTGCAGATCGGGTCGTTCACCGACGGACCCACCCACACGCGGGGTACCCCACCCAATGTCGTCGAGATGGACGCCCAGACCTTCCTGGCGCTGGCGTTGGGGCGGCAGAGTTGGCTGCGGGCGGTCGACAACGGCACCGTCCGGCCCTCGGGCGTCCATGCTGACGAAGCAGCCCGCGCCTTCCCGATCTACCGGCTCTACTGAGATCGGCTCAAAGCCGCGGCAGCAGCGTCCGCAACTCGTAGGGCGTCACCTGCCGGCGGTATTCGTCGAACTCGGCCCGCTTGTTGCGCAGGAAGTAGTCGAAGACGTGCTCACCGAGGGTGTTAGCAACCAACTCGCTCGACTCCATCACGGCGATCGCGCTGTCGAGGTTGCGCGGCAGCGACTCGATGCCGAGCGCCGGAGCGCTCGCGATCGCTGAGCGCCAGACATCGTCCTCGGCCTCCAGCGGTAGCGGCATCCTTCTCGATGCCGTCCAGCCCGGCATTCAGCAGCAGGGCGTAGGCGGTGGGTTGCAGGACGGGTCGATCGCCCGGTACTCGATGCACGCCGAACTGGCCTTGTCCGGCTTGAACGGCTGGGACCGCGCACCAGCGCCGACCGGTTGTTGCGTCCCCAGCAGACGTAGCTGGGCGCCTCGCCACCCGGGCAGGCGCCTTCGAAGTTCACCCACTGGTTGGTGCGCGGTGATCTCGCTGGCGTGGGCGAGCAGGCCGGCGATGGTATTCTTCGATCTTGCTCAGCCACCAGTTCGTCGGTAGCGTCGTAGAAGGCGTTCTGGTCGCCCTCGAAGAAGCTGTTGTAGGTGGCCATGCCCGATGACATGGTCGGTGAGCAACTTGGGCGCATGAAAGGACGCCCGAATGCCTGCAGGCTCCACCGACCACCTCGCCCGAGCACCCTGTGAAGGTCATGGCGTGTTGTCGGCCATGCGCCTCGGCGCGTCCGCGTAGCGCAGGTCGATCTCGTGCTGGCCCGGCGCGCCCTCGTGGTGGCTGAACTCGACCGAGATGCCCATCTGCTCCAGCATGCTGATCGCATCGCGCCGGAAGTCCGTGCCCTCATCCATCGTGGTGTGGTCGAAGCCACCCTGCCGTCGTCGAGGGCGGTCGGCTCCTGGTGGACGTCATCGCGCTGCGCAGCAGGAAGAACTCGATCTCCGGGTGGGTGTAGAAGGTGAAACCCATGTCGGCGGCGCGCTTCAGCGCCGCTTGAGCACGTTGCGCGGATCGGCCATCGCCGAACAGGCCGTCGGGCATCGTGATGTCGCAGAACATTCGCGGTGCCGGCCTTGCTGCGCCACGGCAGCAACTGGAAGGTCGTCGGGTCGGGATGGGCGATCATGTCCGCCTCGAAGACCCGGGCGTAGCCCTCGATCCTTGACCGTCGAAATGGCACCTTCGGCAGGCGCGCCCTCCAACTCCGTAGCCCAGGGCGATGGCCACCGATTTCAGGAACCAGGCACGTCGGTGAACCACAACCGGATATAGTGAACTTGACGATTGCGGTCCTCGACGGCGCGCAGGACGAACTCGGTCTGACGATCCACATGGCACCTAGCATGCCGCCCCTCTGCCCACCTGATGGCCATGAACCAGCCCGTCACATAGCTGAAACACCGACCACAGGCGCCCTGGCATCGCCTGCATGGCAATGGCAGGCTGGTATCCGGATCCCGATAGCACACAGCACCGACTGCGCTTGTGGGATGGGCAGGCCTGGACCGATCAAACGATGCCGGCTGGCGGTCCACGTGGCGGGACACCGCCCCCGTCGCGCACGCTCCCCGTTCATCCCGATCATCGCCATGGTGAGCTGATCGTCGTCGATCGCCTGTACTGCTGCTCGCCCTGCGGGTGCGGCCCCAGCCCCTTTGGCCCTTCGGAAGCCAGTTCTGCCCCACCCACCGCAGCAACCCTCGGCTGGGCGCACCACTGTGGCAGGAGAGCCGATGTCGTGCGGAAAGCGCTGCGGCGGTGGCCGTGAGATGGCTGATGGCTCCAGGCATCGAATGTGGCGGGCACCTTTCGATGGAGATTCCCGCTGGCTGGCAGCCCAGCCTGTTGATGCCCTGCCGTTCGCAGCGATGGGAGAGGCGGTGGGCTTCCCGGTTTCGGGAACTGCAGGTCGCACCCGCAGCGCACCGGCATGGTTGCGGCGATCGATGGCTTCGCCGACCTGCAGGCATCGGCGGCACCGAAGCGGTGACCGATTGCATCACCACCCATCCCCGGCTGTACCCGAACGTCTCCGGGACGACCGTGCTGACCAGCGAACCCATCACGGTTGACAGCCGTCCAGCTTCCACATCCGCACCGAGGTGCGCATCGCCGACTCGGATGTCATCGAGATCGAAGGCGACAGCGTCGATGTGATCCTGGTCGACACCGGCGACCCCGACCACTTCTCCTTCCTGTTCGGAGCGGTTCCGATCGGGGATGTGGATCTGCAGGCGAGCCTGGACCACGCCACGACCACGATTCGCGTCGAACGCTGATCCCGGCGGCGCCCTAGACTGGCAACCATGTCCATGCTGGTCGATGCCCGACCCTGCCGGGTCCCGGTCGCTTCCGCTTCTGGGACGGTTCGGCCACGGTCAAACCACACCACCACCAACCCGGCCGACCCGACCCCGCTCGCGGGCGGCGGGCGTCCGGCCGGAGGCCGACGCAACGGCACCATGACCGGGCTGATCGTCGCCCTGGTGGCGTGGTGGTGATCGCCATCCTCGCTGGCTGATTCTCGGCGGGCAGCGTCCCGGCGGTGGTGGCGGCGGCTTCGAGACCGTGCCGGAGGACACCAATTCGTCCACCCCCACCGTGCAGGGCTGGGACGAGACGTCAAAGCCGACCCCGCCGCCCACCACTGCAGCAAGCATGGTCACCTGCCCGTACACCTCGGTGAGCGACGAAACGCCCCCGCGCGCAGATGGCCGCCTCTACGGCGGCGGGATCTCCGCCGCGAAGATCCAGGGCTGGGAAGAGCGACCCATGTACCTGCAGTGGGTGTCCGACTTCCACGCCCAGATGGACGAAGTTCGCCTGGGTTGGGTGAGCAACATCGGCGTCGGCCAGCTGAACACGGTGGACGGCTTCACCTCGCCGCAGATCGGCGCCCAGCAGTCGATGGAGTGCTTCGCCTCGTCCGGCTACTACCTGAACTTCACCCACCGGGTCGACCTGATCAACGAGGCGACCACGATCGACGGTTACCCGGCCTGGCGGTTGCGCTCCGAGGTGCACATCGAGTCCGCCGACATGCCGGAGATCGATGGTGACGTCGTCGACATCCTGGTGATCGACCTCGGTGACCCCGAACGGATGGGCATCTTCGTCTCTAGCGTCACCATCGGCGACGAACGTCGGCAGGCCCTCGTGGACGCCTCCATCGCGAGCCTGCGCGTCGAGTAGGGCCCGACTTCGAGCGATGCTACAAGCGCGATTACGTTAGTGACACCCTGTAGCAGTATGCTTGCTTCACAATGCCCACAAGCAACCTGACCCCCCGACAGCGCCAACGGTTGGCAACCATGGACGCGATAGTTGCTTCTGCGCGCCGTCGACTCAGCGAGGACGATGAGTTGACCATGCGCGCCGTCGCGTCCGATGTGGGTTTGACCGGGCCTGGGCTGTACCGCTACGTCAACTCCATGGCCGAATTGCGGCTGCTGCTGATCCACAACCTGATCGGTGCGGCGCACTGCCACATCTCGTCGGTCGGCGACCTTTATGAAGAGCCGCTCGACAAGCTCATCGCCTCGTCGATCGCGTTGCGGATGTGGGCGTTGACCTTCCCCGCCGAGTTCCGGCTCGCCTTCGCCAGCACGGGCGCCCACCTGGGCTACAGCGAAGAGGAACTGGCCGACCTGGCTGAGCGGCTGGGCATCGACGCACTGCACTCATCGGCCACCCTCGGTGACTACTTCGCCCCGATCTTCCAGCAGATGCTGCAGAACATCGCCAGCCCACTGCACGCTCCCACCGAGATGGTCGCGGGTTTCGCAGACCATGCGACCAAGGTGGACGCGGTCGGCAAGTACAGCTTCCTGGGTAGGGATGATTTCGATCTGGTCTGGCTCTTCCTCTACCTCTGGTCCCGGTTGTACGGGGTCATCGCCTTCGAGGTCTTCCAGCACACCTCCCCCACGACGGTCGACTCGGCGCTGCTGTTCAAGTTGACCCTCTACGACATGGCCGCCGAAGTCGGGGGCCCGTTGGACCCTGAGCATTTCGAACCGCTGATCAACGCCGAACTCGCCCGCCGCCCTGTGGCGTAGGCGTGGGGCTCTTCGGCCGGAAGCCTAGAATCGGCTGGGTGAGCACTCCGATCAAGCCCTATCCGATCAGCCCGTTGCGTCCAGTGCCGGCCGACGTCCCTCGG
>JAXGOU010000008.1:0-83247 GCA_040767325.1 Brooklawnia sp. | reverse complement strand
CCGCAACCATGGGCTGATCGCCAGCTTCTCCCGAGCCCTGACCGAAGGCCTGAACGTCGACCAGACCGACCAGGAGTTCGACGACCTGCTCGCGTCCTCGATCGATTCGATCTACCGGGCTTCCCTGAGTTGACCCGCAGGCCCGGCGGTGTACAAGCCACCGCCGGGTCGGCAGGCATATCCTCAGACCCATGCCGAGTGCCCCGATTACAAGGCAGTCCACCCAGCGCAAACGCTGGTGGGCGCTCGGCGTCCTGTCCTTCGGCCTGTTCATGGCCAGCCTGGACAACACCATCCTCAACGTGGCGCTGCCCACCCTGGCCCGCGAACTGAAGGCCTCCACCGACGAGTTGCAGTGGACGGTGGACGCCTACCAGGTCACCTATGCGGGCCTGCTGCTGGTGGCCGGGGCGCTGGTCGATCGCTGGGGCAAGTCGCGCACCTTCCTGGTCGGCACCTTCGTCTTCGGCGCCTTCTCGTTGATGGCGGGCCTGGTGAACACCACGGGCCTGCTGATCGCCGCTCGCGCCCTGATGGGCGTGGGGGCCGCCCTGTTGGCGCCTTCCACGCTGGCGCTGGTCTCCTCGTTGTTCACCAACCCGAAGGAACGAACCCTGGCCTTCGCCCTGTGGTCGGCGGCGAACGGGGCCGGGGGCGCGGCGGGGCCATTGCTGTCGGGCATCCTGCTGGAGCATTTCAGTTGGGGATCGATCTTCCTGATCAACGTCCCGATCGCGGTGGGCATCGTGGTCGTCGGCCTGTTCGTGCTGCCACACTTCCGTCCCAAGCGCATCACCGGCGGCGTGGACGCACCGGGGGCCCTACTGTCCACCGTTGCGCTGGCCCTGATCTGCTGGGCGGTCATCTCGGCTCCCGGCCTGGGCGTCTTCTCGCCCATGGTGCTCGCGGCGATGGTTGGCGGGCTGAGCCTGATGGGAATCTTCCTCTACTGGGAGACCTGGGCCGCCAACCCGATCCTTCGGCTCTCGCTGTTCCGGCTGCGCCGCTTCAGCGTCGCGGTCGGGGTCTCCGGTCTGGTCACCGCCGGCGGCGCCGGTGCGCTGTTCGTGTTGACCCAGTACCTGCAGTTCAACCTCGGCTACACCCCGCTGCAGACCGGTATCCGGGTGCTGCCCATCGCCGCAGCGATGCTGCTGGGCGCCCTGTCCGCGCCGCGGTTCATCGAGTACCTCCACCTCAAGCGGACCGTGCTGTTCGGCTTGGCTGTGGTCGTCGTGGGATTCGTCTGGTTGGCCACCACGACCACCGAGTCCACCTTTGGTCACCTGCTGCCCGGGGCACTGCTCTTCGGGCTCGGCGCCGGGCTGCTGGTACCCGCCGCCACCCAGGCCGTGATGGACGCGCTGCCCCCCGATGCCACTGGTGTCGGCTCGGCGACCAACACCGCGCTGATGCAGGTCGGCTCGGCGCTGGGCGTGGCGGTCATCGGCTCGGTCCTGGCCGCCCGCTACCGCGGGGTGCTCACTGCCAGTGACATCTGGCCGCTGTTGGGCGAGCGCCAATCCGAGGTCCTCGATTCAGTTGCCGCCGCCATCCGGGTTGCCGGGGAACTGGCCGAGGACCTCGGTCAGCGTCTGATCGCGCTCGCGGAGGCCGGTTTCGTCGAGGGCATGCGGGTCTCGCTGCTGGCCAGCGCCGCCTCGGTGCTGGCCGCCCTGATCGCGGTCGCCTGGTTCTACCCGCGCGACCATCGTCATTGACCCCAACGGGGGCTGGTAGGATGCAGGGCAGAGAACAACGTGCCCGGGGTCGGTGAAATTCCGAACCGGCGGTGACAGTCCGCGACCCGCACACCGCAGTTTGGTGGGTGGCTGAACCGGTGGAATTCCGGTACCGACGGTGACGAGGTGCCAAGCAGGTCGGCACCTGGAAGTCCGGATGGGAGGTGCACGTCGCGCTCCGGCGTCCGGTCGTTCGACCGGAGGCATGGTGCGTGCGTCGACCCCGGCAGCGACCGGGAAGGACTGACGCCGCATGGCCCAGCACCGTCAGAACGCCCCCCTGGGGTTGCGCATCCTCGCGCCCCTGCTGGCGGCGGCACTGATCGTGCTCGGCTGGGGAATCCTCGCGGCCAGCGGCAGGATCCAACCAAGCCTGCTGCCCTCACCAGGCCGGGTCTCCGGCCGGCTGGTCTCCGACGTGATGGGTCCCACGCTGTGGGCATCCACCCTGGTCACCCTGCAGGAGGCACTACTTGGTTGCCTGCTGGCGGCGTCCGTGGCGCTGCCGATCGCGTACCTGATCGCTCATGTGCGGCTGGCCCAGCCACCCTGTCGCCCTACCTGGCTGCGTCCCGCGCCATCCCCTCGGTGGCGCTGGCGCCGTTGCTGGTGCTCTGGGTGGGCTACGGCCTGCTGCCGGTCGTCCTGCTCTGCTCGATCATGGTCTTCTTCCCGATGGTGCTCTCGACGGTGCTCGGCCTGCGCAGTATCGACCGGGAACTGATCGATGCCGCCCGCGTCGACGGAGCCGGCCGCGGCCAACTGGCCCGCTGGATCGAGTGGCCGCTGGCGCTACCCGCGACGCTCACCGGCGTCCGCAACGGGTTCACGCTGTCGATCACCGGCGCGGTGGTCGGCGAACTCGTGATGGGCGGGCACGGCCTGGGGCAACGGCTGGCCGTCCAATCGCAGTCGAGCGACACCACCGGTCTGTTCGTGACGCTGATCGTGCTCAGCGTGCTGGCCATCTCGATCTACCTGACGATGACGCTGGTCGAGTGGCTGTTCAATCCCTTCGCTTCGCGTGCCCGCTGGCACGTGCCGATCCACCTTGATGATCAGGAGTAGACCATGTCCGCATTGACCCGCAGAGCAGTCCTCGGTGCCGC
This sequence comes from Brooklawnia sp., assembly GCA_040767325.1. Lineage (GTDB taxonomy): Bacteria > Actinomycetota > Actinomycetes > Propionibacteriales > Propionibacteriaceae > Brooklawnia. The sequence goes on along the minus strand of JAXGOU010000008.1, from coordinate 80,396 downwards.
ACTCGCCGCCGGTCTGGCCGGCTGCGCCCGACAGACCACCACCGGGACGACCGGCTCATCGTCGGCGGCGCCCGATCCCACCTCGGCGGCTGCCAGCCCAACACCGGTCGAAGACCTGACGGTCGGCCTGACCTACGTCCCAGACATCCAGTTCGCCCCGCTGTACATGGCCGAGCACTTCGGCTGGTTCACCGAGGAAGGACTGTCGGTCACCCTGCGGCACCACGGCGCCCAGGAGAAACTGCTCGGCGCGCTGCAGACCGGCGATGAGGACGTGGTCTTCGCCGGCGGCGGTGAGATGCTGCAGGGCCGCGGCGAGGGTATCCCGGTGCGCAACTTCGCCACCGTCTACCAGACCTACCCCGTGACCATCGTGGTCCCCGAGGCATCCCCGATCCAGACGCTGGCCGACCTGGCCGGGCACAGCGTCGGCCTGCCGGGGGAGTACGGCGAGAACTGGTTCTACCTGCTGGCCGCGCTCGGCCAGGCCGGGCTCAGCCGGGACGACCTGGACATCCGATCCATCGGCTACACCCAATTCGCTGCGCTCACCGGCGGGCAGATCGATGCGATCGTCGGCTTCGTCAACAACGACGTGGTGCGCTTCCAGGAGGCGGGCTTCCCGATCCGGACGCTGAGTGTGGACGAACCTCCGCTGGTCAGTGTCGGTTTCGGCGCCCTGGACGCCACATTGGCGGCGCGCAAGTTCGAGTTGGTTGCCATGCTGCGCGCCATCGGCCGCGGGGCCGAGTTCTGCAAGACCGATCCGGCCCAGGCCGTCGAGATCGCCGCCCGCTACGTTCCCACCCTGGTCGAGCCCGAACAGCAGGCTCACGCCGTGGCCGTCCTCAAGGCCACCACGGCACTGTTCGGCGATCACTTCGGTGAACAGGACCCGGCACGCTGGCATGCCATGGCCCAGTTCTTCATCCAGCACCAGCTGGTCGCCACACCCACCGGCGCTGTCGACGTCTTCACCACCGACATCGCCGGTGGCGGCGAAACCGTCGGTCCGCGGTGATGGGACGCCACGGAAACTCCCGGAGGTTTGGATAGCCTAAGTGACCTGAACCAACCGGAGGATTCCATGACCGATAGCCCGAAGTACCAGCCCGAGACCCTGGCCGTGCATGCCGGCCAGGAGCAGTCCGATCCGGCGACCAACGCCCGCGCGGTGCCGATCTACCAGACCGTCGCCTACACCTTCGACGATTCCCAGCACGCCGCCGACCTGTTCGCGCTGGCCACTCCGGGCAACATCTACACCCGGCTGATGAATCCCACCCAGGACGTCTACGAGAAGCGGATCGCCGCCCTGGAGGGCGGGGCAGCGGCGCTGGCCACCTCGACCGGTGCAGCCGCCATCACCTATGCGGTGCTGAACCTGACCGGCGCGGGCGACAACATCGTCGCGCTGTCGACGCTGTACGGCGGTACCTTCGCGCTGTTCACCCACACCCTCAAGCAGTTCGACATCGAGTGCCGGCTGGTCGATCCGGACCGCCCGGAGGACCTGGCCGCCCTGGTGGATGACCGCACCCGGCTGGTCTTCGGCGAGACCCTGTGCAACCCGAAGCTGAACATCATCGACATCGACGCCTGGGCGCAGGCCGCGCACGCCCAGGGCCTGCCGCTGATCCTGGACAACACAGTGCCCACGCCGTACCTGTGCCGGCCGATCGAGCATGGCGCCGACATCGTGGTGCACTCGACCACCAAGTACATGGGCGGCCATGGCACCACCATGGGTGGCGTCATCGTCGATGCCGGTACCTTCGACTGGGTCGGCAACTCCGCTCGCTTCCCGATGCTCACCGGGCCGGACGCGTCCTACCACGACGTGGTCTGGACGGACGCCGCCGGCGCGCTGGCCTACATCATCCGCGCCCGCACCGTCCTGATGCGCAACACCGGTGCGACGATCTCGCCGATGAATGCCTGGATCATCCTGCAGGGCATCGAGAGCCTGCACGTGCGGATGGAACGGCACAGCGAGAACGCGGCCAAGGTTGCCGAATACCTGCGCTCGCACGATCAGGTCGCCTGGGTGAACTACCCGGGGTTCGAAGACAGCCCCTACCGCGCGGTCGCCGACAAGGTGCTCACCGGCAAGGGCTACGGCGGCCTGGTCAGCTTCGGCCTGAAGGCCGGACGCGAGGCCGGCAGCAGCTTCGTCGAGTCGCTGCAGCTGTTCAGCCACCTCGCCAACATCGGGGACGCGAAGTCGCTGGTGATCCACAACGCGTCCACCACCCACTCGCAATTGAGCGAGGAGGAGTTGGTGGCGGCCGGCGTGGCTCCGGAGATGGTGCGGCTGTCGATCGGCATCGAGAATGTCGACGACATCATCGCGGACCTCGACCAGGCGCTGGCCAAGACTGCGCACTGATGTCCGATCTCGGTCTGGTGGCCACCAGCCTCGTCCAGCTCTTCGACGCGGAGCACCCACTGGTGCTGGCCAGCGGCGAGCAGTTGGACGAGGTGGTGGTCGCCTACGAGACCTACGGCACCCTGAACGCCGACGCCAGCAACGCGGTCTTCATCTGCCACGCCTTGACCGGGGATGCCCACGCGGCCGGTTGGCACGAGGGCGACCGGCGGCCCGGCTGGTGGGACACCATGATCGGGCCCGGCAAGGGCATCGACACCGACCGCTGGTTCGTGATCTCTGCAAACCTGCTCGGCGGCTGTCAGGGCACCACCGGGCCGAGCTCGATCAACCCCGCAACCGGGCAGCCGTGGGGGCTGGACTTCCCGCTGCTGCAGGTCGCCGACTTCGTCACGGTGCACCGCGCCCTGGTGGCGCACCTGGGCATCAAGCGGCTGCACGCCGTGGTGGGTGGATCGCTGGGTGGCATGCAGGCCCTGGAGTGGTCGCTGGCCTACCCACAGGAGTTGAGCAACGCCGTGGTGATCGCCGCGTCCAGCCGGCTCACCGCGCAGAACATCGCCTTCTCCGCCGTCGGGCGGCAGGCGATCATGCGGGACGAGAACTTCCACGCCGGACGCTTCGCCGAACTGGCCACCAGCCCGTCGGTGGGCCTGGCGATCGCCCGGATGATGGCCCACATCACCTACACCTCCGAGGAGGGCTTCCAGGCGAAGTTCGGGCGGGCGACCCAGAGCCAGGAATCCTCACCGGGCTTCGGGGTGGACTTCGCAGTCGAGGGCTACCTGGAGCACCAGGGCGAGATCTTCCTGGCCCGGTTCGACGCGCTGAGCTACCTCTACCTGACCCGGGTGATGGACTACTTCGACCCCTTCGCCTCCGCAGAGGGTGTGCAGCGGCTGCAGGACGACCCGGTGCGCTACCTGGTGATCAGCTTCGACAGCGACTGGCGCTTCTCCTCACAGCACAGCCAGCTGATCGTCAAGCACCTGGCGGAGGCCCAGCAACCGGTCACCTATCGGGAGATCCGCTCACCCTGGGGCCACGACTCGTTCTTACTGACCATCGACGCCTACCTCGACACCGTTCGCGCGTTCCTCGAGGCGACGGCAGACTATCGCGGCACGGCTTGGGGGCGGGCATGAGCAGGACGGTCACCATCCGGGAAGACCTGCGGGTCGTCGCGCGGCATATCCATGCGGGTAGCCGGGTGCTGGACCTCGGCTGTGGTGACGGCGAGTTGCTGGCCTGGTTGATCGCTCGCCGCGAGTGCACCGGCACCGGGGTGGAGCGCGATCCCGAGGCGGTGCTGGCCGCGATCGGCCGGGGTGTGCCACTGATCGAGGTCGATATCGACTCGCAGTTGGACATCTTCGCGGCTGATTCGTTCGACGTCGTGGTATTGAGTCGGACTCTACAAGCCCTCTTCCGGCCGGATCTGGTGCTGCGCCAACTGCGCGAGATCGCCCCGCGGATCATCCTCACCATGCCCAACTTCGGGCTGTGGCGGCATCGTTTGCGCCTGCTCAGCGGACATATGCCACGCTCGCGCGATCTGCCATACACCTGGTACGCGACACCGAACCTGCATCACGCGACGCTGGTCGACCTGGAGCCGTTGTTCGCCGATACCGGGTTGGTGATCGAGAAGCGGATTCCGCTGACCGCCACCGGCCGGCCCCGCGCGATCGGTCAACTCGGGGCGAACCTGATGGCCAGTTCGGCGATCTACGTGCTGGCCCGGGGTCCAGAGCCGTCCGCCTGAGGTCCGGCCAGCGGGTCGGCACGGAGCCGATCAAGTGCGGCTGTCAGGTCGGCCCGGGTCACCGGTTGTGCGTCCGGGTTGAGGTCGACGATCAGCGCACCGTCGGGCACCAGGGTGGCCAACTGCACGTCCCGGGCCGAGGCTGCTCCCTGGTTGCGCAGGGCCGGGGCGATGTCCTGCTCCAACAGGCCCATCCGGCGTCCGGCGGCGGCGTCGAACCGGCCGCCCTCGATCAAGGTCGTCGGCCCGCCCTCCAGGAAACTGCGTAACGCCGGCCAACGCTGCGCCAGCCGATCCAACCCCTGATTGGTCAGTACCAGAACCAGCGCCCCCAGCAGGCCACCCATCAGGGAGTTGTCGCTGCCGATGATGGCGTTCTGCACCACGTTGCTGAGCAACAGGACGACCACCAGGTCCAGGCTGTTCATCTGCGCGATGATCCGCCGCCCGAGGAAGCGGATCAGCAGGAGCAGGCCCAGGTAGACCAGGACGGTACGCAAGAACTTCTCGGCCGCCGGGATCTGGATGGCCATCAGGTCGGACCAAATCGTTTCCATGCCCGGATTATGCTCCGGGGCTACAAGACCTCACCCAACGCAGTCAGCAGGCGGTTCATCGGACCCCGACAGTTGTGCCGTTCGGCCAGTTCGGCGCAGCGCGCCAGGTCTGCGCGGCCGGGTCGCAGGGCTGCGTCCAGTTCGTCGAGCGGGGCGTCGGCGACCGCGACCACCGTTCGGGCCCGGGCCAGGTAGTCGGCCGCTTGACTGATGCTGGCCCGCAGCCGGGCCGGCATTGCCGAGGCGGGGTCCTCGGCCGCAGAGATGATCTCGTCGAGGGTGCCATGGCTGGCCAGCAGGCCGGCCGCCGTCTTCTCCCCGATGCCCGCCACACCGGGCAGCCCGTCCGACGGATCGCCGCGCATCGTGGCGAAGTCCACGTACTGCTCACCGAGGATGCCGTACTTGGCCACCAGCCAGGCATCGTCCACCAACTCCTGGCGGGCCAATCCGCGTCCGACATAGGCCACCTTGATGCCGTCGGCGACCAACTGGAACAGGTCCCGGTCACCGGTCACCACGATGGCTTGACCACCGTTGGCAGCCGCTCGGCGCGCGACAACGCCGGCCACATCATCGGCCTCATACCCGGGGGCGCCAGCGACACACAGGCCGGCTGTGGACAGGCACTCGGCGATCCACGGCACCTGGCGGGACAGGTCGTCGGGCGCCTCCTCACCGTTCAGATCTGCCTCGCCGGGCTCGGCGACCCGATGGGCCTTGTAGCTGGGCACCAGGTCGACCCGCCAGGCCGGACGCCAATCGTCGTCCCAGGCGCAGACCAGGTCGGTGGGGGAGTACTGCTCGATCAGCCGGGCGAGCATGTCCAATAGTCCGTGCACCGCGTTGACCGGTTGTCCGGCGGCGTTCACCAGCGTGGCCGGTACACCGTAGTAGGCGCGGAAGTAGAGTCCGGCAGTATCCACGATGACGATACGCGATCCAGGCACGGTCACCATCGTGCCTACCATGACGCCATGGAGCAAACGGATCTGCAGATTCTGGCCCTGCTGGCCTGCGACGGCAGGATGTCGTTCACCGAACTCGGGCGGCAGGTTGGGCTGTCCACATCGGCAACCCAGCAACGCGTCCGGCGGCTCGAACAGCGCGGCATCATCACCGGCTACTGCGCAGAGATCAATCCGAAGGCACTCGGCAAGCAGTTGACCGCCTTCATCGAGATCCACTCCCTGGGTGTGCAGCAGGACGAACCCGCCACGGAGTTCCTGGCCACCCTGCCGGAGCTCACCTCCTGCTATTCGGTGGCCGGCGACGCCACCTACCTGTGTGTCGCACAGGTGGGTAGCGCAGAGGAACTGGACGAGGTGCTGACCCGGATCCGTACTGAACTGGGCATGAAGACGGTCACCACCCTGGTGCTCACTACCCGCTTCCAACATCGGCCGCTGGTCTAGACTTGGCGGCTATGACAGAGCGCACGGAAGCCCTGGACCGCGTCCTGGTGATCACCCCCACCTACAACGAGGCCGAGAACATCGAACCGATCATCGCGCGGCTGCGTGAGGCGGTTCCGACGGCCCACTCGCTCATCGTCGACGACAACTCACCGGACGGCACCGGTGCCATCGCGGATCGGATGGCTGCTGCCGACGACCACATCCACGTGCTGCACCGCCCCGGCAAGGGTGGGCTGGCAGCGGCCTACCTGGCGGGGTTCGCCTGGGGGCTGGACGCCGGCTACGACGTGCTGGTTGAGATGGACGCAGATGGCTCGCACCAGCCCGAACTGCTGCCCGAGATGCTCACCGCGCTGCGCGATCGGGACGCGGACATGGTCAAGGGATCCCGCTGGATGCGTGGCGGGGCCACCGACCAGGACAAGTCCCGCGAGATGCTCAGCCGACTGGCGAACATCTGGGTGCAGGTCGCGATGAACCTGCCGGTCCGCGATTCAACCGGCGGCTACAACGTCTTCCGTTCCTCGATCCTGCGCCGGATGAACCTCGAGGGCGTCGCGTCCAAGGGCTACACCTTCCAGGTGGACATGACCAGGCGCGTGATCGAGGCTGGTGGCACGGTGACCGAGGTGCCGATCTACTTTCCGGATCGTCAGATCGGGGTGTCCAAGATGAGCGGCTCGATCATCAAGGAGGCGCTGGCGCGCACGGCCGAATGGGGGCTCGACCGACGCAGCAAGCAGATCAAGTCGTGGGGACGGGCGCTGCAGGCCGAGTATCGAAGTTCAACAGCCGCGATCAGTAGTGCGGGGTCTTGCGGACCTCTTCGAGGCGCTCGGCGAGCAGTTCCTCGAGTTCGGCGATCGACCGACGCTCCAGCAGCATGTCCCAGTGGGTGCGCGGCGGCTTGACGTCCTTCTCCTCAGCCCGCGTACCGTCGCTGCGCAGCGCCGGTGACCCCCAGCGCGGGCACACCCACTCGGCGGGCAGCTCGGCCTCGACGGAGAACGTCACCTCGAAGTGGTGGCCGCGCTCGCAGTCGTAGCCAAGCACGCGTCGCGCCGCGAACTCGATCCCCTCTTCGTCCTCGAAACTCTTGGCACCCAGACCCATGCCGCGCAATGCTCGATCTGCCATCTCCAGCCTCCCTCCGCGTCAGTCGTTACAACACCAGCGCACCACAAATCCTTCCGCGCCGGGGCGGAAACGGCCCAGATCTCAGGGTTATCCGAGGGGCCATAGGCCCCTGGCAATGGCCACGTCCCGCAGCACATCGATGCGATCGGTGACCAGACCATCGATTCCGAGGTCGATCAGGGCGTTCATCTCGTCAGCATCGTTGATCGTCCAGACGTGAATTCGCACGTCGAGGGCGCGGGCAGCGGCGATCAATCGGGGCGTCAGCACCCGGATCGTCCGGCCCGCCGCCCGCTGGGTCACCGGGATCTGGAAGACCTGCCCGGCCAGTGGCAGGAGCCGTGGCAGCCAGGCGACCTGGGACGCCCAGACCACCGACGGGGCGGCCAGTCCGGTGGCGATGCCGCGGCCGGCCAACTTGCGGAAGCGGGACAGCCGGGCCGCGCTGAAACTCGCCACGCAGACCCGCTTCTCGGCCCGGTGCGCCCGTAGGGTGGCCACCAGCGGTTCGATGGCGCCGGGTGCCTTGATGTCGATGTTGATCCTTGAGTCCGGGAACGACTCCAACACCTCGTCCAGGGTGGGGATCTGGTCGCGTCCCGCGATCAACGCTTGGCGCACACGGCTGAAGGGCAATTGGGCGACCACTCCGGACGCGTCGGTGACCCGGTCCAGCACATCGTCGTGGAAGGCCACCAGATGGCCGTCTGACGTGGCGTGCACGTCGGTCTCCAGATAGCGGTAGCCGAGTTCGACTGCGCGGGCGAAGGCGTGCAGGCTGTTCTCCCGGGCGGCATCGTCGGGTTCGGCGTATCCGCCCCGGTGCGCCATGCAGACGAACGGTTCGTCGAAGTAGGGGTAGTCGGTGGCGCCGCGTTTCACTCGGCCAAGCCTAGGGCCATCAGTCGACGCCCGGCAGGATGCGCAGCCAGCGCGCGGCCCACTCGGGCAACCATGTCGGGACGCTGATGATGATCAACAGGATGTACCAGAAGATGGCGAACGCGGTGAAGAAGCAGGCCCAGAAGAGGCGCTGCCTGCCGGGTGACCATTCCAGGTAGGTCCGCAGGCGCCGCAGCATCCAGGCCTGGACGCGCTTGGCCCACAAGAACTCGGTGGAAAGCACAGCCAGCCCGGCCAGGAAGAGCGGAATCCCGCCCGGCCCCGGTAGCCAACCGGTCAGGGGAGCGGCGATGACCAGGGCCGCCCCGACGAGTCCCACCCCGAGCCGAAACCAGAAGCGAGTCCGCGGGTTCGACTTGAGCCGGACGCGCCACGCAATGCGGTCAACGCGGGGCGCGACTGTGGCCCCGTGCACCTCGACCGGCTCAGGCATGCGTTCCACTTTGCCATGCGTCAGAAGAGGCATCCAGCCCTCGGGCCTAGAATGTGCCGGTGCGAGAAATCCTGTCGATCCAGTCCTCGGTCTCCTACGGCTTCGCCGGCAATTCGGTGGCGGTGTTCACCATGCGCCGGGCTGGTTTCGACATCTGGCCGGTGTTCACCGTCAACTTCTCGAACCACACCGGTTACGGCGCCTGGCGCGGTCCGGTGATTGCGCCCGACCAGGTTGCCGAAGTGGTGCGGGGCATCGACGATCGTGGCGTGCTGGCCCGGGTAGAGGCGGTGTTGTCCGGCTATCAGGGGGCGCCCGACATGGGCCGCACCATCCTGGACGCGGTCAACTTGGTCCGCGAGCGCAACCCGCAGGCCATCTACTGCTGCGATCCGGTGATGGGTGACGTCGATCGTGGCTTCTACGCCGCACCCGGCATCCCGGAGTTCATGCGGGAGTCCGTCGTCCCGCAGGCGACGATCATGACGCCCAACCTGTTCGAGTTGGAGTACTTGACCGGGCAGCAGACCAGCACAGTCGCCGAAGCGGTTGCGGCCGCGGCGGCGCTGCGCGAGCGCGGCCCGCGGATTGTGTTGGTCACCTCGGTCGTCGGTCTGGACGCGGAGCCGGAACTGATGCGGATGATCGCCCAGGACGACACCGCCACCTGGCAGGTGACCACGCCGATGATCGATCGCAAGTTCACCGGCTCGGGCGACCTGACGACCAGCATCTTCCTGGCCAACTGGCTGCGGACCGGCGACCTGCGCGAAACGCTGTCGCAGACCGCCTCTGCGGTCTACTCGGTGCTGCGGCGCACCGACGAACTCGGGCTCAGTGAACTGGCCCTGGTGCAGGCGCAGGACGAGATCGTGAACCCGACCCACCGGTTCGAGGCCGCTGCCCTGTGAGGCTCACTCGTAGAACGGGCTGATCCGGGCGCCCAGCTTGTTCAGCCGGGCCGGCAGGTCCTCGTAGCCGCGGTTGATCACGTAGACGTCGCGCAACACCGACTCGCCGCGGGCGGCGAGCATCGCCACCAGGATGCAAACCGCCGGACGCAGTGCCGGGGGAGAGACCATCTCGCGGGCGCGCCAGGCCGTCGGACCGACCACGTTCAGCCGGTGCGGGTCCAGCAACTGCACGTTCGCGCCCAGCTTGTTCAACTCGAGCAGGTGGATCGCGCGGTTCTCGTAGACCCAGTCGTGGATCATCGTCTGGCCCTGGGCGCAGGCGGCGATCACGGCGAAGAACGGCAGGTTGTCGATGTTCAGCCCCGGGAACGGCATCGGGTGGATCTTGTCGACGTGGGCCTGCAGCCGCGAGGGCTGCACGGTGATGTCGACCAGCCGCGTGAACCCATTGCCGGAGCGGTACTCCGTGCCGACCGAATAGCCCAGCCCCATCTCGGCCAGGATGGCCAGTTCGATCTCGAGGAACTCGATCGGTGCCCGGGTGATCGTCAACTCGGAGTTGGTCACCACGGCGGCGGTCACCAGGCTCATCGCCTCGATCGGATCCTCCGAGATGGCATAAGTGATGTCGGCGTTGAACTCCTCGCGACCATGGATGCGCAGGGTGGTGGTGCCGATGCCCTCGATCTGCACCCCGAGCATGGTCAGGAAGACGCACAGGTCCTGCACCATGTAGTTCGGTGAGGCATTGCGCAGGATGGTCTCGCTCGGCGTCATCGCCGCAGCCATCAGGGCGTTCTCGGTGACCGTGTCGCCGCGCTCGGTCAGCACGATGCTGCGCGACTGCGTGCCGGAGTCACCCGACTTGGCCCAGTAGAAGCCATCGGTGGCGCGCACGTCCAGACCGAAGGCCTGCAACGCCTGCATGTGCGGTTCGACGGTGCGGGCACCCAGCTGGCAACCGCCGGCGTAGGGCAACTTGAACTCGTCCATCAGGTGCATCAGCGGGCCGAGGAACATGATGACGCTTCGGGTGCGTCGCGCGGCCGCCACGTCCATGTTGTCCAGATCCAGCACTTCGGGACGCTCGATGGTCAGGTCGGCCTCGTCAGCGGACCAGGTCACCCGCACCCCGATGCTCTGCAGCACCTCGATCAGCCGGTTGACCTCCTCGATGTGCGCGATGCCGCGCAGCACGGTGCGTCCGCGGTTCAACAGGCTCGCGCAGAGCAGCGCCACTGCGGCGTTCTTGGACGACCGGGTCTCGATCGAGCCGGAGAGCGAGGTCTGGCCGGAGATAGTCAGGTTCATTGAGGCGCGACCTCCCGGGCTGATCAGGGGGGATTCCAGGGCTTCTGCGATCCGGTTGATCATCTCCAGGGAGAGGTTCTGATTTCCGGATTCGATCCGGTGCACCGCACTCTGGCTGGTATTCAGCAGTGACGCGAGTTCGCTCTGGGTGAGTCCGCGCTGTTTGCGCGTCTCACGGACCAGGCGGCCGATGCTCGCGGGGGTCGTCAACTGGGTCACCACCGAAGGCTAACTCACATGTGAGATGCCTTCAACTCCGCCCCCCTGCCTATTGGCCACAGACGCAGTCAGGGGGCTCAGGTGGCTAGACTCCCAGTCATGAGCTCACATTTCGACGTTGTCGTCCTCGGTGCCGGTCCCGGTGGCTATGTGGCCGCGATCCGGGCCGCCCAGCTTGGTCTGAAGACCGCCATCATCGAGAAGCAGTGGTGGGGAGGCGTCTGCCTCAACGTGGGCTGCATCCCGACAAAGTCATTGCTGCGCAATGCCGAGATCGCCAACATCGTGTTGCGCGAGGCCGACACCTTCGGCATCTCCGGTGAGGTCACCTTCGACTACGGCAAGGCCTTCAGCCGCAGCCGTGCGGTGTCCGACCGGATGGTCAAGGGCATCCACTTCCTGATGAAGAAGAACGGCATCACCGAGGTGCACGGTTGGGGCACCTTCACAGACGCCAAGACCATCAAGGTCGCCGCCGAGGACGGCTCCAGCCAGGACGTCACCTTCGACAACTGCATCATCGCCACCGGCGCCACCGCCAAGTTGCTGCCCGGCACCCAGAAGTCCGACAACGTGCTGACCTACCAGGAGATGATCCTGGCCGAACAGTTGCCGTCGTCGATCATCATCGGTGGCTCGGGCGCCATCGGCACTGAGTTCGCCTACGTGCTGAACAGCTACGGCGTGGACGTCACCATCGTCGAGTACCTCGATCGCATGGTGCCGACCGAGGACGCCGAGGTCAGCGCCGAACTGCTGAAGGCCTACAAGAAGCTGGGCATCAAGGTGCTCACCAGCACCGCCGTGAAGACCGTCGAGGACACCGGGTCGGGCGTCAAGGTCACCATCGAGCCCGCCAAGGGCGGCGACCAACAGGTGCTCGAGGCCGACAAGATGCTGCAGGCCATGGGCTTCGCCCCGCGGCTGGACGGCTACGGCCTGGACGCCACCGGAGTCGAGCTGACCGAGCGCGGCGCCATCGCGATCGACGACTTCTGCCGCACCAACGTGCCCGGCATCTACGCGATCGGCGACGTCACCGCCAAGATGATGCTCGCCCACACTGCTGAGGCCCAGGGTGTGGTGGCCGCCGAGACCATCGCGGGCGCCGAGACCATGCCGGTCAACTACACGATGATCCCGCGCGCCACCTACTGCCAGCCGCAGATCGGCACCTTCGGGTTGAGCGAGCAGCAGGCCAAGGACGCCGGCTACGACGTCAAGGTCGCCAAGTTCCCGTTCGCCGCGAATGGCAAGGCCTGGGGCCTGGGGGACGCGACCGGCTTCGTGAAGGTCGTCGCCGAGGCGCAGTACAACGAGATCCTCGGCCTGACGATGATCGGCCCGGACGTCACCGAACTGCTGCCCGAACTGCAGTTGGCCCAGCAGTGGGACCTGACTGCCGACGAGGTCGCTCGCGTCGTCCACGCCCACCCGACCCTGTCGGAGGCGCTCAAGGAGGCAGTGCACGGCATCTCCGGGCACATGATCAACTTCTGACGCCATGTCGCTGCCAGTCCGCTCCATGGTGCTGTTCAAGCACGGGGTTGGCTACTTCGTGCGCGAAGGTCAGCTCAGTGGCCAGACGGCGTCGCTGGTCTTCCGGGCCGACGAGATCAACGACGTCCTGAAGAGCCTCACCGTGCTGGACCGCGCCGGCGGCCGGGTGCTCGGCATCGACTACCAGACGCCGATGGACGTCCAGCAGCGCTGGGCCAACACGTCCATCCGGCTGTCTGCGGACGCCAGCCTGCGCACCCTGTTGACCGACCTCCGTGGCCGGCTGGTGACGCTGCAATTCGGGACGACCGAACGCACTGGCCGCTTGGTGGGCCTGGACCTGGTCGAGGCCGATCCGGACGACCAGCAGGCGCCCCGCTCGACGGTCAGCCTGCGCACCGAAGCCGGTCAGGTACTGGTCGGCGCGCTGGACGACATCAGCGGGGTGCGGATCGAGGACGAGCAGGCGACCGCAGACCTTGACTACTCGCTGGACACCGTGGTGAGCGACGGCAGCCGACGGGTGGTCAACATCAGGCTGTCCGACGGCGACCACGACCTGGTGGCGCACTACGTCGCCCCCAGCCCGGTCTGGCGGGTCAGTTACCGGGTGGTTGCCGAGGACCTGGACGGTGCCGACCCCAAGGCCCTGGTGCAGGCGTGGGGCCTGTTCGACAACCGGCTGGAGGAGGACCTCACCGACGTCGAGTTGCGGCTGGTCGCCGGCCAGCCGATCTCCTTCGTCTACGACCTCTACGCCTCGCAGATCCCTCAGCGCCCACAGGTGGGCGAGGAGCATCGCGAGGCGGTGGGTCCGATCACCTTCGAGGCCGCCATGGCGCCGGCACCCGGCGGGCCACCGATGATGGCCCGGGCCAAGGCCGACATGGCCGTCGGCAGCCTGGCGGCGATGGACCAGTCGTTCACGCCAGTGGTCGAAGGACGCGAGGCGGGGGAGTTCTTCGAGTACGTGATCGGCACCCCGGTGTCGGTGGCCCGAGGAGACTCGGCCCTGGTGCCGATCCTCAGCGAGCAGACATCCTGCCGTCACGAGTTGCTGTACAGCGGCGAGAAGCACCCAGCCAACCCGGTCGCGGCACTGCGGATGCGCAACACCACCGGACTGACCCTGGAGCGCGGACCCGCGACGCTGATCCGCGACGGCAGCTACTCCGGCGACGCCATCGTCCCGTTCACCCCGCCCGGCGCCGAACTGTACCTGCCCTATGCGATCGAACTGGGCATCAAGGTGACCGAGCAGCACCAGAGCCGCAACGAGGCCTACGGCCTTCGTTTCGACGGCGACTACCTGCTGGTGCAGGAGTACGTGATCAACCAGGTCAGCTACCAGATCGTGAACTCCACACCGCACGCCAAGAAGGTGACCATCGAGGCGCCGCGGGCCCACGGCGCTGACTTGTACAAGACCCCGGCGCCCACCGAGGAGACCCCGACCCACCGGCGTTGGGAGGTGTCCGTACCGGCCCACGCCACCGCCAAGTTCGAGCAGGCCGAACGATTCGCCACCACCCGGGCCGAACGAGTGCTCGGCTTGGATCATCGCCAACTGCAGCGCTTCTTCAGCCAGCACCTGCTCGACCAGGACTCCTTGGCGAAGCTGTCCGGGTTGCTCGACCTGGTGGCCAGGCGGGATCAGGCCAAGGCCGACCTCGGCTCGTTGGACGAGGACCGCAAGCACCTGCTGGAGAGCCAGGAGCAGTTCCGGGTGAACCTCGGCGCACTGCAGAACACACCGGACGAGCAACCCTTGCGAGCCCGGATGCTCGCCGGCCTGACCGGGGCGCAGGACCAACTGGACGCCCTGTCGGCTCGCCGCACCGAACTGCAGCAGGAGGTCGACAACACTTCTGCGGCCATCGACCGCGCGCTGCAAGAACTCGGCAAGTCATAGGACTGGCCATGGCCCGCGTGGTCCTGCTCGCCATCGGTTCCCGCGGCGACGTCCAGCCGATGGCAGTGCTCGGTGGTGCGCTGAAGGCCAGTGGCGTGGACGCCAAGGTCATCGCCCTGCAGAACTACCAGTCGTTGGTGACCGGGTTGGGCGCTGAGTTCGTCGCGCTGCCCGGACGCATCTCGGACGCGTTCCTACGCACTCACCGAGGCTGGGGTCGGCTGGCCATGCGCTCGCTGGCCGGCCAGGGCGTCCTGATCGAACGTTGGCTCGCCCAGGCTGCGCCGGGAATCGCCGAGGTGATCGACCAGACCGTGCAGCCGGGGGACGCCGTGCTGGCCGGCATCCTGGGGCGCCCGATGGCCGCTGCGCCTGGGGCTCAAACGGGTGTCGCTGTCGGCGGCCACCCGGATCGCCGACGAGCATCCGACGTTGCTGGCGGCCAGCCCACTGCTGATCCCACCGGCCGGTGACTGGCCCGCCTCGGTGCACCAAACCGGCTACTGGGCGACCCCGCGCCAGCCGTTCCTGCCTGACCCGGAGTGCACCACGGCGGGGCGGGCACGACCCACGATGGGTTGCGTGCCGGCGTCCCGTCGGTGGCGGTTCCGTTCGGGGTGGACCAGCCCTATCACGCGACCCGGCTGTTCGAGCTTGGCGTGGGGCCGAAACCCATCCGGGTCACCCGGCTCACCACAGCGCGGCTGTCCGGGCTGCTGACCGCCGTCACCTCATCCCGCTATCGCGCCCGCGCCGCCGAGGTCGGCGAACAGATCCGCGCCGAGGATGGCGTGGCCGAGGCGCTACGCATGCTGGCCGATCTCGGTCTGGGCTGAGCCGGAAGCCTTTGAATCCTCGGTGTCGGGGCCTACGGTGGCTGTATGGGCGAAACCCTGCAGGCTGATCCCGTCGCAAGTCCCGCCGCCGTGGTGCTCGAGGAACTTGGGTCGGATGGCGATCGCGGCCTGAGCGCCGAGGAGGCGGCGCGCAGGCTGGCGGAGTACGGCCCCAATGAGTTGCGGGGCACTCCGCCGGTTCCCAGATGGCGCAGGTTCATCGCCCAGTTCAACTCCCCGCTGATCTACCTGCTGCTGGTGGCCATCGTCATCTCGGCAGTGGCCTGGGCGATGGACGACAGCCACGGTGAGCCGGTCCCGGTGGACGCGATCGTCATCGCCCTGATCGTGCTACTGAACGCGGTGATGGGCTACCTGCAGGAGTCGAAGGCGGCCGACGCGGTCGCTGCGCTGCAACAGATGACGAAGGCCCACTCGATCGTGCTGCGCGACGGCAAGCGGATCGACGTCGAATCCACTGAGTTGGTTCCCGGCGACATCCTGGTGCTCGGCGAGGGCGACGAGGTGGGCGCCGACGGTCGGCTGATCCACTCCTCTGCGCTACGGATCGCAGAGGCTTCCCTCACCGGTGAGTCCGAGCCCGTCGAGAAGGACACCGAACCGCTCGAGGGTGAGGTCGCGCTGGGGGACCGCACCAACATGGTCCACAAGGGCACCGCTGTCACCCAGGGTGTCGGACGCGCCGTCATCACACACACCGGGATGTCGACCGAGATGGGCGCGATCGCGACCATGCTCGACTCGACCGACGCCGAGGATTCGCCGCTGACCAAGGAGATCAACCACCTGGGCAAGGTGCTCGGCATCGGGGTGATTATCATCGCCGCCATCGTGATGGCGACCGCGATCTGGATGTCGCCGAACCGTGATGCGAGTTCGGTGATTGCGGCCCTGATCCTGGCCGTCTCGTTGGCCGTGGCCGCGGTCCCCGAGGGGCTCGCGGCGATCCTCACGGTCGTGCTGTCGCTCGGCGTCCAGCGCATGGCCCGCAGCAACGCGATCGTCAAGGACTTGAATTCGGTCGAGACCCTGGGCTCGGCGTCGGTGATTGCGTCCGACAAGACCGGGACGCTGACCCGCAATGAGATGACGATCCAGCAGGTGGTCACCGCGTCCGGACAGATCGAGGTATCCGGCGTCGGCTACAGCCCAGAAGGTGGCGTTACCGAATCGGGCAAGCCACTGGACCAGAAGGTGCTACACGAGGCCCAGGTGGTGTTGCGCGGCGGATCGATCGCCAACGACGCCAGTCTCGACGAGAAGGACGGCGAGTGGACCATCCAGGGCGACCCGACCGAGGCAGCCTTCCAGGTCGCAGCCCACAAGATCGACGGGGTGCTGGCCGACATCAAGGCCTATGAGCGGCTCGGCGAAGTGCCCTTCACCTCGGCCCGCAAGATGATGTCGGTGGTCGGCAAGCTGCCGGAGCAGGGGACCGTCCTCTACTCCAAGGGCGCGCCGGACGTCCTGCTCGGCAACTGCAGCACCGAGTTGGTCGATGACCAGCAGGTTGACCTGACCGAGGAACGTCGCCAGCAGATCCTGAAGCAGACCGAGGAACTGGCCGGCCAGGCGTTCCGGACGCTGGCTGTCGCCTTCCGGCCGTTGTCCGGAATGGACGAGTTGGGTGACGAGTTCGACGAGGACGACGAACAGGACCTGTGCTGGGCGGGCGTCGCGGCGATGATCGACCCGCCGCGCGGGGAGGCGGCCGATTCGATCGCCGAGGCCCATCGGGCGGGCATCCGGGTCTTGATGATCACCGGCGACCACCCGGCGACGGCGGCGCGCATCGCGTCCGACCTGGGCATCGTCGAGCAGGGCGCGGTGGCCGTGACCGGTGCCGAGATCGACGACATGGACGACGAGGCCTTCGACGCAGCACTGCGGGAGCACTCGGTCTACGCCCGGGTCGCCCCCAAGCACAAGATGCGCATCGTGGACACGTTGCAGGCCCAGGGCGAGATCGTCGCCATGACCGGCGACGGCGTCAACGACGCGCCGGCCCTCAAGACCGCAGACATCGGTGTCGCGATGGGCATCACCGGCACCGAGGTTACCAAGGAGGCCGCCCAGATGGTGCTGGCCGACGACAACTTCGCCACCATCGTCGGCGCGGTGCGCCAGGGCAGGTTGGTCTTCGACAACATCCGCAAGTTCCTGCGCTTCCTGCTCAGCTCCAACATGGGCGAGGTCTTCACGGTCTTCGGCGGCACCGTACTGGCCGGATTCCTCGGCCTGCGGGTGGATGGGGCGCTGGTGGCACCGCTGCTGGCCACCCAGATCCTGTGGATCAACCTGCTCACCGACTCCGCACCGGCGTTGGCCATGGGGATCGACCCCGCCGTCGACGATGTGATGGACCGCAAGCCACGCCCCAGCGACCAGCGAGTCATCTCGACGACGATGTGGCTGCGCATCCTGTGGGTCGGACTGGTGATGGGAGCGATCACCCTGGGCACCCTCGACTGGTTCCTGCCGGGCGGGCTGATCGAGGGTGGCGACTCGGTCGACGTGGCCCGAACAGCGGCGTTCACCACCCTGGTGTTGGCCCAGTTGTTCAACGCCTTCTGCTCCCGGTCGTTCTCGGCCAGTGCCTTCCACGGCGCGTTCAGCAACAAGTGGCTGTGGGGAGCCGTCGTGCTCGCCGTCGTGCTGCAGTTCCTGGTCGTCGAGGTGCCGATTCTGCAGGGCGCCTTCGGCACCGCCACCCTGAACCTCGAACACTGGCTGTTCTGCGTGGCCGCCGCGTCCATGGTGTTGTGGCTTGAGGAGATCCGAAAGCTGATAGTGCGGTTGCAGCACCGCCAGAACGCGGACGAGTGAAGGTCACGAATCAGTTCCAACTATCGGGATCAGGCTGAGACGCGCGTGTACACACGAGCGGTGCGTACTAATCTGCGGACCACGACTGTTCTGAATCGAAAGAGGTTTTTCATGAAGCGCAGCTTTGCCGCATTCGCGGCTGCCGCCGTGTCGCTGGCGCTGCTCGCCGGTTGTGGTGGTGGCGGTTCGGGTTCGTCAGGTGCCGACAGCGATGTCGTCAAGGTTGGCGTGAACTACGAACTGTCCGGCCCCGTGGCCACCTATGGCGACGCGAGCGTCAAGGGCATTGAGATGGCGTTCGAGGAAATCAACGCCGCCGGTGGCATCAACGGCAAGCAGGTCGAGATCGTCAAGTACGACACCAAGTCGGAGCCCGCTGAGGCCACCACACTGGCCACCAAGCTGATGACCCAGGACAAGGTCGTCACCATCATCGGCCCGGCCACCTCCGGCTCGTTCAAGGCCACCATCCCGGTCGCCAACCAGAACGAGGTCCCGGTCATCTCCGGCTCCGCCACCGCCGATGACGTGACGGTGAGCAACGGGAAGCTGCAGGAGTACGCCTTCCGCACCTGCTTCTCGGACTCCTACCAGGGCACTGCGATGGCGAACTTCGCCACCAAGAACCGGTCGGCGAAGACCGCGGTCATCATCAAGGACACCTCGTCCGACTACGCCAAGGGCCTGGCCGACAACTTCCAGAAGACCTTCGAGGCCAACGGTGGCACCATCGGCGCCGAAGAGGGCTACGCCGCCGGCGAGACCAACTTCAACACCATCCTGACCCGGATCAAGGCGCAGGACTTCGACGTCATCTACATGCCGGGCTACTACGAAGAGGTCGGCCTGGCGATCAAGCAGGCCCGCGACCTGGGCATCGACCAGCCGATCCTCGGTGGCGACGGCTTCGACTCGCCGGTGCTGCTCGAGAAGGCCGGCGCAGCCGCGCTGAACGACGTCTTCTACACCAACCACTACTCGTCGCTCGATGACTCGAACACCAAGGTGAAGGAGTTCATCGCAGCGTTCAACGAGAAGTACGGCGAGGATCCCAGCGCGTTCCATGCCCTCGGCTACGACACCGCCTACTTCGTGGCGAACGCCATCGGCAACGCGACCGAGCTGACCGGCCCGGCTGTCAAGGACGCGATGGCCAACACCACGGACTTCGAGGGCGTCACCGGTACCTTCAGCATCGATCCCGAGACCCACGAGCCCATCAAGGCCGCCATGGTGATCGAGCTCGGCGACGGCGTCCCGGTCGCCGCCGAACCGGCCGCCCTCTGATCGGACGAGCAGTGGGGTGGGGGAGCAGACGGAACTGATCCCCCACCCCACACTCGCGTCCCAACCCAGAAAGTCACCAGATGGATCAAGTACTGCAGCAATTGGTCAATGCCGTCTCATTGGGCAGCATCTACGCGTTGATCGCGTTGGGCTACACGATGGTGTACGGCATCATCCAGCTGATCAACTTCGCCCATGGTGACGTCTACATGGTCGGCGCCTACGTCGGCTACGCCTGCATGGCCCACTTCCACCTCGGCTTCTTCCCGTCGCTGTTCGTCGCGATGGCGGCCTGCTCAGTGCTGGGCGTGATCATCGAGCGGGTGGCCTACAAGCCGTTGCGCAACTCCACCCGGATCGCGGTGCTGATCACCGCGATCGGGGTTTCGTTGTTGTTGGAGTACGTGATGATGTACTTCGCCGGCGCCCAGAGCCGCTCCTACCCGACGCTGCCCGACTACATGACCCACACCTTCCGGTTCGGTGGGGTGGTCATCACCGCCCTGCAGATCTGGATCGTGGCGATCTCTGTGGTGCTGATGATCGGCCTGCAGTTCATCGTCAAGAGCACCAAGTTGGGTAAGGCGATGCGCGCGGTATCCCAGGACCGTGATGCCGCCCAGTTGATGGGCATCAGCGTCGACAACACGATCTCGTTCACCTTCGCGGTGGGCTCCGCATTGGCCGGTGCCGCTGGGGTGCTGGTCGGCGTCTACTACAACACCGTCAACCCGCTGATGGGCATCCTGCCCGGTCTGAAGGCCTTCGTCGCGGCGGTACTCGGCGGTATCGGCCTGATCCCGGGTGCCCTGCTCGGCGGCTACGTGATCGGCGCCACCGAAACACTGGCCTCGGCACTCGGCTTCTCCATGCTGCGGGACGCGGTGGTCTTCGCGCTGCTGATCATCGTGCTGATCGTCAAGCCGGCTGGTCTGCTCGGCAAGAACGTGCGGGAGAAGGTCTGATGAGCCCGCGCATGAAGTCCATCCTGGTCAAGGCCGTCTCCTTGGCGGGCGTCTACCTCGTCGTGCTGCTGCTGGTGCGCCTCGACATCATCAACGCCTACCTACAGGCCACCCTGGTCACCATCTGCGTGAACATCATCCTGGCCGTCAGCCTGAACCTGGTCACCGGATTCACCGGACAGTTCTCGCTGGGCCACGCCGGCTTCATGGCCATCGGCGCGTATTCCACCGCGCTGATCACCATGTCCATCCCCAACGTCTTCGGCTTCGTCCTGGGGTTGCTGGTGGGTGGCGGGCTGGCCGCCCTGGTCGGCTTCCTGATCGGCCTGCCGACGTTGCGATTGCGCGGCGACTACTTGGCCATCGCCACCCTGGGTATGGCCGAGATCATCCGCGTCCTGCTGCTCAACTTTGAGTTCTCCAACGGTGCGGCCGGGTTGTCCGGCATCCCGCAGTTCGTGAACTGGAACTGGCTGTTCGTACTGACGGCCGGCACCGTGGTACTGATCAGCAACTTCCTGAACTCGCGGCATGGACGCGATGCCATCTCGATGCGCGAGGACGAGATCGCCGCCGAGTCGATCGGCGTCCGCTCCACCCAGACCAAGACCCTGGCCTTCACCGTGGGCGCCTTCTTCGGCGCGATCGCGGGCGGGGTCTACGCGTCCTACTTCTACTTCATCAAGCCCGACCTGTTCGGCTTCATGCAGTCGATCAACATCCTGGTCATCGTGGTGCTGGGCGGGCTGGGTTCGATCTCCGGCTCGATCCTGGCCGCGGTGTTGCTGGCTGTGGTCTCGACGCTTCTGCAGCCGTTCCCCGAGATCCGGATGATTCTCTATTCGTTGGTGCTCGTCGTGCTGATGGTCTTCCGTCCGCAGGGCATCATGGGTTCCCGCGAACTGTCGCTGGGGCTGTTCCAACGGCTGCTACCCAGGCGAACGCCCGCCGACCGGACGGGGGATCGACCATGAGCCCGATCCTCGAGGTCACCGACCTGACGCGCAACTTCGGCGGCTTGGCAGCGCTGAGCAACGTCGACATCGTGCTCGAGCATGGCGAACTGGTCGGCCTGATCGGGCCCAACGGTGCCGGCAAGACGACCGTCTTCAACCTGCTCACCGGCGTCTACCCGCCGTCTTCGGGCACCATCACCTTCACCCCGGACGACAAGCCGCTCAACCTGGGTGGCCGCCGTCCCTACGACATCTGCCGGATGGGCGTGGGCCGCACCTTCCAGAACATCCGGCTGTTCAAGGACCTCAGCGTCCTGGACAACGTGGTGATCGCGCTGGAGCAGTCCCAGACCTACGGGCTGGTCTCGTCGTTCCTGCACACCCGCGCCTGGGCCCGGGCTCGCGACGAGGTGAGCGAGCGCAGCATGGAACTGCTGAAGCTGCTCAAGCTGGAGAACAAGGCCCTCGACCTGGCCCGCAACCTGTCGTATGGCGAGCAGCGCCACCTGGAGATTGCCCGGGCGCTGGCCACCGGACCACGGCTGCTGCTGCTCGACGAGCCGGCCGCCGGCATGAACCCGGCCGAGACCGCCCAGTTGACCGAGTTGATCAGTTGGATCCGCGAGAACTACTCGTTGACCATCCTGCTGATCGAACACGACATGAGCCTGGTGATGAGCATCTGCGAGCGCATCTACGTGCTCGATCATGGCGTGGTGATCGCCTCGGGCTCACCCGACGAGGTACAACACAATCCGCAGGTCATCGAGGCCTACCTGGGTCAGGAGGTCGACGATGTTTGAGATCCGGGACCTCCAGGTCAACTTCGGCGGCATCCAGGCCCTCAAGGGCATCTCGCTGGACGTCCAGCAGGGCGAGATCGTCACCCTGATCGGTGCCAACGGCGCCGGAAAGACCACCACGCTGCGCACCTCGTCCGGACTGGAACGGGCGGCCAGCGGCTCGATCTGGCTGGACGGCAAGGACATCACCAAGGTCTCCCCGCAGGATCGCGTCAAGCGCGGCTTGGTGCACGTCCCGGAAGGCCGCCGGGTCTTCCCGAAGATGAGTGTGCTGGAGAACCTCGAACTCGGCGCCTTCCTGCGCCGTGACCGCTCTGGGGTCGCCGCCGACATGAAGCGGGTCTTCGAACGCTTCCCGGTGCTGGCCGACCGACGCACCCAGGACGCCGGCACGCTGTCCGGCGGCGAGCAGCAGATGCTCGCCATGGGACGTGCCCTGATGGCCGCCCCCAAGGTGCTGCTGCTGGATGAACCGTCGATGGGCCTGGCACCCTTGTTCGTCCAGGAGATCTTCAACATCATCGCCGCGATCAACGAAACGGGGACCACCATCCTGCTGGTGGAGCAGAATGCCAACATGGCGTTGCAGGTGGCCAGTCGCGCCTACGTGATGGAAACGGGCAATATCGTGCTCAGTGGTCCGGCAGCGGAGTTGCTGGCGACCGAAGAAGTACGACGTGCCTATCTTGGAGGATGAGCGATGTTCGTGAAGTGGCGCATGACCGCCAACCCGTTCACGATCGGTCCGGACGCCAGCGTCCCGGAAGCGATCGAGAAGATGCAGACCAACGGGGTGCGCAAGCTGCCCGTGCTGTCAGAGGGCAAATTGGTGGGCGTGGTCTCGCAATCCGACATCGACCGCGCGTCACCCTCGATGGCCACCTCATTCAGTGCCGGTGAGGTCGCCTACCTGTTCAGCAAGCTGAAGGTGTCCAAGGTGATGACCCGCAACCCGGTCACCATCGGCCCGGACGCGCTGCTGGAAGAGGCCGCCATCCTGATGCGCGACCGCAAGATCGAACTGCTGCCCGTGCTGGACGGCGAGAAGCTGGTCGGGGTCATCACCGAGAGCGACATCCTGGACGCCTTCGTCGAGTTGAACGGCGCCCGGGAGGATGGCACCCGGCTGGTCATCGAGGCAGACGACCAGCCCGGCGTGATGGCCCGCCTGGCGTCGATCACGGGCGAGTTCCAGACCAACATCACCCACATCGCCGTCTACCGCAGCGGCCTGGAACGCAGCCTGGTGGTGCTCGGCATCAACACGCTGAACACCGAGGAACTGGAGCGCCGATTCGCCGAATCGGGCTTCACCCTCAAGTACCGGCTGCGGAACTCATGAACAAGGCGCTGGCCGGGGCTGCTGCCGCGCTTCTCGCGGTGTCGTTGCTGGCTGCGTGTGACAGCACCGCCGGCGAACAACTGCACCTCGGTGAGAAGATCCGGATCGGGGCCAACGTGGAGGCCACCGGCGGGTTGGCATCGCTGGGCGACCCGGCCTCCAAGGGCATCCATCTGGCGGTCCAACAGATCAACGACGCCGGCGGCATCAACGGCCAGGAGATCGACCTGACCGCGCTGGACAACCGGTCGGACTGGGGGCGGGCCAGCGCGCTGACCACCCAGCTGATGACCCAGGGCAAGGTGCTGGCCGTCATCGGTCCGACCACCACGCCGTTGTTCGCCACGACGGCGAGCATCTCCAACCACCAGCACATCGTCTCGGTGGCCGGTTCCGCGTGCGGCTCGGAGATCCTGCAGCCCACCGAGGAGACCGCCGGTTCGTACACCTTCCGCACCTGCATCAGTGACGACCAGCAGGGTGCCACCCTGGCCCGCCTTGCCTTCGAGCAACTCAACGCCCAACGGGCCGCCGTGCTGCAACTGGCCGACGTGCAGTACACCGAGGACTTCGCCAAGGGGTTCCGGGATCGCTTCGCCGAGCTTGGTGGTCAGGTAGCGGTCAGCCAGCCGTTCCCCGGCGGCGCCCCGGACACGGCCGGGATCGTCTCGGCGGTGACGGCCAACCGGGCAGACGTCATCTTTATCGCGGGCCCGCCGACCGAGGGGGCCATGATCATCCGTGCGCTGCGCGAGGCTGGTTTGAACGTCCCGGTGCTTGGCACTGATGGCTTCGATTCGCCGGTGTTGGCCCAATCGGTGCCGCCCGAACTGCTCAGCGGCGTCTACTACACGGTGCATTACACGGCGTTGGACACCGCCAACCCGAAGCTGGCCGAGTTCGTGGAAGGCTACCGGGCCGCCTATTCCGGTGAGGAACCGCCGCCGGCCGCTGCACTGGCCTACGATGCGACGCTGCTGGTCGCGGACGCCATCGCCCGGGCCGAGCAGCCGACTGGGGTCGCCGTCCGGGACGCCCTGGCGGCCACCACGAACCTGCAGGGCGCCACTGGGTTGTTGGCGATCGACGAGTTCCACCAGGTCCACAAGCAGGTCCAGGTGATCCAGCTGACCAACGGTGCGCCCAACAAGGTGCTGTACGTCGAATCCTGATCAGGTACCACCCTCCGCGGCGACAGCGGCTGCCCGCAGCGTCGCGGTCTGCGGGTCGAGGTAACGGCCCACTGTCGGGTTGACCGGGTCATAGACCAGCGGCTGGCCAGTCGGCAGGTTCAGGCGTTCGACCTCGGCATCGCCCAGGTTCTCGATCAACGCGCACAACGCCCGCAGGCTGTTGCCGTGGCCGACCACCAGCACGGTGGCGCCGCCGGCGAGCAGGCCCTGGATGTCGGCCAGCAGCGGTCGCACCCGGACGATCACCTCGCGCAGCGACTCGCTCATCCCCGGCTGCAGCGGGCCCAGCGGCGTACGCGCCAACGAACCCCAACTCGCCACCTGTTCCGGGGTGGCTGCCGGTGGCTTTCCGTCCACTGTGCGGCGCCATTCGAAGTAGGCCCGCTCACCGTAGATCCGCCGCACGTCAGGTTTGGCCATGTTCGTCAGGACGCCGTAGTCGCGCTCGGCCAAGCGCCAGTCGCGCACTGCGTCCGGCAGCCAGATCCGGTCGGCCATCAATTCGGCCGTCTGCCAGGCACGCCGCAGGGGAGTGGTGATCACCTGGTCGGGACGCAGACCAGCCGCGGCCAGCAGGTCGGCAGCCTCGGCGCACTGCCGCATGCCGGCTGCGGACAGGGGCACGTCCAGCAGACCGGTGAACCGGGGTTCGGCGTTGAACGTGCTCTCACCGTGTCGCAACAACACCAGGGTGCCGGAAGGCTCAGCTGTACTCATCGGCGACCTCCGCAGCCTCGATTCCGTAGTGTCCGCCGAACAACTCGGCGTGTACCAGCAGCGGATGCAACTGGTGCAGCCGGACGCGGGACCGCCAACCGTCGGCCAACCCCGCCGCCTCGGCGTACGCGTCCTGGACCAGTCGCAGGTGCGGGAAACCGAACAGGGCGAGCATGGCCAGATCAGTCTCGCCGTGACCGCCGTGGGCCGCCGGGTCTATCAGGACGAAGCCCTGCGCCGTGCTGATCGCGTTCCCGGCCCACAGATCGCCGTGCAGCCGCGCGGGCGGTCGTCCGTCATCGAATTGTCCGTCCCGCAACCGCTGACAAACCCGCTCGATGCCGGCCAGGCCTGCCGAGGACAACCGGCCCAACCGGTGGGCGGCCTCGGCGTGCGGCAGGAGGCGTAGCTCTGCGTAGAACTCACCCCAGTGCGCGTACTGGCCGAGCGGAAGCCGGGCACGCCCGATCCAGCCCGGCTGCGCCGCGTCCCAACCCGCTGGCGGGGCCCCGAACGCGTCGGCCCCGGCGGCATGCGTTGCCGCCAGGCTGCGTCCGAATGCCTCGGCGGCAGCCGGGGTGGGCGGGGCGGGGGAGAGGTACTCGATCTGGAGCGATCGTTCGTCCCAACCCAGGATGGGCACCACGGCCGCCCCTTGGGCAGCGGCCAGCCAGGCCAGGCCTCGGGCTTCCCAGGCGATCTGGTCGGGGCTGCCGGACTTGCGATAGACCCCGCTCATCGGTCCGGCCGATCCACCCAGCGCAACTCACCCTCGCTCACCACGCAACGCCCGGCGCTCAGTGCCGCCAACTTGTCGGCTGCTTCCTCCAGCGCGGACGCGTCGTCGAGCACGGCCATCGGCAGCACCGCGTCGGTGGTCGAGTATTCGACCGGCAGCACGGGCACCCCTTGGGATCGCAGGGTCGTCTCGATCCGGCCCACTTCTGCCAGCGGCAGCCGAACCAGCAGTTCGCGCATCCGTTGCCGGGTGACCATCGGGGCCGCGTCCAGCACCGCCGCGGCAGTGTCCGAGTAGGCCTGCACCAGGCCACCGGCCCCCAGTTTCACCCCACCGAAGTAGCGCACCACGGCGACCACCACATCGGACAGTTCGGTGCTGCCGTCCGCGCCGGTCTGACGGGCCAGGATCGCCGTCAGGATGGGCATGCCGGCCGTCCCGGAGGGTTCGCCGTCATCACTGCTGCGCTGCACGTCCCGGTCGGCTCCCACGACGAAGCCGTGACAGACGTGGCGGGCCTCCCGATGCTCCTTCCTGATGCCGGCCAGGAAATCCCGGGCCTCGGCCTCGGACTCGATCCGCCCCGCGTAGCCGATGAATCTGGACCGCTTGATCTCGATCTCCACGCTCGGCCGCACGCCCGCCTGCAGGGTGCGGTACCGGTTGGCGCGCGAGTCGACGTCGGTCACGGCCGCGCGCCCCCGACGAAGACCGGGGTGAGTTTGGTCGACTTCTCCTCGTCGTAGCGATAGCCACCCTCGGCGAAGTCCCGCAGTTTTCGGACCGAGCGGACGCGGTTGGTCACCAGCCACGCTGCCATCTCGCCGCGGGCCCGCTTGGCCCGGAAGGAGATCACCTGGCGGCGTCCGGATGCCGCGATGTCTTCGAAGCGGGGCGAGATGATCTCGGCGTCCAGCACCTTCGGATTGACCACCCCGAAGTACTCCTGGGAAGCCAGGTTGATGATCGCCCACGGCCCGGGCGACTCCGCCAGGTCGGCGCGCAACAGTTCGCTGACCCGATCGCCCCAGAACTCGTAGAGGTCGGCGCCCCGCTCGGTGGCCAGTCTGGTACCCATCTCCAACCGGTACGGCTGGATCAGGTCCAGGGGACGCAGCACCCCGTACAGCCCGGACAGGATCCGGACGATCTTCTGCGCCTCGGTGAAGTCCCGCTCGTCGAACCGGGTCGGCGCGGCCATGCCCTGGTAGACATCGCCGGCGAACCCCAGCACCGCAGCCCGGGCGTTGCGGGTGGTGAATGGCGTCTCGAAATCGCGGTAGCGCTGGTGGTTCAGCACCGCCAATTCGTCCGAGATACCCATCAGGGACGCGATCTCGTCCGGTGATTTGGTGCGCATCACGTCGATCAGTTCCTGTGCGGCGTCCAGCAGTCGCGGCTGGGTGTGCTTGCGCGTCGCTGGCTTCGAATCGAAGTCGAGCGACTTGGCCGGGGACAGCAATGCCAACATGTCGTCCAACCTACTGATTGCCGAGTGCCCGTGGCGTCTCTATCCTTCATCAGTGACCTCAAATCAGCACACCGCCGATAGCCACGACCTGATCCGCGTCGAAGGCGCTCGGGTCAACAATCTGAAGAACGTTTCAGTCAGCATCCCGAAGCGCCGACTCACCGTCTTCACCGGGGTTTCGGGGTCCGGCAAGAGTTCGCTGGTCTTCGACACCATCGCCGCCGAGTCGCAGCGGATGATCAACGAAACCTACTCAGCGTTCGTGCAGGGCTTCATGCCGACCATCGACCGGCCTGATGTCGACCTGCTCGATGGGCTGACCACCGCCATCGTCGTGGGCCAGGAGCGCCTGACCCCGAACATTCGCTCGACCGTGGGGACCATCACGGACGCGAACGCGCTGCTGCGCATCCTGTTCAGCAAGCTGGGCACCCCGCATGTCGGCTCCCCGCAGGCCTTCGCCTTCAACGTGCCGTCGGTGACCGGCGCCGGCGCGATCAAGGTCGACAAGGGGGCCGCCGGCGAGTTGGCGGTCAAGAAGACCTACAGCGTCCTGGGCGGTATGTGTCCGCGCTGCGAGGGCACCGGCAACGTCGGTGACGTCGACCGGGCCGAGATCTACGACGCCGACAAGTCACTTCGCCGTGGCCCGTTCAAGGTGCCCGGCTACTCGATGGACGGCTGGTACGGACGCATCTTCATCGGGTCGGGCTTCTTCGACCCCGACAAACCGTTGCGTGACTACGGCAAACGTGAGTTGCACGATCTGCTGTACAAGGAGCCGACCAAGATCAAGGTGGACGGCATCAACCTGACCTACGAGGGCCTGATCCCAAAGATCAGCAAGTCGATGCTATCCAAGGACCCGGACGCCATGCAGCCGCACATCCGTGCCTTCGTCGAGCGTGCGGTCACCTTCCAGCGCTGCCCCGAGTGTGCCGGCACCCGGCTGGCCGAACCGGCCCGCCGCTCGAAGATCAAGGGCATCAACATCGCCGACGCCTGCGCGATGCAGATCAGCGACACGGCGCAGTGGGTGCGCGGCCTGGATGAGCCGTCGGTGGCACCGGTGCTGACGGCCCTGGGGCTCCTGCTGGATGCCTTTGTCGAGATCGGGCTGGGCTACCTGAGCTCGAGCGCCCGTCCGGGACGCTGAGCGGCGGCGAGGCCCAGCGCACCAAGATGATCCGGCACCTCGGCTCGTCCCTGACCGACATCAGCTACGTCTTCGATGAGCCGACGGTTGGGCTGCACCCGCACGACATCGCCCGGATGAACGAACTGCTGATCCAGTTGCGCGACAAGGGCAACACGGTGCTGGTGGTCGAACACAAGCCAGAGGTGATGGCCATCGCCGACCACCGGTCGACCTGGGCCGTTGGCCGGCAGCGGTGGGGGAGAAGTGGTCTACGAGGGGGACCTCGCTGGGCTGCGCGCGTCCGATACCGTCACCGGACGCCATCTGGACGATCGGGTCGCGCTCAAGCCAACCGTTCGCGAGGCGACCGGTGCCCTGGCGATCCGCGGCGCGTCCACCAACAACCTGCAGGACGTCGATGTGGACATCCCGCTCGGCGTGCTGACGGTGGTGACCGGGGTAGCCGGTTCCGGCAAGTCCTCGCTGATCATGGGCTCGCTGGACAAGCGGGACGATGTGGTGATCATCGACCAAGGGGCGATCAAGGGATCACGACGCAGCAACCCCGCCACCTACACCGGACTGCTGGAGCCGATCCGCAAGGCGTTCGCGAAGCAGAACGGCGTCAAGCCGGCGCTGTTCAGCCCGAACTCCGAGGGCGCCTGCCCGGTCTGCAACGGCAACGGGCTGGTCTACACCGAGTTGGGCTTCATGGAGACCGTGGCCAGCACCTGTGAGGAGTGCGAGGGCCGGCGCTTTCAGGCGTCCGTGTTGGAGTACAAGCTGGGCGGACGCGACATCAGCCAGGTGCTGACCATGCCGGTGGATGAGGCCGTCGAGTTCTTCGGGACTGGCGAGGCGAAGACGCCGGCGGCGCACAAGATCCTGCAGCGCCTCGAGGCGGTCGGGCTCGGCTACGTGACCCTGGGCCAGCCGCTGACCACGCTCAGTGGGGGAGAGCGGCAACGGTTGAAATTGGCCTCCCAGATGGGGGAGTCGGGCGAGATCTACGTGCTGGACGAGCCCACCAGTGGGTTGCACTTGGCCGATGTCGAGCAGTTGCTCGCCCTGCTCGACTCACTGGTCGACGGCGGCAAGACGGTGATCGTCATCGAACACCATCAGGCCGTTATGGCACATGCCGACTGGATCATCGACCTCGGCCCCGGAGCCGGCCTCGAGGGCGGCCGAATCGTCTTCACCGGGACGCCTGCCGACTTGGTTGCTGAAGCTTCAACCTTGACTGGGCAGCATCTGGCCGGCTACGTGGGACGCTGACCGCCGCGGTAGCAGGAGTTGCGTCGAGCCGCAACCCGACGCGCAGGATGCCCCATTTCCGTGCGCATCAAGATGCGATTAATGGCGCATCAAGGTGTAAACTGGCCCAATGAGGACGACCATAACGCTGGACCCCGACATCGCTGCCGCGGTCGATGAACTGCGCCGCAGTGCTGACATCGGCCCGAGCGAAGCCGTGAACCGCCTTGCCCGCGCTGGCTTGACCGCACGGCTGGGCGACTCCTATCACATCGAAATCCCGCGGTACGAGATGTCGGCTCGAGTCGACTACACGAACATTGGTGAGACCCTGGAACTGCTGGATGGGGAAGCCTGATGCTGCTGGACGCGAACATCCTGCTGGCAGCCATCGACAAGGGCCACCCGGAGGGGGAGCGCATTGGGCAATGGCTCAGCGATGCCCTGCACGGATCACGCCGAGTCGCGGTTCCCTGGCAGACGATCGGGGCCTTCGTCCGAATCTCAACGCATCCGCGCATCTATCGCGAGCCGCTCAGCAGCGCAGCGGCCCTTGGATTCATCCACGATGTCCTGGCTTCGCCTGTGACCTGGATACCGACCACCACCATCCGCACATTCACGCTGTTCGAAGAAGTCTGCAGAGATCACCGCGTGACGGGGAATCTGGTTACCGACGCCCAACTCGCCGCGCTCGCCTTGGAGTACGGCCTGTCGGTGGTAACCCTGGACTCCGACTTCCAGATCTTCTCGGAGATCACCGTCCTGCGGCCCTGACCGCTCAGACCAGTTCTTCGCGCTCGCGCAAGTCGGTGACGATCTGGGCGTGGAACTGCTCGTCGATCTTGTACTTGGCCAGGTAGACCACGTAGCCGAGCACGATCAGCCCGAGCGGCACGAACATCATCATCACCTTCATGCCGAACAGGCCCGCATCGGTGACGTCGGCCGGGCCCTTGGCCTCGTTGATGCCGGTCAGGATGACCGTCACGCTGACGATCGACTGGGCCAGGGCGGCCGACACCTTGACCACGAACGGCTGCAGCGCGAAGGTGACCGCCGTGTTGCGGCGTCCCAGTTTCCACTGCCCGTACTCGATGCAGTCGGTCATGAAGACGATCATCAGCAGCACCACCGAGGCGGTCGCCACGAACAACAGCACGCCCGCGACTCCGATCGGGATCATGTTCATCGGCGCGAAGAAGAAGATCAGGTAGCCGGCCGTGATCATCACCATCGCCGAGGTGTACAGCGCCCGGCGCGACAGCCGATTGCGCAGGATCGGGAACGCCACGAAGCCGATCAGCTGCGATACCCCCAGCACAGCCGCGAACGGCGAGTACATGTTCTCGTCGCCGTAGGCGTACTTGAAGAAGTAGACGCCGAAGGATGTCGTGGTGGTGTAGCCGGTGTAGAACAGCAGCATTGCCAGGGCAACCCACATCAGTTGGTCGTTCTTGACCACCGCCCGGACGATCTCCCGGACCGTGGTGGACTGCTGCTCGACCACGATCCTGGGCTCGCGGACGCCGAAGATGGTGATGGCTTGGGCGGCCAGCATGACCACCACCACGACGATGGCGAAGGTCGTCCAGGCCGGTGCGTCCCCGCCCCAGGCGTTGGTGACCGGGATGATCGCCACCACGACGATGAACAGGCCGATGGTGGCGAACGTCTTGGCCAGGGCGGCGATCCGTTCGCGCTCGTGCCGGTCCAGGGTGAGGGCGGGCAGTAGCGACCAGTAGCCGATGTCGTTCATCGTCCAGGACAGGCCCCAGAGCAGGTAGACCACGGCGAACAACACGATGAAGCTGGTGCCGCGCAGCCCGAAGTCGGTGAACAGGCTGACGGTGACCACGGCGGACGCCAGGGCGCCGACCACGATCCATGGCTTGTACTGGCCCCATCGGGTTCTGGTGTTGTCGACGATGCCGCCCATCACGATGTCGGTAAAAGCGTCGAAGAGCCGGGCGGCGAGCAGGATGCCGGAGACCCACCACATCGTCGCGTCCGGCAGGTCGAGAACCTCGGTCAGGAAGACGATCAGGAACATCGACTGCAGCGTGTAGGCCATGTCGCGGCCGACTGTGCCGACGCCGAAGGTCCAGCGGTTTGCCCGCGCGGAGATGGGCTTGTCCTGGCTCATCGCTGTGGGCTTTCTGGGTAGCTCTGGGGGGCAACCCAGCGTTGGTAGGCGTCCTCGGTGACGCCGCGGTTGGCGATCACGTCGGCGTAGAACTCACCAGAGGCCCGGATGGTGCGTTGCTGGGTATCGAAGTCCAACTCGACCAGCCCGAAGCGTCCGGTCTGCCCCTCGGCCCATTCCCAGTTATCGATGAAGCACCAGTGGTAGTAGCGCTCGATCGGCAGGCCGGTGCCGACGGCGGCGCGCAGGTGGTCGTAGATGTAGCGGGCCCGGAAGGCGTCCGCCCGGTCTGCGGTGCCGTTCTCGGTGACGTAGATCGGTAGCCCGAAGCGCTTGTGGTAGTCACGCAGGACGCGGCGGAAGCCGGCCGGCGAGATCTCCCAGCCCAGGTCGTTGATGGGGACGTCCTTGGCCGTCTGGTAACTGATGCCGCGGATGCGTGAGCCGGTGTAGTAGTTGACGCCGAGGAAGTCCGCATAGCGGCCGCTGGTGATGTCACGCGGACGCAACAGCGGGGCCTGGAAGTGCCCGGTAATGGACGCGATGGTGCCGACGTCCTGGAAGAGGTGCCGCATCAGCCGGGCGGAGGCCCGATCGAACCGGCTGGTGGCGTCCAGTGGGTCGAAGTAGCGCAGGTGCTGGGCGAAACCGACCTTGGCAGTGGGGGAGTGCCGGTGCAGCAACTGGTAGCTCAGGATGTGTGCCCGCGCGAAGGCCGTTTGGATGGCCAGGAGGTCCTTGATCGAGCGCCGGCCTGGCGGCCAGTTGCCCTCGAAGTAGCCGGCCAGCGCAAAGACGTTCGGCTCGTTGATCGTGATCCACTCGTTGATCAGGTCGCCAAGCTCGCTCACGACGTGTTCGACGTAGCCGAGGAAGGTTTCGACGCCGTCTGGGCCGAGGAAGCCGCCCGCGTCGGAGAACCAGGTCGGGTCATTGAAGTGGTGCAGCGTCACCAGCGGAGTGATGCCGGCGGCGCGCAGGCCGGCGAGTTCATCGCGGTAGTGCCTGATGGCTTCGGCGTCGAACCGATCGGGCGCCGGTTGGATTCGCGCCCACTCCAGGCCCATCCGGTAGTGCCGGATGCCCAGCGAGGCAAGCAACTCGGTGTCCTGGGCGACCCGGTTCCAGTGATCGCAGGCGACAGCGGGGGAGGAGCCGTCGATCGCGCCCCCGCCCGGGGTCGCGGCCCACCGATGCCAGATCCTCGGGGCATCCCCGCCCTCGATCTGGGTGGCTGCCGTGGCCACACCCAGTTCGATGCCCGACAGGTCGAACGCATGCGTCATGCTGACATCTTCGCCCAGTCCGGCCGCTGTTGGGCGTCCGGCGCGCACTGGAAGCGTCGGTATAGTGCGCCGGGTGAGCAGAGGGACCAAGGTCGGCGTCCTGGCGGCCATTGGCACCGAACTGCTCTACGGCTTCTCGTTCGTGTTCACCAAGGGCGTCACCGGGACGATCGACCCCTTCGCGCTGCTGGGCTGGCGGTTCACGGTGGCCCTGTTGATACTCCTGGTCTTGGCCGGCTTGCGCCTGATCAAGCTACAGATCACCCGCGCCACCCTGCGCCCGTTGCTGGTGCTGGCCATCTGCCAGCCGGTGATCTACTACATCGCCGAGACCTACGGCGTGATGCGCACAACTGCGTCCGAGAGCGGCCTGCTGATCTCGGCGATCCCGGTGACGACGATGCTCACTGCCGTGGCGCTGCTCGGTTCGCGTCCGGCCCGACGTCAGGTGGTCGGCATCTGCGTCACGTTGGCCGGGGTGTTGGCGACCGTGGTGGCCGGCGGACTCAACGCGGAGTTCGACCCGCTCGGTTACCTGCTGCTGTTCGTCGCGATCGGTTCCTACTCGGTCTACGCCGCCTTCGCCGAACGCTATGCCGAGATCAGCGACATCGACAAGACCTTCGTGATGGTGGCGTCCGGTGCCCTGCTGTTCAGCGGGATGGCGCTGGCGAAGCATGGCAGCGAAGGCACGTTGGGGTACCTGATCCGACTGCCGCTGGAGAGGCCGGACTTCGCGGTGGCAATTGGCTTCCTGGCCCTGGGGTCGACGGTGGGTGCCTTCTTCCTGCAGAACGTGGCGATCGGGACGCTGGGCTCGACCCGCTACTCGACCTTCATCGGGCTGTCGACCCTGGCCGCGTTGACGTCGGCGGCGATTGTTCTTGGTGAACGACTGACGCTGGCGCAGCTGGCCGGGGGTGTGGCCATTCTGGCGGGCGTCTACATCGCGAACCGCCCTGTGGACAGGACTCGGGACAACGTGTGGAGAACCAGCACCTGACTGTGGAAACGAAAGAACTTTCTGTGGATATCCTTGTGGACCGAAAATTCTATGAATGTAATTCGCGAAAAGGGCTTGCATTCGCTTGTGGGGTCCGATAGAAATCTCTTACGCGCTTCCCTCGGGAAGAGCGGGATGGCTCGGAGACGAGGATCCACACGGCGGGCGACCGCCGCACCGGTCGGGTGACGCGAACGGTGGGGTCTGCAGGGTCCGGGGCATCGGCCGAGACGTCACTTTGCTCGACCACCTAGAGGGGTCCTTCGCAACTCATACTTGTGAAGGGCCCCTCGCCTTTATGTTCGGGGGTTCTGGACGCGAACCTCGGGGTCGGTCAACGTGAGGAAGAGCAGCCAACTGAGCACTGGCATAACCACGAGCGGCACCAGCGCAGTCTGCAGCGTCGTCGCGTCCGCTATGGCCCCGATCAGCGGGCTCGCCAGACCCCCCATTCCCACAGCCAGACCGAGCGTGACACCACTGGCGGTGCCCACGCGGTTCGGCAGGTAGTCCTGGCCCAGGGTCACCTGCAACGAGAAGGGCACGTAGAGGCCGATCGAGGTCAGGGCGACGAACGCGAGCATGAGCGGGCCCGGCACCCAGACGGTGCCGGCGATGCCGATCGTGGTGGCCACGTACGACCAGCGCGACACGGTGACCCGATCCCAGCGATGGGCCAGTGATCCACCCAGGATGGAGCCGACGACCGCGCCCAGGTAGAGGATGAACAGCGCGACGGTGCCGACGGGGGAGCCGCCCGGCATGCGCTGCTGGGCATAGGACGAGATGAACGTGCCCAGCCCGACGAACGCAATTGATCGGAAGATGATCGCCAGCGAAAGCCGAAGGAAGGACGGCACATCGTCGGCGCCGCTGGGCAGCAGGGGAGTGACGCCGTCCGGGTGATCGCGCCGCAGCGCGGACAGGACGGGCAAGGTGATGGCTGCGCCAGCCAGCGCGGGGATCACCAGGAAGGGCGTCAATCGGAGGCCCCCCGTAGCGACGGCTGCGGCCACCAGCAGCGGGGCCACGGCGAACCCAATGTTCCCGCCAGTGGAGAAGTAGGCCATCGCTTTGTGACTGCCCTGGCTGGCGATCCGGGCGATCCGGGCGGATTCGGGATGGTAGGCGGCGACGCCGATGCCTGAGATGGCTGCGAACAGCAACGTGAGCGTGTACGAATCGCTCAGGCCGCTGAGCCCGATGCCGATCCCGCCAAGCAGCGTGGCCACCGGGATCAGCCATGGCATCCGCCACTTGTCGGTCAAGAACCCGAACAGCGGCTGGGCGATGGACGACAGCAACGAGGCCGCCAGCACGAAGCCCGAGGCGGCCGCGTAGGTGTAGTTGCGCTCGGCGATGAAGAAGGGCACCAGGGCCGCCGCAGCACCCTGGTAGACGTCCACGCACGCATGACCCACTGCCAGCAGGCCGATCGACGTGGTTCGTTTCATCCTGCAATTATTCCAGAGCGGGGCTGTGCATGTCACCATGTCGCCCGGCGACCGTGACTGAGGTCCTGCTCGTGGCACCCGAGGAGGCATGTCTGTAGGCGTTTGGCCTTGTCACAGCCATTTGCCACGAAGCGGGCGCCGCCTGGGCGTGCACGAGCAGGACCTGAGTCACGGGTGGCCCTGGATGGCGACTGCGCAGCGCCTACCGAGTCGCGGGGGCTGCAAGGTCGCTTGCAGTGCGCGTGGGGTGCGGTAAGCACTGCGAAGGCGTGACTGAGGTCCTGCTGGTGAACGCGCGCCATATCGACGCCGTGGCGCCATGCGTTGTCAGGGGGAATCGCTGCGCGGACATTCCTCGGAACGAGGCAACGAGCAGGACCCTGGTCACGGCGCGATGCCAGGCTTCTGCACTCCATCCTGGTTGACCGATAAGCGACATTATGTCATTACGCGGTTTGACCCAAGACCCGCCTGCACACCACTGCCACACACCGCTCAGCGGCGTAGCGTGAAGAACGTGCCCCTCTCCCCGCTCGCGACCAACGCGTGCCATCTCGAAAGGACGCTCCCATGCGGACTCTGAGACTCAACAACGGTGTCGAGATGCCCGCCCTGGGGTTCGGCGTCTTCCAAACTCCACCTGATGAGACGCGCGCCGCGGTCGCGTCCGCGCTCGAGGCCGGCTATCGACACATCGATACTGCCGCTGCCTATGGCAACGAGCGTCAGGTCGGTGAGGCCATTCACGCGTCCGGCCTCTCGCGCGACGAGGTGTTCGTCGAAACCAAGGTCTGGATCAATGACTACGGCTACGACGAAGCCCTACACGCCTTCGAGAAGGCCTCCGGAAAGCTGGGCGTCGACCAGATCGACCTGTTCATCCTGCACCAGGCGCTGCCCAGCCATTTCGACCGGACCATCGCCGCCTACCAGGCCCTGGAACAGCTCTTGGCCGACGGCAAGGTGCGCGCCATCGGCGTCAGCAACTTCATGCTCGACCACCTGCGCGCCCTGTTCGGCGCCACCGAGGTCGTCCCGGCCATCAACCAGCTCGAGATCCACCCGTACTTCCAGCAGCGCGAGGTTCAGCAGTTCGACACCGAGCACGGGATCTTGAACCAGGCGTGGTCCCCCATCGGTGGCATCACGTTCTACCGGGACAGCGGCCATCGCAACGCCCTGCAGGACCCGGTGATCGGCGAGATTGCCGAGGCGCACGCCAAGAGCCCTGCCCAGGTGATGCTGCGTTGGGGCCTCCAGCACGGTCGCTCGGTCATCCCGAAGTCGACCAAACCTGAACGCATCCGCGAGAACCTGGACGTCTTCGACTTCGAGCTCAGCGCCGACGAGATGTCAGTGATCGACGGCCTCGATACCGGGAAGCGCGGTGGTCCCCACCCCGAGAACATCACCCTGGAGACCTTCGGGCGCGTCATCCCCGAGGCCTGACATCTCGGTTTGACTGGCCCGCCATTCGGCGTCGCTCATGGCGTAGACGAGGTTGTCGTCCCACGCCCCACGGCACCAGTACGACTTGGGCGCAAGTGACTCAACGTGCATGCCCAGCCTCTCCAGCAGCCTGGCCGAGCGTTTGTTCTCCGGCGACAACTGACCGAAGATCCTATGACAACCGAGTCGCTCGACAAGGTCCGCCACCACGGCAGAGGCAGCCTCGTAGGCGTACCCCCTGCTCGGCCTAGCCTGAAGCCATGGCGGTCGTTCGAACTCGCAAGGCCCGCGCGGACCGGCGCCGCAAGCGTCGCCTGGCCAGCGTCACCCACGACCTGACCGAATTGCAGTGGGACGCGCTGAAGGCGGCCTGGGGAGGCTGCGCCTACTGCGGTGCCACCGACCGGCCGCTGCAACGCGACTGCGTCCTGCCGATCTCGCGCGGTGGGCGCTACACCCTCGACAACGTCGTCCCCGCCTGCCGGTCATGCAACACCAGCAAGTGCAACGACGAGGTCACCGGATGGCTACGGCGCAAGCGCCTGGACGAGGCAGCCTTCCTGGTCCGGCAGTTCGAGATTCGAGCCATCCTGCGCACGCGGGAATCCGGGGACCACTCCCCTGTCCCCCACAATTGAGGGAACCTCAGTTACTCTGCAGCGCGGCCTGAGGTCGCCGCAACCACGAGCAGGCCACCGATCATGCCGACGTTCTTCAAGAACTGGATGCGGTTCTGCTTCGCCTTGCCAGGGTCCTCGTCGGTCCAGAAGGAATGTCCGGCCAGCGTGGTGGGCACCATCGCCCCGGCCACCGCGAGGGCACCCCAGCGCGGCAGGATGCCGAGCGCCACCATGGCGCCACCGGCAACCATCACCGCGCCATTGGCCTTCGCCGACAACTCCGCGTACTCCCCCGGCACCCCGAAGTCCTCTGCCATCTGCACCCGCATGCCGGGCTCACTCACCGCGTCGTAGCCGAGCCAGATGAAGGGCACCCCGACCGCGACGCGCGCCACTGCATTCAGCACATTCACCGCTGGACCCCTTCCTCCGATGGACGCGATGAGCCTACTCTCGTCGGCCGCGACCTGGTCCCCATCACGAATCGAGCACGATCCAGACACGGTTCCGTAAAGAACCCGGCAGATCGCTGGTCCGCGACCCGTTCGTCCAGTTTGCTTGGGCCATGCAGATCACCAAGAAGTTCTCACGCACAGTGTTTACGGTTCTCGTCGTCCTGCTGGCGGCAGTGCTTGGTGCCTGCTCAGCCGGCGGCGGGATGCCCTCGTATCAAGGCGAGGCCGGCGCACCGCAGGCGACCCAGGCCGCCGGCGGCAGCGCTCCGGACCAGAACAAGTCCTACCCACAGGCCCCACAGGATCAGACCGAACGCATGGTGATCCTCACCCAGACGCTGCGCCTCAAGGTGGACGACACCGCCGCCACCATCGCCGCGGTGCGCGAGGTCGCCGACAAGCACGCCGCGATCGTCGCCAACATGCGGATGGCCAGCGAGGGTGAATGGGTGTACGACTCCCCCGCCGGTAGTTACACCCCGCTGCGCGGCTGGCTGACCGTCCGCGTGCCGGTCGACGGTGTCAAGGCATTCGTCGATGAGGTCTCCGGGCTCGGCGAGGTGGTCTACCAGGCCGAGACTTCGGACGATGTGACCCAGGAGCACGTCGACCTGTCGGCGCGACTGGAGAACCTGCGCGCGCAGGAAACCCGGCTCCGCGAGTTGGTCGCCCAGGCTGCCAACGTCGAAGAGACCCTCGCCGTGGAGCAGGAGTTGTGGCGCGTCCGGGGCGAGATCGAGAGCTTGGACGCCCAGGTGAAGTACCTGGAGCGCCAGGCCGCCATGGCGACCATCACCGTGGAACTCGCCGAGGAGGGGCCCGTCGTCCAGAACTGGGGCTTCGTCGAAGCGCTCAAGGACGGCATCCGCGCCGCAGCAGCGGTGTTGGCCTTCACGATTTCGTTCATCATCGCCACCTCCCCGTTGTGGATCCTCGGGCTGGTCATCTTCTTCCTGGTGCGCCGTGCCCGCCGCAACAGGGCCGGCACGCAGCCTCCCAAGGTCAGGCGGGGCAGGACGCGAAACGTCCAACCCGAGCCGGCTCCGGCCGCCCCGACGGGTGCCACGGCAGCCCCCAAACCCGAAGCCACACCCGAGGCCTGATCCCGGCAGTGGGTCCGGTTCCCACGCATGGTCCGCCGCATCGCACTAGCCTGAAAGGTGCATGGCATTTCACTGGCGAGAGGCGGCGGACCACATGCGCACCATGGAGCGACTCACCCGGGCCTTCGACCGGGCGAAGATCCTCGAGATCGATTCGTCGAGCAAGATAATCATCTTCAGTGACTCCCACCGCGGCGACGGCAGCCTGTCCGACGAGTTCACGAAGAACCGGCACATCTTCGTCGCGGCGCTCCAGCACTACTACGACGAGGGCTTCACGCTGATTGAGGCCGGCGACAACGATGACCTGTGGGAATGGCCCAAGTTCCGCCACATCGTCAAGGCCAACCCCCTCACCTTCAGCCTGGTCCGCCAGTTCCACGTTGAGGATCGCTACCTGCGGATGTACGGCAACCACGACTTCCAGTTGGCGGACGCGACGTACGTGCGCGAGAACATGTACTCTTCCCGCAGCCACCTCACCGGCGAACGCCGCCCACTACTCGACGACCTGCACGTGCACGAGGCGATTCGGCTGCGCCACCGCGTCACCGGCCAGGAGATCTTCGTGGTGCACGGCCATCAGGGCGATTTCGCCAACGACCAGGCCTGGAAGTTCACCATGTTCACCTTCCGGATGCTGTGGCGGCATCTGCACATGCTCGGCATCCGCAGCCCCAGTAGCCCGACCCGCAACAGCTTCAAGCGGCACAAGGTGGAACGCAACTACGTGCGGTGGATCGTGCGCAACGGCAAGGCGCTGATCTGCGGCCACACGCACCGCGAGCGCTTCCCGAGCCCGGGCGATGCGCCCTACTTCAACAGTGGATCATGTGTGTACCCGAACTACATCACCGGCATCGAGATCATCGATGATGAGATCGCCCTGGTCACCTGGCGCGTCGAGCCCGATGAGAACGGCTACCTACGGGTGGCGCGACGCACTGTCGCCGGGCCGAGCCCGATTAGTGATTTCGACAAGCCACCGGTCACCGGACGCGCCCGCCGGCCCGGCAAGTCACTGGACTGGTCCAGCGGCAGGCGCTGACAGAGGCCCTACAA
Organism: Brooklawnia sp.; assembly: GCA_040767325.1. GTDB lineage: Bacteria > Actinomycetota > Actinomycetes > Propionibacteriales > Propionibacteriaceae > Brooklawnia. The sequence continues at coordinate 39,809 of JAXGOU010000008.1, read as the reverse complement.
CTCCGCCGTCGGATCGTCCTGCTTGATCCGTCGGCGGGTGCGCAGCGTCATGAACACGGCGAAGACCCAGATGACGAACTGACTGGCCATCGCCGCCCGGAAGGCACCGGGGCCGGGGTTGCCGTCACCGACCAGAGACAGCACGGCGGCGATGATCCCGATTTCGACCAGCGCCCCGAGGAAGCCGCCCACGATCAGGAAGCCGGACCCGGTACCCATCCGGTGCGGGGGCAACAGCGTCCGGTTGGTGTCGAAGCCAATATTGGACGCCGGGTAGCACGACGCCAGGCAGATGATCAGGGTCACCAGCAGTGCCATCGGCGCCTGTCCGGGCCATACCAGCACCACGATCCAGACCAGCACCGTCACCGTCGGGATGCTCAGCGCCAGCGCCACCCGTCGGTCCAGGAAGCGTTGGGTGAGCATGCCGGTGATCGGCCCCACCACGACGCCGGTGAACACGAAGATCGTCATCAACCAGCCGGCCTGCGCGTCCGACAAGCCCTGGCCGACCCTCAGGTAGGGGTAGCCCCACATGAAGGTGAAAACCAGCGGGAAGTAGGCGGTCGACATGTGCATGAAGAACGCCAACTGGGCTGCGGGCAGCCGGACCACTTCGCGCAGCCCGGCCACTCCCCCAACCCCGCGTGCGATCGGCGGTTCGGTGCCCGGCGGTGAATTGCGCACCAGCAGCACCGTGAGGACGCCACCGAGCAGGCACGCACCAGCCACCGTCAGGAACGCCGGCGTCCAGCCGAAGTTGGTCAGGATTCGCACCAGGGGCACCGCTGAGGCCCACTGCCCCGCCTGCCCGAGGACGGACGAGAGCTGGGTGAGCAGGGCGACCCGACGCGCCGGGAACCAGAGTGGAATCAACCGGATGGCGGAGATCCAGATCATGGCGTCTCCCCCACCGATCAGCACCCGAGCAGCCAACCCGACGGGAAATGACGTTGCCAACGCCAGGATCAGCTGCCCCAGCGCCATCACACAGGCCCCGATCGTGAGGGACGTGCGGCTGCCGAGTCTGTCCAGCAGGAGCCCGGACGGCAGTTGCATGGACGCGTAGACGACCATCTGGACGATGACGAATGCGCTCATCAACGCGACCGGGCTGCCGAATTGCTCAGCTGCCTGGATGCCGGCCACTCCGAAGGATGTCCGCGAGAACATCGCGGCGGCGAAGACGAAGGTGCCCGCCAGCCAGATGATCCACGGCCGCACACCGCCCGGCGCCGCCGACTGGACCATCACACCGCCTCACTAGATTTCTTGCAGCATCCTACCCGGCGGTGCGGACGGGTCGGTTCACCGAGGCTGCAGGAACCAGTTGCGGTAGCCGGTCATCACCTCGGGCAGGAAGATGGCATTGGCATCCCACAACGACATGGCACCGAACGCCTTGCCGCGTCCCTGCTCATCGACGAAGGTTACCGAGTAGACGCCCTGGTTCATGGTCGCCCCCGTGATGGCGACCCACGGAGCCTGCTTCGCGCTCAGCAACCCGCTGACCCCGACGCCCTCCGGGGTGATCTCGTAGGGACCGAACTTGGTGGGCAACGGCTTGGCCAGCTGGTTCGCCACGATTCGTGGTCCGGCCTGGTCGCGGATCAGGTCGATCATCGTGCGATAGGCCTGCTCACACTTGTCCTTGGTCTCCTGCTTCTGCAGGGAGGCGAACGACCATTTCATGGTCTGCCGTAGGCCCCCCTGACCTTCGAGTTGGACCTTGTAGGTCGTGGCCGTCGGGATCCCATTCACGAACTGCCGGGTGACCTGGCTCTTCACCACGTCGATCGCCGCGACCGGGATCGACTTGCCGTTGAAGGTGACAGCGTCCATGGTCAACTGCATCTGGCGCTTGATCAGCGCACCCTGCGGCAATTCGATCGAGTACATCCAAGACATCGTTGTTAACCTCCCGGGACCAAGCTATGGCCACCGGGGTGCAGCAGACCCTCAGCGCTTGCGGTAGAGGTTCTTGGACTGGTAGATCGGCTCGCTGGTCACCTGGACGCCCAGATTGCGGAAGATGCCCTCGTCGACCGAACCCAGGATCACGGTGGTGTGCACGTCGCAGCCGCGCAGTTTGTGCAGTTCGGCCAGTGCACGCCGGGCGTTCTCGTCACCGTTCGCGCTGACCGACAGCGCGATCAGCACCTCGTCGGTGTGCAGGCGAGGATTGCGGCTACCCAGGTGCTTGGTCTTCAGCGTCTGGATGGGTTCGATCGTCTCCGGTGCCAGCAGCTTGACCTCGTCGTCGATGCCGGCCAGCGCCTTCAACGCGTCCAGCAGCATCGCCGAGCAGGAGCCCAGCAGCGGGGAGGTCTTGCCGGTAACGATGCGTCCATCAGGCAGTTCGATGGCCGCTGCCGGGGCCTTCGTCCGGCGTTCCAGTTCCAGGGCCGGTCCGACCACCGGTCGATCATCCTTGGTCACGCCCAGGCTGCTCATCAGCAGCGCGATCCGGTCGGACTGGTTGGGCTCCAGGTCCTCGCGGCGTTCGTGCACCAATGCCTTGTAGTAGCGCCGGATGACTTCCTGCTTGGACGCCGCGACACAAACGGCGTCGTCGCTGATGCAATAGCCGGCCATGTTGACGCCCATGTCGGTCGGCGACTTGTACGGCGAGGTGCCGAGCAAGTGCTCGAACAACCGGTTGAGCACCGGGAATACCTCGACGTCGCGGTTGTAGTTGACCACCTGCTTGCCATAGGCCGCCAGGTGGAAGGGGTCGATCATGTTGACGTCGTCCAGGTCCGCGGTGGCGGCCTCGTAGGCGACGTTGACCGGATGGTCCAGCGGCAGGTTCCAGATCGGGAAGGTCTCGAACTTTGCATAGCCGGACGTGATGCCGCGCTTGTAGTCGTGGTAGAGCTGCGACAGGCAGGTCGCCATCTTGCCGCTGCCCGGCCCCGGCGCGGTCACCACCACCAGGTCGCGGGTGGTCTCGATGTAGTCGTTGCGACCGAAGCCCTCGTCACTGACGATCAGGCTCACGTTGTTGGGGTACCCCTTGATCGGGTAGTGCCGATAGACCTTGATGCCCAACCGCTCCAGCTTGCGCTTGAAGTTGCGGGCGGCCCGGTTGTCCTCGGTGGCATGGCTGATCACCACGCTGCCCACGTACAGGCCTGCCGAACGGAACTCATCGATCAGCCGCAGCACGTCGGAGTCGTAGCCGATGCCCAGGTCGGCGCGCACCTTGTTGTTCGCCAGGTCGAGGGCGCTGATAACGATGACGACCTCGACGTCGTCGGCCACCTTCTCCAGCATGGTGATCTTGTTGTCGGGGGTGAAGCCCGGCAGGACGCGGGAGGCGTGCATGTCGTCGAAGAGCTTGCCGCCGAATTCGAGGTAGAGCTTGCCGCCGAACTCTTTGCGCCGAGCCAGGATCTGCTCGGTTTGGAGGGTGATGTACTTCTCGCGATCGAAACCGATCTTCGCCATGTGCTCCCCTGCTCACTCGTCCGCATGGATCATAGCCCTCAATCAGCGGGCTCGATCCCCTGCATGGCCTTGGCTATCGTTACCTGACGGCTGATCATCGCCTGCTCATGGCCACTCATCGCCCGACCGGCCGCGTCCTGCATCGTCCAGACCACATTGATGATCACCCTGACCAGCGTCCAGTCCCGCGTCCGGCGTTCATCAAGGGACGCGGTGTCGACCGCGGTGTAGAACCGGTCCCGGATGGCCTCGCCGATGTTGCCGGTGGCCACCAGGTCGTCCCAACGGTTCCACAGCAGGGGCGCGACCTCGAAGCAGGGATCGCCGTTGTGCCCCTTCGGGTCGATGGCCACCCACTCGTCGTCGCGGCGCATCACGTTGTCGTAGTGCAGGTCGCCGTGCAGGACGTGGGTCGCCGGCTGCGCGGCCAGCCGTCGGCCGGCCAGCAGTGCCTGTTCCACCAGTTGTGGCGGCGCGGGGAGTTGCCTGCCGAGCGCGGCCAGGGCGTCCAGCCACCGGTTGACGGACGCGCCGATGTCGGCCAGCTGGGGTGCCGCCGGGCGGTGCAGGCCGGCGTAGAGCTTCGCGACGACCTCGGTAGCCTCTGCGGCATCAGGCAGGTCGTCAAGCCGGGCGTCCAACCACTCGAGCAACAGCGCCCCGCGCCGGGGATCAGCCCGCAGCATCCGCACCGCGTGCCGCCCACCCCACAGTTGCAGGGTCGGGATCTCGCCCAGGTTGTCGGTTTCGTCGAAGGCCACCTTGAGCGCCCTTCGCTCCCCCACGGCATCGGTCACGGGCAGCACGGTTGCGGTGTGGCCCGCCATCGGTTCACCGATGGGGGTCAACTCCCAATCCGCGAGCAGTTCGGTGATTCGGCGCTGCAGCGCGGGTGAGGCGGTCACGGCGCTACTCGGACCCCATCGAGGTGGTGATGGCGACGCGCTCGGTGTCCTCGTGCGGGTCGCGGTGGTGGCCGAACGGCAGGAAGTGCATCACGCCGACCGCGAGCAGGCCCACCAGGAAGCCCAGGATTGCCGAGATCACCGTGTCAACCAGCCAGGCCAGGAAGCCGCCCACACCGGCCACCTCGCTGACCGGCTCGGCGAGCCGGTGCACCAGGTCGTAGGGGGCGTGCCAGCCGAGGTTGTAGCTGCCGGACAGCAGGATGTGCCCGCCCACCCAGAGCATGGCGATCACCCCGACGACCGACAGCACGGACATCACCTTCGGCATCGCATTGACCAGGCCGCGGCCCAGCGCCTGCCGGGCGCCCGAGCCACCCTGCTCCAGACGCAGCGCGATGTCGTCCATCTTCACGATTAGCGCCACCACGCCGTAGACCAGGGCGGTGATGCCGATGGCCACCAGGATCATGGCGATCGCGCGCGGCCAGAACTCTGCGTCCGCCAACGAACTCAGCGAGATGACGATGATCTCGGCCGACAGGATGAAATCAGTGGTGATGGCGCCGCGCACCATCAGTTCCTCACGATCACCGGCGGTGTCGGCCACCGGCGCGGCGTGCTCGGTCTTCTCCTTGTGCTTGCCGCTGAAGTACTCCAGCAACTTCTCGGCGCCCTCGAAGCTGAGGTACAGACCACCCAACATCAGGATCGGCGGTAGCAGCATGGGTGCGAACTGGCTGAGCACCAGGGCGGCGGGCAGGATGAAGACCAGCTTGTTGCGCAGCGAGCCCTTGGCGATGCGCCAGATGATCGGCAGTTCGCGGGCCGGCGAGAAGCCGTGGACGTAGCGCGGGGTGACTGCCGAGTCGTCGACGACCACGCCCAGCGCCTTGGTGCTGGCCGAACTCGCCATCTTGGCGATCATCGCGACGTCGTCGAGCAGTGCTGCGAGTCCACCTGCCACTGTTGCCCCCTACCGTTTGCGGTTCGCTGTGAAAGCTACCATCGCGGCCGACCAACCACGTTGCTCAGGCCAGTGCCGGCAGGTTGGCCACCACGATGCTGATGGTCAGCAGGCTGATCAGCGTGGACGCGGCGACTGTGCTAGCGATCGTCTCCGCGTCCGCGTCATACTCCAGCGCGATCAGGAAGACGTTGACCGCGGTGGGCATCGACAGCGCCAGCACCATGGATTGCAGTTCGAGCCCACGCAATCCGACGAGCAGGCAGATGCCCAGACCGATCAGCGGTGCGATCAGCAGCTTGATCGCCACCGAGATCACTACCGGCAGGTTGACCAGGATCTTCTTCGAGTAGCCCAACTGGATGCCGAGCGCGATCAGGATCAGCGGGATGGACGCGTCGCCCACCATGTCCACCGCCACCGTCACCGGCGTCGGTAACTGGACGCCGAGCAGCCGGAAGATCAGCGCGGCGCTCATCGTCCAGATCACCGGCAGCCGGAAGATGTCCTTCGCCACAGCGCGCAGGGTCAGCGTCCGGCCGAACATCGCCGGGCCCACCGTCCACAGCACGACGATCGCGAACATGAAGATGACGATCGCCTGGTCTAGACCGGGTTGGCCGAGGGCGAGCAAGGCGATCGGCAGGCCGAAGTTCCCGTTGTTGCCCAGCATGGCGCTGGCCATCACACCTCGCCGATTGACCTTGGGCACCAGCCGTGCCAGCAGCGCGCCGACCAGCCCCAGGGTGCCGATGGACGCGGCGTAACCCATCGCCAATTGCCCCACGTTGGATGCCGACACCGTGGACTGCATGATCGAACTGAAGGCCAGCGCTGGGGTGAGTGCATAGAGCTGCACCTTGTTCAGGCTGAGCTGGTCGATGGTGAAGAAGCGCGCCAGCAGGAAGCCGACCCCGGCGATCAGGAAGACAGGGAGCATCACGTTGACCAGTGCGCTCAGCATGACTGTCACCCTAGATGCCTGACTGCGTAGTAGACGCGGTTCCCACGCTGCGAACCTGTCCCTGTCGACTGAATACAAGATCAATTCCCACTGACAAGGTCTTCCCCCGAGCCTCGATCGCTGCTAGGAATGCCCCATACCCCCCAACGGGGCCCGGTCGAAGGGCCAAGGTGGCTGCATCGGCGGAGCCCCATTGCGGAAGGTGTCACCGTGGCTCAACCAGAACCGATCGACCCCGTAATCGAGAACAACCATCCCGTCGAGGACGACCCGTACGTCCTGCACCCCGAGAAGATCCAGGATCCGCCGAAGGGCTGGGGGCCCAGCATGCGGTTCCTTGGGCCGGGCATGATCACCAGCGCCGCTGTCGTGGGCTCCGGTGAGCTGATCACCGCGACCACACTCGGCTCACGAGTAGGGATGATGCTGCTCTGGCTGGTGTTCGTCTCCACCTTCGTCAAGGTTGCGGTACAGATCGAGTTGGCCCGCTGGTCCATCTCGACCGGCAAGCCGGGCATCTTCGGCTACGACCACGTGCCGCCGAAGATCGGCGGACGCAGTTGGGCCTCCTACATCGTCATCCTGATGTTCTTCCAGTTCATGGCGAGCCAGGCAGGGGTGGTCGGCTCCGCCGCGTTGGCCACGTCGATGCTCTTCCCGATCGGCGGCGATCCGCTGTCGCCGCTGTCGATGGGCATCTACGTCTGGATCTACATCGTGATCGCCATCGCGATCCACCAACTCAACCGCTACAGCCTGATCGAGATGATCTCCACCGTCCTGGTCGTCGTCGTCACGCTGCTGGTGGTGCTGATGGTTTTCGGTATCCAGTTCACCGAGTTCGCGTGGTCGGGTGCCGAACTGGCCGACGGCATGCGCTTCCAGATCGCGGCCGGCTCGATGGGTGTTGCGCTGTCGATGTTCGGTCTGACCGGTGTGGGCGCCGGCGAGATCTCCGGCTACACCTTCTGGTGCGTCGAGAAGGGCTACGCCAAGACCATCCTGGCGAACGTGCCCGGCCTGGCCCGGCAGACCTCGGCGTCGCTGGCCGTCTTCGGCGTCTACAAGTGGACCGATGCCAAGCGGCGCAACTTCGTCATGCGCCTGCTGATGGTGATCATGCCGCTGTTCTGGGCGCTGCTGGCGACCGTTGTGGCGCAGCCACTTGCCCTGGTCATCCTGGGCGGGACGCTGAACGCCATCTATCTGATGGTGGTCGCGATCGCCACGATCTACCTGTCGTACACCGAGACCGATAAACGTATCAAGGACGGCAACCTGTTCACCGTCTACCTGTTGATATCCGGTGTCGCCATCTTCGCGGTCGGCGCGATCGGCCTGTACGACATCGTCTTCTGACGACCCATCGCGGACGCCGTGGGTGGCCAGTCGGCTACCTACGGCGTCCGTGGTTTCATGGTGTCGTGCTGACGATCGCGCACCTGCGCAGCGACTTCCCGGAGAAGTTCGGCGTCCCCCGGCAGGCCGGGCTGGTCCCCGAGTTGCGGGCTCGCGTGGTCTTCGAGCCCGAGTTCCGCAACCCGGACGCGATCCGCGGCCTGGCCGGCTTCAGCCACCTGTGGCTGATCTGGCAGTTCCACCAGGCCCTGCGCGACGAGTGGGCCCCCACGGTACGACCACCCCGGCTGGGCGGCGAAACCCGGATGGGGGTCTTCGCCACCCGCTCCCCCTTCCGCCCCAACCCGATCGGGCTGTCCAGTGTGCGACTGCTGGAGATCGAGACGGACGCGAAACTCGGCCCGGTGCTGGTGGTGGGCGGGGCTGACCTGGTCGACGGCACCCCGATCTGGGACATCAAACCCTATGTGGCAGCCGACCAGCACCCGGACGCCGCCATGGGCTTCACCGCGATCAACCCCGACTACCGCCTTCAGGTCTCGATCGGCGATGAGTTGTTGGCACGCGTGCCGTCCCACGCACAGGAGGCGCTACTGGGCGTCCTGGCCGAGGACCCCCGGCCCGCCTACCAGCGTGACCCCGAGCGGGGCTACGGCATCGCGTTCGCCGGGCGCAACGTCCGGTTCACAGTGTCAGACGGCGTGCTCACCGTGACCGAGGTTGAGCCCCGCTGATCCTCGAGCGCTCAGGCAGCACCAGCGGCTGCGGAAGCCCGCGCCGCGATGACGTCGGCAACCGCCTTGACCACCCAGTGCCGCTTGCGCAGCGCCATGCCGGCCTTCCACCTCTGCCACCAGTTCAGTTCGGGCACCAACTCGCGGCCCATCTGGGACTCGAAGACCAGCCCGGCCAGCAGGGACTCGCGCGTCGGGGCACCCACTGGGTCGTGGAAACCGGCGGTGACCATCGCCTTGATCCTGGCCAGCCGCTCGGTGTCCAGCACCTGATAGCGGTCACCCAGCAGACCTGACCCGGGGGTCATCGTCGCCCAGCCATTGCTGACCAGTTCGGTCAGCGCCTGGTTCATATAGGTCTTGCGCGCTGCGTCCAGGATGCGCATCGGACGCCGATCCGGCTGGTCGGCGAGCACCTGCAGCATGATGTCCAGCAAGGGGTCCTCGGTCGGGCGAGTGTCATGGACGCGAACCTTCTTGCCGTCCAGGCTGACGCGCTCCTGGATCGCCAACTCGCCCAGGGCCCCAGCCGCGGTCGCCAGCGCCAACTCGGTGCGCCGCCGCACCCGCCCGCCCTCTGGCTTGATGCACAGCAGTGCGATCTGGTGGGCCAGATTGTCGAAGGCTTCCATGTCTGCAGCCTAGATGCGATCGGGTTGCACGGATTCGGCGAAGACAAGCTGCACGGCCGGATTCACCCAGCCACGCCGCGCGAAACCTTGTCGCGCTGCCGTCCGGGCCGTCAAGTCCGGTAGCACCAGCCCGGCCAGACCGATCTGCCCGACCAGTCCGGCCAGGAAGGCGGCTCGATCGCTGGCCGACACCGGGTCATGTAACGCGGCCGCGGCGAGTTCCTGGGCGGCCTGCAACCGTGCCGTGTCGGCGACCCGGTAGCTGTCGCGCCGGAAACCGGACGCCGGGACCAACCGCACCCATCGGTTGGACACCAACTCGCCGAGGGTCTGGTTCAGGTAGGCGTCGCGCCCATCACTGACGATCCGCGCCGGCGTCCTGGCCGGCCGGTTGATCACGTCCCGAAGCATCACGTCGACCATCGGGTCGTCGGTGGGTCGCTGGTCCTGCACCCGCAACATCCCATCGACGGCCACCAGGCGTTCCTGAAGGGCCAACTCGGCCAGCGCGGCCGCGGCAGTGGCGCCGCCCAACCTGCCCCGTTTGCGCAGTCCGCCGCCCACCGGCTCAATCGCGAGCAGCACGATCTGGTGGGCAAGATTGTCGAAGGTCTCCATGACGTGTCCTTGGCAGTGGAAACTGGGGTGAGTCCCAGCACCAACCTTAACCAACGAACGCTGGTAGGTTCGCAGCACGCTCAAGGAGGACGCCATGAAGATCGCCCGGATCCAGACGTACATCGCCCGCGCAAACCTGGGGTCAAAGACTTTCTACTCGTCCCAGGCGCCGTTCCCACAACGCAACAGCATGCTGGTGCGGATCGAGACCACCGACGGCGTGATCGGCTGGGGTGAGGGCGGCCAGTACGGTCCACCAACCCCGGTTGCTGCGTGCGTCAACGACGTCCTCGGCCCCCAGTTGATCGCCATGGGCGAGATCTTCCCGATGATGGCCTCGGAGCGCCTCTACGCCACCACCCGCGACTTCGGCCAGTCCGGCGCCTACATCGAGGCGATCAGCGCGCTGGACAACGCGATGTGGGACGCCTATGGACGCACCCTCGGGCGTCCCGTTCACGAACTGTTGGGTGGTGCCTACCGCGATCGCGTGCTGGCCTACGCCACCGGCGGCTACTACTCGGCCACCACCTACGGCTCCGAGCAGAGCGCCGCGTTGCACGACGAGTACCTGGGCTTCAAGCAGGCCGGCTTCACCGCCGCCAAACTCAAGATCGGCCTGCTGCCAATCGACGTGGACGCCCGACGCGTCGTCCAGATCCGGGAGGCGCTCGGTCCCGAGATGGACCTGCTGGTGGACGCGAACCACGCCTACAACCTGCCGGCCGCCATGCAGATGGGCACAGTGCTGGAGGACAACAACGTGGGTTGGTACGAGGAGCCGGTGGTCCCCGAAGACCTGGCCGGCTACCGCGCCCTGTCCGAGCGGCTACGCGTCCCGATCGCGGGTGGCGAGGCGGTCTTCACCCGGTTCGGCTTCGACCGGTTCATCACCGAAGGACGCCCCGCCATCATCCAGCCGGACATCTCCTGCTGCGGCGGGCTGTCCGAGTTCACCAGGATCCTGACCCTGGCCACCACGCGCGGCGTCCGCGTGGTGCCACACGTCTGGGGCTCAGCTGTGGCGCTGGCCACCGCGCTGCAGGCGATCGCGATCATCCCGCCGATCCCTTACACCCATGTCACCTACCCGCTGATGAACGATCCGGCCCTCGAGTACGACCAGTCGCCCAACCCGCTGCGCACCGAGATCACCGGGCGGCGTTTCGACCTGGTGGACGGTCACCTGCCGATCCCATCGACGCCGGGGCTCGGCATCGAGATCGACCTCGGCGAACTGCAACGGTTCTGCGACTAGCCGATATCCGGTCCGTTGACCGCGGACAGCCAGGCCTCGGTCAGGAACGCGTACAACTCGCGGTGGGCGGTCTGGTACTGGGCGTATCCGGCCTCATCCCGGGGGCCCGAGTCACTCCAGGAGCCGCTGCCGCCGAACGCTGAGCGCGCCTTGTAGAGGGCGACCACCAACCGGCGCGCGTCGGCCGGCCACGCGTCCGGGAACGCCGATCGGGCCTCGGCACCGGGCTCGTCGAGCAGGGCCGCTGTTTCGTCGAAGTAGCGCGCCCAGCGCTGCTCACCGCACTGCTCCGCGACCGTCTGGTTGCGCATCAGCAGGACGCGTACCCGCTCGCGGGCCGCCTCCACCGGCAGCCGGGGTGGCACCACGTCGGTTCGTGGTTCCCCCGCGATGGTGGCCAGGTAGTCGGGCGTGCGCAGCGTGTGGGTCGGCCCGGGCGCGTAGGTCAGCGTCCACAGGTACGGCGTTGGCCCGGCGCTCAGCACCTGCTGGTGCGGCCCGCCGGACGGACCTGCGACCAGGAAGAGCCGGCTGGTGCCGATGCTGCGCAGTGCGCTGAACCAAGCCCGCGTGCCCTCGACAGATCCGCCGCCCAGCCCCGGCGGCAGTTGAACCACCAGCGACCTGGTGTTCATGAAGTGCGGCGGGACGGTCGGCACTTCCGGTGCCGGATCGCCCCCGTCGCCGGCCAGCCACAGCGTCCCCCAGGTGGCGACGGCACTCAGGTCCGCGAGATCTCGATCCACGGCTCAGCCGGTCTGGTCGTAGCGGGACTTCTCGTCGGCGTACTTGGCTGCGTCCTGTTCGGCGGTCATCGCCGAGCCGCCGCGCGACGCCGGTAGCCACCAGGCGCCGGCCGGTGCCGCGTCCGAATACGAGTCGATGGCCACGTCCACCCCGGCCTGCAGCCTGGCCCGCAGGATCTCCGAGGCCCGCGCGATGTCGTCGTCGGGCGCGACCAGCAGCGGCTCACCGATGTGCACGCGCACTGGGGTGCCGAGGATGTCACGCAGCCGGATCTTGCGACCGCGGGTGATGATGCGGTGGGCGCCGAAGACCGAGACCGGGATGATCGGCACGCCCGTCGCCGCCGCGATGCGCACCGCGCCGGTCTTCAGCGGACGCACCTGGTAGCTGAGGTTGGTGGAGCCCTCGGCGAAGATGCCGATGTACTCCCCCTGCTTCGCCTTCTCGATCCCCTCCTGCAGCGCGGAGTCGCCGTGGGCCCGGTCCACCACGATGTGGTTGCACAACTGGACGACGGCCTTGACGAACGCGTTGCCCGCCCGCTTACGGGTGATCATGTACCGAATGTGGGCGCGATTGCCCTTGAAAACCGCCAGTTCGGCGAAGACGAAGTCAACCAGGCCGAAGTGGTTCATCGCCACGACTGCCCCCTGCCCCGGGATCACCTGGCGGTATCCGCGCTTGACCTGGGTCGGCGGCAGGTTCTCCAAACCAGACAGCGTGACGGGGATGCGCAGCAGCCAGCGGGCTGTCAGGCCGGTGCGCACGATGAATCGATAGAACCGGTCCGATGGCTTGAACTGCACGGGGGTCAGCCTAGTGGGCCTGCGCTTGCGGGGTGGCATGCAACACCGCCCGGGTGGAATGATTGAGCCTGTGACAACCGTCGTCTTCTTCCATGCGCATCCCGACGACGAGGCAAGCCAGACTTCCGGTTCGATGGCGCGGCTCGCGGACGAGGGGCATCGGGTCATCGTGGTGTTCGCGACCAACGGGGAGCACGGCACCGTCCCGGATGACCTGGCCGAAGCCGAGACCGTGGTCGACCGGCGGCGGTCCGAAGCCTTCGCCGCCGCCGAGGTCATCGGTACCCAGCGGGTAGTCTTCCTCGGCTACCTGGACTCGGGCATGACCGGCTGGGAGCAGAACAACCACCCGGAAGCCCTGGTGCAGGCCGATCTGGACGAGGCCGCAGGCCGGCTGGCAGCCATCCTGGACGAGGAGGACGCGGACTTCCTGGTCGGCTACGACTGGCACGGCAACTACGGGCACCCCGACCACATCGCGGTGCACCGGATCAGCTACCGCGCCGCTGAATTGGCCAAGCGCCGGCCACGCGTCCTGGAGCAGACCGGAAACCGGGACGACGCCAAACGGATGGCCTCCCGAGCCGAGGCGCTGGGCATGCCCGCTGCCGAGTCCGAATGGGTGGGCGACGACGGACTGCCGATCGGGATGCCCGAATCAGAATTGCACTGGCGGGTGGACGTCACCGCCCAGTTGGCCCGCAAGCGAGCAGCACTGGCCGCGCATTCGTCCCAGTCCGATGCCCAGTGGATGCTGTCGATCCCTGAGCAGGCCTTGGCAGCCTGGCTGGGCTACGAGTACTACCGCGAGAACGGACGCGACGGCCCGCTGGTCGACGGCTGGCCCTTCGACGCCTGAGAAGGCCAACGTCCTCACCACGCTTCCCTTAAGGCAGTTTGCTCGCCGTGCAAGGCGAGCGTTTCGCCGGAAGGCGAGCGTCCGCCCACACTCACAGCTACGCCACAGCTGTCACATCACCGGTTGCCAAGTTGGTTGGGCCTACTGGGTCATGAGAACCAACCGGGGACAACCCAAGGAGAAGACCATGAAGACCACCGCCAAGATCGTGATGGGGGCCGCTGCCGGCGTCGTCGGCGTGGGCAGCCTGCTCGGCGTCGCCCTGGCGCAGGCCGAACCAAGCGATACCAGTAGCCCCAGCAGCAGCGCGAGCGCGGGCACCGACGACCAAGGTTTCGGCCCTCGGGGTGGCCACCACGGCGAGGGCGGGATGATGCATGACGCCTTCGCGTCCGAACTGGCCACCAAGCTGGGCCTCGACCAGGCGACTGTTGAAGCGGCCATCGATGCCGCCCGGGACGCGACGCGTCCGAGCGAACCCCCGGCCGACGGCACCCGGCCGACCGAGGAAGAGATGACCGCGATGCACGACGCGTTCGTCGCCGAACTGGCCAGCCAGTTGGGCCTCGACCAGGCGACGTTGACCCAGGCCCTCGATGAGTTGCAGGCCGACCGCCAGGCAGCCCGGCAGGCCGACTTCCAGGCCCGGCTCGACCAGGCCGTCGCCGACGGCAAGCTGACCCAGGCAGAGGCGGACGCCGTCGCCAAGGCCTACGAGGCCGGCGTGCTTGGGCCGATGGGCGGCAGGGGCCACATGGCTGGCATGGGCGGCGGCCCCCGCTAGCTGGTGATGTCCTTGGTCGTGAACCGCGCCCACGCGGCCAGGACGAAGACGACCGTGTAACCCAACGTCAGCCACAACCCGTGGCTGACGTTGGTCGTCATCATCGGATCGCTGAGCAGGTCGGTGAAGCTCATCATCCAGTTGGACAGCAGCCACGGATGCAGCCAGTCGAGTTGCTCGACCGCGACCGCGATCCAACTGAGGATGTTGATGATCATGATGGCGACGGTGGCGGCCAGCGGCTGGTCGGTCAGGGTCGAAACCAGCAGGCCGATGCTGGCCAGGCCGATCAGCATGGCCGTCGCGTAGAGGTAGATCAGCACCACCTTCCCCAGCGCGGCACCGAAGCTCACCTGGCTGCCGGACAACAACCAGGTCGGTCCAACGCCGAGCGCCACAGCACCGGCGATCACACCGACGGTGCCGACGATCGCGGAGCCGGTCAGACAGCCGATCACCAGGGAGGCGAACTTGGCTGCCAGGAGCCTGGTGCGTCCAGCCGGCAGGGTGAGCAGATAGCGCAGCGTGCCGAGATTGGCCTCCCCCGCGATGGCATCGCCGGCCAGCATCGAGACCGCCATCGGCAGGAAGAAGGGCGCCTCGGCCATCATCGCGGTCACCGGGACGATCAAGCCGTTGCCGGACAGCAGCCCGCCCAACGAGGCCTCCGAGCGCATTGCGATGGCCATGATCAGCGGCACCGCCGCCAGCACCAACATGCCGAATTGGTTGCGGCGCCGACCGAAGATCAGTCGTAGTTCGGAGGCCAGGAGCCGGCCGAAGCTCCAGCCGTGTCGCTCAGCCGCTGACATCGAAGCCCTCCCCGGTGAGCGAGACGAACAGATCCTCCAGGGTCGGTTGATGCACATTGAACGCTTGGACGGGCACTCCGGCGGCGACCAGTTCGGCGACGATGCGCTCGGTCGGCACATCGCCCGGTTGGAAGGTCAAGCGCTCCCCCGGTGCCGGATGCGCGTCGATGCCCAGTTCTCCCAACACGATGCCGGCCGGCTCCCTGTCGGGTGTGCGCAGTTCCACGGACGCGGTGGCCCCGGCGCGCAGCACGTCGAGCGAATCCTGCGCCACCAACCGACCCTTGTTCATCACGCCGACGTGCGTGCAGACCTGCTCAACTTCGCTGAGCAGATGGCTGCTGATCAACACGGTGGTGCCACCCTCGGCCAGGGACGAGACCAAGTGCCGCACTTCGCGGGTGCCCTGCGGATCCAGCCCGTTGGTCGGCTCATCGAGCACCAGCAACTCGCGGGGTTGCAGCAGACATGCCGCGATCGCCAGGCGCTGCTTCATGCCCAGCGAGTAGGCGCGATAGTGCTTGGTGGCTGCTGCCGCCAGGCCAACGCGTTCCAGCGCGGCATTGACTCGTTCGGCGGCGGACCGGGGATCGGAGTGCGGATCGGCGGCATCGAGGCGGTGCAGGTTGGCCCGGCCGGACAGGTAGGGGTGGAAGGCGGGACCCTCCACCAGTGCTCCTACGCGTGGCAGGGCGGCTGCGATGCCGGCCGGAATCGGGTGGCCAAGTACTTCGCAGCCGCCGTCAGTGGCCCCGATCAGGCCGAGCAGCATCCGGATCGTCGTGGTCTTGCCGGAGCCATTGGGACCGAGGAAGCCATAGATGGCGCCCGCAGGCACCTGTAAATCGATGTGGTCGACGACCACCTGTCGTCCGAACTTCTTGGTCAGCCCGGACGACGTCACCGCCGCCGAGTTCACTTGGCCAAGGCCTGGTACAACGCCTCGGGGGCAACCGCGCCGAAGGCCATCCGTCCGTCGTCAGCGATGACAACGCTGATCAGCGTGCCGTCCAGCACCACCCCGCTGCCCCAGTCACCCTGGACGCGCGGCAGGAGTTGCACCATCGGATTGTCCATCGGCGACGGCGAACCAGTGTCCATCTCCATCGGCGGGGTAACGGTCACCCGCGACCAACCCTCGCCCTGCGTGAGCGGGCCGGCGTCCTCACTGGGCACCACGTCGTCGGCCGGGGCACCTGGGGCCTCGATCTCGGGACGCTCGGCCGATTCCAACTCCCCCGCATGACCGGCTTCGATGACCTCGGCGTTCGGCGGCGGGGTGAACTCGAAGACCGACGGGTTGGGGGCGGAGTAGTTGATCTTGGTGAAGCCGATCTCGATCGCCGGGGTGGCACTGGTCGTCGACGAGACGATCACCCGCAGCGGCAGCGACGTCTCGGCGTCGACGGCCAGCCGAACCTGGGCGACCCGGGTCTGATCGTCCGAGGGTGTGATGACCAGTTCGTAGGCGTCGCGTCCGGCAACCCGGACGTTGGAGTCGGTGGAAACGGCGCTGTACTGCTCGAGTTCGCGCAGCACTTCGACAGCGGCTTCCTGCGGCGAACCGGCCGGGAGCGGAAGATTTTCGCCGGACGTGCCTGGCTCAAGCTCGCTGCGTACGGCGGTCTGCGATTCGCTCGACCAGGCCCACAGCACCGAGCCGTTGCTGATCAGGTCAGACTCGGCCTGGCCGCGGATGATGGCCACCCGGTAGGAGTTCCCGCCGTCGTACCACAGCCGCCAGGTGTTGCTGCCGGACGCCAAGGCCCAGATCGAATTCGGATTGGTGAAGTCCACCCCGGGCTCGAATCCGAGGCTCGGCAGGCCGAGTTCCATGGTCTGGACGACCTCACCGGTGAAGGCAACGGGTTTGGCCGACAGGACGTCCGCGATGATCTCGTCCGCGGTGCGCGGCGGCAGGACCGGTTCGGCTGAAGCCAGCGAACTCAACAGTCCCGGGCTGGCGATCACCAAACTGGCGGCCGCAGCCGGTGCCATCCATCGAAGGTTCGTCTTCCGCGCAATCGTCGTCACGGCACCAGCCTAGAAGATCCAGCCCCTTTGCCTCATCAGACCAGGGTCGGGGCCGGCCCTGAGCCGGGTGCACCAGGGTGCCCTCCCCCACCAGACCTAGGAGGCACTTCGTCCGATTAACTTTGAATTACTCAAAATTGTGTTAGCCTCGAGGCATGAGCGACGTCGCAGTGCAGGAGCCCGATTGGGCAGCCACACTGCATGCGAACGGCCTCAAGGCCACCCAGCCGAGACTCGCTGTGCTGCGCACGCTGAGCCGCCACCCACACAGCAGCGCCGAACGGATCGTTGAACTGGCGCAGCCGCGTCCGGCTACCCTCAGCGTCCAGTCGGTGTACAACGTGCTCGCCGACCTGGGCAGCCGCCGGCTGGTACGCAGCCTGGAACTGCCCCACCAGCCGGGACTGTACGAACTGGACCACGGCGACAACCACCACCACGCCGTGTGTACCCGGTGCGGCGCCGTGGCCGATGTGCCCTGTGCCGTGGGCGACTCGCCCTGCCTGACCCCAGTGGACAACCACGGGATCCTGGTCGAGATCGCCGACGTGCTCTATCGCGGCCTGTGCCGTAACTGCCGAGATTTGCCAGACACCACCGAAAACACCAACCAGACAGGAGTCACCGTATGACTGACCATTCCACCGGTTCGACCACCCAGGCCGGCATCCCAGCAGTCAGCGACCGCAACTCGCTGACGATCGGCCCGAACGGCCCGATCCTGCTGCACGACCACCATCTCGTCGAGACCCTCGCTCACTTCAACCGGATGAACGTGCCCGAGCGTCGCCCGCACGCGAAGGGCTCCGGCGCCTTCGGCGAGTTCGAGACCACCGAGGACGTCTCGCAGTACACCAAGGCCGCCCTCTTCCAGCCGGGCGTCAAGACCCGCGTGCTGCACCGCTTCTCGACCGTCGCCGGTGAGCTCGGCTCCCCCGACACCTGGCGTGACGTCCGCGGCTTCGCGCTGAAGTTCTACACCACCGAGGGCAACTTCGACCTGGTCGGCAACAACACCCCCGTCTTCTTCCTGCGTGATCCGATGAAGTTCCCCCACTTCATCCGCTCCCAGAAGCGCCTGCCCGACTCGGGGCTGCGCGACGCCACGATGCAGTGGGATTTCTGGACGCAGAACCCGGAGTCCGCGCACCAGGTCACCTACCTGATGGGTGACCGCGGCCTGCCGAAGAGCTGGCGCACCATGAACGGCTACTCCTCGCACACCTACATGTGGGTGAACGAGGCCGGCGAGCGGTACTGGGTGAAGTACCACTTCATCTCGCAGCAGGGCGTGGAGAACCTGGGCGCGGCCGAGGCCGAGGCGCTGGCCGGGTCGGACGCCGAATACCACCGTCGCGACCTGTTCGACGCGATCGCCCGCGGTGAGTTCCCGAAGTGGGACCTCTACGTCCAGGTGATGCCCTACGCCGAGGCCCGCAACTACCGGTTCAACCCGTTCGACCTCACCAAGACCTGGTCGAAGAAGGACTACCCGCGGATCAAGGTCGGCACGCTGACCCTGAACGAGAACCCGACCAACCACTTCGCCCAGATCGAGCAGGCTGCCTTCTCGCCGGCGAACATGGTGCCGGGCACCGGCAACTCCCCCGACAAGATGCTGCTGGGCCGCAACTTCGCCTACGCCGACGCGCAGCGCTACCGCATCGGCACCAACTTCCAGCAGTTGCCGGTCAACGCGCCGATCAACGAGGTGCACAGCTACAACTTCGACGGCAACATGACCTTCGAGCACCGGGGCGCCGCCAGCACCTACGTGCCGAACTCGTTCGGTGACTCCTGGTCGGACCAGGAAGGCCCGATCGACAACGGCTGGGAGGCCGACGGCGAGATGGTGCGCCAGGCCTACAACCTGCACGCCGAGGACGATGACTTCGGCCAGCCGGGCACCCTGTACCGCGAGGTCTTCGACGACGGCGACCGGGAGCGCTTCCTGGCCACCCTCACCGGGCAGGGCAAGGCGATTGCCAACGACACCGTGCTGGAGAACTTCTTCAAGTACTGGGCCAGCGTGGACGCCGACCTCGGCGCCAAGCTGCGCGTCGCAGTGACGAACTGACCCTGTAGTCAGGGCTGGCGCCCGGTCCCACTGCGGGGCCGGGCGCCTTCGTTTTCTCAGGACGCGTTCTTGTCCGGCTGGTGGATGCCGAAGACGTTGCCCTCGGTGTCCAGGTAGTAGCCCTGCCAGGCCATCCCCGGCAGCGCCGCCTTGGGCAGCGCCACCTGGCCGCCGGCCGCGATGATCCTGTCGTGGTCGGCGTCGTAGTCAGCTGAGCCCATGGTCAGCACCGCCCCATTCACCCCGCCGACCTGCTGGCCGGGCATCCGGGCCATCAGGGCACCGTTGATGCCGGGCTGATCATCCGGGCCGGACACCACCCCGAAGTACGGCATACCCGCGAAGTCGCTCCAGTCCTGGAACTCCCAGCCGAATGCGGCCGCGTAGAAGTCCTTGGCGCGCCCGACGTCGTCGCAGTGGATTTCGAAATGGATGGGACGTGCCATGGTCGATCACTCCTTGTCGTGCTGTTGGTCTCGCAGGATTCAAGGGTGGCACCCAGCGACGACAGTTTTCAGTCGTTCGCCACTACTGTGAACGCCATGGCCAAGCAACCACGCATCACCGTCCTGCAACTCCACCCGCGCAACGCCTTGGGGCGGATGGACGACTGGCTGCGCCAGGCCGGCGTCCGGCTCAGCGTGGTCGGCCTGTGGGAGAAGGACGTGCCATCGTTGGCGTCGATCGGTGACGGCCTGCTGGTGCTGGACGGCCCGATGACCGCCGCTGACCGGGCAGAGCATCGCTGGCTGGATCCGCTGGGTGACCTGATCGCAGACGCCCAGAGCATCGAGATCCCCATCCTGGGCGTTGGCCTCGGTCACCAGATCGTCGCCCACGCCCTGGGCGGGCGCCTGCCGGCCGACCAGCCCGCCGAGGCGGGAGCGGGCAGCGTGGACGTCATCTGGCTGGACGCGGCCACCAGCGACCCGATCGTGGGGGCGCTCAGTGCCTCCGGCGCAGCCACCCTGACCGTCGCGGGCAAGGACGCCATCGAAGACCTGCCGGTCGGATCTACCGAGTTGGCCAGGTCCACCAATCAGGCCAACCTCGCCTTCCGGCTGGGCGGTGCCTGGGGCCTGCGGTTCCAACCCGACGCTCTCGGGGATGCGGAGCGGCTGGTCGCGACAGCTTTCGCCGATGTCGTCCGGGGCTGAGGCGACCTGAGTCCGGGTACTCACTTTGCTGCTCAATCCCGCCTCGAGAGCGTCAGTGCGAGCCCTGCACGGCCCGCCCCGGTGTTAGCTTTCTGCCCATCACGACCAGTGCAGCCAAAGGTGGAGGACGCATGGATTTCAAGGAGTTGGTGGACGCCTACTTCGGCGACCCATCCCCGGACAAGCTGGCCGACCTCAAGCGCGCCATCACGTCCGACATCACCTTCGACCCCTACACCAGGATCGACCAACGACTGGCACCCCTGGTCAATGCGGGCCAGCCCAGGGCCGTCGTGGACGCGATCCATGCCGAGATGCCCGGCTTGTTCCTCAGCCCCGGTATCCACGGCATGCTGAGCACCGCGCACCAACGGCTGGGCGAGTCCGGCCTAGCCGAACTGGAACTCACCGCGGCCCAGATCGCGTTGCGCACCATCCTCGACTCCGGCGACGGCACACCGGCCCGGCCATGGCGGGTGCTGCGCATCCGGGACGAATACGACGTCCTCGACCTTACTGAGCGGCGATCAATAACCCAGGAGGCCCGCCCGATGGGCGGCCAGACGCTGGACATGCACACCTGCGACGACGGCACCACCGCCGCCTTCCTGCTGGAGACGTCCTGATGTCCGCCGAGTTCTTCGCTGACGAGTCACTCACCAGCCGGGCGCAGTCGTCCGACGGACTGGTGACTGCGACCGTGACCGGGCTGAATCCGACGGCACTGGAGATCGATCCCGAGTTGCTGGACGCGAATGCGCCGCACAAGCTGGAGTCCGCGCTGCGGGAGGCCATCAACGCCGCTCGAGGCAGCCAAGTGGCCACCGTGCGTGACCAGTTGCTGGAGTTCGCCTCGGCCCGGCGCGCCGACGAACCAAGCCTCGCCCGGCTGCACGATGTGCTCAGCAACCCCCCGACCGAATCCGGGACGCGAAGCGACCCCGAGCCCGAGACCATCGGCTCGTCAACCGACCATCAGCTCACCGCAGTCGTGGCGGGTGACCAGGTGGTGGCCATTCGCGTCGCCCGGGCGCTGATCGACCTCGAGATGGCCGACCGGCTGGCTGCTGACGTCATCCAGGCCACCAGCAAGGCGTTCGAGGCCCAGCACACTCCCTTCCTTGAAGCACTTGACACCCCCAACCGCACAGACAGGAGGGCCTACTGATGGGTACCGACGTCTTCGACCCCGCATCTTGGGACGAGGCCGCAGGCAAGATCGAGGCGCTGCGCACCACCGTCAACAACCAGGTCCGGCCGGTCGTGCAGCGCACCCCACTCGACTTCGTATCGGCCAGTCCGGTGGACCAGGCGGTGCACAAGGCCGGCATCTACCCGCGCAACAATGAGATCGCGGCCCTGCTGATCACCGTGGGCAAACGGATGGCGGATGAGGCGACAGCAGCGCGCAAGACGGCCGCGGACTACCGCGCCACCAACCGGGACACCGCCGAGCAGGCCAAGGCGGTCGGTCGATTGATTGAGAGGGCCCAGTGATGGCCAGCTGGATCTACGACTACTGCCGAGTCATCCGGCCGATGGTGGACCCTGGAGAACTCACCACCCGCGCTGCCGACTGGCAGACCGCGGTCACCAGCACGGCCCAGGGTCTCGGCGAGATGGATGCCGCGATCAACATCATCAAGAACCGCAACAAGGGCAAGGGTGCCGACGCCTTCGTCACCCGGATGACCGGCCCCAGTTCCGCTCGCTATGCGGTGGACGCCCTGTCGCGGGCCTCGTCAGGGTTCTACAACGCGCACGCCGCCTCGGCAACCGCGCTGCAGACCTGCGTGACCAGCATGGACACGCTGGCGGCCACCGCCGAGACGGCGATCATGGACGTGCTGGCAAAGTCCGGCTGGGACACGATGGTGCCCAAGATCTTCTCGATCCTGGTGAATACCCGGTCCAAGCTGGTGACGATGCAGAACACTGCAGAGACCGCCATCAACAATGCCTACAGCGGCTTCCTGGTGGAGAAGCTGCCCGATACCCAACCGCTGTCCAACATCGACAATCCCGACCGTGGCATCGTCGATCCGGCGATTCGCGAGCAGTGGGCGAAGATGTCGCCGGAAGAACGCCGTGCGGTGCTGGAGGAGATCGTCCGGCAGCAGGCCATCGCCAATGGCATGGACCCCAACACGTCGGTGACCTGGGAGAACGACCCGAATGGTGCCTTCGGCTCCTGGAACGGCGAGGGCGTCACCCTGAACGAGGCGTTCCTGAACGATCCTTCCCTGATGCACACCGCGGTCCACGAGATGCGACACGCGCTGCAGGACAAGATGAAGGCCGAGTACGAGGGCATGGATCCCGCCACCCGCGCAGCCATTCGTAGCGGTGCGCAGGCCGATCCGTTCGCAAAGTACGGGACCAACATCGACGAGGTCGACGAGATGTCCAAACGCAAGTACATCGGTCCCGATCCCGACTGGCCGAAGTACCACGCGCAGCCGGTCGAGGTCGACGCACGCACTGCCGGACGCGAGCAGGGCGCCGGGATGAGCTACCAGACCTTCCAGGAGCGGATGAAGCAGGCCGGTGTCCCAGTCCGATGAGCCGGGACGCATCGACGTCCCGGAACCTTCCGCCCGGCAGTCTCTGATCCGGCCGGGATCGCTGACCTGTTCACCGGACGGGCGGGTGCTCGCCCATCTGGCTGGCGATTCCCTGTGCCTGACCGATGCGCGAACGTTGGAGCAGCTCAGTCGGACCCTGATCGACGCGCTGGCGCACAATAATGCCGCCCTGGCCTGGTCGCCGGCTGGAGGCATGCTGGCGGCCAGCGCACCGGGTGGGGCGATCACCGTGCTGGACGCCGAGTCGCTGGAGCCGATGGCCCGGTTGGCCGGCCACGAGTCGCCAGCCTCGGCGGGGCCGGAGATCGGGGTCACCGGATTGGCCTTCTCCCCCGACGGTTCACGGCTGGCCTCGGCGGGGCCGGACGGCCGCGTCCGGTTGTGGTCGATGCCCGACGGAGCGCCCGTGGGCGTGATCGAGACCGGACGCACCCCCTTCCGGGTCGGCTTCTCCCCCGACGGTTCGCGGCTGGCGATCGTCAACCTGGGCTGGTCGCCGGCGGTGCACGACACGACGTCGCTGCAGCGGATCGCCGTGCTGGACGACTGCCCGCCGCAGGGCCGGGACGTGGCCTGGAGCCCGGACGGCCGCTGGCTCGCCGCGTCCAGCACCGACCCGGCGCGCAAAGTTGACGTCTTCGCCGCCGCCACGATGACCCACCACCTGACCTTCGCGCACGCTGTCGTCGCGTCCGGGTTGGTCTGGCGGCCGGGCACCAGCGTGTTGGCCATCCGGGACGCCCGGAGCGGCGGGGTCCACCTCTGGGACGTCCTCACCGAAGCCAGCCAGCAGGTCGCGACCACTCCAATCGGTCCGGGATCGCTTGTCTGGGCCGCAGATCAGCTGTACTGCCTGAGCTCCAGTGCAGGGGTCGAAAGAATTGTTTGACCACATAGTGGAATTGGATTGACATCATCCAATCCCGCCAATATGTTCGTCACAGTTAACCGACCAACGGGAGCCGACATGCACCAGACTGCGACCCTGACCTTGATGGTCTCGCCGCGCCGCGCTGCTTGTTGTTGCTGTCCCTGTTGGTGCTGACCGTCACATCTGACCAGTAGGCCCTTCGCAGATCCGCCGCCCGGATTGGGCGTGGACTGCCGCGTCCTGACCTGAGGACCCCTCTCGAAACCGATATCGCGGAATCGAGAAACCAATTCCCGAATCACCCAGAAGGAATTGGCCTGCCATTTTAACGGCACAACACCGCATTCACCATGCCCACATTGAGGAACAATCATGCCCAAATTCGCCCTGAAGATATCCCTGGCCGCAGTGGCCGCCGCCACCCTGCTGGCGGCCTGCACCCCCTCGTCCGCCGGCGAGGCCACCCCCTCCGACGCAGCAACCCCCGAGACGATCTACTTCGGGGTCTCCGGCCCGGTCACCGGCCCCAGCGCCGAATACGGCGAGTACTGGAAGCAAGGCTTCGACCTGGCCCTGGAGGAGATCAACGCCGCCGGCGGCATCAACGGCGTCCCGGTCGGCCTGAAGTGGGAGGACTCGCAATCCGACCCGAAGCAATCGGTGCCCATCGCGCAGAAGTTCGTCGCCGACGAGTCGATCATCGCCGAACTCGGTGACTTCAGCTCCGGTGCGTCCATGGCCGCCTCTGCCACCTACCAGCAGGCCGGGCTCGTCCAGTTCGGCTTCACGAACTCGAACGCGAAGTTCACCGAGGGCGGCGACCGGATGTGGACCACCTCGCTGACCCAGGCCTACTACCAGACCCAGAGCGCCCAGCAGGTCGCCAAGGACCACAAGAAGATCTCGCTGGTCTACCTGCAATCGGACTGGGGCAAGACCTCCTACGACGCCTTCAAGGCCGAGGCCGACAAGCTCGGACTGGAGATCGTCTACGAGTCGGCCATCCAACCCGACTCCGAGGACTACCGCCCGGTGCTGATCAAGGCCCGCGACGACCAGCCGGACGCCGTGGTGCACCTGGGCTACGGCCCGGACGGCGCCCGGGTGGTCCGCCAGCTGCGCGAACTGGGTTACACCGGCGACTTCTACGGCGGCCAGAACACCCCACAGTTCCTGGAGGCAGCCGGCGAGGCCGCCGAGGGCACCGTGATCAACGAGAACTTCCTGGTCGGCAACACCGAACCCCGCGTGGTCGACTTCTACGCGAAGTTCGAGGCCACCTACGGCCACGCCCCGAGCACCTTCTCGGCGTATGCCTATGACGCGGTGCATGTGCTGGCCGAGGCTGCCCGTCGCGGTGGCGCCACTCGCGAGGGCATCTACAACGCGTTTGTCGAAAACAAGCCCTTCGACTCGGTCCAGTTCGGTGAGTTCACCTTCGGGCCAGACCGCCGCCCGAACAACGTGCCGATCCTGCCGGTCGTCGTCCGCAACGGCCAGTACGAGAAGCTCTGAGCCGCTGTCCATGCTTGACACGATCATCTCGGGACTTGTCCACGGCAACGTGTACGCACTCGTTGCCGTGGGCATCTCCCTCATCTTCGGCGTGACCAACGTGGTCAACTTCGCCCAGGGCTCGGTGGTGGGCTTCGGGGCGATGTTGGGCTGGTGGTTCATCGGCGTGCTGGGCTGGCCCTGGTGGGTCGGCCTGGTCGCCGTGGGCATCGCCAGCGCGTTGATCGGCTATCTCATCAACCTCGCGGCGGTGCGTCCGCTGATCAAGGCACCGCCCATCGCAGCACTCTTGGCCACCTTCGCCGCGTCCATGGTGCTGGACAACCTCAGCCAGATCATCTTCGGCGCAGACACCCGCGCCTACCCCGAACCGCTGCCCACCGACAACATCGCCCTCGGCGGGGTCCGGCTCGGCACCAGCGACCTGGTGGCCTTCGGGTTCACGGTGCTCGCGATGGCCGGGCTGTGGGCCTGGCTGACGTTCGGACGCGACGGGCAGGCCATCCGGGCCACCGCCGCCGACCCGGACGCCGCCCAGCAGATGGGCGTCCCGGTGGCGCGCATCCAGAACCTGTCCTTCATGTTGGCCAGCCTGCTGGGCGGGGTGGCCGGCGTCTTCTTCGGCATGTTCTCAGCGGTGGTCTCCCCGCTGTCAGCCGCCTTCACCGGCACCGTCGGTTTCATCGCCGCCGCCGTGGGCGGTCTGGGATCGATCGTCGGGGCGGTTGTCGGCGGGGTGCTGATCGGGCTGCTGGAGGCCATCGGGGTCTACACCTTCGGTGACGGCTTCCGCGACCTGTTCATCTTCGGCATCTTCCTGGTCATGCTGCTGGTCCGCCAGCACGGCCTGTTCGGCGCCCGGCATGCCACCAGTCAGGAACCCATGACCGGTACCTTCCTGGGCGCCGGACGCTCGATCGCGCTGCGCTGGTGGCATTGGCTGGTCGTCGCCGCCGTCGCAGCGGTCGGAGTTCCGCTGCTGGGTGGTCCCGTGCTGAGTGCGGTCGGGACGCAGGTGGCGATCTACGCCATCATGGCCGTCCCGATGACCCTGCTCGCCGGGTCGACCGGTCAGATCTCCATCGGCCAGGCAGCTCCCGTGGCGATCGGCGCCTACGCGTCCGCGTTGCTGGTGATGCGCCTCGACGTGCCCTTCCTGCTGGCCCTGCCGCTGGCCGGGGTGCTGGCGGCCCTGATCGCGACGTTCATCACACTGCCGATCTGGCGGCTGGGCGGGCACTATGTCTCGCTGGCCACCCTGGCGCTGGGCTTCGTGGTGCTGGCGGTGATCCGCAACTGGGACCAGGTGACCCAGGGCGCCTACGGGTTGACCGGCATCCCCGCCCCCGAGATCTTCGGGTTGCCGCTGCTCACCGCTCGCGGCCACTACCTGCTCGATCTGGCGGTGCTGGCCATCACGCTGGCGATCACCATCCGGCTGCGGACCTCGCACCTGGGCATCGTCCTCGCCTCGGTGGGCTCGGACGAGGTGGCGGCCCGCTCGCTCGGCATCCACACCCGCGACTACAAGGCGCTGGCCTACGCGATCTCGGCCTTCTTCGCCGGGCTCGCCGGCTCATTGCTCGCCCACCAGTACAACTACCTCGACCCCACGGTCTTCCCGATCCAGATGTCGGTGCTGGTGCTGACGATCATCGTGCTGGGCGGGCTGAACTCACCGTTCGGTGCCGTCATCGGGTCAATCGTGCTGGTCGGGTTGCCCGAGGCGCTGCGTATCGCACCGGACGCACGAATCCTGCTCTACGGCATGATCATGATCGCGATGATCCGCTTCCGACCCCAAGGCCTGTGGACGAGGAGGGCGGCATGACCGCGGTATTGACAGTGCGAGGACTGAGCCGCCGATTCAGCGGACTCAAGGCGGTCGACGAGATCGACCTGGACGTGCAGCCGGGCCAGGCCATCGCGATCATCGGTCCCAACGGATCAGGCAAGACCACCACGCTGAACCTGATCACCGGGGTGCTGCGTCCCGATGGCGGCCGGATCGAGATCAACGGCCAGGTGATTGCGGCCCGCCATCCGGTCCAGGTGGCCGAAGCCGGGGTGCTGCGCACCTTCCAGAACGGACGCGTCTTCGGCAACCTCACGGTCGACGAGAACATCGAGGTCGGTACGCACCGCGACCTGGTGGCCCACCGGCCGTTCAAGCAGTTCGCCGGCAATCCCCTGTTGGCCTGGCTGCCACTGGCCGCCGAGGTGCTGACCGCGCTTGTGCCCCTGGGCAGTGTCCGACGGGAGAAGCAACAGATCGACCGACGGGTGGCCGCCCAGGTGAACCGCTTCGCCGAACGACTCGGCCCACGCCGGTCGAACCTGACCTACACCCTCAGCTACGCCAACCGGCGGCGCACCGAGATCGCCCGGACGCTGGTCGGCGAACCGACGCTGCTGGTGCTCGACGAACCGACCGCCGGCATGAACCAGTCCGAGACCGCCGAGATGCTCGAGCAACTGCTCGAACTCAAGGCTGCCGGGCAAACCATCCTGCTGGTCGAGCACAAACTCGACCTGGTGATGGCGCTGTCGGACTGGGTCTACGTGATGGACGGCGGCAAGGTGATCGCCGCCGGCCCACCGCAACAGGTGCGCAACGACCAGGCGGTGATCGACGCCTACCTCGGCAACGCCGAGCACGCCCGACGCCGCACCAACGACTCGATCGGAGACGACCATGTCTGACCATCTGCTCGAACTGTCCGAGGTGGATGTGCGCTGCGGGCCGGTGAAGGCGCTCGGCAGATCAGTCTGGTGGTGCCCAGAGGCGCGATCGTCTCGCTGCTCGGCGGCAACGCGTCCGGCAAGTCGACCACGATGAAGACCATCCTGGGCCTGCTGCGTCCGACATCGGGAACCATCACCTTCGACGGAACCGAGATCACCGGCTGGCCCACCGCCAGGCGGGTCGCGGCCGGGATCGCCTCGGTGCCGGAAGCGCGCCGGGTGTTCGCCCCGATGAGTGTCGAGGAGAACCTGATCATGGGTGCCTACACCCGCAGTGATCGGGCGCAGATCCGGGCCGACCTCGACCAGCAGTACACCCGCTTCCCCAGGCTCGCCGAACGCCGCAACCAGCGCGCCGGCACCTTGTCGGGCGGCGAACAGCAGATGCTGGCCTTCGCCCGCGCCCTGATGAGTCGGCCCCGGCTGATCTGCATGGACGAACCCACCATGGGGCTTTCGCCCCGATTGGTGGACGAGGTGCTGGCCACCATCGCCGACCTCAACCGCGAACTGGGCGTGGCGGTGCTGATGGTGGAACAGCAGGCCGAACTCGCCCTATCGATCGCCCATCACGCATACGTGCTGGCCACCGGCCAGTTGGTGTTGGACGGCGCGGCCGACGAACTACTGAACAACCCACGAGTCCAGGAAGCGTACCTGGGCCGGACTATGACGAATGGAGTAACAGTATGACCAGCAAACGTGACCGATTCCTGGCAGCCGCCCGCGGCGAACAGACCGACCGGCCCCCGGTCGGAGCGTGGATCCACTACGGCTCCAGTTACTGGACGCCGGAGCAGGTCGCCGAGGCGCACCTGCGCTTCTACCACCAGTACGACTGGGACTACATCAAGGTGATGGACGACTACCGGCTGCAGGTGCCCGAGGGCCTAACCGAGATCACCGACCCCGGACAACTCGAGCAGGTCGCCGCCGACCCGGACGCGATCTACGCCAACCATGCCAAGCAGGCTGAGGTGCTGCGGCTGATTCGGGAGCAGGCCCCGGAGGCCGCCATCATCGAGACCATCTTCTCCCCCGCCCAGACGCTGGTCCGGGCGCTGGGTGTCAACGTGATCGAGTACTTCAAGCAGGACGCAGACCTGGCCCAACGCACCATCTCGCGGGTGGCCGACGTGCTGTCGGCCTGGGCGTCCCGATTGCCCGACCTGGGGGTGGACTCGGTCTTCTTCGCCGTCAACGGCGCCAGCACCGACCCCACCAGTTACGGGCTCGACCGCGCGTCCTTCCGGGAGTGGATCGCCCCACACGACCGGCAGGTGCTGGCGGCTGCGTCCGCGTTGGTGCGCATCGGCCACCTGCACGGCGAGGGTGCCGACCCCGAACTGATCAAGGACTACCCGATCGAGGTGCTCAACTGGTCGGACGAGGTGTCGGCCCCCACCATCGAGCAGGCCGCGCAGACCTACGGCTGGGTGCCGATGCTGGGGCTGAACGAGATCACCAGCCTCTACTGGACGCCGTCGCAGGCCACCGAGGCGGTGCTGCGGGCCCGCCGGGCAGCCGATGACCGGTTGATCGTCGCCCCGAACTGCACGCTGCACTCCGACGGGTCGCCGCTGGTGCTGGAGGCGCTGCGCTCGGCCGTGGATCTGCCCCTGGCCTGAGGCCGAACCCTGAATTGAGCGCACTCGTGCGTCCGGCAAGCGCTTTCTCGGGCGCTTTGGGCCATCGAGTGCGCTCCATTCAGTGCGGTGCCGCACCCACGGCTGGGTAGGTTGGTCGGGAAGGAGACCACGATGACCCAACCTCCCCGCCCTGAGTTGCTCAACATTGCTGCGGTGGCCTCGTCCGCCGACCATCAGGTGCGCGTCGGGGTCACCGACGGCTTCGTCGATTCGATCCGCTCGCGTTGATCGATCCCGACCGGCCGCACGCGTTGGAGGCCGCCGTCGGGGAGACCGTCAACAAGGCACTGGACGCGCAGCAGGCCGAGTTCACCGAAGCCTTCCAACGCGTTTCGCGGCGGAAACTGCCCGCGACTACCCAGGTGCCGACCTGGCTGCTGAGCGCATCGCCGAACAGGAGGACGGCCGATGACGACTTCGACCCCGACTCGTGGGACCGGGCGATCGACGACTTCGAGTCCTGCTGTCGACCAACGCCAACCCGGTCGCGGCCGATGCTCTTCCAGGCCGAAGTGCTGGCGGCCCGGCGCGCCCTCAACGACATCGCCAACGCAGCCGCCACCGACATCACCGACGCGCTGACCATCCACGTCCTCGCCTGCCGGACACGCCCAATTCGGCGGATCTGCTTGCCCGACGGCCTGGTGCCCGCTGACTATGGCTACGCCGACCCGCAGGTCGCCAGCCAGGTGCTCGATCCCGCCGAGCAGGAGGCGGTGCTCGCCGCATTCATCCGCGACCGGCTGATCGTCCGGCGTCGTGCCGAGCATCACGGTCACCTTCCGGTCGTTCGCTGGCACCGCCGACGAGAACATGTCCGGCTACTACCAGAAGTCGATCGAGCTTGGCTTCTTCACGTTCCGAGGCGAGTCCATCCACATCAACACCGAGAACCTGAGCGACCCCAATCCCCGGTATCTTCAACGCCGCCGCGCACGAGATCAGCACGCGGTCCAGGAAGCGCGCAGTACCTTGGACACGTTGTCGGACCAGACGGTGATGGACATCCGGGCGGGCGACATCCCCGATCCCTTCCTGTCATACGGGCTGACCGTCGATGAGGTCTGGTCGATGGCGCGCAACCCGTACGTCTCGGTGGACACCGCGCAGCACCCGAGGTACCCCTACTACCTCGCCCAGCCGGACGAGACCGATGCGCGGCAGTCCGGTCGCGATTTCGGCTCGGGGATGAGCTACGCCCAGTTCCTTGACTATCTCGACCAGGCCGGGATCTCGGTGCCCTAGGCGTCCACCCAGTCCTGGTCGTCGACGACGAACTTCACCGGGGTGCCCGCCTCGATCGTTCGGGAGACCGTGCATTCGCGCTCGTGGGAGGCCTTGACTGCGGCCGCGATCCGGTCCCGCGCGGCCTGCCCCTGCTCACCGGCCGGGAAGCGCAACTTGAAGCTGACCTCGATGTCCTCGAAGTGGTTGCCGCCCTCGGTCGACTTGTGCGCGGAACTCTTCACCACGAAGACGTTCGGCTCGGCGCGCCGGCTCGTCATGACGTCCACGTCCACCGATGAGCAGGCGGCGATGGCGGCCAGGAAGAGCTCGCCGGGACGGAAGTGGTCCCCTTCGGTGGCGACCTCGATCACCGTGCCGCGCGAATTGCGCACCTCATATCGTTGCTGCGACACCCGGGTCAGGGTCACTGTCGTCCGCTTGCGCTCAGTTTCGGTCATGGCTCCATGCTGGCAGCAACCCGCGCTGCAGGACGAACGCTCAAACCATCGCGGCACGCAACAGCCAACTACGAACCAGGTCGAGTCGGTGCAACGCGCTGTCGCGGGAGCAGTTGCCGACCAGGCTGAGCAGCACGCCCGCGACCCGGACGGCCAGCGCACCGGGATCGACGTGTTGCACGAACTCGGCGTACCAGTGCGCGAGCACTTCGTTTCCCTGCGGGTAGTGGTAGGACGACAACTGGGGCAGCACGGCCAGGTGGGCCAGCATGCAGGCCAGGGCGTCGACGCGATGCCCGGGGCCCGCGGTGTCCAGGTCGATGAAGGTTGCCCGCGATCCATCGAAGAAGACGTTGGCCTCATAGCAGTCCCCATGGGTGGGGACCAGCTCGCCAACCCGGGTAGTGGTTGGCAAGTTCGGTGATGCGGGCACCGATCTGCTCGATCTCGGGAGCCAGGTCGGGCAACGTTTGCACCGCCAGTTTCGTGTGGAAGGCGGTCTTCGATGTCCAGGACGGATGCGCGGGCAGGTCGAGCACGTCGGCGGGTAGCCGGTCGAGTGCCGCCAGCAGGGCGCGGGGGCCGGGCGGGGGGCCGGCCTCGCCGCGCTGGGCGGCCGACAACAGGTCGGAGAGCTTCTCCCCCGGTGCCCGGTCCAGGACCAGCAGGCCTGCTGGGTCGAGGTGCCGGATGGCCGGGCCGATACCGGCGTCAGCGAAGAGCTGATGCCGCCGGACGACCTCGTCGACCACCTCGGGGCGAAGCACCTTCAGGTAGGTGGTTTGGGGGGATTCAGCTGGACCGCTGACCACTTCGACGACCGCTCGTCGCAGCGGCCGGTAGACCAACAACTCGGTGCTGAGAATGGGAGCGCCTGTGACCCCGGCTGGGGTTCCGGGGTCACAGGCTGCGGCCAGCGTGGGGAGCGCTGGATCCGCGGGGTGTCGCCAAATGGCGATGGTCTTGTCGCCCAGACTGAGCTGGACGCCGGTGTCGACCGGGGCATCGGTTGCCACCAACTGGTCGGTCACCTGCTGCTCACCGATGCGGTACCGGACGCGATAGATCACTGTCGATTCGGCTCCCGGGCGGGAGAGGACCCGGGTGATCTGGTAGTCGAAATCGTCGAGTGTCGCGTCGGGACGTCCGGTCAAGGCTGACTGGAGCATCCTTCCGGTATCCGCACCGGTGAGCAGGTCGAGCACGGCCGTTGGTCAGTTCGAGCCGGCGGACGGGGCGGAGTAGGCCGAGTAGGCAGAGGGAGCCGAGTACTCGACCGGGGCCTGGTAGACCGGCGCGGGAGCCGGGGCCGGGGCCTGGTAAACCGGCGCGGGGGCAGGAGCCGGAGCCGGTGCCGGCGCGACCTCAGAGCTGGGAGCCGAGGGGGCGCTCGCGATGGACTGCGCGGAAACCGGGCTCGGAGCAGATGGGACGGACGGAGCGCTCGGGGCGCTCTGCGCCGACATCGCCGACACAGTCGACGGGGCGGACGGGGCGGCCGTGACCTGGAAATTAGAGTCTTCTCACTCGGCTCACCAGGGTTGACGGCCTTGACAATGCCGTCCGGGCGCCCATATCGCCGCAGGAATATCTGTGCCCGAGCGGGCGTTGTACCCATGGCCGCCGAGTGTCCTACTGGAGGTGAAGACCATGCTCGATCCCGCCGCCCTCTTCCGTCCCGCCCCACACCTGGACGAGGAGTACCACGCGCCCCGCCCCGACGAGAGCCCGACCCTGGTGGTCACCCTCGGCAGCTACGGCGATGCCGGCAGTACCCAGGAACTGATCGACGAGCACCTGCTGGAGCGGTTCGCCAACCACAAGCTCGGCGACTTCGATGTCGACCAGCTCTTCGACTACACCGGACGGCGTCCGCCGATCGTCTTCGACCATGACCACTACCGGCAGTACCGCGCCCCGCAGATCAACCTGCACCAGGTGACCGACGCGTCCGGCTCTGACTTCCTGCTGCTGACCGGTCCGGAGCCGTCACTGCAGTGGGAGCGGATGGCCGCGGCCGTGGAAACGGTGATCGACCGATTCGGCGTCGACCGCACGGTCATCCTGCAGTCCTTCCCGGCACCCACGCCGCACACCCGGCCGATCCACGTGTCGGGTTTCGCGTCCGACCCGGTGCTGCTCGGCGAACTGGCCGGCATCCCCGCGTCCTTCGAGATGGGCGCGTCCTTCCTCGGTCTGCTGACCGTCCGGTTGGGCGAGCACGGCAAGGACGTCATCGGGCTGGTCGCCCATGTGCCGCACTACGTGGCTGATTCGGCCTATCCGGAAGCGGCCATCGCGCTGCTCAACCAGTTGCAGCCGGTGTCCGGGCTGACCCTGCCGTCCGATGGCCGACTGGACACTGCCGCGATAGCAACCCGGGAACAGATCGAGAGCCAGGTGGCCCGGTCCGAAGAGGCGCAGCACATCGTCGCCCAACTGGAGGACCAGTACGAGCGCTTCATGTCCGAACGTGCGCTGACCTCGCCGGCGAAGATCCCGACGGCCGACCAGATCGGCGCCGAGGTCGAGGAGTACCTGAAGGGCCTGGACGACTCAACCGACCAGTGACCAGGCCCGCAGGCCGCCGGTGATGCCGGCGGAGTTGGGCGCGATCACCACGTCATCGCCCAACTGGGCGCGCACGGACGCCGAGATGAAGCTGGCGTTCCCACCGCCCAGGTAGACCCGATCCCAGAGGAATACCGGACGCAGGGCTTCGACCACCCGGCGCACCCGCCGCGACCACAGCGCGTTGCCCAGCCTGCGGCGTTCGGGCTCCCCCACGTACTCATCGAAGATCGTCATCCGCACCGGGCCCCGGGACAGTTCCAGGTGCGGTGCCAGCCGGCCGCCATCGAAGTGAGCTGAACCCAGACCGGTGCCCAGGGTGAGCACCAACTCCAGCCCGGCGCCGGTGATCAGGCCAGCGCCATGCACCTCGGCATCGTTGAGCACCAGCGCCGGCCGATTCATCGCCTGGCTGATCATCGTCTGGAAGTCCAGCCCCTGCCATTGGCTGACCAGGTCGGGCAGCACCCGCGTCCGTGGGCCGGCGACCGTCACATAGTGCGGCGTGGAGATCACCACGCCGTGCCGAAGCATCCCGGGCATCCCGACCGTCATCCGGTCTGCGGGCGGCAGCCGGGACGCCAGGTCGGCAATCACCCCAACCAGCCGCGTCGGCGGTAGTGGATAGGGCGTGGCGACCCGCACCACCGGCGCCTTGAGCGTCCCGGCGGGGTCCAGCACAGAGGCCTTGATGCCCGATCCACCGCAGTCAACCGTCAACGTGGTCGTCTCCACGGGCCTACTGTAGGCTCCGCCTGTGGTCGGATCAGGGATGCCTTCGCCGGGCAGGGCTCGGGTGGGCGTGGCGCTCACCTTCATGACTAACGGGCTGATGATGAACCTGTTGCCCCGGCTGCCCGAGATCAAGCAGAACTTCGCGCTGGGCGATGGCCTCTACGGCATCGTCGTCGCCGCGATGGGCGTGGGCGCCATCACCTCGGGGCCGCTGCCGGCCCGGTTGATCGCCCGCTTCGGTGCCCTGAAGGTATCCCTGGTCGGCACGCTCGGCGCCGCCGTCCTGCTGGTGGTGGCCGGCTTCGCACCGAACCCCATCGTTTTCGCGGCCGCCTTCTTCTTCATCGGCATCCTGGACGCCTGCATCGATTCGGCCCAGAACACCCAGGGGGTCGCCGTCGAGATCTGGAGCGGCCGCACCATCATCAACTCGCTGCACGGCACCTGGTCGATCGGCGCCGCGATCGCCGGGGTGATCGGTTCGATGTGCGCAGGTCTGCAGGTTCCCATCGGAGCCCAGGCCCTCGGCATGAGCATCCTGATCGCGGTGTCGGCGATCGCCTGCTACCGGATGGGCACCATCCCCGAGGATGTGCGGGCCGAGCAGGCCAAGTTGCGGGCGCATCGCGACAAGGGTGCACCCACAAAGTGGCGTCGACTGGTGCCGCTGATCCCGCTGACGATCATCGGGCTGGCCGGCGTCATCCCCGAGGACGTTGCCAACAACTGGGGAGCGGTCTACCTCGTCGAGGAGTTCTCGCTGCCCTTCTCGGTGGCTGGTCTGGCGATGGTGACCATGCTGGTCGCCCAGATCATCGGACGCTTCACCGCCGACGGGCTGAGTGATCGCTTCGGGCCGTGGAACGTTGCCACCACCGGCAGCGTGCTGGTGGGCCTGGGAGCAGTGCTGGTGGTGCTGGCGCCGCTGCCGTTCGTCGTCTACCTCGGCTTCGCCCTGTCCGGGTTCGGCTGCGCGTCGCTGATCCCCACCGCCTTCGCGGCAGCCGGACGGGTGCCGGGGGTGGCCTCGGGCACCGGCATCACGCTGGTCAGTTTCGCCATGCGGATCAGCTTCGCCGCGAGTTCACCGCTGATCGGTGGCATCGCCGAACTCGGCGGACTGCGTCCGGCCCTGTCCACTGCGGCGGTCGCAGGCATCCTGGCCGCCATTTTCTGCTGGCGCCTGCGCCCTCGTGAAACCCCGGCTTCGGCGGACCATTCCAGCCGCTAGGGTGGCATTGACACCCGGCACGGGTGGACGGTCGAGCAAGAGAGATGACGATGAAGGTTCTTGTTCTGGGCGGCGACGGCTTCTGCGGTTGGCCCGCTTCCCTGCACCTGTCGGCACGTGGCGACGATGTCGTCATCGTCGACAACTTCTCCCGCCGGCGCATCGATGAGGAACTCGGCGTCCAGTCGCTCACCCCGATCCGCTCGATGGTGGAGCGCCGGGCCGCCTGGCAGGAGATCTCCGGACGCGAGATCCGGGTCGTCGAACTCGATATCGCCCAGGACCACCCCGCCCTGTTGGCGTTGATCAACGAGGAGCGTCCGGACGCGATCGTGCACTACGCCGAGCAGCGGGCCGCCCCCTACTCGATGAAGTCGGGCAAGCACAAGCGCTACACCATCGACAACAACGTCAACGCCACGCACAACGTGCTCTGCGCGATCGTCGAGTCCGGCCAGGACATCCACCTGGTGCACCTGGGAACGATGGGCGTCTACGGCTATGGCACCGCCGGCATGGCCATCCCCGAGGGCTACCTGGACATCCAGGTGCCCAACCCGGATGGCGGCGTCATCGAGACCGAGATCCTCTACCCGACCAATCCCGGCTCGATCTACCACATGACCAAGGTGCTCGACCAGACGCTGTTCGCCTACTACGCCAAGAACGACGAACTGCGGATCACCGACCTGCACCAGGGCATCATCTGGGGCACCAACACCGAGCAGACCTCGATGGACGAACGGCTGATCAACCGCTTCGACTACGACGGCGACTACGGCACCGTGCTGAACCGGTTCCTGATGCAGGCTGCCGTCGGTTACCCCTTGACTGTGCACGGCACCGGTGGGCAGACCCGCGCGTTCATCCACATCCAGGACATGGTGCGCTGCATCGAGATCGCGTTGAACAACCCGCCCGCCACCGGCGACCGGGTGATGATCTTCAACCAGATGACCGAAACCCATCGCGTCCGAGACCTGGCGAACCTGGTGGCGGAGATCACCGGGGCAACCGTCGAGATGGTGCCCGACCCGCGCAAGGAGGCGCTCGAGAACGAGTTGGTCGTCAAGAACGACAACTTCCTGGCGTTGGGGCTGAACCCGACGACGCTAAGTGCCGGCCTGCTGCAGGAGATCAACGAGACGGCCGGACGCTACGCCGACCGGGCCGACCTGTCCCGCATCCCGGCCACCTCGCTGTGGACCAAGAACCAGCAGGCGGGTGTTCCGGCGTCGATCGCGAACCGGGACGCCAAGCCCGAGTAAGCCGTCGATGCGCATCGCACTGTTCACCGAGGTCTTCCTGCCGAAGATCGACGGGGTGGTCACCCGTGTGTTGCGCACCCTCGACGAACTGGCCGAACTCGGTCACGAGGTGCTGATCTTCGCCCCGGGCGATCCGCCCCCGCGGTACGCGGGTTTCGAGGTCGTCCGGGTGCGATCGGTGCCGTTCCGGCCCTGGTACCCGGAGATCCGGGTCGGGCTACCGACCCCACGGATCGCGGAACGGATGATCGCCTTCCGGCCGGACGTGGTGCACGCCGTCAACCCGGTCTGGCTGGCGGCCTACGGCGTCCTGTCGGCCGAACACCGCCGGATACCGCTGCTGGCGTCCTACCACACCCAGGTCGCCACGTACACCACCAAGATGCGGCTGAGTTGGTTGAAGACACCGGCCGCGCAATGGATCAAGTCGTTGCACAACCGGGCCGAGGTCAACCTGTGCACCTCACCACAAATGGTGGACGCAGCCATCGCCGACGGCGTCAAGCGCGTCGACCTGTGGCCGAAGGCCGTCGACACCGTCAACTACCACCCCGACAACCGCACCAAGCGGATGCGCCGCCGGCTGACCGATGACCACCCGGATATGCCGTTGGCCATCTACGTCGGGCGGCTGTCGCACGAGAAGAACCTGGACGACCTGCTCGAGCCGGTGCACCGGCTGCCCGACGTCCGGTTCGCCTTCGTCGGCTCCGGGCCCGCCCGCGACCAGTTGCGCAGCCAGTTCTCCGGTACCAACACGGTCTTCACGGGCTACCTCGGCGGGCACGAACTGGCCGAGGCCTATGCCAGCGCCGACGTCTTCTGCTTCCCCTCCACCACCGAAACCCTGGGCTTCGCCGGACTGGAGGCAATGGCCTCCGGTGTGCCGGTGGTCGGTGCCAACGCCGGCGGCATTCCGCACCTGTTCACCGACGGGGTGGAGGGCTTCCTGCACGCTCCGCACGACGCCGACCAGATCGTCGAGCGGATCCGGCGGCTCGTCGACGATCCGGCACTTCGCGAGCAGATGGGCCGGGCTGCCCGGGTCGAGGCCCAGCGGCATAGCTGGCGCGCGGCCACCGAAGCGCTCGTCCGCTACTACCAGTTGGCCATCGAACGGCACGGCCGACGCTAACTCGTTTGGCAACATCTCAGGGGTTGCCAAGCCAACCTGACCACGCGGCGGGGCCATGATAATTTGAGGCCAGCGCCCTTCCGTGGTGCACACAAACTGCTACAGCGAGGTGACAATGACTGACACCGTGACGCCAGAGCAGTCGTCAGCCGAACACTTGACGACTCTGCGGCAGATGCGTGAGAAGGCCCTCCAAGGTGGAGGCACCGCACGCATCGAGGCCCAACACGCCAAGGGCAAGATGACCGCCCGGGAACGTCTCTCCGTCCTGTTGGACGAAGGCTCGTTCCAGGAACTCGGCGCCTTGGCCACCCACAACCTGACCGATTTCGGGATGGGCGACAAGCGCTTCCCTGGCGACGGCGTGATCACCGGCTTCGGCAAGATCAATGGCCGCCGCGTGGCCGTCTACGCGCAGGACTTCACGGTCCTCGGTGGCTCGTTCTCCCAGGTGCAGGCCCAGAAGATCAACAAGATCCAGGACCTCGCGCTGGAGAGCGGCATCCCGATCGTCGGCCTGAACGACTCCGGCGGCGCTCGCGTCCAGGAGGGTGTCCGGTCGCTGGCCGCCTACGGTGAGGTCTTCCAGCGCAACGTGGCCGCCTCGGGCGTGATCCCCCAGATCAGCCTGATCATGGGCCCCTGCGCCGGTGGTGCGGTCTACTCCCCCGCCCTGACCGACTTCACGATCATGGTCGACCAGACCTCCAACATGTTCCTCACCGGCCCCGAGATCGTCGCGTCCGTGACCGGCGAGCAGGTGACCGCTGAAGAACTCGGTGGCGCAGCCGTGCACGCCGGACGCAGCGGTGTCGCCCAGTTCGAGGCGAAGTCCGAGGTCCAGGCGCTGGAACTGACCAAGCTGCTGCTCAGCTACCTGCCCGCCAACACCTCCGAGGACGCGCCGAGCCTGCTCAGCGATGACTCCCCGGACCGGATGAGCGAGTCGCTGAACGACATCGTCCCCGACGACGAGCGCCGCGCCTACGACATGCGCAACGTGCTGGACGAGATCTTCGACACCGACTCGATCCTCGAGGTGCACCAGTCCTTCGCCCCCAACGCGATCTGCGCCTTCGCCCGCCTCGACGGCCGGCCGGTGGGCATCGTGGCGAACCAGCCGATGGTGATGTCCGGCGTGCTGGACATCGACTCGTCCGACAAGATCAGCCGCTTCATCCGGATCTGCGACGTCTACTCGATCCCGGTGATCACCTTCGTCGACTGCCCCGGTTACCTGCCGGGCGTCGAGCAGGAGTACAACGGCGTGATCCGGCACGGCGCCAAGATCATCTACGCCTACTGCCAGGCCACCGTGCCGAAGATCTCGGTCGTCACCCGCAAGGCCATCGGCGGCTCCTACGTCGCGCTCAGCTCGAAGCAGATGGGCTCGGACGTGGCGTTCTCCTGGCCGACCGGTCAGATCGCGGTGATGGGTGCCGACGGTGCCGCTCGACTGCTGCATGGCAGGCAGATCAAGGCGGCCGAGGATCCTGCGGCGGAAGAGGCGGCGTTCATCGCCGAGTACCGCAAGCAGTTCCTCAACCCGTACCGGGCTGCTGACCTCGGTCAGATCGATGAGGTCATCGAACCCAAGGAAACCAGGCCCCGTCTGGTGCGTGCCCTCGAGGTGCTGCAGACCAAGGTCGCTCCCAC
>JAXGOU010000007.1:0-89128 GCA_040767325.1 Brooklawnia sp. | reverse complement strand
TCCACGCCGTAGACATACCCACCTCATCCGACAGGAAGGAAGTGTCATGACCAATCAGTTCGCGCCCTACATCGGCTTCTCCGGCAACGCCAAGGAGGCCCTCGAGTTCTACCAGCAGATCCTCGGCGGCGAGATCGACGTGACGACGTTCGCCGATGGTGGCGTCCTGCCAGCCGGCGAGCCGCTGGCCGACAAGTACATGCACGCCGAGTTCCGTTCCGACTACGCCGTGATCTTCGCCACCGACCAACTGACCGAGGTCGGCGCGCCCCCGCTGAATCCCGGCGACAACATATCGCTCGCGTTGATGCTGGACGATGTCGAACTGGGCCGGAAGCTCTTCGAGGCCCTGGGCGAAGGCGGCAAGATCGACATGCCCTACGAAACGCAATCCTGGGGCGGCACCTTCGGTGCCATCATCGATCGCTTCGGCATTCCGTGGATGGTCCACGCCACCGACGGGGCAGCCCATCAGTAGGCCCTGCCCCAAGAACAGCGGGACGCCCCCGGCCCACTGGCCGAGGGCGTCTCCCTTGTTGTCTCGCGCGAGGCGGGATTCAGTCCTTGAGCATGAGCGCCTGCCGGAAGCTGAGGCGACCTTGCGTCCGGAGCAGGGCTCGGCGGTAGATGCGCTCCCCGATGATCACCATCGCGACGGCGAAGGCCAGGTTGATTGCCAGCGCGATCACCGGCTCCCACCAGGCGGCCGTGCCGTCGACGATGCGCACCGGCATCAGGATGCTGGAGACGATCGGCACGAAGCTGAGCACGACGCGGACGGTGCCGGTGGCCATGAAGCCTGCGAAGTAGGCGATCATCAGCACCCACATCAGCGGCTGCGAGGTGTGTTGCAGGTCCTCGCTGCGGGTGCCCAGCGCGCCCGCGGCCGCCCAGATGCAGGCAAGCGCCAAGAAACCGGCCAGGAAGAAGATCAGGAACCAGCCGATGGCGCCCGACAGCGAGGGCAGGAACTGGGGGATCGGGGTGAACTGGATGCCGATCAGGCCGGCCCCCAGCAGGAGCACCATCTGGGCGAAGGCGATCGCGGTGTTGCCGACCACCTTGCCGGCCAGCAACTGGCGGACCGGGATGACGGCGACCAGGATCTCCACGATGCGGGACTGCTTCTCCTCGATCACCGAGTTGGCGATCTGCATCCCGTACATCATCGAACTCATCATGAACAGCACCGCGAATGCGACCCCGACGATGTAGCCGACGAAGCCCTGGGCGTCGCCCTGCATCACCTCGGAGCTGAGCGTCATCCGCTGGGTGATCTCTTCGGGCGTGGTGCCGGTCTGCTGGGCCAGTTCGCCGATCGTTTTCGCCTGGAGCACCTGGCCCAGGGCGGCCTCGTATTCGCCCTTGGGTTCGGACTTCCAGGTGAGCACCCAACGGCCATCAACCTGGGTCAGGTAGGCCTGCGCGTCCCCGGCACTGACCTGGCTGCGGGCGGCGGCCTCGTCGGCCACCTCGGTCACCGTGACGGTGTTCTCGTCGTTGGACGCCTGCATGATCGGCTCAGCGGCCTTGGCAATCGCGGCGGCTTCGGGGTCGGTGACGACGACCCTGACGTGGCTGGGCTGGCCGCCGAGGAGGATGCCAGCGAGGATGCCCAGACCGACCAGTACCAGAGTGGAGATCGTGCCGATGATGAAGGTCTTGTCGGTGAGCTTGACCATGATCTCGCGAATCGCCACGGTCAGCCAGGCCTGCTGCTGCCGGCTGGTTGACGGTGCGCCGGCGCTTGCGCCGGGGGCTGGCGTGGCGGTCGGGGTGGGAGTGGCAGTGGTGGTCATGATGCGGTCACCTCGCGGTAGATCTCGGAAAGGCTGGGGCGGACGCGGGCGAACTCGAGCACATTGCCGCGCTCGAGGGCTTGGCGGAGCAGGTCGGCTTCGGCACCGGGGGTGCTGATCTCAAGCAGCGCGGTGTTGCCGTCTACGTCGTCGACCCGCAACCCGGGCAACTCACGGACCCAACCGGAGTCGTGATCGAGCACCAGGCGATGCCGGGTGGCGCCCCTGGACTCCAGGTCCTGCTTGCTGCCAGCGGCGACGACGCGTCCCTCACTGAGGATGACCAGACCATCGCAGAGCCGGTCGATCAGGTCGAGTTGGTGGCTGCTGAACAACACCGGGACGCCCTTGGCCGCGCGTTCGGCGAGCAGGCCGGCCATCTGGTCGACGGCCTTGGGGTCCAAGCCGCTGAACGGTTCGTCCAGGATCAGGGCGATCGGGTCGGCCATCACCGCCGCGGCGATCTGGACTCGTTGCTGGTTGCCGAGCGAGAGCTTCTCGAGCTTGTCCTTCAGGCGTTCGCCCAGGCCGAAGCGCTGCATCAGGCCGGTCGCCTCGCGGCGGGCGTCCTCGCGGGTCATGCGCTTGAGTTGGGCCAGGTAGATCAGCTGGTCCATCACCGGCTGCTTGGAGTACAGGCCGCGTTCTTCGGGCATGTAGCCGAACCGGGAGCGATCTGCGGCGGTAATCGGCCGACCCTGCCAGTGCACAGTCCCTGCGTCCGGGGCCAGCAGGCCCATGATCATGCGCATCGTGGTCGTCTTACCGGCGCCATTACCGCCGACGAAGCCGATCATGTGCCCGTCCGGGACTGTGAAGGACACGTCGTCGACGGCCTTCAGCGCACCGTAGGTGCGGGTGAGGTGGGAGACCTCGAGCATTGGGGAACCTCCTTGGGGGCGCGGGGTGTGCCCGTGGTTCAACCATGCCCGCCCCCGGGGTCGGAGCACATCGGCCACGTGGCCGATTTCGGTTCTCCCTCGTTCGGGGGAACCGGCGTGACCAAGGTCCTGCTCGTGGCGCGGTCGCAGGCGTCCGGTCGGAAAGTAGTTCCGCTGGCAAGGGGAAACGCGTTCGCGCATCCCAACGCATGCTTCACGAGCAGGACCTCAGTCACGGTCTGCGTTGCTGGAGCAGCGCGCGGGTCTGGGCGACAACCAGCCCGGGGGTGGTCCAGATGCTGCTGGGCGTGAACGTGAGTACCGCCCAGTCGTTCACCGTCACCAGGTTGTGCCTGGCCCGGTCGCGCTCGAAACTCTCCGCCTGGGTGTGGTGCTGGCGGCTGTCCACCTCCACCAGCAGGCGTTCCCGATCGAACCGGACGTCCGGGATCATCGTGGTCTGGCCGACCCGCAGCCGGGCATTGCCGACCCAGCCCGCGATGCCGTTCTCCCGGTAGAGCTGGTGCAGATCCATCTCCGGCACCGACCACGGGTTGGCGGCTGCCCGCACCAGGCATTCCCGACGCCGGGTTGCGCCCGGATGTCCGGCCAGCGCGTCGTTGGCCTCGGTCAGGGATGCAAGCGTCACCGCCCCGGTCCGCAACGCCTCGCACAGTGCCGCCCAGTCGCCGACTCGCGCGAGGTCGAGCACCGTGATCGATGGACTCGTCAGGTGGGCCGGGCCCCAGGGCAGCAGGTGGTCGGCGGGGATCCGCTGCTGACTTGCCTTGATGAATCCGGGGCAGTGGCGGGTATGCGCCATGTTCAGGTCGATCGCGTCCACCCGGCAGTCCGGCCAGAAACTGAGTCGGGCGGCGATCCGGCGCAGCAGTATCCCGCGTGGCTGCCAGAGAACGGCGGCGCGGGCCCGTGCGACGGGGTCGGCTGCCAGTTCCCGGAGCACCACCACGCCCGGCAGCAGCCGAACGAGGTCGCCCCGGTCGATGGCCCGTCGAATCTGGTTACGCAGCGGCCGGTGGGCGCTGGTGGCCAGCACGCCATGGCCTGCGTTCAGTGCATCCGCCAGTGTCATGCCGAAATGGTTCAAAGTGGCGGCGCCGATCCTCCAAATCGGCCTCAAGGTGTGGACAACTCGCGTGACTGAGGTCCTGCTCGTGGGGCCGCGGCGGGTGTCCGGCCTGCACGCATTCCCGTTGACAAGGGGAAACGTCGGTCAGCACTTTGGCATGCGTCGCACGAGCAGGACCACAGTCACGCGGTCCCCTGGATGCCGGGCAAGACCTCAGCCCATTAGCCCCTGCTGGTAGGCCCACACCACGGCCTGGACGCGGTCGCGCAGCC
The DNA here is from genome assembly GCA_040767325.1 of Brooklawnia sp. GTDB lineage: Bacteria > Actinomycetota > Actinomycetes > Propionibacteriales > Propionibacteriaceae > Brooklawnia. The sequence goes on along the minus strand of JAXGOU010000007.1, from coordinate 85,086 downwards.
CCAACTTGGCCAGCAGGTTCGACACATGCGTCTTGACCGTCGACTCGCCGACGAACAGATCCGCCGCGATCTCCGCATTCGACAGGCCGCGCGCCAGCGCGACCAGCACGTCGGTCTCCCGGTCGGTCAATTCCACGCCGAGCTCGGTGCCCGGCCGGACGCCATGCCCGGCCGGTGGTCGGGCCATCTTGGCGATCACCCGGGTGGTCACCTCGGGAGAGAGCAGGGCATGCCCGTGCGCGGCACCCCGCACGGCTTCCACCAGCAGTTCTGGGCCGGAGTTCTTGAGCAGGAAGCCGGCCGCACCGGCGTCCAGGGCGTCGAAGAGGTAGTCATCCCTGTCGAAGGTGGTCAGGATGACGACCCGCGTCTGGTCGGCGATCTGCCGGGTGGCCTCGATGCCATCCATCACCGGCATCTGGACGTCCATCAGCACGACGTCCGGCCGCAACTCATCCACCAGGCGAATCGCTTCCTGCCCATTGGTGGCCTCGCCCACCACCTCGATGTCATCGCTGATCGACAGGATCATCCGGAAGCCCGTGCGCACCAACTGCTGGTCGTCGGTCAGCAGGACGCGAATGGGCTCAGCCATGGGTGGCTCCGTGCGGGTTTCGGATTAGGGGTAGTCGGACACGGACACGATAACCCCCGGTCACCCGCGGCCCGATCTCAGCGCTGCCGCCGTGCGACTGCACCCGCTCGCGCATGCCGAGTTGCCCCAGGCCAGAACCGCTCGACCCGGGCAGGGCGCGTCCGTCGTCGAGTACCTCGGCCTCGATCCAGCCCCCCGAACTGGACGCATCGTTGGGCGCCTGCGTCCGAACGGTCAGCCGCGCCGCCCGCGCGGTCGAATGCCGCTGCACGTTGGTGAGGGCTTCCTGGATGATGCGGTAGATGGACAGCTGGATCGGGAGCGGCACCTGGTCCAGCGCCACCTCCTGCGGCGTATCGGTCAGTTCCACGTCCAGACCGGACGCACGGAAGCCGGCCAGCATCTCGGGCAGTTCGGCCAGCGTCGGCTCCGGCGCCCGCGAGCCGTCGTCGGATCCGTCGGTGGCGCCGCGCAGCGCGCCCAGCAGGCCGCGCATCTCGCTGATGGCCACCCGCGAGGAGTCCTCGACGTTGTGCAGTGCCTCCGCCGCCGCCTGCGGGTTGCGGTCGAGCAGTGTGCGCGCAGCGCCTGCCTGGACGCCCATCATCGACACATGGTGCGCGACGACGTCGTGCAGTTCGCGGGCGATCCGTAGCCGTTCGGCGGCGACCGCCTGCTGCTGCAACTCGGCCGACTGCGCGGCGATGGTTTGCGACTGCGACTCCAGGACGGCCAGGTTGCGTGCCTGCCACCAGGCGTTTCGTCCGAGCCAGATCGCTCCGCCGACATAGAGCAGGTTGACCAGCGCGGTCTGCAGGATGGCGGACACCATGGGCGGCAGGAGGCTGGGCCGGATCACCTCGGTCTCATCGGCCAGCGCCTCCCTGATCTGGTCGAGGCCGCTGCCGACCGCTGCGTCCCAGGCCAGCCAGACCGCCATCGCCAGCATCAGGCCACCCATCACGATCACTGCGACGTGCCGGTCGCGGGCCCAGGCGGCGGCGCTGAAGATCGCGAAGAAGCAGATGATCTGGTACACGAACAGGTAGCCGACCTGCGGTGCGAAGGTGCTGGCCAGGAAGAAGTGCACGAACGCGTAGCCGGCCACTGCCGTTGGCCATACCCGACGCCAGATCAGGGCCACCGCACCGCTGGCCATGATCAGGTACTCCAGCGGCACCGAGTCGAACGTCTCCAGGTCGGCCAGGAAGGGCCGTCCGAGTTCCCGGTTGACTGCGGTCAACACGAACAATGTGGCGGCCACCACCAGGTCGCGGCGCTGCACCCGGGTCGGTGGGCGGACGTAGCCATCCTCCGCCCCGAACCACTGGGCGATGCTGGTGATGGCGGCCATGGCCTCACCCTAGGGCAACCAGCGCCCCGGCCGGATCGGCCATTGTGGTGAGCCGTCCTCCGTCGCAAGGGGGAGTCAGCCCGCGAAGCGACCCACCTGCGAGGTGTCGCCACGGGAGATTTCATCGAACAGTTGCAGGGCATTCTCCCGGTCCCAAATCACCACGGACGCACCCTCGGGCGTGAACCCGGCCGGGTTCGAGATCGGCACCGCCAGCGAGACACCCTTGCCGCGAGCCAGGTCCATCATGCCCAGCCCAGCCGCGAACAGGTCGCCGTTGCCCGTCTGGTCACCGCGCTGGAGCATCGCCGCCATCGCCTTGCTCAGCTTCCAGTAGGTGAACGGATTGATCACGCTGGCCGGACGCGCCGCCTTGGCAACCACCTTGTTGACGACTTCGCGCTGCCGCTCTGCCCGGCCGATGTCACCGCGTGGATCGGTGTAGCGCATCCGGACGTAGGACAGCGCCTGTTCGCCGTTCAACTGGTGGCAGCCCGGCGGCAGTTCCAGATTGGTGTAGCCGTCCCAGAAGTACTCGGTAGGGCAGACCTCGACGCCACCGACTGCGTCCACCAACTGGGTGAACCCACCGAAGCCGATCTCCAGGTAGCCGTCCAGTTGGACGCCGGTCACCTGCTCGACCGTGTCCATCAGCAGCGGTGTGCCGCCGTAGGCATAAGCGGCGTTCAGTTTGTCCTGGCCGTAACCGGGAATGGGGACATAGGAGTCACGCGGCAGGCTGACCAACACCGACTGACCGCGCGGCGGGCGGTAGAGCAGCATGATCGTGTCCGCCCGGGCGTTGGTGATGTCTTCGTCGCCCTCCTGCGGCTGGTAGCCCGGTTCATGGGTTCGGGCGTCGCTGCCGACCAGCAGGATTGCGGTGCCCGGCTGTTTGGCGAGCCGCTCGGCCGAAGTGGACTCGGTCACGGTCCTCATCTGGCCGAGCGCGTTGATCGGGACAGCCACCAACCAGACCAGCCAGGCGGCCAGCAGGATCAGCGGCAGGCGGAGCAGTCTGACCAATCGCGGTGGACGCCGCCTCCGACTCGTCCGCACGGCGCCCCCGGCGGGCGGGGCGGTCATCGGCCGGGCCGCGTCTGCCGTTCGGCTGGAAACCGGCCGGCTCGAAACCCTCCGGTCAGCGGCGGGTCGATCGACGATCCGCCGGTCTGACGCCGGTCGATCCGAGGCCGGGACGCGCGCGCTCGGACGCTGGATCTGCACCACCGACTCGGCGTCCGCCTGGGTGGCATCGGGCGGCATTTGTGCTGGTGAAACGGGTTCGACCCACTCCTCGACGTCGTACGGCTCGGTCTGGATCCGGGGTCGCTTGGGATCCTTGGGCTCGCGAGCGTAGAGCCAATCCAGATCGGCTTGCCGGGGGTCGGTCATGACCTACACGCTACCGGGCGGGCGGAACCGTCCCGTTGTGACGCGCCCGCTCCTGGGCAGCCACCGAGGCCACCTGGTCCGCGTCGCCACCGACGACAACGACGGTGGAGCCACCGCCCAGGATAGGGGCGACCAGGGTTCGGCAGACGGTCTGCCACGCGTCGCCGTTGGGTACGACGAGGTCGCGTTCGGACGAGGGGGCGACCGCCGCCAGTTCGTCCCAGCCGATCGTCCGGTCGGACTCAAAACAGACCGGACGCGCCGCCGGCACCCGCCAATGCACATCCGGTTGGCTCAGCACCTCGGCGTTGTCGGTGACCCCGTGCGGACGGATCTCGAAGCCGGCACCCAGCGGGTGCAGGGAGCAGGCGATCGTCTCCACACCGGGCACCGGGTGGGCCTCGGTCGGCCCGACGACGGCGGCGTCCAGTAGGTAGGTGCTGTCCAGCGCCTGGCGCGCAGTGGCGACCACCTGACCGCCCAACTGCCAGGCGGCCATCGTCCAGACCAGCCCGACCCAATGCCCAGGGTGGGTGACCAGCAAGGTGTTGGCCACCCGGGGGAACTCATCGACGTCCATCGAGACCAGCAGGTTGGCGGACTTGTCCACCCAGTTGGCGAACGTGCGGCCTGACAACTCAGTTCGGTAGCCCTGATCGAGGTCGTACCAGGTCAGCAACGGCGCGCTGCCGTTGGACGCCACCCGGTGCTCCAAATCGGCAAGCAGATCACCGCTCGCACGGCTGGGCATCGGGTCGACCATTCGGACATCGTAAGGGTGAGCGCCACGGCTGCGCACGTCTGGGGTCTACTTGGGCACCCGCCCGGCTAGATTGGCAGGGTGCGCTACGTCGTGATCATGGCCGGGGGATCGGGCAAGCGGCTGTGGCCGCTGTCGCGGCAGGGTGAGCCCAAGCAATTGCTGCCGCTCTTCGAAGGACGCAGCCTGCTGCAACTCGCCTTCGACCGCGTGCGTCGCGTGGTGGCGGCCGAACAGATCCTGGTCTGCACCGGCGCCGCCTACGCGGACGTGGTGGCCGCCCAATTGCCCGAACTGGCTCCCGAGAACCTGCTCGGCGAGCCCGAAGGGCGCGATTCGCTGAATGCGGTGGCCTGGTCGGCGGCGGTGTTGGCGGCGCGCGACCCGGACGCAGTGATCGCGGTCGTCTCCGCCGACCAGCTGATCACCCCCGAGGAGACCTTCGCTGAGGCGCTGGAGGACGGTTTTCGGCTCGCGACCGATGATCCGGACGCAATGGTCACCTTCGGCGTGGTGCCCACCAGCCCACACACCGGTTATGGCTACCTGGCCCGTGGCGAGGACCTGCCCGGCTACGGGGTGGCCAGTCGGGTGACAGAGTTCAAGGAGAAGCCAGACCTGGCCACCGCCGAGCAGTACCTGGCCAGCGGCAAGTACTGGTGGAACGCCGGCATGTTCGTCTGGCGTGCCAGCACGCTGCTCGAGCAACTGCGCGTCCTGCTGCCGGTGACCCATGCCAAGGTGCTCGAACTGGCGGACCATCCGGAGCGGCTGGCCGAGATCTATCCGGCGCTGGTCAAGATCTCGGTGGACTATGCCGTCATGGAACCCGTCTCGCGTGGCGAGGGGTCGGCACACGTCGTGGCGGTGGCCCTGGACATTGACTGGGCGGACGTGGGCAGTTTCCAGGCGCTGCACGAGGTGCTGGACCGCGACGCCGAAGGCAACGCTGTGGTCGGATCGGTCGTTGTCAACTCGTCATCGGGCAACCTGCTGATCAACACTCAGCCCGATTCGGCGCTGGCGGTGATCGGCCTGCAGGACATGGTTGTGGTGCGCACCCCCAGCGCCACCCTGGTGGGGACGCTGGCCGCCTCGCAGCAGGTGCGGGCAGTCGCGGACCAGGTTGCCGCTGAGATCTCGGCCGAATTGGCCTGACGGACGGGGGAGTCCAATGATCGATTTCGCCAAGCGCTTGCGTGGCCCGGCGCTGATCGCCGCGCTCGTGGTGGTCGGCTTCTACGTGGCGCTGGCCCTCGGCTACTTCGGGGTGCTGCTCAATCGCGGTCAATCACTGACCGCTTCGGCGCAGATGGCCGGTGCGAGTTCGGTCTCGCTGGTCTGGGTGTTCGCCGTGGTGGCGTTGGCCCTGGCCTGCGTGCTGGTCCGTCCGGCTGTGCTCAAGGCACATCAGTTGATCAGCGCGGCCGCGATCGCCGTCAGTGTCGCCACCATCGTTGGCTTCGCCTTTTGGCTGATCGGGTTGTTCAGCGGATTCACCCTCGGCACCACCCTGGCCGCCATCGGCGGCTTCATCGAGATCGTGGCGATGGCCGCTTGCGGCTACGTGTTGTGGCGAATCCGTGGCCTTGGCGAGGAGGAGCAACTCCGCCTGGCGTCGACAGGCGCAGCGGCCGGACTGGAAGCCGGTACCCCGCCCGTCTGGAACCCCCAGCAGGCCGTGGGCCTCCAATGGACGCGGGCCGGGGACGCCGCCACCGGCGCGCTGACCAGCGGTCAACCGGCGCGAGCCGCCATCGAGGCCCCGACTCCCGGATCGCCCGACCAGCCGGCCGATCAACCGTCCGACCCGACGGCGGGTCAACCGCCGGCCGAAGAGCCGCCGGCTCCCCCGAAGCGGCAAACGTGGTCCCGAGGTGGCATCGCGCCGGCCGACCTACCCTGGACCACGGCCGAACAGGCGGCCCAGGGTCAGGCTTCTGGCCCGGCGGTCCCCGAGCAGCCTTCGGCCCAGCCGCGACGCACACCCGACTGGACACCCGCACCGCGTCCCGAGGATCCGTCGATTTAGCATTTCCGACTACTTTCGACAACTTGACACGCGGGGAACTACAGGGGTGTAATTTCAACACTGTAGGTTTCCCCATGGGGGTGGCGGGATATCGGAAGGAGAGCCAATGCAGGCACTGCTGGCGCTCGTCGACTTCACTGATGAGGGTGCTCTGGCGTGGCAGGAGCAAGCGCTGTGCGCCCAAACCGATCCCGAGGCATTCTTCCCCGAGAAGGGTGGCTCCACCCGAGAGGCCAAGCGTGTCTGCCTGAGCTGCGACGTCCGCTCAGAATGCCTTGACTATGCCCTGGCCAATGACGAACGCTTCGGTATCTGGGGCGGATTGTCCGAGCGGGAGCGTCGCAAGCTCAAGAAGCGCGCAGTCTGACTCGCAGCGGCCGGGTAGTCTTCGTGGGTGATGGACCGGCCAGAAGACATGTGGGCTTGGGCTCAGGAAGAGTCTGAGGACGCCCCTGAACAAGTAGACGCCAGCGACGTGATCGCGGTGTTGGTCGCGCACAACGGCGACCCTTGGCTTGCCCGGACGCTGGTCTCGCTGGCCCGGATGGACGTCCAACCCGGTCGACTCATCGCCGTCGATGCCGGCTCAACCGATGGCACCCGCGAATTGCTGGACAAGGGCCTGCACGACGGGCTTTTCCACGCCGTCCTGGACGGTCGCGCAGAGGAGGGGTTCGGGGCGAATGTGGCGCTGGCCCTCGAACAGGGCATCGATGACGACTTTCAACCCGACTTCCTCTGGCTGCTGCACGACGACTCCGCACCCTCGCGCCGCGCGCTCAGCGAACTGCTGCGGGCGAGCCAGATCGAGGCCGTCGATGGCAAGCGGCCCGCGATCCTGGTCCCCAAACTGCTACACCCGAAGCGACGCAACCATCCCGACCAGATGAGTGCGGCCGGGGAGTCGGTGGCGCCCTCGGGGGCACGGGTGCCCAGCGTCGATCCCGGCGACATCGACCAGCACCAACTCGAACCGGCCCGAGTGCTCGGCTCATCCACCGCCGGCATCCTGATCACGATGGACGCCTGGCGCCAACTCGGCGGCTTCGATCCGGCGATTCCGTTGTTCCGGGACGGGGTCGACCTCGGTTGGCGGGCCAATGCCTCGGGCCTGCTGGTCCGGACCGCTCCGCATGCCTCGCTGCGCCATGTCGAGGCTGGACGTGTCGGGCTGCGCAACAGCGTGCTGGCGCCAGATTCGGCCCAGGCCGACCTCGCCGCCGGCATGTCGCTGGTTGTGATGCACTCCGACAAGCCAGGCCGCACGATCGCCCGGCTGAGCGCCCAGTCGGTGGGATCGGCGCTCGGCTACCTGGCCGGCAAGTCGCCACGGTTGGCGGCCGGCCAGCTGCGGGCGGCTGCCCAGGTCCGCAAGAACCGGAACAGCCTGCTGCAGACCGCGGCCAAGTACAGCGCAGCCGGAGTCGACAAGGTCCCGGCCGGGCTGCTGCCCGATCGCGGCTGGGGGGTCCGGCGCTTCTTCGAGCGCATCGCCGCGTCCATCAGCGATCAGTACTACGACCTGATCGAGGACGACGACGGCGGCATGATCGACGAGCTGACCGGTGACGATTTCGCCGGTGGGCGGCGTCGCGCCCGACTGCTGAGCCCGGCCATCATCGGCATGCTGGTGATGCTGGTCGGCTCGCTGGTGGCCAGCCGCGAACTGCTGCGATTCGGCTTGCTCGCCGGCCCCGCCCTGCTGCCCGCGCCGGCATCCCTGCCGGTGGCCTGGGCCAACTGGGCGCAGGCAGATCCCGGGATGGCAGGCTCGAATGCGCCGTGGACCGGCCTGATGGCATTGGGCTCGACCCTGACCCTGGGCCAGCCCGACTGGTGGGCATCGGTCCTGCTGCTCGGTGGCCCTGCGCTGGCCGCATGGGCAGCCTTCCGCTTCCTGCACCCGATCAGCGGTCCGGGCTGGTGGACGCCGGTGCTGGCCTGCCTGTGGGGCGTCCTGCTGCCCTTGGTCGGTGTCACGGGACGGGGCTCACTCGACCTCACCGCGTTGGCGATCGGACTGCCCCTGCTGGGCATCGTGCTGCGCCGCTGGAGCCTGGCGCCGACCTCAGGTGCCGAGGGCCTGCGGGCGCCGGCGATGGTGGCGCTGCTGATCGCGGTGCTGGGCGCCTCGATGCCGCTGGCCCTGCCGGTGGGTCTGGTGATCGCCGTCGTGATGGCGATCCGTCGTCGAGACATTCGGGGCGGCGTGCTGGCCCTGCTGGGCCCGGCGGTGCTGTTGGCGCCCTGGGCTCCCCGGCTGCTGGCCGATCCCGGTCGTCTGTTGGTGGGTGCCGATCCGGCGACGATGCTCGCGGGTACCGCCCCGGACGCGATCGACGTGCTGCTTGGGGCCGCGCACCTGCCGGCGACACCGCTGTGGTGGAGCGCGGTGGCCATCGGCCTGCTCTGGCTGGTCGGTCTGGTCGGCGCGGTGCGCTCCCGGCAACTGGACGCCTTCACCCGCATCGCGTTGTTGGTGGTTGCCCTGGTCCCACCGGTGATCGCGGTGCTGGCCTCGCGCTTCGTGGTCGATGTCGCCGGCGTGGGCGTCCGGCTGGAGCCGACCGGTTGGCTCTTGGTTGGCCTGTTCGGCCTCCTGGCGCTGGCTGCCCATGGCATCGGTCGCCGACCGGAGCGGCTGGTGGACGACTCCGCGGATGATCTCGCCGATCGGGCCCGCCTGCTGCGGGAACGCGGCCTGTTGGGGATGGCGGCCGCTGTGGCATTGATCGCCTGCGCCGCCTGGTGGGTCGTCGGGGGCACCGAACTGCTGAGCCGCGGCGCGTCCGTGCTGCCCAGCTACGTCACCGGGGTGCAGGACTCGACGCGCGCCACCCGCACCCTGCTGGTGGACCTGTCGAGTGGCACCGCGCACTTCAACACGGCTTCGGCCTCCAGCCCCACGTGGGGGGACGCCGAGACGCCGCTGCTTTCCACCGACGAGCAGGCCGCCGACCTGCTGCGTCAGGCCGCCCAGCAGTTCGCGCAGGGGCAGCCGTCCGACGACCTGGCCGCTCGGCTCAGGACGTTGGGCATCGGACACGTCTGGCTGCGCGGCGCCACCCCGGACGCGCTCACCCAGCTGTCGTCCGCCCCGCAGTTGGGGATGGCGACGGTGGACGCCGAAACCGTGGTCTTCACCGTGACCACGCAGCCGAGCCGAGCGCTGCTGCGCACCGGGGACGGCGAGCAGGGCATCCTCGACGGCCGGGTGAACGATGACGACCCGGACGCAATGATCGTGCTCAGCTCACCGATCGATCCGGATTGGTATGCGGAGATCGATGGACAGCCGCTGCCGGTCGCCGATTCCGGCGATTGGCGGCAGGCCTGGGCCACCGAAGGACGCACCGGTGAACTCAGCTACCGCCTCGGCACCGATGTCTTCGGGGTCGTCTGGCAGACCGTCATGGTCCTGCTGCTCTTGGTGTTGGCGGCACCCACCGTCCAGAAGTCGCAGGCGCCTCGCCGGGCGCTGGCCGGCACACCGCGCGGTCGAGGGGGGAGCAGGTCATGAGCCCACGACGCCGCATGCCCGAGCCCGAGCCGATCGGCCCCTTCTCCGACGAGACCGAAGTCGAGATGAGCGCCATTCGGCGTGGACTGTGGCTGGACGACGACCAGGAAGTCGCCGCGCCACGCCGAGCGTCCCGCGCCGCTGCCGAGGGCGATGAACCTGAGGAAATGGACCTTGCCGAGGTCGACCTGCAGCCACGCCGGGCCAGTCGCGCCCTACCGGCCGAAGACGTGCAGCCCGAACCGGAGCCGGTGACCGAGGCCCCCCAGGCCGCCCCAGAGTCCGCCGAGCAGGCCGGGAAACAGGCCGAGGCCAAGGCCCCGGCGCAGACCAAGCCTGCTGCGTCCACCCCAGCCAGCAAGCCGAAGGCACCCGTCCAGGAACTCACGCCGGATCAGCGTCGTCGCCGCCGGTGGCTGGTCGGGGTTGCGGCCGGCGCGGCCGCGAGCCTGGCGCTCAGTTTCGGCGTCGGCGCGCTACCGCCCCAGGACGCTCCGCTGCCCGACACCGTGCCGCTGGTCACCGCCATCAGCCGAACCTGCCCGGTCACCGACCTGGCACCCGGCACCCTGGTGGCGGCCAGTTCCGAGGGCGACATCGGCGTCCGGATCGTCGGCGAGCGCAGGTCAACCGAGCAGGCGGGCCGACTCTGGCTGCCCGATCGCACGGCGCCCAGCGTGATCAGCCCGACCCTGCCGCAGGCCAGCGTCTCCGGCGGTCACATCGTCAGCACCGACACCCAACTGTGGTGGGGGACCTGCCGCGCACCGCAGGCCGACCAGTACGTGCAACTCCCGGGTGGGGTGGACGCCCGGCTGACCATCATCAACCCCGAACCCGATGATGCCTTGGTCGACGTAACACTCAGCGGCCCCGAGGGCGAGATCACCGGGGACGGGCTGCGTGGCCTCACGGTGCCCGGTAACTCGCAGATCGCGGTTGAGTTGAGCAGTCATGCCCAGGGCACTGATGCGCTGGGCGCCCGGATCCGCAGCAGCGTCGGACGCGTGCTCGCGGTCGGCCAGGTCTCGCGGCCGACCGGCGGTGACTTCGCGGCGGGCACGGCGCAGGGCACCGCCGTGGTGATCCCGGCGCTGCCGTCGGACCCCAGCAGCACCAAGTTGCTGCTCACCAACCCGGGCACCAGCCGCAACGTGGTGAAGATCGAGGCCGTCAGCGAGGCCGGCCGCTACGTCCTGGAGGGCTACGAGGGCTACGCCCTGGACGCCCAGCGCACGGTCTCGCTGGACCTCACCTCGCTGATCGCCGGCAGCCCGATGGCGCTGGTCATCACTGCCCGGGACTCGTTCGCGGCGACCGCGGTGGTGCAGGTGGCCGATGACTTCGCCATCGAACCGGGCGTGCTGGCCGACGATTCGGTGGCTGCCCAGGACCTGGTCAGCGTCGTGCCCGGCCCCGGTCTGCTGCAGTTGGCCAACCCCGGTTCGGGCGAGGTGCTCGCGGTGATCAATTGGGGCACAGGCCAGGCACCGGCGAACCGGACGATCGGCCCGGGCGCGATCGCGTCCATCGAGATCCCCGCGGGCGCGGCGCAGGCGCGCGTCGAGGCGACCGGCCCGATCGCGGGCGCCCTGTTGCTGACCGTGCCGGATCGTTCGGGCATCGCGGTGGTCGTGCTGCACGCCGCAGCCCGACCGCAGGCGTCGATGCCGATGGAGGTCGACCCGGTGCTGGGTCGCTGAGTCCGGCTCAGAAGTCGTCGTCGACCTCGGGGTCGAGGTCGCGCATCGACCGTCCGGTCAGCGCGGACAACTGCTCCACCAAAGTGACGTGTACCAGGTCGCGCAGGTCCTCGCGGTCGGTGGCCCGGCGCTCCAGTGGGCGGCGGAAGATGACGATCCTTGCCGGACGCGAGTAGGTCGCGTCCACCGCCGCGGCCAGCGGGACGCGGTCGAGGCTGGCCCAGTCGAAGGCGCCGCTGGGCACGTCCTCGACGCCGATGTCGACCGCAGCCAGCGCGTCCGGGCAGGTGGTCATCAGTCGCTGCACCGACTCCGACATCGCCTCGATGAAGAACTCCGCCGGGCTGAGCCGGGACGGCACCCGCACCGCCGAGCGGGTCAGCGGGTTCGGCAGCGAGAGCGGACCACGGATTCCGCGGCCGTGCCGATCACGCCTGTTGCTCATGGGCTCGACTCTAATGCCGCAGTTGAGACACGGGCCGCCCGACGGCCTCAATGCCGCAGTCTCCTCGCCCGCCCGGATACCTTGATGGGGTGATGAACAGGCAGTGCACCCGAACCGGATGCCGGAGCAGGGCGGTGGCGACGCTCACCTACGTCTACGCCGACTCCACCGCGGTGCTCGGCCCGCTCGCCCTGCAGACCGTGCCGGGCTGCTACGACCTATGCGCCGCCCATTCGTCCAGCATGTCTGCCCCGGTCGGCTGGGAGGTCATCCGGCTCACCGATCCGGACGCCGGCCTGCCCGAACCCGACGACGACGACCTGCTCGCGCTGGCCAACGCCGTCCGGGAGATCGGTTTCGCCGACGGCCCGATCGCACCCATCGCCGCCAGCCCGGATCCGTCCTCGGTGGTGGAGTTGGCCCGCCGAGGTCACCTGCGCGTCATCGCCGACGCCGGCTCGTCACAGTAGGCGATCGTCCGGCTCGCTAGGCTGGTGCGGTGAACCGAATCCGCATGGTGGCCTTCGACCTGGACGACACCCTCGCCGAATCGAAGTCGCCCCTCGAGCCGGAGATGGCCGACGTGCTGGCCGATCTGTTGGAGGTGCGTCCGGTCTGCATCATCTCCGGTGGTCGGTACGAGCAGTTCGCCAGCCAGGTGCTGGACCAGTTGCCATCCCGGACGCAGTTGGCCGAGTTGCACCTGATGCCGACCTGCGGGACGCGCTACCTGCGGCACCGTAACGGCGAATGGGTCGAGGTTTACGCCCATGACCTGAGCGAGGACGAGAAGCAGCGGGCCAGCCAGGCATTGCACACCGCTGCCGTCGAACTCGACCTGTGGGAGCCGGACGATCACGTCCGGGGAGCTCGCATCGAGGATCGGGGTTCCCAGATCACCTTCTCGGCGCTGGGCCAACAGGCCCGGGTCGCGGACAAGAAGGTGTGGGACCCCGACGGCAGCAAGCGGGAGCGGCTGCGGGCCGCGGTCGCCGACCTGCTGCCCGATCTGGAGGTGCGGGCGGGCGGATCAACGTCCATCGACATCACCCGGCAGGGCATCGACAAGGCCTACGGCATCAGCGCGCTGGCTCAGCAGACCGGCATCGAATTGTCCGACATGCTCTTCGTCGGGGACCGGCTGATGCCCGGTGGCAACGACTTTCCGGTGCTCGCGCTCGGCGTGGCGAGCCACGCCGTGACCGGGCCGCACGACACGATCGACTACCTGCGCGAGTTGATCCCCCAACTCGACACCGACAACCCAGGAGAAACCGATGACCGATGACGGGATCGATGAACTCGGCCTGACCAGACAGTTCCTCGACATCGCTGCCTGCCCCGCCTGCCACAGCGCCTTCGCCGTCGACTACGACGCCGCCGAGTTGGTCTGCGTGAACGCCGACTGCGCCCTGGCCTATCCGGTGCGCGACGGCATTCCCATCCTGCTGGTCGACCAGGCCCGACGCACCCGGTAGCGCGTGATGGCCATCGAGTTCGACGAGGCTCGCCTCGACGACCCTGAAGTGCTCGCTGCCTACGACGCCCAACTGCGCCACCTGGCCGGCGCTGGTGCCCGGATCAGGATCGAGACCACCGATGTCACCTCGCCCGGTGAACTCGTCATGCAACCGCGCGGCGTCGTGGTGACCGGTGCCGAGGCACGCCTGGTTCGCGCCGTGCTCGAGCCGGTCTGCCCGGTGCCGCTGGTCGCCTGGCCGTTGGCCGGGCTGCCAGGTTGGGCTGGTCCGCTTGACCTGGTGGTGGTGCTGGCCAGCCATGACCAGGCCGGCGACAGCAGCGCCCTGCTGGCCACCGTCACCGAGGCCCGGCGTCGGGGATGCCTGGTGCTGCTGGCCGCCCCCAGCGACTCGGAACTCGCGCGAGTGGTCGGCGGGAACGCCCTGCGCGTGCCGACCAGGTCCCAGGACGCGAGCGCGGCCGCCGTCGTCGTGCTGTCGCTGCTGCACCGCTTCGGACTCGGCCCGGCGGTCAACGCCGAGCATGCCGCAGAGGCTGCCGATATGGTGGCCGAGGAGTCCAGTCCGCACCGCGACCTGTCCCAGAACCCGGCGAAGTACCTGGCCTGCGGGTTGGGCGATGCCGACCCGCTGATCTGGGGCGGCAGCGTGCTGGCGGCGCGGGCGTCCCGCCGGATCGCCGATGCCATTCGCTTCTACTCCGGCCGGCATGCATTGGCCGCCGACGCCGAGGAACTGCGTCAGGTGCTGCGGCACGTCCACCCCCGTGACCCGTTCGCGGACCCCTTCACCGATGTCGAGCAACGACGTCCGGTGCTGGTGCTGCTGGACGATGAGCAGTCCGGCGACGCCGGGGCCGTCCAGGGTCGGCTGCTGCGGGCAGAGGCGGAACGGGCCGGCGTCCGGGTCTGCGAGGTCAACGCCGGATCGGGGTCCGCGGTGGACCGGTACGTGACGTTGCTGCTGCGCGGGCTCTACGGCGCGAGCTACTTGGCGGTCGGGTTGGCCGCAACGCCTGGTCTGGTGGAGTGAGTGGCCTGCACTAGGCTGCACTGCATGGATTATCGCGTCGCAGACATCGGGCTGGCCGACTTCGGCCGCCGGGAAATCACCCTCGCCGAGCATGAAATGCCCGGCCTGATGGCGATGCGGGAACGCTACGGCGCGTCCAAGCCGCTGGCCGGCGCCCGGATCTCCGGCTCGCTGCACATGACCGTGCAGACCGCCGTGCTGATCGAGACCCTGGTGGCGCTGGGAGCGCAGGTGCGCTGGGCGTCCTGCAATATCTTCTCGACCCAGGACCATGCCGCGGCCGCGATCGCCGCTGCCGGCATTCCGGTCTTCGCCTGGAAGGGCGAGACGCTGCCCGAGTACTGGGAATGCACCACCGAGATCTTCCGTTGGCCGGATGGCCAGACCCCGACGATGATCCTGGACGACGGTGGGGACGCGACGCTGCTGGTGCACAAGGGTGCGCTCTTCGGACGCGACGTGCCGCAACCCGCCGAAGGGGACTCGCACGAGTACGCGGTCATCCTGGACCAGCTGCGGAACACCACGGACGTCGACTGGGAACAGATCGCGGCGAACCTGCTGGGCGTGACGGAGGAGACGACCACCGGTGTGCACCGGCTGGTGCAGATGGCGCGCGACGGTGAACTGCGGTTCCCGGCGATCAATGTGAACGACTCGGTCACCAAGTCGAAGTTCGACAACATCTATGGCTGTCGGCACTCGCTGATCGACGGCATCAACCGCGCCACCGACGTGTTGATCGGCGGCAAGACCGCAGTGGTCTGTGGCTACGGCGATGTGGGCAAGGGCTGCGCCGAATCGCTGCGCGGCCAGGGCGCCCGCGTGCTGATCACCGAGGTCGATCCGATCTGCGCGCTGCAGGCGGCGATGGATGGCTACCAGGTGGTGCAACTGGACGACGTTGTCGCCACTGCGGACATCTTCGTCACCGCCACCGGCTGCTGCGATGTGATCAGCGCCGAGCAGATCAGTCGGATGAAGCATCAGGCCGTGGTCGGCAACATCGGCCACTTCGACAACGAGATCGACATGGCCGGGCTGGAGCGCTGGCCGGGCGTGGTGCGGGAGCAGATCAAGCCGCAGGTGGATCTGTGGCGGTTCCCCGACGGCCACGGAGTGCTGGTGCTGTCGGAGGGCAGGCTGCTCAACCTCGGCAACGCGACCGGGCACCCCAGTTTCGTGATGAGCAACTCGTTCACCAACCAGGTGCTCGCCCAGATGGAGCTGTTCGTGAACCGGGACGCGTACCCGCTCGGCGTGCATGTGCTGCCCAAGCATCTGGATGAAGAGGTGGCCCGGCTGCACCTGGCGGCGCTGGGCGTCCGGCTCACCGAGTTGACCAGCAAGCAGGCCGACTACCTCGGCGTCCCGGTTGAAGGGCCCTACAAGCCGGAGAGCTACCGTTACTGAGCGATTGGGGTAACCCAGCGTTGGTAGACCAACAACGGATTACCCCGTTGAGTTATCCACAGGGTGTTGTCGACCTGAAGGATCCGGCGCGCCGCTGAGAATCATCTGGGCGTGATCCCGCGAAAAGAGATTCCCGAACCCCTGGCGAGGCTGGCCGCGGCCCAAAGTGGCGTGGTGACCTGGGAGCAATGTCAAGGCCTCGGCCTGAGCCTTGCGCTGCTGCGCAGGCTGGTGAGCACTGGTCAGTGGCGGCGGCTGGCCCAATCGGTCTACTTGACGCACAACGGGCCCAACGTCTGGCTGGCCGATGCCTGGGCCGGGGTGTTGATTGGGGGCGATGACGCGGCACTGGCCGATGATGCCGCCGGGTACCTGTGGCGACTGGTGGCGCAACCGCCCGGGCGCCTCGTCGTCGAGGTGCCACATCTCCGCCGCGTGCACAGCGAGGGGCCGTGGGTCTTCCGTCGGACGCGCTTGCCGATCGTTGCAGTCGGTGACCCACTCAGGAAGGCGGCCCCCGAGACAGTGCTCGACCTCTGCGTGGCACACCCGGATCGACGCGCCGCAATCCTCGCGGACGCCAGCCACCTGCGGATCTCCCTGCCCGCGATACTGCGGGCCGCGGACGCCAGGCCTCGACTGGCCGATCGAAGGGTAATTGAGGCGCTGCTCGGTCGCACCCGGGAGGGGATCCACAGCGAACTGGAGCACATCTATGCCCGTGACGTGGAGCGGGCCCACGGCCTGCCGAAGGGTGCCCGCCAGTTCTTCGACGGACGCGATCGCACCGATGTGCGGTACGGACTGCTGGTGGTGGAACTGGATGGCCGCGCTGGCCATGTCGGTTGCGGGGCCTTTCGGGACATGGGCCGGGACAACCGGCACGCCCTGGCCGGGCTCGAGACGCTGCGATTCGGCTACGACGACTGCACGCGGCGTCCTTGCGAGGTTGCCAGGCAGGTGGCCACCATGCTGATGCGCTCTGGTTGGCCCGGGCCGATCACCCCCTGCCGGCGCTGCAAGCAGATTGGGGTAACCCAGCGTTGGTAGACCAACAACGGATTACCCCAATCCTGTGCGGGGGCCACTTCGGTCAGACATCTATCCGCAGTTGCGGATAGATTGACGTGACTTATCCGCGAATGCGTGGTTAGATCAACGTCATGGTTGACTACCGCATCGCAGAGGCCGCCGCCCTGCTCGGCACCAGCGATGACACCGTGCGTCGCCTGGCCGATGCCGGCAAACTGCCCGTCCACCTGGACGACCAGTCCCGCAAGGTGATCGACGGCGCCGCGCTCGCGACCTACGCCGCCGCCCAACCCAGCGCCCACGAGGAGACGTTCGGCTCCAAGGTCTCGGCGCGCAACCGGTTGATCGGGTTGGTCACCGAGGTGAAGACCGACGGCGTGATGGGTCAGGTGAAGATGCGCTGTGGGCCATTCACCCTCACCTCGTTGATCAGTGCCGACTCTGTGCGCGAACTCGGCCTGGCGCCCGGCAGCCTGGCGGTCGCCGTCGTCAAGTCGACCAACGTCATCATCGAAACCCCGGAGGACGCGAAATGATCCGTCGAATTACCGCCCTGCTGTGCGGCCTGCTCCTGTTGGCCGGCTGCGGGGGGCAGACCGAGGCGCCCGCCGGTTCGGCTACGTCCTCGGACGCCCCCGCCGGCACGGCTGCCAGCGAACCGTCAACTGCAGCGAGTCCGGCACCGGCCTCCAGTGAGCCGGCCCTGAGCGGCACGCTCAACGTCTACGCCGCCGCGTCACTGACCAAGACCTTCACCGCCATCGGCGAGGAGTTCATGGCGCAGCATCCGGGCGTCAAGGTCGAGTTCGTCTTCGCCGGATCGAGCGATCTGGTGGCCCAGTTGGACGCCGGCGCCCCCGGCGACGTGTTCGCGTCCGCTGATGAGCGCAACATGACCAAGGCGACCGATGCCGGTCTGATCGACGGCGCCCCGTCGCCGTTCGTCACCAACAACCTCACCATCGTGACGGCGCCCGGCAACCCGCACGGCATCGCCGGCCTGGCCGATCTCGCGAATCCGGACTTGAAGATCGTGGTCTGCGCCCCCCAGGTGCCCTGTGGTGGCGCCACCCAGAAGGTGGCTGAACTGGCGGGCGTCACTTTGGCCCCGGTAAGTGAGGAAACCTCAGTAACCAACGTGTTGGGCAAGGTCACCGCTGGTGAGGCCGACGCCGGACTGGTCTACCGCACCGATGCCAAGGGCGCGGGCGACGGCGTGACGGCGGTGGATTTCCCCGAGGCCGATGAGGTCACCAACGTCTATCCCATCGGCCCGCTGAAGGCCGCTCAGAACCCGGAAGCCGCCCAGGCATTCATCGACATGGTGCTCGGCGAAGAGGGGCAGAAGATCCTGAATGATGCCGGGTTCAACACCATCAACGCGTAACCAACCGGGGGTCGGCCTACCCCGCTGGCTGTGGGTGCCAGCGGGGTTCGCGGCGTTCCTGGTGGTGGCGCCACTGGTCGGACTGGTGCCCAAGGTCAACTGGCCCGAGTTCGGGGCCCTGATCACCTCGGAATCGTCGCTGGCCGCACTCGGCCTCAGCCTGCGCACCGGAACCGTGGCGACCCTGGTCTGCGTCCTGGTGGGCGTGCCGTTGGCGGTCGTCCTCGCGCGCTTCCAGTTCCCCGGGCGCCGGCTGCTGCGCACCGCCGTGCTGCTGCCGCTCGTCCTGCCGCCGGTGGTGGGTGGCATCGCGCTTCTGCAGGTCTTCGGGCGACGCGGCCTGCTGGGTCAATACCTGGACGCCTGGTTCGGCATCCAGATCGCCTTCACCACTGTCGCCGTCGTGATGGCCCAGGTCTTCGTCGCGCTGCCGTTCCTGGTGATCAGCCTGGAAGGCGCCCTGCGCTCGATCAACTCCGACCTGGAGTCCATGGCGGCAACCCTCGGTGCCCACCCGACCCGGGTCTTCCTGAAGGTCACCCTGCCCACAGTGGGCCCGGCGCTCGTCTCTGGATCAGTGCTGGCCTTCGCCCGCGCGATCGGTGAGTTCGGTGCCACCCTGACCTTCGCCGGCAGCCTGCAGGGCGTCACCCGGACGCTGCCGCTGGAGATCTACCTGCAGCGTGAAGTCGATCCGGACGCTGCAGTGGCGCTCTCGCTGCTGTTGGTGGTTGCCGCAGCCGTCATCGTCGGCACGATCTACGGTCGGGGGCAGGATCGATGAGCGGGTTGATCGTCCGGGCCGAGGTCACCCAGCGTGACGTCGTCGCCGAGGTGGAGGTGCCCGAAGGCCAGACGCTGGCGGTGGTCGGCCCCAATGCCGCCGGCAAGTCGACGTTGCTGCAGGTGGCGGCCGGCCTGCTGCGTCCAGACCATGGCGTGGTGCGGCTGGGGGAGCGCGTGCTCACCGACACCGCCGCCGGAGTGCAGGTGCCGGTACACCGCCGTCGCATCGGCTGGCTCGCCCAAAGTGGCCTGCTCTTCGGTCACCTGTCGGTGCTCGACAACGTCGCCTTTGGGCCCCGCAGCCGAGGGCTGGGACGCGCAGCAGCGCTCGAGCAGGCCAACCAGTGGCTGGATCGACTGGCACTGACCGAGCTTGCTGGACGCCGGCCCGGCACCCTGTCCGGGGGACAGGCCCAGCGCGTGGCGCTGGCTCGCACCCTGGCCGCAGACCCGGAGGCACTACTGCTCGACGAGCCAACGTCGGCCCTGGACGTGCACGTGGCGGCTGGCCTGCGTCGACTGCTGGCCGAGACGCTGACCGGGCGGACGACCGTCCTGGTCAGTCACGACCTGCTCGACATCGTCGCGCTGGCCGATCAGTTGGCGGTGATCGAGGCTGGACGCATCGTCGAGCAGGGACCGGTGGCCGAGGTGCTGGCCAGGCCCTCGTCCGCCTTCGGTGCCCGGCTGGCCGACGTCAACATCATCCGCGGCGCCCTGCTGGATGCCAGCACCCTGACGGCCGGTGACCTGGTGGTGCACGGCATCGCCGACGATGACCAGTACACCGGCGGACGAGCGCTGGCCACGCTGCGGCCGGCCGCCATTACGGTGGCCCTGACCGCTCCGCAGACCAGCGCGCGCAATGTCTGGGCGGCCACCATCCGGGCGCTGGAAACCATGCCCAACGGCATTCGGGTCCGGGCCGATGTGGGGCCAATCAGCCTGGCGGCGGACGTCACGGCCGCATCAGCGGCCGCGATGGGGCTGCGTCCGGAGATGCCGGTCTGGCTGGCAGCCAAGGCCCAGGAAGTGACCATCACGCCGCTGCCGGGCTGAGGGCCCCTCAGACCGGGAGTACGGGTGGCCCGGACGGTGCCGGCCAGGCCGATGCCGGAATCGTGGGCGCTCCGGACGGTGCTGGCCACACAGGTGGCGGTGCCGGCAGCGTGCGGCGGGGCGCCTCCGCATCGGCGGCAATCAGTGCCCAGCCGCCCAGCAACAGGGCGGTGCCGATCTCTCCGGTGCCGATGCTGGTCGAGATGTCCAGCAGGGTGGCCAGGATGCCGGCCTGCACCACGCTGGCGAGCATGAATTGCAGCAGGGTCACCAGCACCAGACCAACCAACAGGGGCCAGGCCGGTCCAGGTGAACAGTTCGAGTCCAGTGTCGGGTTCGAAGGCCAGCACCGAATCAAAGGTGGCCAGCGCGAGTACCTCGGCTGACACCGCCAGCGCGCGGGGCGAGGTGAGCGGGCCCACCTGGCTGCGCCAGCGCACATCGCCGTTGTACGCATCCACCGCCAACAGGACACCGTCGACGGTGTGCACGAATGCCAGCCCGTCCCGCGCAACGACCGCGTCGGCAGCGTCGGGCAACCGGACGCGCCAGACGATGCCGCCGGCGGCGGTGGCTGCCGTCAGGTATCCAGCAGCGTCGGCTGCGAAGGTCATGGTATCGCTGGTGGCGAGACCGACGATCGGCCCCGCCCCACCAAGGCGCCACAGCACGTCTGCGACGACCTCCTGCTCGCCTGCCTGCAAGCGGGTGGCGATCACGGATTCTGCGATCGCCTGCAACAGCACGCCGTCCGCCCGCGCCACGACGGCCGACGGCTCGCTCAACCAGAGGCTGGTGGAGCCGCTGAGTGCCCGGGTGTCGATCTGGTCGGCGCGGCCGTGGATCGTCCCATCGGGCCAGGCCGGCTCGGCGGGCATCCTGACCGGCTGGACGACGGGTGCCTCCGCTGGTTCGGTCGGCGACCCCTCGCCGGCCTGCAGGAAGGTGAAACCGGTCAGGCCTTGTTGGGGGCACCAGGTGGTGATCAGTTCGATGGTCAGGGCGCCGAAGGTCAGCCCCAACTGTGATTCGGCGCACCCGTCCGGGTCCGTCTGGACGCGGACCCGCGCCGGCACCGTGGACTTCGTCCGGTCATCGTCGCGCAGCGTCACTTCGACGTCGGACGCGTACCCGCCACCGGCCAACAGCCCGGACGACAGCACCGGTACCTGCGGTGACAAGGCAAGATAGCCAAAGGTCATCTCCACGCCGGCCAGCCGGATGCTGTCGTCGACCGCGAACGTCAGGGCGACCAGCCGGTCATCGGTCGTCGTCCGGCCAGCCGCTTCGTTGAGTTCCACCCGCCACAGCTGCCCGCCGGTCAATCCGAGGGCGACGTCGGGCGCCACCGTCGTCCCGTTCTTGGCCACCGGCCCTTGCTGCAGGCTGTACAGCTGCCCGTCCATGCTCACCCAGCTGACACTCGCGTCCGGCGGCAGCCACTCGGTGATCGGATCCGGTGCCGCGGGGCGAAGACCCACCCAGCCGGCCACCGCCAGCACGACCGCCAGGATCGGGAAGATGGCCGCCTGCACCAGCCTGATCACCCCGTTCGCACCCATGCCGCACAGGGTAGCGGGCAGCGATGTCACACTTGGGCATGGCCGTTGACCGCACCTGGACCCCGCTCGCCGACCGCAGCACCCCGCTGATGGTGCTCGACGACCAGGCACTGAGCAGCAACATCACCTTCATGGCCGACTGGGCGCGCGCCCACGGCGTCCTGCTGGCGCCGCATGGCAAGACCACGATGGCCCCGAAGCTCTGGCGCCGCCAACTGGACGCGGGCGCCTGGGCGATCACGGTCGCCAACGCGCACCAGTTGCAGGTGGCACTCGACCATGGCATCGAGCCTGTCGTGGTCGGCAACACGTTGCTGGACGCACCCGCGCTGCGCTCGGCGCAGGGCCACGAGGTGCTCAGTTGGGTGGACTCGGTCGCCGGCGTCCAGGTGATGGATCAGGCCCTGTCTGCTGACGGTCCCGCGTGGGACGTGCTGGTCGAACTCGGTTGGCCGGGTGCCCGAACCGGTGCCCGCACGATCGCCGAGGCGATGACGGTGGCCCGGGAGATCGCTGCGTCCCCCCGGCTGCGGCTGCGGGGGGTGGGTGGCTACGAGGGCGCCCTGGCACACGATCGGAGCCCCGAGTCGCTGGCCGTGGTGCGCGCATACCTGCGCGCCATGCGCGCCCTGCTCACCGAACTGCTCGACGCGGGCCTGCTGGCCGAGGCGCAGCCGGTCATCACGGCCGGCGGCAGCCTCTATCCAGACCTGGTCGCCGACGAACTCGGCGAGTTGGCCGCCCAAGGGG
Source organism: Brooklawnia sp. (assembly GCA_040767325.1). Taxonomy (GTDB): domain Bacteria; phylum Actinomycetota; class Actinomycetes; order Propionibacteriales; family Propionibacteriaceae; genus Brooklawnia. The sequence goes on along the minus strand of JAXGOU010000007.1, from coordinate 62,780 downwards.
TGGCGGTGGTGGTGCGATCCGGCTCCTACATCACCCACGACGACGGGGTCTATGCGCTCAACTCGCCGTTCGCCGACCGACTGGTTTCTGCGATGCACGTCTGGGCCCGGGTGCTGTCGCGTCCAGAACCCACACTCGCGCTGCTGGACGCCGGGCGCCGCGACGTCTCCTTCGACTCGGGGTTCCCGATGCCGCAGTTCGCCTCTCCGAGTCTGGGCGGGCCTGGACGCGAAATCGTCGGTGCCGAGGTGTTCGCGCTCAACGACCAGCACGCCTTCGTCCGGCTGGACGCCGCGGATCCGCTGGCAGTGGGGGAGTACGTCCGGCTGGGGTTGTCCCACCCGTGCACCGTCTTCGACAAGTGGCGCACGATCCCGCTGCTGCGCGATGGCGTCGTCGTCGACGAGATCGAAACCTGCTTCTGAGCCCTACTTGCGGCCCGGACCCTTGCCGCCCGGCTGCAGGCTCTCCCAAATCTCCCGGCACTGCGGGCACACGGGGAAACGTTCCGGGTTGCGGGTCGGCACCCAGACCTTGCCGCACAGTGCGACCACCGGGGTGCCCATCACCTGCGCCTCGGTCAGCTTCGCCTTGGAGACGTAGTGGCTGAAGCGCTCCTCGTCACCTTCCTCGTAGCGTTCCTCGACGCGCCGCTCGGTGATGGTCTGCGAACCGGGTGCCAGTTGACTCATGCCGTCCAGTTTGGCACGTAATCAGCGCCGTGCCACAGTGGTCCGGTGACCCAGCCGGACGCCCCCCAGGAGCACCGCGGTCGCCAAACAGCGCTCACCATCAGTCTGCTTGGCGGCGCGCTGGCCGTTGCCTTCGAGGCCTACGGCACGGTCACCGCGATGCCACAGGCGGCCACCGACCTGGGCCGGATCGAGTTGTACGCGTGGGCGTTCACCGCGTTCATCATCGGCCAGGTCTTGGCGATCGTGCTTGCCGGACGCATTGTCGACCGGATCGGCCCGGTACTGCCATTGGCGATCGGAGTCGGCGTCTTCGTCGTCGGCCTGCTGGGCGCAGGTTTCGCGCCGAGCATGCTGTGGCTGCTGATCTGGCGTTTCGTGCAGGGCGTCGGCGCCGGCGCGCTGAACCTGTCCTTCATGGTCGTCGTGGCGCAGGCCTACGGCAAGGCCGAACGCGCCTGGTTGATGACCATGCTGTCGTTCTGCTGGATGCTGCCCGGCTTCGTCGGCCCGCCGCTGGCCGCCTGGGTGACCACCACGTTCGGTTGGCACTGGGTCTTCCTGGGCATGGTGCCGGCCCTGCTGCTGGTGATGGCGGTCGGCGCCGGCCCGATGCTGCACCTACACCGCACCCGGGACGCCGGCCCGCGCCCCGAAACCAACCCGGTACCCATCTGGGCGGCCTTTGCGGCAGCAGCCGGCGCCGCAGCCCTACAGTTCGCCGGACAGGTTCTCGGGACGACCGGCATCATCGCGGCCATCGTCGGGGCCGTCGTACTGCTGCTCGGCCTACCCCAACTGATGCCCGACGGCTTCCTGCGGCTGGCCCGCGGCATGTCGTCGGTGATGCTGACCCGCGGGCTGGCGTCCGGAGCTTTCTTCGCCGCCGAAAGTTTCGTGCCGCTGCTGTTGATCGAGATGCACGGCTTCACCCTCGGCCAGGCCGGCATCTTCCTGGCGGTCGGCTCGACCGGCTGGACGCTGGGCTCGGTCATCCAGGCGTGGCGCGGTCTGCGCATCCGCCGCGACCAGATAATCCACCTGGGTGCGCTCAGCCTGGTCATCGGACTGTTGGTGACCGCCGTGGCCGCTGCGCTGCAGTGGCATTGGCTGCTGGTGGTCCTCGGCTTCACCTTCGGAGGGCTGGGCATGGGCCTATTGGTCAGCAGCACCTCGCTGTCCAACATGCAACTGTCCGAGCCCCAGTTGATCGGACGCAATACCTCGTCGCTGCAGGTGGCGGAGGGCCTGGGAAATGCCCTGATCACCGGCCTGGCCGGCGCGATCTTCGCGTCCCTGCACCTGGCCACCGACCCGTCCGGTACCTTCACCCCGATCTACCTGATGGCAACGGTGTTCGCGGGACTGGCGCTGGTGACTGCGCTGCGGATCGGGCCGGTCCGCAACGAATCCGCCGGGGTGGGCTGAGGCTGGCACCCGCTTGGCAACCCGGTTTCCACGATGATGCCCAGCGGAAAGGCCGATATCGCACGTGGTCGAACCGTTCGATACAGTGGGAACCGACCAATAAGTCAGGCATCCGTGCCATGGTACAGGCACAGCATCTCTGAAGGAGATCTCACACATGACCGTGAAGGTTGGCATCAATGGCTTCGGCCGAATTGGACGCAACTTCTACCGCGCTGCCAAGGAGCAGGGTGCGGACATCGAGATCGTTGCAGCCAACGACCTCACTGACAACAAGACTCTCGCCACTCTCCTGAAGTACGACTCGACCATGGGTCGTTTCCCGGGCGAGGTCACCTACGACGACGAGTCGATCACCGCCAACGGCGACAAGATCATCGTGCTCGCCGAGCGCGACCCCGCCGCCCTGCCCTGGGGCGAACTGGGCGTCGACGTCGTGATCGAGTCCACCGGCCGTTTCACCGAGGCCAGCGCGGCCGGCGCCCACATCCAGGCCGGCGCCAAGAAGGTCATCATCTCGGCCCCGGCCAAGAATGAGGACATCACCATCGTGATGGGTGTCAACGACGGCGATTACGATCCCGCCAAGCACAACATCATCTCCAACGCCTCCTGCACCACCAACTGCCTGGCGCCGGTGGCCAAGGTGCTGAACGACACCTTCGGCATCGAGCGTGGCCTGATGACCACTGTGCACGCCTACACCGCCGACCAGAACCTGATGGACGGCCCGCACAGCGACCTGCGTCGCGCCCGCGCCGCCGCCGTCAACATCATCCCCACCAAGACCGGTGCCGCCCAGGCCGTTGCCCTGGTGCTGCCGGAGTTGAAGGGCAAGTTCGACGGCTTCGCGCTGCGCGTCCCGGTGCCCACCGGCTCGGTCACCGACCTGAGCTTCGTGGCCAACAAGGAGGTCTCCGTCGAGGAGATCAACGCCGCCGTCAAGGCCGCCGCCGAGGGCCCGCTCAAGGGCATCCTGAGCTACACCGAGGATCCGATCGTCGTCACCGACATCCAGGGTGACCCGAACTCGAGCATCTTCGATGCCTCCTACACCAAGGTCATCGGCAACCTGGTGAAGATCCTGTCCTGGTACGACAACGAGTGGGGCTACTCGAACCGCTTGGTCGACCTGACCGCTCTGGTCGGCAGCAAGCTCTGACACCACCTCAACCGGTGGACGAACGGGGCGCGTCGGCTACGGCTGGCGCGCCCCGTTTCTGACACCTGAACAAACACCACGGAAGAAGGAAACACTGTGCGTTCAGTGAACGATCTGCTCGACGAGGTGCGTGGTAAGCGCGTCGTCATCCGCTGCGACTTCAACGTCCCGCTCGAAGGCGACGTGATCACCGACGACGGCCGGATCAAGGCCGCCCTGCCCACCCTGAACAAGTTGCGCGAGGCCGGCGCCCGGATCACCGTGCTGGCCCACCTCGGCCGCCCCAAGGGCGAGGTCAACCGCAAGTACTCGCTGGCCCCGGTGGCCAAGCGGCTCGGTGAACTACTCGGTACCGAGGTCAAGCTGGCCGACGACGTGGTCGGCGAGTCCGCCCAGTCGCTGTCCGCGGCGTTGACCGTCGGCGAGGTACTGCTGGTCGAGAACGTGCGCTACGAGCCGGCCGAGGAGTCCAAGGACGACGCGGAGCGCGCCGCGCTGGCCGCGAAGTACGCCGAGCTGGGCGACTACTACCTGTCGGACGGCTTCGGTGTGGTGCATCGCAAGCAGGCCAGCGTCTACGACATCGCCAAGTTGCTGCCGTCAGCAGCCGGCGAGCTGGTCGCCAAGGAGGTCGAGGTGCTGAGCAAGCTCACCACCGACCCCGATCGTCCCTTCGTCGTCGTGCTCGGCGGCGCCAAGGTCGCCGACAAGCTGGCCGTCATCGACAACCTGCTCAAGGTCGCCGACACCTTGGTGATCGGCGGCGGCATGGCCTACACCTTCCTGAAGGCCAAGGGCTACGGCGTTGGCAAGTCGCTGCTGGACGAGTCCAAGGTCGAGACCTGCGCCGAATACCTCAAGCAGGCCGAGGCTGCCGGCAAGCAGATCGTGCTGCCGGTGGATGTCCGCGTCGCCGAGGGGATGAACTTCGACGCCCGTGAGGTGATCGGCGAGGTCTCGGTGGTTGCCGCCGACCAGATGCCGGACGACCAGGAGGGCCTGGACATCGGGCCCGAGTCCGAGAAGCTGTTCGCCGACGCCATCCGTGCCGCGCACACCGTCTTCTGGAACGGCCCGATGGGTGTCGCCGAGATCCCGGCGTTCGCCCAGGGCACCGCTGCGGTGGCCAAGGCGCTCACCGAGGTGGACGGCCTGACCGTCATCGGTGGCGGCGACTCCGCAGCGCTGGTGCGCGATCTCGGCTACGCCGACGACCAGTTCGGGTGGATCTCGACCGGCGGCGGCGCTTCGTTGGAGTACCTCGAGGGCAAGCAGCTCCCGGGTCTGGCCGTCCTGGAGGGAGACAACTGATGAGCCGCACCCCGATCATGGCGGGCAACTGGAAGATGAACCTGAACCACGTCGAAGCTGTGGGTCTGGTCCAGAAGCTGGCCTTCGAATTGCAGGACGCCCGTTACGACACCGCCAAGTGCGAGGCCGTCGTGGTGCCGCCGTTCACCGACCTGCGCTCGGTGCAGATCCTGATCGACGGCGACCGCCTGCCGCTCAAGCATGGTGCCCAGGACCTCTCGCAGCACGACGACGGCGCCTACACCGGCGACATCTCCGCCGACATGCTGGTCAAGCTGGACTGCAGCTACGTGATCATCGGGCACAGCGAACGGCGCGAGTACCACGGTGAGACCGACGAGATCGTGAACGCGAAGGCCGTCAAGGCGCTGAGCAAGGGCCTGACCCCGATCATCTGCGTCGGTGAGGGCCTGGACCTGCGCAAGCAGGGCGCCCAGGTCACCCACACGGTCGGTCAGGTGAACGGTGCGCTGGCCGGCCTGTCGGCCGCCGACGTCGCGTCCTTGGTGATCGCCTACGAGCCCATCTGGGCCATCGGTACCGGCGAGGTGGCCACCCCCGAGGACGCCCAGGAGGTTTGTGGTGCGATCCGGCAGGCCGTGCGCGACCTCTACGACGATGCCACCGCCGACGCGGTGCGCATCCAGTACGGCGGCTCGGTGAAGGCCTCCAATGTCGCCGACATCATGGCCCAGCCGGACGTCGACGGCTGCCTGGTCGGCGGGGCGAGCCTGAAGGCCGAGGAGTTCGCCAAGATCGTGCTCTTCGACCGCCAGGGCTGAGCCCACCAGACCCAAGCCGAGGGCGTTCCCACCTGTGGGGGCGCCCTCGGTGTTTTCATGGCGCCGCGCCGGGGTGGCGATTGAACGGATTCGGGACCGCACTGGGGCGTGGGTTATGATCGTCCGCGTGACTTTCGTACCGCTGATCACCTGGCCGATCATGACGCTGTCGATCATCCTGATCATCCTGAGCGTGATCCTCACCTCCTTCGTCCTGCTGCACAAGGGACGAGGCGGCGGCCTGTCCGATCTCTTCGGCGGCGGCATGACGACTGGCATGAGCGGCACCTCGGTGGCCGAGCGGAACCTCGACCGGCTCACGGTTATCGTCGGCGGCCTGTGGCTGCTGTGCATCGTGGGTCTGCTGATGCTCTACCGCACCGGCATCTGACGTGCTGATTACGAAGTCCGACGATTCACCAAAGGGAGTATGACTGTGGTCGGTGGCAATGCCATCAGGGGCAGCCGCGTTGGCGCGGGTCCGATGGGTGAAGCGGAGCGCGGGGATTCTGCGCCACGCACCCGGGTCAGCTACTACTGCGCCAATGGGCACGAGACGCGTCCCGCGTTTGCGCTGGAAGCCGAACTACCCCGCGAATGGGAGTGCACCCGTTGTGGCCTGCCGGCCAGCACAGACGAACTTAACCCGCCGCCCCCGCCGCGCAACATGCCGTACAAGACCCACTTGGCCTACGTCAAGGAGCGGCGCAGCGACGCCGAGGCGGTGGCCATCTTGACCGAGGCGCTGGAGTTGCTGCGGGTGCGCCGGGCCAACGGCGAAGTGATCTACTGACGCCGGACAAACGGCGAAGTGGTCTACTGAGGGATCCTCAACAAACTCAGAACTCGCAACGGTAGTAGGGCAGCTTCGCAGCGGCCTGCGCGTCCAGGAACCAGTTGGTGGCGCTCGCGCCATGCACCAGCCCCGCTGGGAGCGTCTGGTCCGCCTGGATGGCCCGTGCCACCACGTCCGCCTTCTGGGCACCGCTGGCCATCAGCCAGACCTCGTTGGACCGGTTGATCGCCTTCATCGTCACCGTGATGCGTTCGCTGGGCGGTAGCGGGGCATCGGTCACCCCGATCGCCAACAGGTTCGTCTCGGCCTGCAGGTGCATGCTCGGATGATCGGGATAGATCGCGGCGATGTGCCCGTCGGTGCCCATCCCCAACAGGCAGATGTCGAACTGGACCCCGACCAATTCGGCCGCGTAGTCGTAGGCGGCCTCGTCCGGATCGGATGTGCCGGTGCTGCTCGGCATCGGGTGCACCTGGGATGGCTGGAAGGTCATCGTCCGGGCCAGGATCGACAACGCCCGGGTGGAGTTGCGGTTCGGGTCGGTGGTCGGCACGTAGCGCTCGCTGGTCCACCACAATTCGATCCGGGACGCGTCCAGCGCCGTCGCCTGGGCGAGCACCGCGAACGCCTCGTACAGCGAGACCGCAGTGCGCCCACCGGTGAGGGCCAGGTGCACCTTCTCCTGCCCCTGCTGCAACTCGACCAGCCGCTGGGCCAGGCGGCCGGCCATGCTGGTGGCCAGGTCATCCAGGCTCGGGTAGCGGTAGACGCGTTGCAGGCTCATTGCCCCGCCTGCCCTTCAGCCGGCTGGTCTCGGCCGGCGACGAAGCTCATCAATTCGTCGAAGATGTCGTCACCGGTCAGCCGGGTCAGTTCTTCGGTGAGCAGTTGCTGGGAGGTGCGCCGGGCCAGGGCAACCGGTCGATCCGGTTGGCCTGGTAGTTCCAGGATGGCCTCGATCGGGGAGGTGCGGCGCAGGTTGATCTCGCCGGCCGGCGTGCTCAGCTGAACGGCGTGCAGCCCCGGGTAGTCGCTGGTCACCGATGGCCGCGAAACCGGCACCTGCAACTTGCTTTCCAGCCAGGCGGCCAGCAGTTCGGACGGCGCAGAGCTGGCCGGCCCCACGACGGCTGCCGCAGTGACGGGGGCGCGGGCCTGGTCCAGGGCAGCCACCAGTAACGCGCGCCAGCGCGTCAGCCGCGTCCAGGCCATGTCGGTGGTGCCGGCGCCATGCTCGGCGGCCAACCGGTGCACCGCGGCGATCGGGTCCTCGGCGGCCGTGGAGTCGACGATCAGCCGGTCGCTGAGCACCCGCATGTCGCAGGTGGCCAACTCCTGGGGTGCCGAGGTCGGGTACCAGATGACCACCGGTAACTCGGGCAGCAGCAGCGGCAAGAGCACAGAGGTGGCGTGCTCGTCGACCTCGCCGGAGAACTCCAGCGTGATGACCTCGGTCGCCGACGCCGAGGTGTGGATCTCGGCGTTCAGCCCGGCCTCGTTGTGCATGCCGCGGATCGCGATCAGGATGCGCGAGGGGTGCAGGGCACCGGCTTCCTGGGCCTGCGCCATCGCCTGTTCGAAGCCGTCGGCCGGGGTGTTGACGACCAGGGTCAGCACCTGTCCGGAGGCCGACTGGCCCTCCTTGCGCAGCGCGAACAGCCGCTCATTGATCTGGTGGGCGTCAGTGTTCTCGAGCCTGATGGGCATCGTTCGACCTCCTATGGCCGACGCCAGGCGCGTCCGTCGCGCGCCAGCATCTCGTCTGAGCCCTTGGGCCCCCAGGTTCCCGCCGGGTACTGCTCGGGCTGACCGGCGTCCGCCCACGCATTGAGAACAGGGTCCAGGATCTGCCAGCTCAGTTCAACCTCACGCTGCTGCGGGAACAGCGGCGGGTCACCCAACAACACGTCCAGGATCAGCCGTTCGTAGGCCTCGGGGCTGGATTCGGTGAACGAGCCGGTGTACGAGAAGTCCATCGACACCTGCCGGATCTCCATCTGGGTACCCGGCACCTTGGCTCCAAAGTTCATCTCGATGCCCTCGTTCGGCTGGATGCGCAGCACCAGCGAGTTCACCCCGAGGGCCTCGATGTCGGGCTGGCTGAACGGCATGTGCGGGGTGCGCCAGAAGTTCAGCGCGATCTCGGTGATCCGGCGCGGTGCCCGCTTGGCGGTGCGCAGGTAGAACGGGACCCCGGCCCAGCGTCGGGAATCGATGTCCACCCGGATGGCGGCGTAGGTCTCGGTCGTCGAGGCGGGATTCATCCCTTCTTCCTCGAGGAAACCCTGCACCAGCCGGCCACCCTGCCACCCGGCTGCGTACTGGCCATTGGCCGAGTGCAGCCGCAGGTCGCCCGGCACCGAGGACGCGTCCAGCACCTTCTCCTTCTCCCGGCGTAGGTCGGCCGGGTCGAAGGTGTTGGGTTCCTCCATCGCGGTCAGCGCCATCAGTTGGAAGAGGTGGTTCTGGATCACGTCGCGTGCCGCGCCGACACCGTCGTAGTAGCCGGCCCGCCCGCCGACCCCGATGTCCTCGGCCATGGTGATCTGCACGTCGGAGACGAAGTTCCGGTTCCACAGCGGTTCGTACATCATGTTGGCGAACCGGAACGCCAACAGGTTCTGCACGGTCTCCTTGCCGAGGTAGTGGTCGATCCGGAAGACCGACTCGGCGGGGAAGGCGGCTGCCACGGCCCGGCTCAGGTCCTGCGAACTGGCCAGGTCGTGCCCGAACGGCTTCTCGATGATCGCCCGCTTCCAGCCATGGGTCTGGTCGGTCAGTCCCTGCGCGTCCAGTTGTTCGACGACCTGCTCGAAGTTCTTCGGCGGGATCGACAGGTAGAAGGCGTGGTTGCCGCCAGTGCCATGATCCCGGTCGAACCGTTCCAGGGTCTGCTTGAGGTTGCGGAACGCGTCCGCATCATCGAAGCTGCCCGAGACGAAGTCGATGCCGGTGGCCAGTTGCCGCCAGACCTCGGAGCGGAACTGCGTCCGGGCGTTCTCCCGGACGGACTGCTCGATCTGTTCGATGAACTGGTCGCGGGTCCAGTCCCGCCGGGCGAAGCCGATCAGGCCGAAGCCGGGCGGCAGGGCGCCGTGGTTGGCCAGGTCGTAGATGGCCGGCAGCAACTTCTTGCGGGACAGGTCGCCGGTGACTCCGAAGAGCACCAGGACGCCCGGCCCAGCGATGCGCGGCAGCCGACGATCAGCGCTGTCGCGCAGCGGGTTGGACCATGACTGGTTCAAGTTCGCCTCCAGATTGCTGCTCAGGCCTTGTCCAGCGCCGTGGTGACGCCGTCGACTAGCTCACCCCATGAAACCACGAACTTGTCGACCCCTTCGCGTTCCAGGGTCGCGAAGACCTGGTCGAAGTCGATGCCCTCCTCGGCGAGGTCTGCCATCACTTCCCGGGCCTGCGCGTAGTTTTCGGTGATGGTGTCGCCCCTGACAACGCCATGGTCCGCGAACGCCGCCAGGGTCTTGGCCGGCATCGTGTTGACGGCGGGACGCGCCACCAGTTCGGCGACATACATGGTGTCGTCGTAGTCGGGATTCTTGACACCGGTACTGGCCCACAGCGGCCGCTGCTTGTTGGCACCCTTGGCTGCCAACGCCGCGAAGCGTTCGGAGCTGAAGACCTGCTCGTAGGCCTCGAAGGCCAGTTGGGCGTTCGCGATACCCGCCTTGCCGCGCAGTGCCAGCGCGTCGGCGTCATCGCCGGCCTCGAGTTGCGCGTCGATCTCGGTGTCGACACGGCTGACGAAGAAGGATGCCACCGAGTGGATCCTCGACAGGTCAATGCCTGCAGCGTCGGCGTCCTCGAGTCCGGACAGGTAGGCGTCCATCACCTGGCGGTAGCGCTCGATGCTGAAGATCAGCGTGACATTGACGCTGATGCCGGACGCGATGGTCGCGCGGATTGCCGGCAGACCGGGTTCGGTCGCGGGGATCTTGATCAGCACGTTGGGCTCGTTGACCATCTCGTACAGCAGCGCCGCCTGGTCGATGGTCGCCTGGGTCTCCATGGCCAGCGTCGGGGCGACCTCGATGGAGACCCGGCCGTCGTACCCGGCGGAGGCCTGGTAGACGTCGGCGAAGACACGGCAGGCCTCGGCCACGTCACGGCTCATCAGGTCACGAATCGCGGCCTCGACGTCGGCGCCATCGGCCTTCAGGGCGGCCAGTTCGTCCCCGTATTGGGTCAGGTCCTGGAAAGCGGCGGCGAAGATGGTGGGGTTGGTGGTGACGCCGGTCACCGACTGGTCGGCGATCAACTCGGCCAGTTCACCGCTGCGGATCTTCTCGCGTGACAGGTCGTCCAGCCAGATCGAGACACCGGCATCGTGCAGGGCCTTGAGATTCGGATTCATTGGTGTTCCTCGGAGGGCGTGGGTGGCGGTTGGAACTCTATCGTTCGGGCGCTGGGCGGCTGGGGCGTATCAGACGCCGCCGGCGGCGACGGCCCGGTACATCTCGTCCAGTTTGGCCTGTCGTTGGTCGTAGAAGCTCGCGCGTACCGGGTCGGGACGCAGCGCCGGCCCGGTTTCGGCCTGGACACGCTCAACTCCCGGCGCCAGCACGTCCAGGGCGATCAGGGCGCAGCCCAGCAGGGTGGAGCGTTTGATGGTCACCGGGGTGAGTTCCAGGCTCAGCCCATCGGCCAGCACGGTGAGCAGCCCCGGGGCCTCGGCCGCGACCCGGCCGCCCACCCGGGCGTCGGTGATTGACGGGTTGAGTTCCAGCAGTTGGTCGGTGATGCGCTGGAAGGACCAGACGATGCCCTCCAGGACGCCGCGGTAGAGCTCCATCGCGGAGGTGGAGAAGTCGACGTGGTGCAGGGTGGCGCGGGCCGACCCCAGCCAGCCGGTGGAACGCTCGCCGGTGAAGAACGGCAGCACCAGCGGGGTGATGTCCGACGGTGGCTCGAGCAACTGGGCGGCCAGGGTCTCGGCGTCCGGCAGGTTCAGCTCGCGAGCCATCCACTGGGTGGCCCGACCGACGTCGTTGACGGCCCCGCCCACCAGCGAGTGCCCGGCGTCCACCCGGTAGCTCCACAACCCGCGGGGCAGCCGGCTGGACTGCGACCCATCGATCGGGTCGGGGATGAGCAGCCGCATCGCACCGGAGGTCGCCAGTGAGATGACCAGGCTGCCCAGCCCGGTGCCCACGCCGCGGGTGGCCGCATAGCCGTCACCGATCGGCGGGAACCAGTGGGCGTGCCGCAACTCCGGCCAGTTCTGGTGGGCGAACGACCCCGGCCGGGGACGAAGCGAGACGTTCGGGTCCCCGATCGGTGACAGCCTGGACGCGTCGATGCCGGCCAACTCCAGCGTTGGTGGGTCCCAGTCACCGGTCGCCCGGTTGAGCAAACCGCTCCAGGCTGCCGTCGAAGTACCGGCGACGGCCTCACTGAGCAGGCGCAGGTGGATGTACTCGCCCAGCGATACCCAGCGATGGACGTCCCGCCAGGTCGCCGGCTCGGTGCGTGCCAGCCACCGCAGCCGCGCGGGCAGGTAGGAGGCGTGGAAGCGACAGCCGGTGCGGGTCTGCACCTCGTCCTCGTCGGCATCTTCGCGCAGCCCGGCCACTTCGGAGGCGCAGCGGTTGTCGTTGTAGTTGTAGCAGGGGGTGGTCGCCAAGCCGTTGGCGTCGACGCCGATCAGCGAGGAGGCGAAGGTGTCCAACGCCACGCCGGCAATCGGGCGATCCGCAGCGGTGTCGACCAGGTCGGTGATCAGTGCCGCGACCTCTTGGACGACTTCTTCCGGGTCCATGATCGAGGTGCCGTCGGCGCTGGTGGCGAACGCGTGGGCGAACTTGGCCCGGGGTTTGACTGGGCGTCCGGTGGCATCGAACAGTGCGCCCCGGCTGGCGGTGGAGCCGATGTCCAGAGCCATCACCAGCGGCGGGGTGGCGCGTCCCAGACCGATCTCGAACGTGTCGCTGGACATGTGCGAAGCCTAGTGGCACCCGAGATGTGCCTGTGGGGACGCCGAGTGATTACGTCCCCACAGGCCACCCCTGGGCGCTTCCCTCCGGGCGGTTCGCTTCCCTTGCAAGGCGAGCGTTTCGCCGGACGGGAAGCGCCGCACCCCCGGAGCGTGGGAGGAAGGAGTAAGCAAGCAAGCGGTCAGTTCGGGCTGCTGATGCTCGCGGGCGCCGACTGCTCGGGATCGCTGTCCAGCAGCGAGGAGCCGTCGTCGTCCACCGTGATCGCCGGGACCTCGTCGAAGACCAGGGCCTGCTTGACGTCGGGCAGGCCCAGGCCGATCCGCATGCCGTAGAACGAGCGGTAGATGAACAGGCCGGCCAGCGCCAGGAAGACCACCGCGCCGGCGATCACCACGACCGGCATGCTCGCCTTGACCATGACGGCCAGTTCGACGGCCAGCAGACCGAACAGCGTGCTGAACTTGATGATCGGGTTCAGCGAGACCGAACTGGTGTCCTTGAACGGATCGCCAACGGTGTCGCCGACCACGGACGCATCGTGCAACTCGGTGCCCTTCGCGTCCAGGTCGACCTCGACCAGCTTCTTGGCGTTGTCCCAGGCGCCACCGGCGTTGGCCATGTAGATCGCCTGGTAGAGGCCGAAGATTGCGATCGAGATCAGGTAGCCGATGAAGAACCATTCGTCCACGAACGCGAAGCCCAGGGTGGCGAAGAAGATGCCCAGGAAGATGTTCAGCATGCCGTTCTGGGCGTACTGGGTGCAGATCTGCACCACGCGCTTGGAATCCTCGACCGAGGCCCGGGTGACGCCGTCCAGGCGGATGTTGTCCTTGATGAATTCCACTGCCCGGTAGGCGCCGGTGGAGACGGCCTGCATGGACGCACCGGAGAACCAGTAGATGATCGCCCCGCCAGTGATCAGGCCGAGCAACATCATCGGGTTGAGCAAGGAAAGGTTCATGCCCAGCGGGCCGAACGGATCCTTGCCGGTCAGCGTCATGATGATCGAGAAGATCATCGTGGTGGCACCCACCACGGCGGTACCGATCAGCACCGGCTTGGCGGTGGCCTTGAAGGTGTTGCCGGCGCCGTCGTTCTCCTCCAGGAAGCGCTTGGCGTTGTCCCACTCGACGTCGAAGCCGAAGTCGCGCTTGATCTCCTCGGTGACACCGGGGATCTCCTCGATGGTGGACAGCTCGTAGACGCTCTGGGCGTTGTCGGTGACCGGGCCGTAGGAGTCGACCGCGATGGTCACCGGGCCCATGCTGATGAAACCGAAGGCGACCAGGCCGAAGGCGAAGATCGCCGGGGCGATCATCAACGCGCCCAGGCCGAGCAGGCTGATCCCGAAGGCGCCGCCCATCAGGACGACGATGGCCAGACCGATCCAGAACGCCGAGAAGTTGCCGGCCACGATGCCCGACAGGATGGCCAGGCTGGGCCCGCCCTGCTGGGCCGAGACGACGACCTCGGTGACGTGCCGCGACTTGACCGAGGTGAATGCCTTGACCAGTTCGGGGATCAGCGCACCGGCCAGCGTCCCGCAGCTGATGATGATGGACAGCTTCCACCACAGGCCGTTGGGCAGGTCGCCGATCATCACTGCGCTGGTCACGAAGGTGAGCGCGATGCAGACCACCGAAGTGAGCCAGACCAGGTGCGTCAGCGGCTTCTCAAAGTCCATCTCGTTGGCCTGCGCGTAGCGCGCCCGGGTCATCGACGAGTTGACTGCGTACGAGATGAAGGAACCGACGACCATCATCACGCGGATGAAGAAGATCCACACCAGCAACTGCACCTGCATGTGCTGGTCGTGCACCGCGAGCAGGATGAAGGTGATCAGCGCCACACCGGTGACGCCGTAGGTCTCGAAGCCGTCGGCGGACGGGCCGACCGAGTCGCCCGCGTTGTCACCGACACAGTCGGCGATGACGCCGGGGTTGCGTGCGTCGTCCTCCTTGATCTTGAAGACGATCTTCATCAGGTCTGAGCCGATGTCGGCGATCTTGGTGAAGATGCCACCGGCGATGCGCAGCGCTGAGGCGCCCAGCGACTCACCGATCGCGAAGCCGATGAAGCAGACGCCGGCCAACTCGCCCGGCAGGAAGAGCATGATGAACAGCATCATGAACAGCTCGACGCTGATCAGCACCATGCCGACGCTCATGCCGGAGCTCATCGGGATGGCGTGGGCAGGGTAGGGCTTGCCCTTCAGGGCGGCGAAGCTGGTGCGCGAGTTGGCGAAGGTGTTGACCCGGATGCCGAACCAGGCGACGAACGCGCTGCCCAGCATGCCGATCAGGCTGAACAGCAGGATGATCGCGACGCGTCCGATCGGGAAGCTGACCAGGAAGAAGTAGTAGATGAAGACCACGACCGCGATGAATGCCCACAGCACGGCCAGGAACTTCAACTGCTGCACCAGGTAGGCCTGGCAGGTGCGGTAGATCAGCTCGGAGATCTCCAGCATTGACTTGTGCACCGGCAGGTTCTTCAGCCGCGAGTAGGTGCGCAGGCCGAAGACCAGTCCGGCAACGCATACCAGCAGGCCGATCAGCAGCAGGTTGTGCCCATTGATCAGACCGCCGATGAAGCTGACCGAGTCGAGGGGCGGCAACTGCAGGTTGGCCTCGCCTCCGCCCGCATGCTCGCCGGGAGCCACCGGTCCGCCGGAGCAGCCGGCCAGTGCGAGCAACACGGCTCCCGCGCCGGCCAGGCCGAGGCCGGGCAGTAGCGGACGTGGTGAGCGGCGCATCCTTGACTTCATCGTCATTTCCCCCAACACCTATCTGGTCTTCCCGCACGATCGGCCGCGCGGAGACGTGTGATCATTCGTCGGGCAACACGCTACGACGAGCCCCTCGAGGTGTGAAGGCGGGGGTCAGGGTTTGGACAGGGTCACCCGATCCGGCCCTGCAGTGCGGTCACCATGGCCTGCCACGTCCCTGCTGGATCGGCGGTTCGCCGGTCGATGATCTCGTTCTCGGCATTGGCCCAGTCTGTCCACATGGCGGGCATCCCGGGTTGGTTCGGTGTCGGGACGCCCTGCTGGCCGAGGGCGGCGAAGGCGATCAGGTCGGGGTCGGCCGCCGACTGCTTCATGGCCAGGCTGTGCGCCGCCGGACGCTGGCTGGCCTTGGCGAGTGCGTCCTGGACTTCCGGGTCGGCCAGGTACTCCAGCAGGAAGCGGCGCGCCTGTTCTGGTTGGGCGGTACTGGCACTCAGCACGAAACCCTGCACGTTGACGAACCCGGTGGCCGGGTGCGGGCCGGCCTGCGGGATGGGATCGATCGAGTAGGCCAGGCCGGCTTCCCGGATCCGCTCCATGTGCCAGGGGCCGGTGACCAGGAACGGGCTGTTGCCGGCGGCGAACTCGTTGATGGCCACCTCACTGGTGATGCTCAAACGAAGGATTCCGGCCGCAGACTGCGCGTCCAGCCAGTGGGCGAATTCGTTGCCCGGCTCGCCACCCATGCCCAGCCGGCGTAGGTCGAGGCTGCCGTCCGGGGCCGTGGCGTAGACCGGGGCGCCGAGGGAGGACTGGAAGGGGTAGAGCCCGCAGACCGTCGCCTTCGCGCTGTCCTGTCCGCCGACCAGGATCGGCAGAGTGGTATCGGCGGCGCGTCCGGCGGCCAGCGCCTCGTCCCAGGTCCTTGGGGCAACGGGGGCCAGATCGGTGTTGCGCACCAGGGCCAAGTTCTCGAAGGCGAACGGGACGCCGTAGTAGTCGCCGTCGTAGCTGAAGCCGGCCACCGTGACGGCCAGGAAGTCGTCGGCCACCCCGGCCAGCGGCAGTGGGGCGATCAGCCCGTCGCGGACCAGTTCACCGATCCGCCCATGCCCGGTCAGCAGGATGTCCGGTGGCGCCTGGTCGGGCGCCGGGGTGGCGAACTCGTCGACCAACCCGTCAGGTTGCTTGATCTGGACGCGAACCTCGGTGCCGGTGTCCTGGGTGAAGCGGTCGGCGGCGTCCTGGATGGCGGGGGAGTGCTCGGCATCGGTCCACACCACGATCGCGGCGTCAGTGGGTGTGCTGGATGGCGAAGCGGCAGGTGCGGTCTCGGAGTCGGGAACGCATGACGTGAGACCCAGCAGCCCAAGGACGGCCACCAGGACGAACACGCAGAACCCGCGCAACAATCAACCTCTTCTGCTCGGGCGCACCGGTGACGGCGGACCCTGGGGGTGGTGCGCCACGGGGGTGGGCGACCAGTACCTGCCATCCAACCGGGTTCGGGCGCCACGGAGCGAGGGCTGTTGCCGTCTCGCAATCAAACTGCAACCAATTCGTGTCCATCTCGTTGCCGAGGTCTCGGCTGGTGTCGGCAGATGCCTGCCCGACGCCCTTGCGATAGGCTGCCATCTGGCGAGCACGTTTGGCTTTTCGGCCGGAATTAGACAACATGGGTGTTGTGAAAACGTCTGCCAGGTCCACCGCAACCAGCCCTCGCCGGGCTGAGGTGTCGACCAGCGACGCGTCCACCCGCCAGCGAGTGCTCGACCTACTACTGGCCAACGGGGCCCTGACGGCCGCCGAACTCGCCGACCACCTGGACTTGACCGCGACCGGGGTGCGCCGCCACCTGTCGTCGTTGTTGGTGTCGGGTGAGATCAGCGCCAAGGACCAGACCGGTTCGCGTGGCCGCGGCCGACCCGCGAAGGTCTTCCAACTGACCCACACCGGGCGCCAGGGCTTCGGCCAGGCCTATGACGACCTGGCGCTCAGCGCGCTGGGTGAACTGGCTGCCGCCCTCGGGCCGGAGTCGATCGAGCGGCTGGCCGAGAAGCGACTGGCCGACGTCGAGGACGACTACCTGCGCCGCCGTGCCGCAGACCCCAAGGCGGATCCCGCCGAGGTGCTGGCCGCTGCCCTCAGCGCGGCCGGCTACTTCGCGTCCACGGACGAGAACGGCCAACTGTGCCTGCACCACTGCCCGGTCGCGCACGTCGCGGCCAAGTTCCCGCAACTGTGAGGCCGAGACCAGCATCTTCTCCCGGCTGCTCGGCACCGACGTTTCGCGGTCGGCGACCATCGCCCTGGGCGACCACGCCTGCCGAACCCACATGGGGACGCGACGCCCGCCGGGCCGCATTCCCACTCCGGCAGCCGCACCCTGCTGCCAGACCCAGTACCTGCCAGCGCAGATCGAAAGGTGAGCGCATGACCACTCAGGTCGAGAACCAGACCCAGCCGACCCAGGCCGAACAGATCGAGGCCCTGTCGCAGTACCGCTATGGCTGGCACGACTCCGACGCTGCCGGTGCCGCCGCCAAGCGCGGCCTCAATGAGGCCGTCGTCCGCGAGATCTCCGGCATCAAGCAAGAGCCCGAATGGATGCTCGAGCGCCGGCTGCGTGCGTTGAAGCTCTTCGAGCGCAAGCCGATGCCCACCTGGGGTGCGGACTTGTCCGGCATCAACTTCGACGCGATCAAGTATTACGTCCGCTCCACCGAGCGCCAGGCCCAGACCTGGGAGGACCTGCCCGAGGACATCAAGAACACCTATGACCGGCTGGGCATCCCCGAGGCCGAGAAGGCCCGCCTGGTGGCCGGCGTCGCCGCGCAGTACGAGTCCGAGGTCGTGTACCACAAGATCAACGAGGAGTTGGAGCGTCAGGGCGTCATCTTCCTGGACACCGACACCGCCCTCAAGCAGCACCCGGAGATCTTCCAGGAGTACTTCGGCACCGTCATCCCGTCAGGTGACAACAAGTTCTCCGCGCTGAACACCGCCGTCTGGTCGGGTGGCTCGTTCATCTACGTGCCCAAGGGCGTCCACGTGACGATCCCGCTGCAGGCCTACTTCCGGATCAACACCGAAAACATGGGCCAGTTCGAGCGCACGCTGATCATCGCGGATGAGGGCTCGCACGTGCACTACGTCGAAGGCTGCACCGCCCCGATCTACAAGTCCGATTCGCTGCACTCCGCAGTTGTCGAGATCGTCGTGAAGAAGGACGCCCGCGTCCGCTACACGACCATCCAGAACTGGTCGAACAACGTCTACAACCTGGTGACCAAGCGTGCGACGGTCGCCGAGGGCGGGACGATGGAGTGGATCGACGGCAACATCGGCTCGAAGGTCACCATGAAGTACCCGGCCGTCTGGCTGATGGGTCCGCACGCCAAGGGCGAGACGCTGTCGATCGCGTTCGCCGGCGAGGGCCAGCACCAGGACACCGGTTCCAAGATGGTGCACGCCGCCCCGCACACCAGTTCGACCATCGTCTCCAAGTCGGTGTCCCGCTCGGGTGGCCGGTCGTCGTACCGCGGCCTGGTCGAGGTGCAGCCGGGCGCGCTGCACTCGGCGTCCAGCGTGAAGTGTGACGCCCTGCTGGTCGACAACGTCTCGCGCACCGACACCTACCCCTACGTCGACGTGCGCGAGGAGGACGTGTCGATGGCCCATGAGGCCACCGTGTCCAAGATCAGCGAGGACCAGTTGTTCTACCTGATGAGCCGTGGCCTGGGCGAGGACGAGGCAGCCGCCATGGTGGTGCGCGGCTTCGTCGAGCCGATCGCCCGCGAACTGCCGATGGAATACGCCCTCGAGCTGAACCGGCTCATCGAACTGCAGATGGAAGGCGCGGTCGGCTGACGCGGCCTGCGCCAGCCCCCGACCGGAACGAACCAGGAGAAGAAACCAACCGTGAGCACCACCACGCGCAGCACCGATCTGGCTGCCGCGATCGAAGCCCTGAAGTCCCATCTGCACCCCATTCCCTCCTGGGATCTGGCTGACCACGACAAGCCGACCGGACGCGAAGAGACCTGGCGATTCAGCCCGGTCAAGCGCTTCGAGACGCTGATGGTGCCGGCGCCTGGGGCACACCTGGACTGGCGCACCGACTTCCCGGAATCGGTCACCCAGCGCACCATCTCCACCGAGCAGGCGATCGAAATGTCCTTCGACGCCCCGGTCGACCTGGTGGCCGGTACCGCCGTGGCGGGGTCCGAGGACGGAGCGGTGCTGGTCGAGATCCCGGCCGAGGCCGAACTCGACTCCCCGGTGGTGATCGAGCTGACCGGTGACGGCCAGACGGTCAACGGGCACCTGCTGGTCCGCGTCGGCCACTACGCCAAGGCGACCGTCGTGCTGCGGCACGGCGGGCTGGCCAACTACGCGTCCAAGGTCGAGATCCACGCCGCCGACGGTGCACAGCTGGACGTCGTGTCGGTGCAGGACTGGGCGGCCGGCTCGGTGCACGGTGGCCAGTTCTCGGTGCGGGTCGGCGCGAACGCGACCGTGCGCACCATCCAGGCCAGCGTCGGCTCCGGCGACGTCCGGTTGGTGGAGCGGGCCGAGTTCACCGGCCCGGGTGGCTCCCTGGAGCAACTGGGCATCTACTTCGCCAAGGCAGACCAGCATGTCGAGCACCGGATGTTCGTCGACCACAACCACCCGCACACCGCCAGCCACGTCGACTACCGCGGCGCACTGCAGGGCAAGGGCGCGCACTCGGTGTGGATCGGTGATGTGCTGATCCGCAAGCAAGCTGTCGACATCGAGACCTACGAGTCCAACAAGAACCTGATGCTCACCGAGGGCTGCCAGGCCGACTCGGTGCCGAATCTCGAGATCGAGACCGGCGAGATCCGCGGCGCCGGCCACTCCAGTTCGACCGGTCGCTTCGACGACGAGCAGCTGTTCTACCTGCGCAGCCGCGGCATCCCCGAGGAGCAGGCACGCCGCCTGGTGGTCGAGGGCTTCTTCCTCGACATCATCCGCCGCGTCGGCGTCCCGGAGATCGAATCCCGGCTGGTCGAGGCGCTCAACACCCAGTTGGCAAGCATCGACGGCATCACCCACGAGGCGATGCTGGGTGATGCGGAGGACGAACAGTGAGCCCAGTTGCCGTTGCCAACCTGGCTGACCTTACCGAGGGCGTCCCCTTGGCCGTCGAGGTGCCCGGCGTCGACTTCGAGTTGGCGCTGGTCCAGATCGGCGACGAGGTCTTCGCCATCCTCGACGAATGCAGCCACGGCCGCGTCCGGCTCAGCGAGGGCGACGTGGACGCGCCGAGTTGCACCATCGAGTGCTACCTGCACGGGTCGATGTTCGACCTGCGCACCGGTGCCGCACTCAACCTGCCGGCCACCCAGCCGGTCCCCGTCTTTCCCTGTGTCATCGAGGACGACCAGGTCCTCGTCGACATCGACAACCCGATCAACAACCAGGAGAACTGAACCACCATGGCAGACCTCGTCATCACCGACCTGCACGTCGATGTCGAAACCGAATCCGGCCCCAAGCAGATCCTGAAGGGCGTCAACCTGACCATCAACACCGGTGAGGTGCACGCCATCATGGGCCCCAACGGCTCGGGCAAGTCGACCCTGGCCTACGCGATCGCCGGGCATCCCAAGTACAAGATCACCCAGGGCTCGGTAAAGCTGGACGGCGTTGAGCTGACCGAGTTGAGCGTGGACGAGCGCGCCAAGGCCGGCCTCTTCCTGGCGATGCAGTACCCGGTGGAAGTGCCGGGCGTGTCCACCAGCAACTTCCTGCGCACCGCCAAGACTGCGCTGGACGGCGTCGCCCCCAAGGTGCGCACCTGGCCCAAGGAGATCGCCGCAGCGCTGGAGCGGCTCGAGATGGACCCGAGCTTCAGCGCCCGGTCGATCAACGAGGGCTTCTCCGGCGGCGAGAAGAAGCGCGGCGAGATCGTCCAGTTGGACGTGCTGAATCCCAAGCTGGCGATCCTGGACGAGATCGACTCCGGCCTGGACATCGACGCCATCCGCATCGTGGCCGACGGCGTGAACCGCTTCGCCGACCAGGGCGACCGCGGCGTCCTGCTGATCACGCACTACACCCGCATCCTGCGCTACATCCACCCGTCGCACGTGCACGTCTTCGTCGACGGCCAGGTCGTCGCCCAGGGCGGCAAGGACCTGGCCGAGGAACTCGAGGTCAACGGGTACGACCAGTACCTGAAGGCCGCTCGTGTCTGACCCGACCACAGCGTTCCCTGAGGTGCCCCGCAGGGGCCTCGAAGGGGCGCAGCACACCAGCCCGGGAGGTGAGTGATGACGTTGGACCTGGCGGCAGTGCGGGCCGATTTCCCGGTGCTGCAGCGCACGGTTGGGGAGTACCCGCTGGTCTACCTCGATTCGGCGAACACCTCCCAGAAGCCGCTGCAGGTGGTGGAGGCGATCGCGTCCCACTACCTGGAGCACAACGCGAACGTGGCGCGGGCCATGCACACGCTGGGCGCCGAGGCCACCCAGGCGTTCGAGGACGCCCGGGGAAAGGTCGCCCGCTTCATCGGCGGAAACCGCGACGAGGTGATCTTCACCAAGAACGCGTCCGAGGCGCTGAACCTGGCCGCGCACACGCTGGCCTCCCGGCTGCAGCCCGGCGACGAAGTGGTCATCTCGGTGATGGAGCACCACTCGAACCTGGTGCCGTGGCAGCTGGTCTGCCAGGCCACCGGCGCGCGGCTGCGTTGGTTCGACATCACTGAGGACGGCCGACTCGACCTGCTTGCCGCGTTGCGGGAGGGCCTGATCAACGAGAACACCCGCATCGTCTCGCTGGCCTGGGTGAGCAATGTGTTGGGCACCGTGAATCCGGTGGCCAAGATCGCCGAGATGGCCCATGCGGTCGGCGCGGTGATGGTGGTCGATGCCTCGCAGGGCGTCCCGCAGCGCGTCACCAACGTCGACGAGTTGGGTGCTGACCTGGTGGCGTTCACCGCGCACAAGATGCTCGGCCCGACCGGGTTGGGTGTGCTGTGGGGACGCCAGGAGTTGCTCGAACAACTGCCGCCGTTCCTCGGTGGTGGCGAGATGATCGAGGTCGTCCGGATGGAGGGCTCCACCTTCGCCCCGCCGCCGTACCGCTTTGAGGCCGGCACCCCACCGATCGCCCAGGCGGTTGGGCTGGGTGCGGCGATCGACTACCTGTCGGGTATCGGCATGGAGGCGGTGCAGACGCATGAGGCCGAGATCACCGGCCGGCTGCTGACCGGATTGGGCGGTCTGGAGTTCGTCACTGTGCTCGGGCCGACCGACCTGGCCGATCGCGGCGGTGCAGTGTCGTTCACCGTGGACGGGGTACACCCCCACGACCTGATGCAACTACTCGACAGCCGGGGCGTCGCCGTGCGCGGCGGCCACCACTGTGCGGCTCCCTTGCACCGGCGGCTCGGGGTGCAGAGTTCGAGCCGCGCGTCCGGCTACCTGTACACCACGATGGACGAGGTGGACGCGCTGGTCGAGTCGGTTGCCTGGGCGCATGACTTCTTCACCACCCGCACGGGACGCAGGCAATCGGAGGGCGGGGCATGAGCGTCGAACAGCTGTACCAGGAGATCATCCTCGACCACTACCGCGAGAAGCACCACTCGGGCTTGCGCGAACCCTTCGGCGCCGAGGTGCACCACGTCAACCCCTCCTGCGGGGACGAGGTGACGCTGCGCGTCGCCCTCGACGGTGACACGATCGCCGACGTCTCCTACGACTGCGAGGGCTGCTCGATCTCGCAGGCATCCACTTCGGTGATGACCGACCTGGTGATCGGACGCGACGTCGCCGACACCATGGCCCTGTTCGGCGAGTTCCGGCACATGATGGAGGGCCAGGGCCAGGTCGTTCCCGACGAGGACCGGCTGGAGGACGGCATCGCCTTCGCCGGAGTCGCCCAATTCCCGGCGCGCGTCAGGTGCGCGATGCTCGGCTGGTCCGCGTTGCGCGACGCGCTCGCTCGGGCCGGCGCCGAACTACCCACGACCAATCCTGACAAGGAGTGATGATGACCAATCCATCTGACCTGGTGCGGGACGAGTTGCCTGACGCCAACCCCGCCGGCGGTACCTGGGCCGAGGCCAGCGTCGAGCAGAAGAAGGCCGTCCTGATGGAGGCCATGAAAGAGGTCGTCGACCCCGAACTGATGGTCAACGTCGTCGATCTGGGACTGGTCTACGACATCCACGTCGACGACGCACTGAACGTCACCATCGACATGACCCTGACCAGCCCGGCCTGCCCGCTCACCGACCAGATCGAATGGGAGGCGCAGGCAGCCCTGGGGCAGCTGGCGCGCAGCGTCACGATCAACTGGGTTTGGCTGCCGCCGTGGACGCTCGACATGATCACCGACGATGGCCGGGAGCAGTTGCAGGCCATCGGCTTCATGATCTGAGGCCTGTTCGCGGGCCGGGCTCGCTACGGCTGGGCCCGCAGGTGGTGCCGGGCAATCGTGCGGTAGTGCGAGCCGGTGGGCTGCAGGATCGACTCCATCAGGTGCACCGCGTCCGCCTGCCACGCCGGGCCCTGGTACTGGTCCCAGGCGCGCGTCCACTGGGGGCTCGGACGCGGGCGTCCGCGATAGACGGTCAGGTGCGAGAAGTACTTCTCGGCGTCGACCTTGATCCTCGCGCGACGGGCGGCCAATAGGGCGGCCTCGTTGATCTGGGGCAACGCGCCGTCGGGGTCGTGCACCCCGGCCCACCAGGTGCGTGACACGTCCGGCGGCGCGAAGGAGCCACCACCGCGCAGCGCCAGTTCGAACGGCTCGAACCCCAGCAACTGTTCGGTCAGCACCGACCAGAACTCGTCGGCGACCTCGTCGTCCTCCTCACCCAGGAAGACCGATGTAATGTGCCAGCCGGACGCTGCTGTCTGTCGCGGAGTGCCGCCCGGCGGGCCGACCAGGTTCAGGAACTGCTGCAGGTGCTCGATGGCCGCTTCATCCGGCGGGAGCGCGACGAACAGGCGACGTGGCATGGGTCAACGATAGGTGCCGGGTCGATGCATTTGGCGTGGAGCACGGGCACGCGGAACAATGGCAGCCGTCATGATTCAGGCCACCGACCTCGAGGTCCGCGCGGGTGCGCGGCTGCTGCTCGAGCCCACCAGTTTCCGGGTGAACCCGGGCGACAAGATCGGCCTGGTGGGACGCAACGGCGCCGGCAAGACCACGTTGATGCGCATCCTGGCGGGGGAAGGACTGCCGGCGGCGGGCCAGGTCACCCGCAACGGGCAGATCGGCTACCTGCCGCAGGACCCGCGGGAGGCCGATCCCACCATGACTTCGCGGGATCGGATCCTGTCGGTTCGTGGCATGGATGCCATCCTGGAGCGGCTGCGCCGCTACGAGGCTTTGATGGCCAGCACGACCGGTGACGAGCAGGACGCAGCGCTGCGCGCCTACGCCCGCGCCGAGGCGGAACGGCCCGCCGCCGGCGGCTACGCGGCCGAATCACAGGCAGCTCGAATCGCCGCCAACCTCGGCCTGCCCGATCGGGTGCTGCGCCAGCCGATGCGCGAACTGTCGGGCGGGCAACGCCGCCGGATCGAGTTGGCCCGCATCCTGTTCAGCGACGCCGACACCCTGTTGCTCGACGAACCGACCAACCATCTGGACGCCGACTCGATCGTCTGGCTGCGCGACTTCGTCAAGACCTACGCCGGCGGTGTGATGATGATCAGCCACGATGTCGGGCTGCTCGACCAGACCGCCACCAAGGTCTTCCACCTGGACGCCAACCGCACCACCCTCGATCAGTATTCGATGGGCTGGAAGGCCTACCTGCTGCAGCGCGAGACCGATGAGAAGCGTCGCAAGCGCGAACGCCAGAATGCCGAGCGCAAGGCCGCCCAGCTGCGGCTGCAGGCCGAGAAGCTCGGCGCCAAGGCGACCAAGGCGACGGCTGCGCAGAACATGGCCCGGCGCGCCGAGAAGCTGCTCGCCGCCACCGAGGGCGAGCGGGCTGTCGACAAGGTGGCCAAGATCACCTTCCCGAGCCCCGCGCCGTGCGGCAAGACACCGCTGATGGCCAAGGATCTCACCAAGAACTACGGCTCCCTGGAGGTCTTCACCGGCGTCGACCTGGCGGTCGACCGC
Source organism: Brooklawnia sp. (assembly GCA_040767325.1). GTDB lineage: Bacteria > Actinomycetota > Actinomycetes > Propionibacteriales > Propionibacteriaceae > Brooklawnia. Next base: position 37,808 of record JAXGOU010000007.1, on the reverse strand, counting down.
GGCTCCCAGGTGGTCATCCTCGGGCTCAACGGTGCAGGCAAGACAACCCTGCTGCGGCTGCTGACCGGCATCGAGACACCCGACACCGGCGAAGTCGTGCCGGGCCATGGCCTCAAGCTCGGCTATTTCGCGCAGGAACACGACCTGCTGGATCCCAGCCAGACTGTGCTTGAGAACATGATGTCGGCGGCCCCCGACCTGAATGAGACCGAGGCACGCCGCGTCCTGGGTGGCTTCCTGTTCACCGGGGACGACGACCACAAGCCGGCGCGGGTGCTGTCCGGTGGCGAGAAGACACGGCTCGCCCTGGCGACGTTGGTGGTCTCGGCCGCCAACGTTCTGTTGCTGGACGAGCCCACCAACAACCTCGACCCCGCTTCGCGCGCCGAGGTGCTGAATGCCATCCGGCGTTATCAGGGCGCGATCGTCCTGGTCACCCACGACGAAGGCGCGGTGCACGCGCTGCAGCCCGACCGGGTCATCGTGTTGCCCGACGGCGTCGAGGACCTGTGGAGCGAGGACTACGTCGAGTTGGTCGCCCTGGCCTGAACCGGCTCAGTCGAGCGCGGCCCGCCGCGGCAAGGCACGGGACGCGACCTCAAAGCTGGGTTCTTCGGCGGCATCGATCGCGTTGCGCGCCGGCGCGTCCGGCCTGGCCAATGCCGCCAGCCGGCGAACCTGTTCGCGCAATCGACCGGGATCGCGGGCCCACCCGTCGTTCCGCAGCGCGGCACCCAGCGCGGCCATCTGGTCGATGACTCTCGTCGAGTCGCTGACCTGAAGACGCAGCCGGGGCAGCAGTTCGCGCAGTGGCCCGGACGCATCGGGCCGCGCCGGCATGATCGTGCCCATCGCCTCCCGGGCGGCAACCTCACGGGGGAGTGCGTCCATCAGGAAATCGTTGTAGGTGCCGATGCCTGCGTCCGCGATCAGAGTCGCCAGCCGCCGGGCGCCCTGCTCGGCAGCCTCGTGTCGGGACGCGCCGGCAGCCCGCGCAGCCTCCTCGACAGCGGCCGCGTCCGCGTAGAGGCCGTCCACCGTCTGCATGACCTCGGAGCACATCGGCCGGGTGCGGACCGAGAGGTAGCCGTCGCCGAGTGGGGTGATGGTGGCGAAGACGTCGTAGCGGCTGCCGTCGGCGGCCAGATTGTGCACGTAGGCGCCAAACGGGTCGCCGGCCTGCAGGGTGTCCCACATCACCCGAAAGGCGCCACCGGGCATCTGCGGGTGTCGAATGATGTTGTGCGGGGCCCCCACCAGGCGTTCCCGCGGATAGCGGGACAGCCTGACGAACACCGAGTTCGCCTGCTCGATCACTCCCAGGCGGTCGGTGGTCGAGAAGAAGAGTTCGTCCAGGCCGACCTCATGGCTGGCGCCCGTCGGGTTTGCGCGCGCGCCCGACGTCATCGTCTGATTCGTGCTGTTCTCCCCCAGCCCCCTCAGTGCGCTCAGGATACACCCGCGGATCGGTGTTGACGACGTCCTTCTGCCCAATTGAGATTGTGCACAATGTGCAATCCTCTCGACCAAACCCCGTGGTCAGGCGTAAGATCATTTACAGGCTCTGGGGAGAGGGAGGGGCCATGACTCAGCTCAGGAAGGGCAAACGAGTCAGTGGTGATCTACGCGCCGAGGTTCAGCGGTCGCTGGTCGAGCAGTACGAAGCCGGTGCATCCATCCGTTCGTTGGCGGCCGATTGTGGCCGGTCCTACGGCTTCGTCCAGGGAGTGCTGAAGGACGCTGGTGTCGAGTTCCGCAGCCGCGGCGGTTCGCGGCCGCTGGTCAAGAACTCCGCTGGCGCCCAGGGAGCGCACGGACGCTGATCCGGCCCCGGGCGACCGGGCGTCAGGCTTTTCGATATCGGCTCAGGGCAACGTCGACCTGCACCGTGACGTCGGCCGTTGGTAATGGTGCCGCTCGATGGAAGGCGTTGGGTCCCATCGCCACCAGGTCTGCGGCTTGGTCTGCGGTCAGAGTGGGGCCGAAGATGATGTGCGTCCGGTCAGCCAGCTGCAGGCCCGCAGCCGACATGGACGCGTCCAGCCGCTCGAGTTTGTCCTCGGGCACGTCCAGCAAGCCATAGGTCGAGCGCAGTGCCGCCAGGTGGCCCGGGTTCGGGGTGACCAGCACCGCCATCCCGTTCGGGGCCAGGGCGCGGACGAAGTCGGCCGGATTGCGCGGTGCGAAGACGCACAGCAGCCGATCGACGACACCGGACGCCACCGGTAGGCCGCGCCAGGTGTCTGCGACGGCGGTGGCCAAGCCGGCCCTGGCTGAGCGGCGGGCGGCGGCGACCGAAACATCCAGCGCCAGGTGTGCGTCCGGGGTGGCTGCGGCGATCGCTCCCGCCAGGTAGTAGCCAGTCCCGGCACCCACCTCCAGCACGCTCTTGGCCTCCGCGCAGGCCGCGCCAACTGCGTCCCGAATGGGGGAGTAGACGCCGCTGGCGAGCAGTCGATCGCGGGCTGCCACCATCTCGGTGGTGTCCGCGTTACGCGGCGGCGGCGCCCGCAGCAAGTTCACGTACCCCTGCTTGGCCAGGTCGAAGCCATGCCCAGTGGCGCAGTGCAGCACTCGTGCTTCCCGGACGAACGGACTCGCGCAGATCGGGCAGGCCAGCAGGGCCAACCCACGATCGATCGGCTGCCCGTCCGCCGGCTGGCCGCTCACAACGCCCGCATGGCGCCGCCATCGACCGGGATCAGGCAGCCGGTGAGATACGAGGCGGCGTCCGAGAGCAGGAAGGCCGCCACCCGACCGAGTTCGGCCGGACGACCGTAGCGGCGCAACGGGATCGCGGCCGTGGCCGATTCCCGGGCGGCGATCGGGTCGTCGGCAGCCTGCAGCATGTCGGTCAGGCGCTGGGTCTCGATGGAGCCGGGCAGCAGCCCGAAGGTGCGTCCGCCGTCCGGCCCGATCTCATCGGCCAACTGCTTGACCAGCATCGCCAGCCCCGGACGCAACCCATTGCTGATGGCCATCGACGCCAGCGGTGCCTTGGCCGAAGTCGACAGGACGAAGCCCAGACGGGCGGCCGGATTGGCGCCGACCACCGCTCGGGCCATCCGAATCGCGGCCAGGAAGACCGAGTCGAAACTGGCCAGCCAGGCCTCGTCATCGGTCTCGAGCACGGTGCCCCGCGGCGGGCCGCCCGCACTGATCAGCGCACCGTCCAGCCGGCCGAAGGACTCCATCGCCGCCCGTACCGCCTGGCTGGCCGTATGCGGATCCGCCAGGTCAGCGGCCAGGCCGATGGCCTGCTGACTGCCGCCCAACAGGCTCACCGCTGCGTCCAACCGCTCTTGGCTACGAGAGATGAGCAGCACCCCGGCGCCCTCCTCGACCAACGCCTGGGCGCTGGCGAAGCCGAGACCGCCGCTGGCAGCGGTCACCACGAAGACCTGACCGGTCAATCCGAGTCGCATGGCACCATCTTGGCGCACGCCCGGCGTCCTCGGCGCCAACCGGGCCCTCGGACGAAACGGACAACGAAGGGCGCGCGATTTTGTGCTGGTCGACCGGGCGATCCGAAAGAGGTGCGCGATAGGTTCGAAAGGTGAGCGAAACCAACACTTCCACTGGCCGTGTGGCCGTCATCACCGGTGCCAGCCGCGGTATCGGCGCCGCGATCGCCGAGAAGCTGCGCGATGCGGGCTACCGCGTGGTGAGCTTTGACATCTCGGATGCCGCCCCCGAAGGCGTCCTCGGCGTGGCCTGCAATGTGACCGACACCGAGTCGGTCGATGCTGCCTTCAGCAAGGTGGAGAACGAGCTTGGCCCGGTCGAGGTGCTGGTCGCGAACGCCGGCATCACCCGCGACATGCTGCTGATGCGGATGGGCGACGACGACTGGCAGAAGGTGATCGACGTCAACCTGACCGGTGTCTACCGGGTGGTTCGGCGCGCGGTGCGTGGCATGGTCAAGCAGCGCTTCGGACGCATCGTCGCCACCAGTTCAGTGGTCGCCCTGCTCGGCTCGGCCGGCCAGGTCAACTACGCGTCCAGCAAGGCGGGCCTGATCGGCTTGGCCCGCAGCGTGGCCCGCGAGGTCGGCAGCCGTGGCATCACCTTCAACGTAGTGACGCCGGGCTTCATCCAGACCGCGATGACCGATGTGCTGGACGAGGCCACCCAGAAGTCCTACGCCGAGCGCATCCCGGTCGGCCGGATGGGGACCATCGACGATGTCTCCAATGCCGTGCAGTTCCTGGTTTCCGACGAGACCGGCTACATCACCGGCGCGGTCATCCCGGTCGATGGCGGCCTGGGGATGGGGCACTGAGATGGGCATCCTCGAGGGCAAGAAGATCTTGGTCACCGGGGTGACCCTGAACACCTCCATCGCCTACGCGGTCGCGCAGATCGCCCAGGCCGAGGGCGCAGAGGTCGTGGTCTCCAACTTCGGCCGTGGCATGAGCCTGACGCGGCGTGTGATCAAGAAGCTCGACCCGGAACCGCCGGTGCTCGACCTCAACGTCACCGATCCCGAACAACTCGCCGGGCTGCCGGACCAGTTGCGTGAGCTCGGCTTCGACCACCTGGACGGCGTCGTGCACTCGATCGCCTACGCGAATCCGGAGACGGCACTGGGCGGCAAGTTCCTGACCACCCCGTGGGACGACGTCGCCAACGCGGTGCACACCTCGGCCTACTCGCTGCAGAGCCTGACCATGGCAGTGCGCGAGTTGCTCGGACGCGGCTCGTCGATCGTCGGACTGACCTTCGACGCCACGATCAGCTGGCCGACCTACGACTGGATGGGTGTGGCCAAGGCTGCCCTCGAGTCCACCAACCGCTACCTGGCCCGCTACCTCGGCCCGGACGGCATTCGCGCGAACCTGGTTGCCGCCGGCCCGGTGGACACCATCGCCAAGAAGGCCATCCCGGGGGCGTCCTCGTTCAATGACGTCTGGGAGCAGCGCGCTCCGCTGGGTTGGGACGCGTCGGACGCCACGCCGGTGGCCCGCGCGGTCGTCGCACTGCTCAGCGACTGGTTCCCGGCGACCACCGGCACCATGGTGCACGTGGACGGCGGCCTGCACTCCACCGGCGCCTGACGCCGACGGGTCCTGGGCGTCCTGAACCCTGAAACTGCCCTCGGTTGGCGGAGTGCTGACCGGATGCGCCAGTAGGCTCACCGCGTGGACATCGCCATTTCGATCATCGTCGGCCTGCTGCTACTGGTCGGCGCGCTGGGCACCATCTTCCCGGTGCTGCCCGGCAGCACGCTGGTGCTCATCGGCCTGTTGGTCTGGGCGATCGGGATCGGCGGCACGGTCGGCTGGACCGTCTTCGTGATCGGTGGCCTGATCGCCGGGCTCGGCATGGTCGCGTCCACCCTGTTGACCGGCAAGCGGCTGAAGGATCGGCAGATTCCCAACCGATCGATCCTGATCGGGGCCGTCGTCGGCGTCGTCGGGGCTTTCATCATCCCGGTGATCGGCCTGTTGGTCGGCTTCATCGCGGGGCTGTTCGCCAGTGAATGGTCGCGGTTGGGGGACGCGCAGAAGGCCTGGGACGCGTCCCTGGTGGCGATCAAGTCGGTGGGCATCGGCATGCTGATCGAGTTCTGCTGCGCCGGCACCGCGATCGCGGTCTGGCTGATCGGGCTGTTCCTGCACTTCTGAACCCGGGTGGCAGGCTGCAGCGGAGCAGCGTGGCCGCTATCGTCAAGGGCATGGTTGCAGTAGCCGAATTGGCCGGAGTCAGTGTTCGTCGCGGCAACAAGTTCCTGCTCGACAACGTCGACCTCCGCGTCGAGGAAGGCGACCGCTGGGTCGTCGTCGGGCCCAACGGCGCCGGCAAGACCACGATGCTGCAGCTACTCAGCACCCAGATGCACCCCACCATCGGCGTGGTCGAACTGCTCGGGGAGTACCTCGGCGCGGTTGATGTCTTCGAACTTCGGCCCCGCATCGGCGTGTCCAGTTCATCGATCGCCCACCGGATCCCGCCGCGCGAATTGGTGAAGGACGTGGTGGTTTCGGCGGCCTACGGGGTGCTCGGCCGCTGGCGCGAGGACTACCACGACATGGACTACGCGCGCGCTGCGTCCCTGATGCGCATGTTGCACGTGGAGGATCTGGCCGATCGCACCTTCGGCACGCTGTCCGAGGGTGAACGCAAACGCGCCGAGATCGCCCGCGCGCTGATGAGCGATCCCGAACTGCTGTTGCTGGACGAACCCGGGGCCGGTCTGGACCTCAGCGGCCGCGAGATCCTCGTCCAGACCCTCACTGAACTGTGCCTCGACCCGGACGCACCGACGATGGTGATGGTCACCCACCACGTGGAGGAGATCCCGGTGGGCATCACCCACGCGCTGTTGATGGCTGACGGACGCGTCGTGGCCGCCGGCCCGATCGACGAAGTGATGACCGACGAGAAGATGAGCCAAACCTTCGGCATGCAGCTACGCGTGACCAGGGTGGACGGACGCTGGACCGCGCGGGCCTACCGCGCCGAACGCTCGGACCCCGAACCGCCGTTGGTTTCGTCCAGCCAGGACTGAGGAGCTCGGGCGTACTTCGCGGCCAACGTGCTGCAGGCCATCAGTTGGGCCTGGTGGAAGATCATCAAGGGCAGCACGATCATGCCCACCTGGGCGGCGGGGAAGAGTACCGATGCCATCGGCACGCCGGTGGCCAGCGACTTCTTGGTGCCGCAGAACTGGATGGCGATCTGGTCGCGCCGGTTGAAGTGCAGCCAGGCCGCCACCTGCCAGGTCAGCCAGAGCATCAGGGTGAGGATCACCCCGGTGGCGACCAGGATGGCCACGATGTCGAGCCAGCCGGTGCGCTGCCACAGGCCGTCGCGGACCCCTTGCCCGAAGGCCCGGTAGACGACCACCACGATGGACAACTGGTCGACCAACTTCAGCCGCGGATGCCGTGCCACGATGTCGGCCAGCCACCGCCGCGCCAGTTGGCCGAGTACGAACGGCAGCAGGATCTGCGCCGAGATGTCGAGGATCGCCGATGCGTCCAGGAAGAGCCCGGTGGTGCTCATCAGGGCGATGGCCAGCAGCGGGGTGATGAACACGCCCAGCAGATTCGACATGGACGCGCTGACGATGGCTGCTGCGATGTTGCCGCGGGCGATCGAGGTGAAGTTGATCGACGACTGCACCGTGCTGGGCAGCAGGCAAACCCACAACAGCCCGCGGTAGACCTCCTCGCTGAACACCGGACCCGCCAAGGGACGCATGGCAAGCCCGATCAGCGGGAAGACCAGGAAGGTGAAGCTGAGGATGGTGCCGTGCAGCCGCCAATGCCGCAGGCCGGCCAGCGTCTCGGCGGGCTCGAGCCGTACGCCGTAGAGGAAGAAGAGCACCCCGATCAGGATCTTGGACGTCCAGTCGACGACCTCCACCGCCGCACCGCGGGCCGGCAGGATGGTGGCGACGATGGCCGCCAACACGATCGCCAGCAAGAAGCGGTCCAGGCGGCGCCACCACGGTTTGGGGGTCGGCGCATTCACGCCCCACACCCTACGACCTCGACGGCATCCCGCAAGCACTGGCGTAGCATCGACGCTCATGGCGCAGCAGGTGACGATCACCGATCCCGGTGACGAACGGCTGGCCGACTACGTCCGGTTGCGCGAGACGACCTTGCGGCACCGCATCGAGGCCGAGGGCGCACTTTTCATCGCCGAGGGCGCAACGATCATCCGGCGGGCGATCGAGGCGGGTCACCGGCCGCGCTCCTTCCTGCTGGCCGAACGCTGGCTCGCCGGGCTGGCCGACCTACTGGCGGACACTGACGCCCCGGTCTACCTGGTCAGCGAGCAGTTGGCTGAGCAGGTGACCGGGTTCCACGTGCATCGGGGCGCATTGGCCTCGTTGCACCGCCGCCCGGAACTGGCGGTCGACGACCTGCTGGACGCCAACCGCCTGGTGGTCTGCGAGGACATCGTCGACCACACCAACGTCGGCGCGATCATCCGCAGCGCCGCCGGGCTGGGCTGGGACGGCGTCCTGCTGGCCCCCCGCGCCGCCGACCCGCTCTACCGCCGCGCAATCAAGACCTCGATGGGCGCGGTGCTGACGCTGCCCTGGGCGCGAATGACCGACTGGGCCCATGATCTGGATCGGCTGCGCGCGGCCGGCTTCGAGATCGTTGCGATGGCACTGCGTCCGGACGCGATCAGCCTGGAGGACTACGCCGCCCAGGTGCGGGCCAGGCCACGTCGCGTGGCGCTACTGCTGGGCACCGAGGGCGCTGGGCTCAGCAGCCACTGGCTGGATCAGGCCGACGTGGTCGTCCGGATCGAGATGCACCACGGAGTCGATTCGCTCAATGTCGGTGCTGCGGCGGCGATCGCCTGCCACGCGCTCAGATGACCTCGATCTGCGGGTAGTTGGGCTGCCACATGGCGTCGTAGACGTCCTGGATCGGATTGGCCAACTGGCGTCCGGCCAGGCCCTCGGCCATCGCTGCTTCGGCGACCGCCACCGCCACCCGGGCGGAGATGGACCGCAACTGCGTCATCGCGGGAAGCAACGAGGCGCCGCGACGGCGGTCGGTCACGGCAGAGGCCACCGCGTTGGCTGCGGCGGCGATCATCGTGTCGCTGACGCGGCTCGCCTTGCTGACGATGACGCCCAGCCCGATCCCCGGGAAGATCAGCGCGTTGTTCGCCTGCGCGATCTGGTAGCTGATGCCGCCCCGGACGATGTCGGCGAATGGGGAACCCGTGGCAATCAGCGCCGCGCCGTTGGTCCAGTCCAGCAGGTCGGACGGCACGGCCTCGGCGCGGGCCGTCGGGTTGGACAGCGGCATGATGATCGGCTGCGGGCAGTGCGCGTACATCTGGCGCACGATCGACTCGGTGAACGCGCCGGCCTGGGCGGAGGTGCCGACCAGGATGGTCGGACGGACGTTGCGCACCACATCGGCCAACTCGTAGCTGCCGCGCTCGTCGAGTGCCCAATCGGACAGCTCGTCCCGCGACCGGGCGTAGGGCACCTGGAAATCGCGCAGCCGGCCGCCCTCGATCAGCAGGCCGCGGCTGGACAGGCCCCAGAACTGCTTCATCGCCTGCTCGCGCGGCACCCCGTGGGCGACCATGATGTCGACGAGCAGGTTGGCGATGCCGATGCCCGCGCTGCCGGCGCCGTGGATGACGATGCGTTGTTCGGCCAGCCGGGTGCGCTGGGTCTGGATGGCCGACAGCAGGGCGGCGACCACGACGCCCGCGGTGCCCTGGATGTCGTCGTTGAAGCTGCAGATCTCGTCGCGGTAGCGAGTCAGGATGCGGTGCGCGTTATCGGCCGCAAAGTCCTCCCAGTGCAACAGCGCGTTGGGGAAGCAGGTCTTGACCTCATCGACGAAGCGGGAGACGAACGCGTCGTACGCCTCGCCCCGGACGCGGGAGTGCCGCACGCCGAGGTAGGCGGGGTCGTTGAGCAGGTCGAGGTTGTCGGTGCCGGTGTCCAGCACGACCGGCAGTACCCGGTGCGGATGGATGCCCGCCGCGGCCACGTAGACGCTGAGCTTGCCAATGGTGATGGCCACCCCGCCCACGCCCTGGTCGCCGATGCCGAGGATGCCCTCGGAGTCGGTGACCACGATCAGGTCGACGTCATCGGGGCCCTTTCCGCTGGCCTCGAAGGCGTCCCGGATCGAGTCGGGATTGTCGATGTCGAGGTAGATGCCGCGCGGCTTGTGGAACCAGTGGCTGTACTCCTGGATGATCCGGCCGATCGTCGGGGTGTAGACGATCGGCAGCATCTCTTGGATGTTGTCGGTCAGCAGCCGGTAGAAGAGGATCTCGTTGCGGTCCTGCATCGTGTTCAGGTAGAGGTACTTCGCGATGTCGGTCGGCTCCGCAGCGAACTGGCGGTAGACCCGGCGCAACTGCGCGTCCATGCTCACCACCGCGTTCGGCAGCATCCCCGCCAGCCCGAGTTCTTCGCGCTGTTCGGCGGTGAAGGCCGTGCCGTAGTTGATCATCGGGTGGGCGAGCACATCCCGGCCACGGCAGGCGATTCGGGCGATGTCGCGCCCGTCGCGGCGCACCAGTTCGAAGTCTTTGGACACGTCCCAGACATTACCGCCGATGCGCTGGGAGCACGCCCGTCACAGCGGCTGCTGGACTCCGCGGGGGTTGATCGGCCAGTCGTCCGGATACAGGTGGGACAACGACTCGCGCTGCTCGTCGAGCAGGCGACGGGACCGGCTCGACAACCGGTCGCCGAAGACCGTGCCGTTCAGGTGGTCGGTCTCGTGCTGGACGCAGCGCGCCAGCAGGCCGGTGGCCTCGATCCGCACCGGTTGGCCGTTCTCGTCGACGCCCTCGCAGACCGCCTCATCGGGCCGGGCGAGTGGCTGGTAGGCCCCGGGCCAACTCAGGCAGCCCTCCTCGGTCGCGTCCAGCCGGCGGTCCTTGCCCTCCGGCAGCGTCACGACCGGATTGCACACGACGCCGTAGTGCAGTCGGTCGTCGGCGTCCGGGCAGTGATAGATGAAGACGGCCAGGTCCTCGTCCACCTGGGGACCGGCCAGGCCGACGCCTTCGGCCGCCTCCATGGTGGCGAACATGTCGGCGACCAGGGCGTGCAACTCGGGGCCGAACTCGGTGACCGGACGCGTGACGGCGTGCATCACGGGCTCATTCCAGCGCGTGACGCGGCGTACCTTTCCCTGATCTGCCCATTCGCGCGGCGTCGGCATCGGTTCGTGACCCTCCAAGACAAGTTCGCGGGCGATTGACGAGCCCGGCTACCGGATAAACCTATCCGACTCGCCGAGAATGGGTCGAGGAGGTGGACGATGACCCAGGATCCCGCGCCGGTCCCGGTTGGGATGGCGACTGCCGTCGCGGGCTTCGCCGACCACCTGCGGCTGCAACAGACCCGGTCGGAGCACACCATTCGCGCCTACCTGGGTGACCTGGACCACTTGATCGACTACCTGGTCGAGATGGGCATCGACTCGTTCGCCGACGTCGGGTTGCCGGATCTGCGGGGTTGGCTCGCCCAGCAGCAGCGCGCCGGGCTTAGCCCCGCCACCCTGCAGCGGCGTAGTGGGTCGGTGCGCGTCTTCTTCCGCTGGCTGAACCAGCGCGGCCAGGTGCCCGACGACCCGGCGGCCGGCCTGAAGTCACCCAAGGTGCCGCGCCGGCTACCCCGGACCCTGACCCAGAACGACACCCAGACGCTGATGGCCGCCATCCTGGCGGCGGCGGCCGAGACCGATGGGGCGACCGGGATCCGCGATGTCGCCATCCTCGAGGTGCTCTACGGTTCTGGCCTGCGGGTTTCGGAACTGTGTGGCCTGGACCTGGGCGATATCGATCGGGACCGGCGGGTACTGCGGGTGCTCGGAAAGGGCAACAAGCAGCGCAGCGTCCCAGTCGGCACCCCAGCCCTGCGCGCCCTGGACGCCTGGCTGGCCCGCCGACCCGAATGGCTGGGCCCGCAGTCTGGGCAGGCCGTCTTCCTGGGGCGCCAGGGTGGACGCCTCGACCCGCGGGTGGCTCGCCGGGTGGTGCATGCGGCGATGCGTGCGATCCCGGACGCCCCGGACGTCGGGCCGCACGGTCTACGGCACGCAATGGCCACCCACCTGCTGGAGGGCGGGGCAGACCTGCGCAGCGTTCAGGAGATGTTGGGCCACGCTTCGCTGGCCACCACGCAGATCTACACCCACGTCAGCAGCGAACGGCTGAAGCAGGCCTTCCAGCAGGCCCATCCCCGCGCCTGACCGTTCAGCCCGACCCGCCCAACGGATCGGTCGGCAGTCCGTTGCGGTACACCGAGTAGTGCAGGTGACAGCCGGTCGAGAACCCCGTGCTGCCGACCAGTCCGACGACGGCGCCGGCGCCGATCGCATCGCCCACTGCGACATCGATCACCGACAGGTGCGAGTACGACGTAACCGTCCCGCCGTGGTCCACTTCGACCACGCAGCCCAAACCCGCCGGCCTCGCCCGCGAACAGCACCGTGCCGGTTCCGAGACTGCTGACCGGGCTGCCGCAGGGCGAGGCGACGTCGACGCCGTCGTGGAACTCGGCGATCCCGCTGATCGGGTTGATCCGCAGACCGAATCCGGAGGTGACTGGCCCGGCCACCGGTAGACCGCCGGGCGTGGGTTGGGCATCGGCCCCTTCGATGCTGCCCGGTGGAGGAAGCTGGCGAGGTTGTGCCGATCCGGGCAGCAGTCGCACTTCGGCGTCCTGCCAGCCGCCGAGCCAGGCCAACGGGTCCAGGTAGCGATCCCCATCGCGCACGCCCCAGTGCAGGCAGGCCGACTCGAGACAGTGGCCGGCCTGCAGCGTTCCGATCACTTGTCCGGAGGACACCTGGTCATCCACCAGGGCGAGTGCCAGCACCGGCTGGTACGTGGTGCGGATGCCGTCGGGATGCTGCACCGTCACCATGGGGACGCCGGCGATCACCCCCGACCAACTGATGCGTCCTGCGGCCGCCGCCATCACCGGGTCTCCCGGAGCACCCGCCAGGTCGACCCCGCGATGACCCGGTTCCCAGTTCTGTTCGCCGAGCACGAAGCCGCGCAGCACGGCACCGGGCAGCGGTGGTTGCCTGCCCCCGATCGGTGCGGCGGTGGCGGCCTGGGTCGCCAGCATCGCCAGCAGCACGGCCAGACCAAGCAGCAGACCAGGCAGCAGGCCGAAGCGCCGGCCGATCACCGGCACCGGACGGGGCCCCACCCGTCGAACCCGTGGCGCGTTCGGCCTGCTGCTGGTCATGCCGAGATGATTCTCAGCGGCTGCCTCGATCCGCCAAACTGGGGCTGTTCTGTGGATATCTCGGCGAACCGAGTCGCGGACCCGAGGGGCGACCCCACGATTTGGCTGCACCGGGGGGCAACCGCGTAAGATTGTGCCCGCAGTCCGCGTGAGTGGGCTGACATCGCATGTGCCGCACCGGGTGCCCGTCTCCCGGCTCGCACCTCGTGGTCTTGGGATCAACGAATCCAGGTGGGGTGGGTTGGCACATCAGGCGGCACCAGGAACCTCCTGGCGTCGAAGAACTCAGTGGGTTCGCCCACGCAAGCCACCGGCGTCCCGGGCGGTCATTGGACCTTTGGACGCCGAACGAAAGGACCAGTCATGGCCGTCGTTACCACCCGCCAGTTGCTGGAGAACGGTGTCCACTTCGGGCACCAGACCCGTCGCTGGAACCCCAAGATGAAGCGCTTTATCTTCAACGAGCGCAACGGCATCTACATCATCGACCTGCGCCAGTCGCTCACCTACATCGACAAGGCGTACAAGTACATCTCGGGCATCGTCTCAAGCGGCGGCCAGGTGCTGTTCGTCGGCACCAAGAAGCAGGCCCAGGAGGCCATCGCCGAGCAGGCGACCCGCGTCGGGATGCCCTACGTCAACCAGCGTTGGCTGGGTGGCATGCTGACCAACTTCCAGACCATCTCCAAGCGCATCTCGCGGCTCAAGGAACTCGAGTCGATGGACCTGGAGAACGTGGTCTCCGGTGGCCTGACCAAGAAGGAACTGCTGGGTCTGCGCCGTGAGAAGGACAAGCTCGAGCGTTCGCTCGGCGGCATCCGCGATATGGGCCGCGTCCCGCAGGCGGTCTGGGTGGTCGACACCAAGAAGGAGCACCTCGCCATCGACGAGGCCCGCAAGCTGCACATCCCCGTGGTCGCGATCCTGGACACCAACTGCGATCCCGACGAGGTCGACTACCCGATCCCGGGCAATGACGACGCCATCCGTTCGGTCGCCCTGCTGACCCGGATCATCGCGGACGCGGTGGCCGATGGCCTGATGGCCCGCTCGCAGGGCGGGTCGGCCGAGCAGGCCGAGGCCGAGCCCATGCCTGATTGGGAGCGCGAACTGCTCGGTGCTGCCGATGCCCCCGCAGTCGCCGAAGCCGCCCCGGCTCCGGTCGCCGAAGCCGCCCCGGCTCCGGTCGCTGAAGCCGCCCCGGCTCCGGTCGCTGAAGCCGTAGTCGAAGCTCCGGTTGCTGAGGCTGTGACCCCCGCCGCTGAGGCTGAGGCTCCCGCCGCAGAGGCTGAGGTCGAGGCCGCTGTTGCCGAGGCCGTCGAGATTCCCGAGGTGGCCGCTGCGGCTGCCGAGGTGCCCGCTGCTGAGCAGCAGGCCCAGGCCGAGGCTGCACAGGCTCCTGCCGAGGGCGAGCCGACCAAGGCCGCCGATCTGGCCGAGGTTGCCGAGGGCGAGGCTGCCGTGCTGTCCGACGAGTCGCGTGCGGTGCGCACCGAGGTTGCCCCGGCTGAGGGCGCCCCGGCCAAGCCCGCCAAGTGACCACTGAACCATCCACCAAGTACTTCGAAAAGGACGACACCATGGCGATCACTGCCGCTGATGTTAAGAAGCTGCGCGACCTGACCGGCGCGGGCATGATGGACGCGAAGAACGCGCTGACCGAGGCCGAGGGCGACTTCGAGCGGGCCACCGAGATCCTCCGGGTTTCCGGTGCGGCCAAGGCTGCCAAGCGCAGCGACCGCTCGGCCAACAACGGCCTGGTGGCCGCCAGCGGATCCTCGCTGATCCAGTTCGGTTCCGAGACCGACTTCGTGGCGAAGAACCAGGAGTTCGTCGACCTGGCCGACGCCATCGCCGTTGCCGTCGAGCAGGGCGCTGTCACCGACGTCGAGGCCGCCATGGCCTTGCCGCTCGGTGATTCCACCGTCGCCGACGCGATCGCTGCGCTGGAGGCCAAGATCGGCGAGAAGCTGGAACTGGCCCGGGTGGCCCGCTTCGACGGCGCAGTGGAGACCTACCTGCACCGCCGCAGCCAGGACCTGCCGCCGCAGGTTGGCGTCCTGGTGGAGCATGAGGGTGGCGACGAGGACTTCGTGCACGGCGTGGCCCTGCAGATCGCCTCGATGCGTCCCGATTACGTCTCGCGCGAGGACGTCCCGGCCGAGGTTGTCGAGCGCGAGGTGCGCATCGCCACCGAGACCGCCAAGGAGGAGGGCAAGCCGGAGCAGATCATCCCGAAGATCGTCGAGGGCCGCGTGGCCGCTTTCTACAAGGAGTCCTGCCTGATGGAGCAGCAGTCGATCACCGATGACAAGAAGACCGTTGGCCAGTTGGCCAAGGAGGCGGGCGTGACCATCACCCGCTTCGTGCGGTTCGTCGTCGGCGGCTGATCAACCCAGACATCCGCAACAAACAAGGCGGTGGCCCCTCGGGGTCGCCGCCTTGTTGCGTCCGGGGTCGGGCCAACCCACTAGAGTGATCGGGAGATGCCCGCAATTCATGGAGGAACCTCAATGGCCGAGCCCTACCGACGCGTCCTGCTGAAGCTTTCTGGTGAATCGTTCGGCGGCGGGAAGCTGGGGGTCGACCCCATCATCGTCGCCTCGGTCGCCAAGCAGATTGCGGCGGTGGTCGCCACCGGGGCCGAGGTGGCCGTGGTCGTCGGCGGCGGCAACTACTTCCGCGGTGCCGAGTTGCAGCGCGGCGGTATGGACCGGGATCGGGCCGACTACATGGGCATGTTGGGCACAGTGATGAACTCGCTGGCGCTGCAGGACTTCCTGGAGAAGCAGGGCGTGCCGACCCGGGTGCAGTCTGCGATCACGATGGGCCAGGTCGCCGAGCCCTACATCCCCAGGCGCGCCGAGCGGCACCTGGAGAAGGGCCGCGTGGTGATCTTCGGGGCCGGCTCGGGCATGCCGTACTTCTCCACCGACACCGTCGCCGCGCAGCGGGCACTCGAGATCAAGGCGCAGATCCTGCTGATGGGCAAGAACGGGGTCGATGGTGTCTACGACGCCGACCCCAAGACCAATCCGGACGCCCGCCGCTACGACGAGCTCACCTATGACGAGTTCCTGGCCAAGGGCCTCAAGGTCGCCGACGCCACGGCCATCAGCCTGGCCCGCGACAACAAGCTCGACATGCTCTTCTTCGGCCTCGACGATGAGTCGAATATCGGACGCGCCGTCGCCGGTGAGCGCATCGGCACCTGGGTGCACGCCTGAGCGTCCGGCTACCCCTGCGACGCACCCAGCCACTAACCTCACCAGTAACTGCTTCGGAAGGACCAAGCCGTGACCGACGACATCATCAAGGAAGCCATGAAGAAGATGGCCGGCGCCATCGACTTCGCTCGGCAGGATTTCGCCACCGTGCGCACCGGCCGGGCCAACCCCGCCATGTTCAACAAGATCGAGGCCGACTACTACGGCAGCCCCACCCCACTGCAGCAACTGGCCACGTTCCAGTCGCCCGAACCGCGGGTGATGCTGATCTCCCCGTTCGACCGCACCGCACTGCCGGCCATCGAGAAGGCGATCCGCAACTCCGACCTAGGTGTCAACCCGGCCAGCGATGGCGTTGCGATTCGCGTCGTGCTGCCGGAACTCACCGAGGAGCGCCGCAAGGAGTACATCAAGGTCGTCCGCGGCAAGGCCGAGGAGGCCCGGGTCGCGGTGCGCAATATTCGTCGCCACTCCGTCGACGCCATCAAGAAGGCCGAGAAGGACAAGGTGATCGGTGAGGACGACGCCAAGCGCTCGGAGAAGCGGTTGGACGACGAGACCAAGAAGACCGTGGACGCCATCGACGAGTTGCTGAAGGCCAAAGAAGCCGAGTTGATGGCGGTCTAGGGTGACCGAGCAGGATCCAGCGACGCAATCGGCCACCCCAGCGGGGGCCGATGCCGCTGCTCCGACCAAGCGGACCGCGGGCCGCAACCTGCCCGTGGCGATCATCACCGGGGTCGTGCTGCTGCTGTGGATCCTGGGCAGCCTGCTCTGGTTCCACTGGGGGTTCATCTTCTTCCTGATGGTGGCCGCGGTCGCCGGCAGCTACGAGGTGGTCCGCGCTCTGGGCAAGGTCGAGTTGCATGCCGTCTTCGCCCCGATCGCGGTCGGCACGCCCGTCATGTTGGCAGCCTCCTACGTGGCGGCGAGCCGGGGTGATCAACTGGACGGCGTGGCCACCCTGCTGGCGGGGTTGGCGTTGATGGTGATCGCCTGCCTGGTGGCCCGGTTGCGCGGCCCGGTGCGCGGTTTCATGCGGGACGCAGCGGCCAGCGTCTTCACCATCGGCTATGTGCCGCTGCTGTGGTCGACGCTGACGCTGCTGCTCGCCCAGCCGGACGGCCACCTGCGGGTCATCTACTACTTCCTGCTGGTGCCCACCTCCGACACCGGGGCGTATGCGGTCGGCTCATTGATCGGCCGGCACAAGATGGCTCCGCACATCAGCCCCGCCAAGACCTGGGAGGGCTTCGCCGGTGCGGTGGTGCTGAGCGCCATCGTCGGGGCGATCCTGGGCCCGCTGATGATCGGCGCGTCCTGGTGGGCGGGCGCGATCATCGGCGTGCTGCTGTCGGGTGCGGCCACCGTCGGTGACCTGGTCGAGTCGATGCTCAAGCGCGACGCCGGACTCAAGGACATGTCCAGGCTGGTGCCCGGCCACGGTGGTGCGATGGACCGGCTCGATTCGCTGCTGCTCGCCGCCCCGGTGGCCTGGTTGTCGATGTTGCTGCTGGTCTAATCGGTCAGCAACTGCTCCAACGCCTTGGCGAGCCGCCGCTGCCGGGTCTCGGGCTGCTTCGCCTCGGTGAGCGACCGGGCGATCTCCTTGCGACGGGTGTACGACAGCTTCTGCCACGCCTGCGCCGCCTTCGGCTGTTCGGCGAGGCGCTCCGCCAGGTCGTCGGGCACCTCCACGGTGCGCTCGGCCTCGTCCGGGGCGATCGTCACCTCGACCTGGTCGCCGATCTGGACGCCCAGCGCGGCCCGTGCGGCCTTGCTCAGCCCGATGCAGACCGGCCCACCCATCCGGGTCACCCGCAGGCGTTGCGTCCGGTCGCCGATGGTGACAACCACGGGCGGCTGTTTGGCCGACGACAACGCGTCCGCCTGGGCTTCGGTGAGGAAGATCGCCGCCGCGGGCCCATAGGGCTCGATGGTGGTGTGGAAACTGAGCATGGCGCCATTATCGTCTCGGCTGCCCAATCAGGCAGACTCATGGGGTGACCACATCCACCGGCCCCATCGACCTGACGGGCAAGTTCGTGCCCAGCCGGCGCAAGCCGCCGCTGCACTGGATGGATCTCACCCCGCCAGAGCGGGTGGCCCAGGTCACCGACCTGGGGTTACCCGGCTATCGCGCCAAGCAGATCTCGAACCAGTGGTACGGCCGGCTGGACGCCGAGCCCAGCGGCTGGACCGATCTGCCCGGACCGGTGCGCGAGCAGGTGGCCGAGGCGTTCTTCCCGACGCTGCTCACCCCGGTGCACGAGCAGACCGCTGATGGCGGCCTGACCATCAAGACGGCCTGGCGGGCCTTCGACGGTGCGGTGATCGAGTCGGTGATCATGCGTTACCCGCCCCGGGCCGGCGCCAAGGGCCGCACCACTATCTGCATCTCGTCGGAGGCCGGCTGCGGGATGGCCTGCCCGTTCTGCGCCACCGGGCAGGGTGGTCTGCAACGCAACCTGACAGCCGCCGAGATCGTCTGGCAGGTGCACGATGCGGCGCGGCGGCTGTCTGCCGAGGAGTTCCGCGGCGGTGAGGGCCACGTCAACAACATCGTCTTCATGGGCATGGGCGAGCCGATGGCCAACTACAAGGCCGTGATGGCTGCCGTACGCCAGATCCACGCGCCCGCCCCCGACGGACTGGGCATCAGCGCCCGTGGCCTGACCATCTCCACGGTCGGCATGGTGCCCCGGATGAACCAACTCGCCGAGGAGGACCTGCCGGTCACCCTCGCGCTGTCATTGCATGCGCCCGACGATGAGTTGCGCGACGAGTTGGTGCCGCTCAACAAGCACTTCAACGTGGACGCAGTACTGGACGCAGCGTGGGACTACGCGTCCCGAACCCGCCGGCGGGTGAGCATCGAGTACATCCTGATCAAGGACATCAACGACCAGGCCTGGCGGGCCGACCTGCTGGCCAAGCGACTGCAGCAGCGGGGCGACTGGGGTTGGTTCCACGTCAACCTGATCCCGCTCAACCCGACCCCGGGCAGCAAGTGGACGGCATCGCGACCTGAGGTTGAGAAGGCCTTCGTCGAGCACCTGGAGCGCGCCGGGGTCCCGGTGACGGTGCGCGACACCCGGGGTCGCGAGATCGACGGTGCCTGCGGTCAGTTGGCCGCCAATCTGAACCAGTCCCGGCCGGACTGAGGCCTTCGAGGCTGCGCTGCGCGCAGCACCTCAGGCTTCGTGCGGGGTCATGCCTCTCGCCTTCGAGGCTGCGCTGCGCGCAGCACCTCAGGCATCGTGCGGTGACCGCGCCTCAGGCGTCGAGGGCTTCGCTGCGTCCGATCAGGTAATCGGCGGCGTCGTCGACATCGTCGACCAGCAGCAGCCGCTCGCCCATCGTCCGGTCCTTGCCGAGCGCCTGCACCAACTGCCAGACCGGCAGCTTCTCGGTCCAGTGCTTCTCGCCGACGAAGACCATCGGGGCGACCTGGGCGGGGTCGGGGGAGTAGTAGTTCGCCGTCGCCGCCTGGAAGACCTCCTGGACGGTGCCGGCAGCCCCCGGCAAGTAGATGATCCCGCCCCGGCAGTGCTGCAGCAGAATGTCCTCCCGCAGCGCGTTGCTGAAGTATTTGGCGATCGCGGTGGCGAAGACGTTCGACGGCTCGTGACCGTAGAACCAGGTCGGCACGCCGATAGAGCGTCCCGTCGCGTGGGTCTGCGAACGCACCTCCAGGGCGGTGGCCACCCAGTGCGTCTCGTTCTGGGCGTAACTGGGCGCCTCGGCCAGCCGGCTGATCGCGTGGGTCAGCACCGCGAATTGGCCGGCCAGGTGGGCTCCCAGGTTGGCCGCCTCCATCGCGCCCGGCCCGCCGCCGGTCATCACCGTGAAACCCTCGGTGGTCAGCCGGGACGCCAGCCGGGCGGCTCCGACGTAGTCGTCGGTTCCACGTTGCATGGCGTGCCCGCCCATGATGCCGATGGTGCGGACCGGTTCGATGCCGGCGAGCAGTTCCTCCAGCGCATCGGTCACCGAATGGTCGTGCAGCGACATCGCCAGCGACGCTCCCAGGTCGCCGGTGGTGGGCAGCGACTTGGCCCAGCCGTAGATCATCGCGTCCGAGGTCTCGGTGTACAGGCCGCCGTCGAAGACGGCGTCGTACATCTCGCTGGGTGTGTACAGCGCGGCCCGGTACGGGTCGAACGGCACGTCCGGCAGCTTGGGGAAGATCAGGGCGCCTTCCTCGCGCAACTCATCCGACAGGTCGGCGGGCAGCACGCAGCCGAGGAAGATGGCGGCGCGCACGTCCACCCGGAGCAGGTCATGGGCGCGTCCGGACAGATCGATGGACTGCATCACCCAGCCGGCGATCTTGTCCACGTGGGCGATGTGGGCGTCCCAGTCGTCCAGCGACTCGATTTCGAGGGTGGGCACGTGGGCGGTGTTCATGGATCTCCTGGCTGCTCGGGCTGTCGTCACGCCAGCCTAGTTGCCATGCCAGACTGGAGCGGTGCGTAGCGTAGTCATCCTCGGCTCCACCGGTTCCATCGGCACCCAAACCCTGGACGTGATCAGGTCACGGCGCGGTGAGTTCATGGTGGACGGCCTGTCCGCCGGGGGCAGCAACCCGAAACTGTTGGCCCAGCAGGTGATGGAGTTCGCCCCCCTTAAGGTCGCCATCGCCGATGAGTACGCGGTCGGGGCGTTTCGGGCCGAGTTGGAGGATCTGGCACTGGACGCCGGTCTGGTCGACTGGGAACTGCCCGAGTTCGACGTGATCACCGGTCCGGACGCCGCCACCGAACTCGCTGCGATGGGTGCCGATGTGGTGCTGAACGCGATCACCGGTGCGGCGGGCCTGTTGCCCACGCTGGCCGTGCTGAAGTCCGGGGCGACCCTGGCATTGGCCAACAAGGAGTCGCTGGTGATCGGTGGCCGGCTGGTGACCCAGGCCGCCGCCCCCGGCCAGATCGTCGCGGTGGATTCCGAGCACTCGGCGTTCGCCCAGTCATTGCGAGGTGGCGGCCGGAGTGAGGTGCGTCGGTTGGTGCTGACGGCGTCCGGCGGGCCCTTCCGGGGCTGGACGCGTGAACAACTGGACGAAGTGACCCCCGAACAGGCGATGGCCCACCCGACCTGGCAGATGGGCCGGGTGATCACGATCAACTCGGCGACGCTGGTGAACAAGGGCCTGGAACTGATCGAGGCCGCGCTGCTCTACGACATCGACCTGGCCGACATCCAGGTCGTCGTCCACCCGCAGTCGATCATCCACTCCGGCGTCGAGTTCAATGACGGCGCCTTCATCTCGCAGGCGTCCCCGCCCGACATGAAACTGCCGATCGGGCTGGCACTGACTTGGCCGGAGCGGCTGCCGGACGCCGCCGACCCGATCGATTGGAGCCAGGCACAGAGTTGGACCTTCGAGCCGCTGGACGCCGAGGTCTTCCCGGCCGTCGAGTTGGCTCGCCGGGCAGGTTCGGCCGGCGGCAGCGCACCCGCGGTCTACAACGCGGCCAACGAGGTGGCGGTGGACGCGTTCTGCGCTGGGGCCATCGGCTTCCCGCAGATCGTCGCGACGGTCGGCGCGGTCCTCGAAGAGCACCTGACCACCACCGAGCCCGGGGCGGCCCACGTGCCGGACGCGGAACTGAGCGTCGAGGCCGTGCTGGCCGCCGATGCCTGGGCTCGGCGCAGGGCAGGTGAACTGACGAAGTAGGCGGGGCGGCGCGTTAGGCTTGGTGGCGATCGACCCAGGAAGAGAGTCCATGAGCATCAATCTCGGCGTGCCCGTTGCCCCGAAAGTCCTCGCGCCGCGTCGGCCGACCCGCAAGATCAAGGTCGGAAAACTGGCCATCGGTGGCGACGCCCCGATCACCGTGCAGTCGATGACCACCACGCCCACCAGCGACATCAATGCCACGCTGCAGCAGATCGCCGAGCTGACCGCGTCCGGCTGCGACATCGTGCGCGTTGCGGTGCCGAGCCAGGACGATGCCGACGCGCTGCCCGCCATCGCCGCCAAGTCGCCGATCCCCGTGGTGGCCGACATCCACTTCCAGCCCCGCTACGTCTTCGCCGCCATCGAGGCCGGCTGCGCCAAGGTACGGGTCAACCCGGGCAACATCAAGGCCTTCGACGACAAGATCGCAGACATTGCCAAGGCGGCGGCCGACCATGGCACGTCGATCCGCATCGGCGTCAACGCGGGATCACTCGACAAGCGACTGCACGAGATGTACGCGACCGACCCGGCCGGTGCGCTGGTCCAGTCGGCACTGAACGAGGCGGCGCTGTTCGAGGAGGTTGGCTTCCAGGAGTTCGGCATCTCGGTCAAGCACCACGACCCGGTGATCATGGTGGACGCCTACCGCAGGTTGTCGGCGGCCTGCGACTACCCGCTGCACCTGGGCGTCACCGAGGCAGGGCCGGCGTTCCAGGGCACCATAAAGTCGGCCACCGCGTTCGGCGCGCTGCTGGCCGAGGGTATCGGCGACACCATCCGCGTCTCGCTGTCGGCCCCGCCGGTCGAAGAGGTCAAGGTCGGTATCAAGATCCTCGAGTCGTTGAACCTGCGCCCCCGCCAGTTCGAGATCGTCAGCTGCCCCAGCTGTGGCCGCGCCCAGGTGGACGTCTACAAGCTGGCCGAGGAAGTCACCGAGGGACTCAAGCACTTCACGGTGCCAATTCGGGTGGCCGTGATGGGCTGCGTGGTGAATGGGCCTGGCGAGGCGAGGGAAGCGGATCTGGGGGTCGCGTCCGGCAACGGCCGTGGCCAGATCTTCGTCAAGGGTGAGGTGATTGCCACCGTCCCGGAGGACCAGATCGTCGCGACGCTGATCGCCGAGGCGAACAAGCTGGCCGCTGATTTCGAGGAGTCCGGCGCTCCCGAAGTCAACGTCCGTTGACAGGCACCATCCGCGTCCTCGATGAGGCTGACAAGCCGGAACTGATGCAGTTCCTGGCCCGCGACCCGGTGACCAATCTCTTTGTGGCGTCCCGGGTCAACGCGCACGGTGTTGCGCCGGGATACATGGCGTCCACCATCTTCGGTTACCACGTGGCTGGTGAACTGGCCGCCTGCTGCCTGATGGGCGGCAATCTGGTGCCGATCGGCGATGCGCCGGGCTCGATGCAGGCGTTCGTCGAGGCGATCGGATCGCGCAGCGTCGTCGGTTCGATCATGGGCGAGGCGCCGCTGGTGCAGCGGCTCTACGCGGGCCTGACCGAGCGGTGGGGCTCGACCTGGTCGCGGCCGAGGGACGTCCGTCCTCACCAGCCATTGATGGTGATCGACCGCGACCCCGACGTGCCCGGCGATCCGCGCGTCCAGCGGATGACGATGTCCTACTACGAGGCATACGTGTCGGCCGCGGTCGCGATGTACACCGAGGAGGTGGGTGTCACCCCGCTGGACGGCTCCACCAGCTACGAGCGTTACGTGAAGATCCTGATCGAGACCGGACGCGCCATGGGCGCGGTCCACGTGCCCGAGAACCAGCCCGGCCGCGTCTGGTTCAAGTCGGATATCGGGGCGGCCTGGCGGGACCACTGCCAGGTGCAGGGAGTCTGGCTCGACCCGGCGCTGCGGGGCAGGCGGATGTCTGTGCCGGCGATGGCGCAGGCTGTGCGGCTGTGCCGGGAGCGTTTCCCCGTCGTCTCGCTCTACGTCAACGACTACAACACCCGGGCGCGGGCGCTGTATCAGGCGCTCGGCTTCCAGACGGTGGGGGAGTTGGCCACCATCCTTTACTGAGGATCCCTCAGTGCGCTGCCGGAGGGGTGTGAACCCGGAGGATCGGCATCCATGACGCTGGTCACTGGGCGGTGGACCCCATTTCGGGCCATGCTTGGGGTTATGGAATACCAACTGCGCCACAATCCCGCATTTGCGGTGGCTCGCCTCTTCCTGGCACCCAACGAACCGATGCGCCTGCAGAGCGGCGCCATGATGGCCCACAGCCCCGGCATGCAGGTGGACGCCCGTGCCGAGGGCGGCGTGCTGGCCGGGCTCAAGCGCTCAGTGCTGAGCGGTGAGAGCTTCTTCACCACCACCATGACCGCGCCCCCGCACGGCGGCTGGGTCGATGTGACCGGCGTGCTGCCAGGCGACATCATGCCGCTGCAGATCGAGCCCAACCGGCCGTTCTTCATCACACGCGGCTGCTGGCTGGCCAACTCGCACGCCGTGCAGACCGACTCCAAGTGGGGCGGCGCCCAGAACTTCTTCGGCAGTGAGGGTGGCTTCGGGCTGCAGGCCTACGGTCAGGGTCTGGTCATGCTCAGCGTCTACGGCGCGCTGGACATCATCGACCTCCAGCCGGGCGAACAGGTGGTGATCGACTCCGGTCACGTCGTCGCCTACGACCTGGGCATGCAGTTCCAGTTGCGGCAGGCCGCCGGCGGGCAGTTGTGGAAGACCATCAAGTCCGGCGAGGGCTTCGTCTTCGACTTCTACGGACCCGGCCGAATCTTCCTGCAGTCGCGCAACCCGTCGGCCTTCGAGGCCTACGTGCGTTCACTGGTGCCGACCAGCAGTTAGCAGGGCCCGTTCCGGGATTTGGTCGTGGATTTCGGGGCTGCGCCACGGTGCCACTGTGAGCGCAGCATTCCGAAATCGAGGAGACCCCCGTGGACCGTCTGGCCGAAGTCCTGGACACTATCGACAGCTTCGTCTGGGGGCCGTTCTTCCTCATCCCATTGCTGCTCGGCACCGGTGCCTGGTTGACCATCCGGCTGCGCGGCGTCCAGTTCGGCAAGCTGATCCCGGCGCTGCGCTTGGCCCTGATCGATCGAACGGACGAAGGCACCGATGAGCGGCACGGCGACATCTCGCAGTACCAGGCGCTCACCACGGCACTGGCGGCGACGGTCGGCACCGGCAACATCGTCGGTGTCGCCACCGCCATCTCGGTCGGCGGGCCGGGCGCGCTGTTCTGGATGTGGGTGACCGGCCTGCTCGGCATGGCGTCCAAGTACTCCGAAGCCTTCCTGGCCGTTCGCTTCCGGCACCGCGACGTGCGGGGCGAAGTAACCGGCGGCCCGCAGTACTACCTCAAGGACGCCGTCGGCGGACGCTTCGGCACCCTGCTGGCGACCTTCTTCTCGGTGGCGGCTGCGATCGCCGCATTCGGCATCGGCAACGGCACCCAGGCCAACTCGATCGCCAACAACATCCAGAACTCCTTCGGCGTCCCGCTG
Organism: Brooklawnia sp.; assembly: GCA_040767325.1. GTDB lineage: Bacteria > Actinomycetota > Actinomycetes > Propionibacteriales > Propionibacteriaceae > Brooklawnia. The sequence continues at coordinate 12,704 of JAXGOU010000007.1, read as the reverse complement.
TGGATCACCGGTGTGGTGATGGTCGCGATCACGCTCGCGGTACTGGTCGGCGGCATCCGGTCCATCGGCCGGGTGACCTCGGCGATGGTGCCGGTGATGATCGTGGTCTACGTGCTGGCAGCCCTGGTGCTGCTGGCCATGAATGCGTCGGCCATCCCCGAGGCGCTGGCCACCATCTTCCGGACGGCCTTCACCGGACACGCCGCAGTGGGTGGGTTCACCGGCAGCGCCTTCATCATCGCGCTGCAGATGGGTACCGCCCGCGGCATCTTCTCCAACGAGTCCGGCATGGGTTCGGCCGCGATCGCTGCGGCCGCCGCAAAGACCACCCACCCTGTGCGCCAAGGTCTGGTCTCGATGACCCAGACCTTCATCGACACCATCATCGTGGTCTCGATGACCGGCCTGGTGCTGGTCGTCACCGGCACCTGGCAGGGCGGACGCGGCGAGGCGGCGACCATGACGTCCAAGGCCTTTGACGCAGGTCTGGGCGTCGGCTGGGGGCACTACATCGTCACGATCTCGCTGGTGTTGTTCGCGTATTCGACCATCCTCGGCTGGTGCTACTACGGGGAACGCAACATCGAGAAGTTGCTCGGTCGCCGCTGGGTGATGCCGTACCGGGTGCTCTTCTCGCTGGCCGTCTTCGTCGGCTGCACCATCCAGTTGGGGATCGTTTGGACCTTCAGCGACATCGCCAACGGCTTGATGGCATTGCCGAACCTGATCGGCCTGCTCATCATGTCCGGGCTGATCGCCCGCGAAACCAGGCATTACCTGGACAACGACCCGAACCTTCGTGCGTCCAAGGACCAGGTGGACGAGTTCATGGCCGGCCATGAGGGCGCGATCGACGCCCACTGGCATTCGATCAAGGACGTCTCGAAGCACCGCTGACCTGGAATTCCGCGAGCCGACGCGTCCAGCCCGGTCCACCGCGAGTGCGATGCCGGGCCATGGCGGCTAGCCTTGACCAAGCACCACGATCGAGGAGTAGCCCGTGATCACCCGAATGAGCAAGCTGTTCGTGCGCACCCTGCGCGAGGACCCGGCCGACGCCGAACTGCCCAGCCACCGCTGGTTGGTGCGGGCCGGCTATATCCGCCGCGTCGCGCCGGGGATCTACTCGTGGCTGCCGCTCGGGCTTCGCGTCTACCACAAGGTGGAACAGGTCGTCCGGGAGGAGATGGACGCGATCGGCGCCCAGGAGGTGCGCTTCCCGGGACTGCTGCCGCGCGAGCCCTATGAGGCGTCCCACCGCTGGACCGAGTACGGCGACAACCTCTTCCGACTGGTCGACCGCAAGGGCGCGGACATGCTGCTCGGCCCGACCCATGAGGAGATGTTCACCCTCATGGTCAAGGACCTCTACAACTCGTACAAGGACCTGCCGCTGTACCTGTACCAGATCCAGATCAAGTACCGCGACGAGGCCCGGCCGCGCGCCGGGCTGCTGCGTGGGCGCGAGTTCGTGATGAAGGACTCCTACTCGTTCGACGTCGACCAGGCCGGATTGGAAGCGTCCTACCAGGCCCATCGCGAGGCCTACATCAAGATCTTCGACCGGCTCGGCTTCGACTACGTCATCGTCAACGCGCATTCCGGCGCCATGGGCGGCTCGGCGTCCGAGGAGTTCCTGGCCATTTCCGAGAACGGCGAGGACACCTTCGTCCGCTCGCCGGGCGGGTTCGCCGCGAATGTCGAGGCGATCTCGCGTCCGCTGGCGCCCGAGCAGGACGCGTCCGGCGTGCCCGCCGCGATGGTGCACGACACCCCGGACTCGCCGACCATCGACACCCTGGTCGCCCAGGCCAATGCGCTGTTCCCACGCAGCGACCGCGAATGGCGGGCCGGCGACACCCTGAAGAACGTCGTGTTCACCCTGCGTTACCCGGACGGGCGGACCGAAGCACTGGCCATCGGGCTGCCCGGCGACCGTGAGGTCGACCTGAAGCGGCTGGAGGCAGCCGTCTCGCCGGCGGTGGCCGAGCCGTTCACCGAGGACGACTTCAAGGCCCGCCCGAACCTGGTCAAGGGCTACATCGGCCCGAAGGCGCTGGGCTACGGTCAGTTGGCCGACGGCCGGCAGCCCAACCCAGTTGCGGTGCGCTACCTGGTCGACCCCGATGTGGTCGCGGGCACCCGCTGGCTGACCGGCGCCGACGAGTTCGGCAAGCATGTCGCCGACCTGGTCGTCGGTCGCGACTTCACCCCGGACGGCTACCTGGACGTGGCCGAGATTCGCGACGGCGACGCTGCCCCGGACGGCTCGGGCCCGCTCAGCCTGGCCCGGGGGATCGAGATGGGCCACATCTTCCAGCTGGGCACCAAGTACGCCGAGGCGCTGGGGCTCAAGGTGCTGGACGCGAACGGCAAGCTGCAGACGGTGACCATGGGGTCTTATGGCATCGGCGTCAGCCGGGCGGTTGCCGCGGTGGCCGAGGGGACCTGCGACGAGAAGGGTCTGTGCTGGCCGCGCGAGTTGGCCCCCTACGACGTGATCGTGCTGTCGGCCGGCAAGGGTGACGAGATCACCGAGGCCGCCGAGCAGATCGCGTCCGGGCTGGACGCAGCGGGCGTGGCGGTGCTGCTGGACGACCGCAAGGCTTCGCCCGGGGTGAAGTTCGCCGATTCTGAACTGCTGGGTATGCCGACCTCGGTCGTCATCGGACGGGCGCTGGCCGAGGGCAATGTTGAGATCCGTGACCGGCGCACCGGTTCGGCCCGCCAGGTGCCGGTGGCCGATGCCGTCGCCGAGATCCTCGCGGAGATCGGCCGCTGAGCCGATCGATCGGTCAGTCGGCGCTGAGCAGCCGTTCGGCGCCGCGGACATTGGTCAGCAGGGCCGGGTCGGGTGTTGCCCCGGCGCGCAGCACGCTCAGGCTGCCGTCTGTTTCCAGCACCACGCCCTTGACCTCGGCCAGATTGCGCACGCCGGCCTGACGCAGTCGCGCCCAGATCATCGACTCGCTCAGGTGGTAGCGCTGCACCACTGAATGGTCGAGCTCGCCCTGGGCATAGAGCACAACCGCCCGTCGGTGACCGATCAGGCCGGCCCTGCGTCCGGTACCGAAGAAGCCCTCCAGGGCGATCAACGTGACCAGGCAGAGCAGGCCGCCCAGCAAGGTGGCGCTGGGGCCGAGCATAGAGCGGCCCACGATGGCGCCCAGCACCAGCACCACCGCCAGGCCGCTGCCTGACCGGTTCGCGAAGATGCGCTGCCCCCAGACCCTCAACACCGTAGTGAAAGCCAAGTAGAGCACGCACGAGGCCAACACGACGCCGACTGCCTGGGGCACGTCAATGCCGATTTCCCACCACAGATCTGCCCAGAAGTTCATGGTCCCATCGTGACACCCATGACCGGGTCTACTACTAAAGGCGAGACCGTTAATGCCGGTTCGGTGGCGCACAGGTTGATTGCATGGTGGCATGGAAGCCTGGAACGGACCATGATTCACAATAGGGAAAACCGGTTACCTAGTCGCAACGGAGCGTGGCATGAAGATCGACCAAGTGGACGTGGGGCTCTACAAGGTGCCGTTGAGCCACACGATGCAGGACAGCACGCACGGTGACATGAGCTACTTCGAGCTCATCACTGTTCGGATCACCGACAGCGATGGCGCGGCGGGGCTGGGCTACAGCTACGGCGTCAACGCCGGCGGTGCGGGCATCTCGGTACTGATCGACAGGTACCTGCGCGATGTGCTGGTCGGGCAGGACGCCGACCGCATCGAGCATCTCTGGCAGAAGATGTGGTGGACGCTGCACTACGCCGGACGCGGTGGCCATGCCACCTCGGCGATCTCGGCGGTCGACATCGCCCTGTGGGACCTGCTGGCGCGTCGCGCCAACCAGCCGTTGTGGAAGTTGTTCGGCGGCCTCGATCCCAAGGTGCCGGTCTACGCCGGTGGCATCGACCTTGAGCTGAGCACCGAGGAACTGCTGGCGCAGTCCGACGGCTTCCAGGCCGAGGGCTTCCGGGCCATCAAGATGAAGGTCGGTCGGCCCGACCATCGCGAGGACGTGGCCCGGGTGGCCGCGATGCGCGAGCACCTGGGGGACACTTTCCCGCTCGCCGCGGACGCGAACATGCGCTGGACCGCAGACCAGGCCATCAAGGTCGCCCGGGCGCTGCAGCCGTTCGACCTGCTGTGGCTGGAGGAGCCGGTCATCCCCGACGACTTCGAGGGCCAGGCCCGCGTGCTGCGGGATGGCGGATTGCCGATCGCGGCCGGTGAGAACTGGCACACCCTGTACGAGTTCGCCCACGCGATCAAGATTGGCGCGGTCACCTTCGTCGAGCCCGACGTGTCGAACTGCGGCGGGTACACCGTCTTCAACAAGATCGCGGCCCTCGCCGAGGCAGCCAACCTGCCGCTGACCAGCCATGGCGTCCACGACCTGACGGTGCAGTCGCTGGCGGCCGCCCCCACCCGCACCTACATGGAGGCCCACGGCTTCGCCATGGGCGACTACATGGACCAGCAGATGCCGATTGTCGACGGCTTCGTCACCGCTCCCGACCTTCCCGGGCACGGCATCGACCTCGACTTCAGCCTGCTTGAGAAGCACCGCATCTGAGAACCGGTCACAGCGGCTGGCCTGTGGACGGCAACTTGGTCACAGGTTCAGCTTGCGTGTGCGGTGCTGCCACGCTCGGTGAGCGAGTCGGGGACGTCCAGCACGATGTCCGTCGGCTCACCGCCGTGGAGTTGTTCAAGCAGCGCGGTGATGGCGGCAGCGCCCAGTTCGCGGAAGGGTAGCTGCAAGGCGGTCAGCGGCGGAATCGTGAAGCTGGCCCCGGGCAGATCGTCGGCGCACAACACCGACACGTCCTCCGGGATTCGCAGGCCTGCTCGCTGCAGTGCGCTTAGTACCCCGGTCGCCTGCCGGATGTTGCCCACGTAAACGGCCGTTGGCCGTTGTCCCGACGCCAGCAGTTCGGCCATCGCCTCAGCACCACCGGCCTCAGTGAAGTCAGCATGCGCGGAGCGGGGGTCGGGCAGGCCGAGTTCGCGGCATGTCCGGGCGAAGCCCAGGTCGCGCGAGCGCGCCGTGCTAATGCTGAGGTGACCATCCACGTGGACCAGCCATTGGTGGCCCAGTTCGACCAGATGTCGCACGGCAATCGCGGAGGCAGCCTCGTTGTCGATCGTCACATTGCGTTTCGAGTCGGGCATCTGCCGGTTGACGAAGACGTGTGGGATGCGCCAGGCCAGCAGGTCTTTGGCCAAATCCTCATCGCAGGCACCGACGATCACACCATCAGTGCGGCCATCATGCAGCAGGGTTGCGAAGCCCGGATAGTCACCAGACTCTTCTGCTTCGAGCAGCATCAGGATGTAGTCGTGCTGGCTGGCAGCCGACAGCGCCCCCTGCAGGATTCGGTCGTAGACAGGGTTGGACAGGTCGGGCATCAGCATCGTGATCAGACGCGTCTCGGACACCGCCAAGGCCCTGGCCATCGCATGGGGCCGATAACCCAGTTCTTGGGCTGCCGCGATGATTCGCTCACGGGTTTCTGGACGTACCGTGATCGTCTCCCGGTTGTTGATGACCCGGGACGCGACCGACTTGGTGACGCCAGCCTTGGCCGCAACCTCCGCGAGGGTCGCGCGACGGGTCATCGGACGCTGCATATCCAGCCTTCCAAGTGCTAACCACGGTTGTTCGGCTCACAGTATCAGGCTGGTTACGCGGCCCAGCCACGCCAACCTGGAGTGACTCAGACCCAGCCGGGCCAGTGCGGTAGCCCCACGCCGCGGTCCCTTGCCCGGGTGGCCTGAAGCAGCATCTGGGCGATGGCATTGTCGCGTCCGGACGCGTCCACGGCACCCAGCCGGCCCCAGGCGGCCAGCACGGCGGCTTCGAGTTGTCCCCAGATCTGATCGCGCTGCGCCGGATCGGTGGTGTCACCGGGCATCTCGAACTCCGGTGGCTGGGGAGCCGGCACCTCGCCGGCAGCGGTGATGGCCTCCGCCGTCGCGTCCCGTTCGCGCATCGCCTCGGCGAGCCGGGCGTTGACCACATTGACCATCGGGTCGTCGAAGTTGATGCGTCCCAGCACCGCCTGCAGGCCGAAGACCAGCGCCCGCTGACGACTGAGCAGCACCTGCCGGGCGTCGTCGACGGTGCCCGGTTCGAGCGGGGCGGGGACTGCAGTACCCGTCTGCGGTGCCGGCCCGAGACTCGCCGGATTGCCGTTGATCATCACGGCGGCCGTGTTCCGGGCGGCGACCACCTGGGCGATCCAGAACAGGGCCAGGCCCGGTTCGAGGTCCGGGGTGTGTAACCCGCCAGCAGGTCGGCCAGGGCCGTCTCCCGGTTCGCCAACTCCAGCATCGCTTCTGGGTAACCGGTCGGCACCGTGACCGGCCCGGCCGTGATCTGCTCCAGCGGCGTGCGGTCGGCCTGCACCCCGCCCAGCGGGTCGGTCTGGACAAGCACCTGCAGGTGGGCGTGGTGTTGCTCGGCCAGCGCCGCACACCAGGCGGCGAAGGTGGAGTCAGTCCCGGGGGTTTCGGCGCAACCGGTGACGAAGGCGGCCAGCGTCGCGGTCTGCTGGGCCGCACTGCGCCGGGGCGTGTCCAGCGTCGGCGCCGGTTCGGGGGTGCGATTCGCGTCCGGCTCGATCAGCGGGCTGGGGACGCAACCGGCCAGGGTGACGCCACCGGCGAACAGGAGCAGTTCGCGTCGGGGCAATCGCCGGCCTGCATCCATGTCCGGCACGCTACCGCTCGGCCCACAGCGTGACAAATGTCCTGCCCGTTCGGGTGGGCTGCCAACTGTCGGGGCTCGTCAATCCGCGTGACTAGGTGAAACGTCGCTTCGTCACTATTCGCCGACGCCACGAGCAGGACCTCAGTCACGCAGCGGGGCATGCCCCGCTCGCGTTGGCGAAGATGTCCTAGAATGGGCCGAACATCAAATTCATCGGACAAGAGGATCAAGCCATGAAGCAGGCCGGGCTCAGCGAGCAGTTGGAGTCAGTGTTGTCCGCTCACGGGCTCGAACTCGACGATCTTGACGTCGCCCAGGCTGGCAGGCGACGCGTCGTCCGGGTCACCGTCGACGGTGATGGTCCGTCCGGACGCGGTCCTGATCTCGACCAGATCGCCGAGGCCACCCGCGCCATCGCCAAGGCCCTGGATGAATCCGATGCGATGGGCGAGGCCGCCTACACCCTCGAGGTGAGTTCGCGAGGAGTCTCGCGCCCGCTGACCCGGCCCGCGCACTACCGACGCAACACCGGGCGGCTGGTCGCGCTCACCCTGACCGATGGGACGGCCGTCACCGGCCGAATCACTGCCGCGGACGAGGGATCGGTGACCCTGGACGTCGACGGCCAGCCCGTTACGCACCAACTCGACCAGGTGGCCAAGGCGATCGTCCAGGTCGAGATGAACCGGCGCGCCGATGACGCACCCGACGACGACCTGACGGACGTCGACGAATCAGACGAAGACGACGAGGAGGAGTAGCCGTGGATATCGATCTTTCGGCACTGCGGTTGATCGAACGCGACAAGGAGATCCCGCTCGACTACCTGCTCAAGGCGTTGGAAGACGCCCTGCTCAACGCGTACCTGCGCACCGAGAACGCCGACCCGGGTGCCCGCATCGAGATCGACCGCAAGCAAGGCTCGGTTCGCGTCCTGGCGCCCGAGCGCGACGAGGCGGGCACCGTCATCGGTGAATACGACGACACGCCCAGCGACTTCGGACGCGTTGCTGCGGCGACCGCGCGGCAGGTGATCTTCCAGCGGCTGCGCGAACACGAGGACGAGCAGAAGTACGGCCGCTTCGCCGCGTCCGAGGGCGACATCCTGACCGGGGTGATCCAGCAGGACCGCGACTCGCGCACCGTGCGGGTCGACCTGGGCCAGATCGAGGCGATCATGCCGGTCGCCGAGCAGGCGCCCAACGAGCAGTACACCCACGGTAAGCGGCTGCGCGTCTACGTGGTCAGCGTGCGCAAGGAACTGCGCGGGCCGCAGGTGATCGTCAGTCGCACCCACCCGAACTTGGTCAAGAAGCTGTTCGCCCTCGAGGTGCCCGAGATCGAGCAGGGCATCGTCGAGATTAAGGAGATCGCCCGCGAGGCCGGTCACCGCACGAAGATCGCTGTGCACTCCAACAGCGCCGAGGTGAACGCCAAGGGTGCCTGCATCGGCCCGATGGGCCAGCGGGTGCGCGCGGTGATGCACGAGTTGAACGAGGAGAAGATCGACATCGTCGACTGGGACGCCGATCCCGCGAAGTTCGTCGCGAACGCGCTCAGCCCGGCCAAGGTCAGCCAGGTGACGGTGGTGGACGCGACGGCCCGCACCGCTCGGGTCGTTGTGCCCGACTACCAGCTCAGCCTCCGCCATCGGCCGCGAGGGCCAGAACGCCCGGTTGGCCGCCCGATTGACCGGCTGGCGCATCGACATCCGCCCGGACGTGGCCCCGAAGGAGCCTGATCGGGTGGCCGACGCGGTTTCGCCGCAACGCACCTGTGTCGGCTGTCGGACGGTGAGTGACGCCGCCGCACTGACCAGGTTCGTGCTGGTCGGGACGCAGCTCACCCGCGACGCGTCCGGCCGGTCGCCCGGTAGGGGAGCGTGGCTGCACATGGATGCCGCCTGCGTCGAGCAGGCCCGCAAGCGCGGCGCCTTCGCCCGCAGCTTTCACCGCCGGGTGGACGATGCAGTGCTCGACGAGTTGCTTGCCGAGTTGGCCGTGCCGGGTCCCGATCCCGAAACCCTGGGGGAGTAACACAGCAACTGCACGCTCCAACCGGACGCGCAGTCGTCCGGTTGTTGGCCGACGTCTGCCGCTGGTCCGCGAGCCGACATGCCCGACGGTCCCGGTTGGTCAAGCGGGCCCGTCAGGGATAAACTGATTCACGCGTGTCTTTCGGGCCGAACCCGAAGACCCCAATCCCAGCCTCTCCAGCTGCGACGCCACCGGGCGCCGTCAGACGCGGCAGGGTGCGGGGAATCACCGTGATCACGCCTAGCCAGAAGGTGGGCAGCAGCTCATGACCACTCGATGAGTACGCCGAAATGAGCATCGTCAACAACTAGTGGTCCCGGCCGCGGGTCTGGACCTGAAGGAGATCAGTGGCCAAGGTCCGCGTCTACGAGCTCGCCAAGGAGCTCGGACTCGAAAGCAAGGAACTTCTCAACACCCTGAACGAAATGGGCGAATTCGTTCGATCCGCCTCCTCGACGATCGAGGCCCCGGTGGTCCGCCGGGTGACTGAGAAGGTGAAGAGCAGCCGGCGGCATCCGCCCCTGAGACTGCAGGCGCTCCGGCCAGCACGCCGGCGCCAGCCCCCAGTACTGCACCCAACGTCGGCCCGACGACGGCCCCGGCACCTGCCGCGCCCGTCACTCCCGCCGCGCCAGCCCCGGCCAGTGCGCCGGCGGCCCCCGCAGCCAGTGCACCGACCGCCCGTGCCCAGGTCGGTCCGCGTCCCACGCCGGCTCCCGGCCCGCGTCCGGGCGCACCCGCACGTCCCGCTGCAGCGGCTCCCGCCCCTGCGGCTCCCGCCGCCCAGGCAGCCCCGGCCGCTCCGACCGCGCCGGGCACCACCGTTGGCCCCAAGCCCGGCGTGAAGCCCGCGGCACCGGCCACGCCTCGTCCGAGCGCTGCCGAACCGCCGGCCGCCGCACGACCGGCCCCCGGTCCGCGCCGTACCCCCGCACCGCCAGCAGGTGGTGCTCCGACGCCGGGCCCGCGTCCCGGCCCAACGCCCGCCTCGGTGCGCCGTCCCGGCGCTCCGCGTCCGGGCAACAACCCGTTCTCGTCGGCCCAGGGCATGGGACAGCCGCGTCGCCCGCAGGGTGCGCCTCGTCCCGGCGCACCTGCCGGTCGCGATGGCGCGCGTCCCGGTGACGCCCGCGGTCCGCGTCCCGGCGATACCCGGATGCCCCGTCCCGGCGGCACCGGCGGGTTGCCTCGCCCCAATCCGGCGATGATGCCCAAGCACGCCAACCCGGCCCTGGCCGGCGGGCAGCCGGGCCCTGGCGGTCCGGGTGTGCGCGGTGGTCGTCCCGGCGCTCCTGGTCGCGGTCGCGGCCCGGGCGGTCCGGGTGGTCCCGGTGGCATGGGCGGTGGCCCGGCCGGCGGCGCCGGTCGTGGTGGCCGCGGTGGCCGTGGCGGCACGCAGGGCGCCTTCGGTCGCGCCGGCACCAGCCGTCGTGGCCGCAAGTCGAAGAAGCAGCGTCGTCAAGAGTTCGATGAGATGCAGGCACCGACGATCGGTGGCGTGCGGATCAGGCAGGGTGATGGCCAGTCCATCCGGTTGCGGCGCGGCGCGTCGCTGACCGACCTGGCCGAGAAGATCAACGTCGACGCCGCGCAGTTGGTGCAGGTGCTGTTCAACCTGGGCGAGATGATCACCGCCACCCAGTCGGTGCCGGACGAGACCCTCGAGATTCTGGGTGCCGAGCTGAACTACCGCATCCAGGTGGTCAGCCCGGAGGACGAGGACCGCGAACTGCTGTCCAGCTTCGATCTGGAGTTCGGTGAGGACGCCGGTGACGAGGATGACCTGGCGGATCGTCCGCCGGTGGTCACCGTCATGGGCCACGTCGACCATGGCAAGACGAAGCTACTGGACGCCCTGCGGCACACCAATGTGCAGGGCAAGGAGGCCGGTGGCATCACCCAGTCGATCGGTGCCTACCAGATCGCGACCGAGGTGGACGGCGAGGAGCGCGACATCACGTTCATCGACACCCCGGGTCACGAGGCGTTCACCGCCATGCGTGCTCGTGGTGCGAAGTCGACCGACATCGCCGTGCTGGTGGTGGCGGCCGATGACGGCGTGATGCCGCAGACGATCGAGGCGCTGAACCACGCGAAGGCGGCCGCTGTTCCGGTCGTGGTGGCGGTGAACAAGATCGACAAGCCGGACGCGGATCCGACCAAGGTGCGCGGCCAGTTGATGGAGTTCGGCCTGACCCCCGAGGAGTACGGCGGCGACACCATGTTCGTCGATGTCTCCGCGGTCACCCGTCAGGGTCTGGACGCGCTGCTCGAGGCAGTCGTGCTGACTGCCGACGCAGCCCTCGACCTGCGGGCCAACCCGCAGATGGACGCGCAGGGCGTGGCCATCGAGGCGCACCTCGACCAGGGTCGCGGCCCGGTGGCGACCGTGCTGATCCAGCGCGGCACGCTGCACAAGGGCGATTCGATCGTTGCAGGCTCGGCCCATGGCCGCGTCCGGGCGATGATCAACGACCTCGGCGAGACCGTCGACGAGGCTCCGCCCTCGATGCCGGTCCAGGTGCTGGGTCTGACCAGCGTCCCGGGTGCCGGTGACTCGTTCATGGTCGTCGAGGACGACCGGGTGGCCAGGCAGATCGGCGCCAAGCGGGACGCGAACCGCCGCGCCGCGCTGCAGGCGCAGTCGTCGCGTCGCAAGACCCTCGAGGAGCTGTTCGAGCAACTCGAGAAGGGCGAGGCGAGCGAGCTGACGTTGATCCTGAAGGGCGACGGTGCTGGTTCGGTCGAAGCCCTCGAGGACGCCCTGGCGAAGATCGAGGTCAGTGACGAGGTCAGCCTGCGGGTCATCGACCGCGGTGTCGGTGCCATCACCGAGACCAACGTGTCGCTGGCGGCCGCGTCCACCCCGCACGCGGTCATCATCGGTTTCAACGTCCGCCCGACCGTCCAGGCCGCACGCCTGGCCGACCAGGAGAACGTCGACATCCGGTACTACTCGGTCATCTACGACGCCATCGACGAGATCGAGGCCGCCCTCAAGGGCATGCTCAAGCCGATCTTCGAGGAGAAGACGCAGGGCCGCGCGGAGATCCGCGAGGTCTTCCGCAGCTCCAAGTTCGGCAACATCGCCGGTTGTATGGTCATGGACGGTCACATCCGCCGCAACGCGAAGGCTCGCCTGCTGCGCGACGGTGTGGTGGTCACCGAGTCGTCGATCGCCTCGCTGCGGCGGGAGAAGGACGACGTCACCGAGGTCCGCGAGGGCTACGAGTGCGGCATGACGTTGCACCACTACAACGACATCCAGATCGGCGACATCATCGAGACCTACGAAATGGTCGAGAAGGCCCGCGACTGAGCCTGATCAGGACGCACGGACGCGGGCGGGGTGCAGTTCGGCCCCGCCCGTTTCCTTCCCAGCAACCCAGGAGGAACCCATGAGCAACCCGCGAATCGCAAAGCTGGAGGACCAGATCCGCAAGATCGTCGCCCAGATGCTGGAGCGTCGGGTGAAGGATCCACGTCTGGGGTTCGTCACCGTCACCGACGTGCGGTTGACCGGTGATGGCCGCGAGGCCACCATCTTCTACACCGATCTCGGCCGGTCCCTGGATGGCCGCGAGGCCGACGCGGAAGGCGGCGTCAGCGACACGGCGGCTGCACTGGAGTCGGCCAAGGGGCTGCTGCGCACCACCATCGGCCAGCAACTGGGGCTCAAGTTCACCCCGTCGCTCAGCTTCGTGCTGGACGCGACGGAGAAGTCCGCCCAGGACATGGCCGACCTGCTGGCCCGCGTCCGGGAGTCGGACGCAGAGTTGGCCCAGCGGCGGGCCGGCGCCGAGTTCGCCGGCGATGCCGATCCCTATCGCAAGCCAGCCGAGACCGACGAAGAAGCCGCCGACGAGGCCTGAACCGGCATCCGGGTAACCGCCGGATGGGTGAATTTTCGAATCGAAACGGTCGTTCAATTGGCAGACGGCG
>JAXGOU010000065.1:0-1530 GCA_040767325.1 Brooklawnia sp. | reverse complement strand
CGGACGCTCGGCAGCCTCCGCTTCCTCCACCGTCATCACGGCTTCCAGCGGCAGGCCGGCGCGCAGCCGCGCCATCGCGTGCTGGTGGGGCAGGGCAAGCCGCTCCGCCTCTGCCTGGTCGTGCCCGACGGCCACGTTCACCGTGACGAATGTGCGGGGCCGACCTGGGCCGCGGAACGATTCGCGGTAGAGCTTGAAGGCCTGTTCGGTGCCCTGGCCCGAGAAGTGGTGGGCGAAGACGTAGGGCAGGCCAAGTTCGCCGGCCAGTTGGGCGGAGTAGTCCGATGACCCGAGCAGCCAGACGGGTGGTGAGCTGACCGGCGCTGGGCTTGAGGTCAGTTCGAAGGAACGCCCGCCGACATCGACGCCGACCTTGTCGTTGGCCATCAGGGCGATCACCTGCTGCACCCAGGTCGGGAACTCGCGCAGCGTCTCGTCAGCGCGTCCGGCACGCAGCGCCCAACTGGTCACCGGATCGGTGCCGGGAGCGCGTCCGATGCCCAGGTCGATGCGGCCGGGGAAGGCTGCTTCGAGCAGCGCGAACTGCTCGGCGACCACCAGCGGCGCGTGGTTGGGCAGCATGACACCGCCCGAGCCGACGGTGATCTGGTGCGTCCGGGACGCCAAGAGCGCGATCAGCACCGGAGGATTGGTGGAGACCACCGAGCGGGTGTTGTGGTGCTCGGCGACCCAATAGCGTGAACAGCCGACCTCGTCGGCGACCTCCGCCAGCCTGATGGACGCAGCCAGGGCCTGCCCGTTGCTTTGCTGACGGCGCGCCGGAATCAGGTCCAGGACCGACAAGTGCACCATGCAGCGAGCCTAACGATTGCTCCTGCGGCTGCCGAGTCTGTTGCCTTGGTTGCCACCGCCGGCCTGGTTCGCGGCCTCAGCCGGCGATGTCGAAGGAGTTTCCGTCCGGGTCGTACATGTTGGTCCAGGCCAGGTCGTCCATCGCGTGCTCCTCGCCCTTGTGGGCGCCCAGTTCGACGGCCTTGGCGACAGCAGCCTCGCGGTCGGCGACGTGCAGGTCGAGGTGCACCCGGTTCTTCGACAGGACGTGGCGTTCCACGCGCTGGAAGCCGAGGTTGGGGGTGGAGGCGACGATGACGAAGTCGTGCGAGGCGTGTTCGATGGGGGCGTCCAGGAGCTTGGCGTAGAAGTTCGCCAGGCTGCGCGGATCGTTGCAGTCGTAGGTGATCATGGCGATTTCCATGGCGGACCTCCTGACTCGTGGCAGACCGTGACGTCCCCTTCACGGTAGCCAGAAGGCGACGAACCTGCAGGGGCTTTCGTCGGTAATCCCAGCAGTATTCGCAATCTTGCTGACGCCGTCGCGCTGGGCGTCCGGCGACCTGGTTGGTCAGGCTCAGGACCTGGTTGCCGGGTCCTCGTTGGACGCGGCGTCCGGCTCGGTTGCGGGTGATTCGGGGTCGTCCTGAGCGGGCTGTGCCTCGTCGTCGCGTCCGAACTGGTTGCGCCAGATCTCCAGCCTGGTCGGCAGGTCGAACGACTCGAAGCGCTCGCGCA
>JAXGOU010000064.1:0-1576 GCA_040767325.1 Brooklawnia sp. | reverse complement strand
AGATAGCCAAGAGTTGGAATGGCAGTGGGGGGCGGGGTTCCCCCGCCCGCTTCTGTTTGCCCGAGTAGCTTCGGTCAGCCCTTCTTGGCCTGGTGGTGGGCGATGGCTGCCTCGTAGACCGCCACCGTTTCCTGGGCGATCTTCTCCCAGCTGAACTCGTCGATGCAGCGTTGGCGTCCGGCCAGACCCATCTGGCGGGCCCGATCACGGTCGCGGGTCAACTCGTTGAGTCGATCGGCGAAGGTCCGCTCGAAGTTTGCGATGTAGTCGGCGTCCTGTGCCTGCGCCGGGTCGTAGGGCACCAGCAGCCCGGTCTCGCCGTCCACGACCACCTCGGGGATGCCGCCCACCGCGGACGCGACCACCGGGATCTCGCAGGCCATGGCCTCCAGGTTCACGATGCCCAGCGGCTCGTAGATCGACGGGCACGCGAACACCGTGGAGTGGGTCAGCACCTGACGCACCGAAGCCCGCGGCAGCATCTCCTGCACCCACTTCACGCCGCTGCGCTGGGCGTTCAACTCACCGAAGGCCTTGTCGAACTCGGCCGCGATCTCCGGGGTGTCCGGCGCGCCGGCCAGCAGCAGCACCTGGGTGTCGGGATCCAGCATCCGGGCGGCCCGCACCAGGTGCACCAAGCCCTTCTGCCGGGTGATGCGTCCGACGAAGGTCACGATCGGCTTGGTCAAGTCGACCCCGAGCCCCTCGATCACGTCGGTATTGGGATCCGGCTTGAACTCCTCCGGATCGATGCCGTTCTTGACCACGTGGATGCGCTCTCGTTCGACGAACGGGTAGGCGTCCTGGATGTTCTTGATCATCGCGGCCGAGACCGCGATCACCGCGTCAGCATTCGCGTAGGCGGTCTTCTCGATCCAGCTGGATACCCGATAGCCGCCACCGAGTTGCTCCACCTTCCATGGCCGGTCGGGTTCCAGCGAGTGGGCGGTCACAACCGTGGGGATGTCCTGGAACTGGCCGGCGATGATGCCGGCGAACTGGGCGTACCAGGTGTGGGAATGGACGACATCGACCTCAGGGATCGCCGCCGCCATGGCGATGTCGGCACCCAGCGTGCGGATCGCTGCGTTGGCGCCGTCGGGGTAGGTCTCGGCGTGGGAAGTCGCACCTTCGCGAGGCTCGCCCATGGCCTGGACGTCGACCAGTTCGCAGAACTTACGCAGTTGGGGGACCAGTTGGCCGACATGCACCCCGGCTCCGCCGTAGATGAACGGGGGATACTCACGAGTCAGAATGGAAACGCGCATGCCCCGATGGTTTCACAGACCCCCATCGCGCGGCGCCGTTGCGCCGAAAACTGCCGTCCCACTTGGCTTCATATAGTCCGTTCCCACTGGGTTATTTTGTGGATATCCGTTGCCGAACCTGCCCGGACCCCATAGGTTCGTGCCATGGCCCAACCCAAGGTTCTCTCGATTGTTCTCGCTGGCGGCGAAGGCAAGCGGTTGATGCCGCTCACCGCCGATCGCGCGAAGCCCGCGGTGCCGTTCGGCGGCACCTACCGGCTGATCGACTTCGCCCTGTCCAACATGGTCAACTCGAACATGCTGAAGGT
>JAXGOU010000063.1:0-1739 GCA_040767325.1 Brooklawnia sp. | reverse complement strand
GCTGATCCGCGTCCAGTAGCTCAAGGCGGCCCGGGGGAGTGATCCCTCGGGCCGCTTGGCGTCCTGCCTGGGTCCTATCGGGGTGCCGCCGGGCGGGCGGCGGGGCGGCCGCCTCCCGACTGTCTAGGATGGAGTTGTCAGCGAGGGTTCGACCAACAGGGGGCAGGCGATGACCGTCTTCTTCGTGATCGGCGGCGTGGGCATCGTGCTGCTGTTGGTGGCGTTGTTGGTCGGCGACGTGCTGGAGGGTGCCCTCGGCTTCGACGGGATCGACTCGCTGAATGCGCTGGACAACGATCTGTTCTCAACCGCTGGCATCGCCGGCCTGCTGGGTGGATTCGGCTTCGGCGCAGCCCTTGGCCTGGCATTGACCGACCTGATGGCGGTGGCCATCCCGGTCGGCCTGGTGGTGGGCGTCCTGCTCGGCTGGTTCGCGGGCAAACTGACCGGGCTGCTGCGCAAGCAGGGCAGCGAGGTCGCGCCGAGCACCGCGTCCCTGGTCGGGGTCGAGGCGTTGGTGATCACCGCGGTCCCCGAAACCGGCTACGGGCAGGTTCGGCTGCGCCACCAGGGTCACACCTACACGTTGAACGCGAAGGCACCGGTGGCACTGGACGCCGGAACCCGGGTCTGGATCTCCGGCGTGCTGTCGGCCACCTCGGTCGAGGTCAGCCCGGTGGACGTGGTTGGCCCGGGCGGACGCGCCGCCAGCCTGGAGCCCTGACCGGCGGCCGGAGAGGCTGCCCTGTGGGGCCGGTAGAGTGGGAGAAAGTTCCCACCTGCTACTGGACCCAAGCTAAGGAGTCTCTGGCCTGATGAACCCCGTGATTTTCGCCATCATCGGTTTGGTGGTCCTGATCGTGCTGATCGGCCTGTTGGTCGCCAGCCGGTACAAGGTCGCCGGACCCAACGAAGCCTTCATCGTGACCGGTCGCAAGGGGCGTGAAGTTCGTAACCCGGAGACCGGCGAGATCTCGAGTGACCTGTCGGGCCAGCGCGTGGTGATGGGCGGCGGCATCTTCGTCGTCCCGTTCATCCAGCGACTGTTCATCATGGACCTGTCCAGCCGCCGCATCATGGTGCAGATCCGCGGCGCGGTCTCCGGCCAGGGCATCAAGCTGAACCTCGACGGCGTCGCCATCGTCAAGGTGGGCGGCAACGAGGACTCGATCCGCGCCGCGGCCCAGCGTTTCCTGGTGCAGCAGGAGGAGATTGAGACCTTCACGCAGGAGACCCTCGCCGGTTCGCTGCGTTCGATCGTCGGTTCGCTGAGCGTTGAGCAGATCATTCGCGACCGTGCCGCCTTCGCCCAGCGGGTGGCTGACGAGTCGGAGTCCTCGCTGACCGGTCAGGGCCTGGTGCTCGACACCTTCCAGATCCAGGACATCACCGACGACGGCACCTACCTGAACGACCTGGGTCGTCCCGAGGCCGCCAAGGTGCAGCAGCACGCCGCGATCGCGGAGGCCGAGGCCCGGCAGGAGGCGGAGCAGGCCCGGATCAACGCCCAGCAGCTGATCGCCATCCGCGAGCGGGAACTGATGCTGAAGCAGGCCGAGATCAAGGCCGAGACGGACGCGGCGAACGCAACCGCCGCTGCGGCCGGCCCGCTGGCCCAGGCCGATCGGGATCAGGCCATCCTCACCGAGCAGGAGAAGGTGGCCATCCGGCAGGCGGCGCTGAAGGACCGCCAGCTCGACACCGAGGTCCGCAAGCCCGCCGATGCCGCCCGGTACCGG
>JAXGOU010000062.1:0-1969 GCA_040767325.1 Brooklawnia sp. | reverse complement strand
GTTGCTGCCACCGATCGAGGACCTGGACGTGCTCGGACCGGTGGAGGAGCCCACGGGCCCACGGTTGGTGGGCCAGGAGGAGGCGCTCTGGCTCGCGTCTCTGCGGACACCACTTGCCCAGGGGACAGCGATGACTGCCGCGGTGAAGGCAGCCGCGGCGGTGCGCTCGGCACGTAAACTGCCGGGCGCGGTTCGCGTCCGGGTGGATCCGGTACGGCTGGGCTGAGACGACGGAAGGGGAGTCGGGATGCGGGTGATCTTCGCTGGCACGCCAGAGGTGGCGCTGCCGAGTCTGACGGCGATCGCGACGGAGCACGAGGTCGTCGGCGTATTGACCCGGCCGGACGCGCCGGTGGGCCGGGGCAAGAAGCTGACCGCCTCCCCGGTCGCACAGTTGGCCGAGCGTCTCGGCCTGCCGGTGCTGAAGCCCGAACGGGCCGACGCCGACCTGGTGGACCAGGTGCGAGCCCTGGACGCCGATGTCGCCGCCGTGGTCGCCTACGGCATGCTGCTACCACAATCGCTGCTGGACGCGGTACCCGGCGGCTGGGTCAACCTGCACTTCTCGCTGTTGCCCCGCTGGCGTGGCGCCGCGCCTGTGCAACGGGCCATCCTGGCCGGTGACCAGATCACCGGTGCCACCACCTTCCGGATCGTCAAGGCACTGGACGCCGGACCCGTGTTCGACACCCTGAGCGTCGAGGTCGGCGACCAGGAGACCAGCGGCGAACTCCTCGATCGCCTTGCCACTCTCGGTGCGCCGCTGCTGCTCGACTCGCTGCGGGCTGCCCACCAGGGCGTCGAGCCCACCCCGCAGGCCGACGACGGCATCACGCTGGCACCGAAGATCCGCCCCGAGGATGTCCGGATCGACTGGTCGGCCGACGCCACCCAGATCGACCGGCTGGTCAGGGCGGCGAATCCGGCTCCCGTCGCCTGGACGACCCATGCCGGTGAGCACTTCCAGGTGCTGGCCGTCGCCCCCGGTCACCGGGACGCTGAAACCCTCGCCCCGGGATCCCTGGCCGCCGACCGGCGCCACCTGTGGGTGGGCACCGGTACCAGCGACCTGGAACTCCGTCTGGTCAAGGCCTTCGGCCGAAAGCCGATGTCCGGTGCCGACTGGGCCCGGGGTCACCAGGGTGGGCTCGACCCGCAGGCCCGGTTCGATGGTTGAACGCCGCCGACGCCGCATCGACCGGCCCCGGTTGATCGCCTTCGAGGCACTGCGCCGGATCGGCGGTGCCGACGCCTACGCCAACCTGGTCACGGCCGAACTGACGGCCGGACTGGCACCTCGCGATGCCGGCTTCGTGATCGAACTGGTGCATGGCACCTGCCGGATGCAGGGCAGTTACGACGCCTTCATCGAGGCTGCATCCGGACGCAGCCTGCGGACACTGCAACCGGCGGTGGTCGACGTACTGCGGTTGGCCTGCCACCAACTGTTCGCGATGCGGGTTCCGGTGCACGCGGCCGTGGCAGCCAGCGTCGACCTGGCCGGCGTCGCCATCGGCGAGCGGGTGACCGGGCTGGTCAATGCCATCGTCCGCAGGCTCAGCGCGCGCAGTCAGCCGGAGTGGATCGCCGAACTCGGGGGCGGGCTGGCGTTGCGGCATGCCCACCCGCAATGGATCGTCGACCTGTTGGCCGAAGCGTTGGCCAGCGACGAGGCCGAGTTGGCCGACCTGCTGGCGGCCGACAACCAGGCGCCAGTGCCGATGCTCGCCGTTCGGCCCGGATTGGCCGAGGTGGCCGAACTTCTCGACCCGGACGCGACGCCCGCCCGCTGGTCGCCGTGGGGAGTCCAGCGTCCGGGCAACCCCAGCGATCTGGCCGCAGTGCGGGAAGGCCGAGCCGGCGTTCAGGACGAGGGCAGCCAACTGGTGGTGCTGGCCGCCACACGCGCCCAATCGCCCGCTGGCCCCTGGCTGGACCTGTGCGCCGGCCCGGGCGGCAAGTCCGCTCT
>JAXGOU010000061.1:0-1972 GCA_040767325.1 Brooklawnia sp. | reverse complement strand
GTGCCGCTCGATCCGAATCTGGGCCGCCAGCTGCTCCATCTCCTCGGCCGAGGAAACATCGTTGCTGACCGCGTAGATGTCGATGGTCTCCATCGCACCGTGCAGTTGCGCGATCTTCTGCTCCAGGCTCATGGCGCCGACCAGGGCCTCTGCTCGTTCGCGGGGGCTGGCGGAGACGTCACGCCATGGCTGGTTCTGGGGGTCGCTGGACATCGGGGGCTCGTCGGGGTACCGGAAAGCAGCATCCAGTACCCCGATTCTAGGGATCGGGACCCGAAAGGATCCGGGAACCGAAGATCGGCTCCCGGCAGCGTGGGTCAGGCCGCCAGAATGGCGACCTGGGTCTCGGCCTCTGCTTCGGCGAACAGCGAAGCCACGGCCGCATAGATCTGGGACAGCTGGACGCCCAACGCCTGGCTGATGGCGAGCAGCAGTTCGCTGGACGCCTCCTTCTGACCGCGCTCAACCTCGGACAGGTAGCCAAGGCTCACTCGCGCAGCGAGGGACACCTCGCGCAGCGTCCTGCCTTGCCGCATGCGCTCTGCGCGCAGCACATCTCCCAGCAACTCACGTGAAAGCACGGCCATGGGGTTACCTCCTGTGCTGCCACCCGACGGGCGGCGACACCTGAAAAACACTGAAGCCTTCCCCGATATTCCAAGGGTCAATGATGAGCGGGCTCCGCCAGCACCTCGACCAGCCAGGCCAGCGCCGCAGCGATGGTCTGCGAACGGATGTCGGCCCGGTCCCCGGTCAACTGCAACTTGCGGGCCCGGACGCGATCGTCCCAGCGCATCGGCAACGCCAGGCCGAGCCAGACAGTGCCGGGGCCGACGCCGTCCTCACTGTCGGGCCCCGCCACGCCGGTGGCTGAGATCCCTACGTCCGCGCGGCAACTCCAGGCCGCCCCGATCGCCATCTGGGTGGCTGTCCGCTCGTTGATGACGCCGTTCTCGGCGACGTAGGTCGCGTCCACCCCGGCCAGCGCCACCTTGAGGTCGGTGGCGTAGGTGATCAGGCCGCCACGGAAGACCGCGGACGAGCCGGGGACCGAAGTGATCGCTGCCCCGATACCGCCACCGGTGATCGACTCGCAGGTCGCGATGGACCAGGAGCCACGCTTCAACAGCCGGATGACCTGGGCCGCCACCAGCGACGGCACCTCACTGGTGGGACTCATGACCCGGGAAGGGTCGGTGGATCTGGTTCCTCGGGGGCCATCTCCTCGGTCTCCGGCGCAGCGGGCGCTTCCACCAGCGGCTGCCAGGTGCCGTCCTTCATGGTGACCGGCCCACCGGCTGCCAGCGATGCCTTGCGCAACCGCTGGGCTTCGTAGAGGTAGTCGATGCCGGTCCCCACGGTCAACAGGAAGGCGGCCCACATCAGTGCCCACTTGATGATCTCGAACCACAACCCGAGGTCCGGCAGCCAGGCCAGGAAGGCGACCAGCGCGAACGACTGGATCAGCGTCTTGAGTTTGCCGCCGCGATTGGCGGCCATCACCCCGTACTTCAGCACCACGAACCGCATCAGTGTGATGCCCCATTCACGGGCGAGGATGATGATCGTCATCCACCAGGGCAGTTCGCCGACGATCGACAGCAGGATGAACGCCATTCCGGTCAGGGCCTTGTCAGCGATCGAATCCCAGATCTTGCCGAAGTTGGTGACCAGGTCGTACTTGCGCGCGATGTAGCCGTCGGCGCTGTCGGTCAGGATCGCGATCACGAAGACAGCGGTAGCCCACCAACGCCAGGCCTGGTCATGCGGGTGGGCCAGGAAGACGAACACGAAAACCGGCACCAACACGATGCGGGTGAGGGTGAGCACGTTGGGGACGTTCCAGGTGAAACCGAGCCACTTCTCGGCGGCACCATCCTGGTCCCGGCTCATCAACACTCCCCTCGCCTCGGGGCCGGACGTTGGCCCGGGCCGTTGGTCAACTCTACTGCCCGGGTCGTCCCACAGGGCG
>JAXGOU010000060.1:0-2029 GCA_040767325.1 Brooklawnia sp. | reverse complement strand
CATGCCCAACTCGCGGTGCAGGTAGCCGATGATGCCCGGGTCGATGTCGCCGGTACGGGTACCCATCACCAGGCCGGCCAGCGGGGTGAGGCCCATCGAGGTCTCGACCGCGTGGCCCGAGTCGACCGCCGAGACGGACGCGCCGTTGCCCAGGTGGCAGACGATCTGCTTCAGGTCGTCGCGGCCGAGCAGCTTGGCCACCTTGCCGCTGACGTACTTGTGCGAGGTGCCGTGGAAGCCGTACTTGCGGATCCGGGTGCGCTGGGCGAGGTCGACGTCCATGGCGTAGGTGTAGGCCTCGGCGGGCAGGTTCACGAAGAAGGCGGTGTCGAAGATGGCGACGTGCGGCACGTCCGACAGCAGCTTGCGGGCGGCGCGGATGCCCGCGATGCCCGGCGGGTTGTGCAGCGGCGCGAGCGGGGACAGTTCAACCAGGGTGTCGATGACCTCGTCGTCGATCAGCGTGGGCGCAGCGAACTTGTCGCCGCCGTGCACGGTGCGGTGCGCCACGGCCACGGTGGACGCCAAGTCGGGCCCGTGCTCGTCGAAGAGCCGGAAGACCGTCGCCAGCGCGGTCTCGTGGTCGTCCAGCAACTGGTCCACGTGGTATTCGCCAACCTCGCCGGCCAGCACCTCGTGGTCGACCGTGCCGACGGTCCCGGTGCCGATGCGCTGCACGAGCCCCTTGGCGAGCAGCTCCTCGCTGTCCGTATCGATCATCTGGTACTTGATGGAGCTTGATCCACAGTTGAGGACAAGGATCGGCTTGGACATGGTGACGCGGCACCCCTTCCTGGGACGGATTCACTCAGCACATTACCGTTTCCGCCGCGTCCACGCGGCGGCGGGGTCGGGTCCGTGGCCCGATCAATCCTGCTTGTCGTCGCCCATTGAAACGCCCAGCGGTGCCCGAAAGGCGAGCAGGATGAGGTAGCAGGTCAGCGCCACGCCGATCGCCGCGTTCCACAGCAACAACCTGGCCCCGACTTCAGGTGACAGCAGGCCCACTGCCAGCGGAGCCCCGACGATCACAGCCGCGACCAGCGAGCGGGGCAGGTACTTCACTGACGCCAACAGTGCGGTCCTGGCCAGTTCGAGTCCTTCGCGTACCCCGACCTGCTCACCGGTCAGGCTGCGCCGGGCAAGCAGCGGCCAGAACCACAGGGTGGTGAGCATCACCAGCAGCGCGGCCAGCCCCAGCACCGCATATGCGATGGTCGACAGCAGCGCCGAGCGCATCTGGCCGACCACCGACATCTCCCAGGCCAGCAGGGTGGCGAGTACGAGCAGTGCCAGCCAGGCCAGCGTCGCGGGCAGCCAGGCGGTACGCAGCGTGGTCAGGAACTGCCTGACCGGGCTGCCGGTTCCGCCGATGATGGCCAGGCAGGCGGCGAAGCCAGCGGTCAGCGCCATGCCACCGGTGATCAGCGGCAGGCTGGTCAGCAGGATCAGGATGTTGATCAGCACCAGTTCGGCGGCCATCGACAGGGCCGCATAGACCTTCGATCCGGCGCCGAAGCGGTTCATGACGCCCGGCTGGAGTCGTCCGGACGCGGCGGCGCGGTGGAGTCCCCGATCACCAGTTCGCCGGTCAGCAGTTCGTGGCGGGCCGGGCGGCCGTCCATCACCTCGAACAGAATCTGGGTGGTCAGGGACGCGATCTGCGCGGCCGGTTGGCGCAGGGTGGACAGCGTCGGGGTGACGTAGCGAGCCATCGGGATACCGTCGAAGCCGATCACCGAGACCTGCTCAGGTACGGCGATGCCGAGGTCGGCCAGTGCCTTCAGGGCACCGATGGCGATGACGTCGGCGACCGCGACGATCGCGGTGACCTCCGGATGGGCGGCGACCAGTTCGGTGGTCGCCCGGTGGCCGTACTCGAACGAGTACGGGCTCTGGGCACCGAAGTCGACCGAGCGGATCAGGGTTTCGTCCACCTCGATCCCGGCGTCGGTCAGGGCGGCCCGGTAGCCCTCGGCACGCAGGCGGCCGACCGAAACGTCGTCGATGCCGGCACCGAGCAGCGCGA
>JAXGOU010000006.1:0-99710 GCA_040767325.1 Brooklawnia sp. | reverse complement strand
AGATCAACGAGGACGACCTGCGCATCGACGTCTATCGCTCCAGCGGCAAGGGTGGCCAGGGCGTGAACACCACCGACTCCGCGGTGCGCATCACCCACCTGCCCAGTGGCATCGTGGTCACCTGTCAGGACGAACGCAGCCAACTGCAGAACCGTGAGCAGGCGATGCGGATCCTGCGTGCCCGGCTGGTGGCCGAGGCCGAGGCGAAGTCGGAGCAGGAGGCGTCGGCAGCCCGCAAGTCGCAGGTGCGCACCGTCGACCGGTCCGAGCGGATCCGCACCTACAACTTCCCGGAGAACCGGATCTCCGACCACCGCATCGGGTACAAGGCGCACAACCTCGACCAGGTGCTGGGCGGCGAGATCGGACCGGTGATCGAGGCGCTCCAGGCAGCGGACCTCGCCGAGCGGCTGGCCCAGGTCGGGCAGTGAACGTACGCGCCAGCGTGGCCCAGGGTTGGGCCTCGGCGCGATTGCGCGCCTGCGGTGTGGCGTCCCCCCAGGCCGAAGCCCGGACGCTGCTGGCCCACATCACCGGTTTGGGGGCCACCGAGTTGCTGTTGGCCGAGATCGACCAGGACGCCGTGACCCGGCTGGAGGAACTGGTGGGGCGGCGGTGCGCCGGCGAACCGCTGCAGCATCTGACCGGACGCAGTTGGTTCCGCAACGTCGAGCTGCTGGTCGGCCCCGGCGTCTTCATTCCGCGCCCGGAGACCGAGTTGGTCGCTGGTGCCGCCATCGCCGATGCCCTGACCCGCAGTACGCCCCTGGTCGTCGAGTTGTGCGCCGGTAGTGGCGCGATCAGCGCCGCGATCGTCGACGAGGTGCCGGACGCCACAGTCATCGCAGTGGAGCGGGAGGACCGCGCGGCCCAGTGGACCCGCCGCAATCTCGACGACCGTGGCGTGCGCGTCGTGCAGCAGGACATGGCGGACGCCTTGCCCGAACTGGACGGGCTGGTCGACATTGTGGTGGCGAACCCGCCCTACATCCCTTGGTCGCAACGCCATCTGCTGCCGGTCGAGGTGCGGGAGCACGATCCCGAGGCGGCGCTGTTCGCCGACGACGAGGGTCTGGCCGCCATCCGCATCGTCGCCGTCGTCGCTGGCCGCCTGTTGGCGCCCGGCGGCTTCGTCGTGATCGAGCACGGCGATGACCAGGGGGTTGCTGCCAGTCAGATCCTCAGCGAGGCGGGCTTCACCGACGTCCGGTCGCAGCAGGACCTGGCCGGGCGGGACCGATTCGTCACGGCGCGCTGGCCGGTGCCCGTGGACGGGCATGGGAGGATGGAGAAGTGAGCGAGCAGGACAGCGCAACCCCGATCGAGCCCGGCGTCCCGGAACCGAGCTGGCAACGGATCGACCTGGCCACCGATGGCGAGGCCGGTTATGCGGCAGCGGTCGAGGCCCTGGCCCAGGGGCGACTGGTCGTGCTGCCCACCGACACCGTCTACGGCATCGCCGCGGACGCGTTGCAGGCCGATGCCGTCCAGGGGTTGCTGGACGCGAAGCAACGCGGCCGGGACATGCCGCCTCCCGTGCTGATCGCCGAACCGGCGATGCTGCGTGCGCTGGCGGCGTCCGTGTCAGCGGAGGTGAACGAGGTGGCCAAGCGATTCTGGCCCGGTGCCCTCACGCTGATCATGAAGGCGCAGGGTTCGCTGCGGATGGACCTCGGGCGCACCGAGGGCACCATCGCGGTTCGCGTGCCCGACCACGAGCAGACCAGGGAACTGCTGCGCCGGACCGGACCGTTGGCGGTGTCCAGCGCCAACATCTCGGGCGAGCCGCCGGCCACCTCGATCGATGAGGCGATCGCCCAACTGGGTGATTCGGTCGCCGTGTATCTGGACGGGGGACCCACCCCCGGACCAGTGGCCTCGACCATCGTCGAGTTGTCGCAGACCCCGGGCGGGCGGATCATCCGCCAGGGCGTGATCGGTTTCGCGGAATTGGCCGAGGTGCTGCCTGACCTGGTGGACCTGCCCGCGGAGCCGGCCGAGCCCGAACCTGCTGAGCCCGAGCCTGCGGCTGCCGAGCCCGAACCTGCGGCTGAGCCCGAATCCCAACCTGCGCCAACTGAGGCCGAGCCCACCGAGCCCGCATCGGCCGACGAGACGACGAATGCGTGAATACCTGCTGGTGATGCTGACCGGCGCGCTGGCCACCTATCTGTTGGCCGGGGCGCTGCGCCGGATCGCCATCAAGTTCGGCATCCAGGCCAGCATCCGCGAGCGGGACGTGCACACCCGGCCCACGCCCTATCTGGGCGGCGTGGCGATGCTTGGCGGGGTGGGGCTGGCCTTCCTGTTGGCCTCGATGATGCCGTTCCTGGGCCGGCACGAGGTGGTGACCCGTGACTCGGTCGGCATTCTCGCCGCAGCGCTGGTCATCTGCGTGGTCGGGGTGCTGGACGACATCCTGGAACTGCCGGCGATCGCCAAGGCGGCCGGGCAGGTGCTCGCTGCCGGCATCGCGGTGCTGAATGGCGTCCGGTTCTACTGGATCTCGCTGCCGAACCAGATCATCGCCCTGGACCAGGCCAGTTCGATCCTGGTCACGGTGGTCTTCATCTTCGTCTGCGTGAACGCCATCAACGTGATGGACGGGCTGGACGGCCTCGCCGCCGGCGTCGTCGCCGTTGGTGCGTCCGCGATGTTCACCTATACCTATGTGCTGGCCCGCGAGCAGAACTTCGTGGTCGCGACCACCGCCAGCCTGATCACCGTCACCACTACTGGGGTCTGCCTCGGTTTCCTGCCGCACAACTTCCACCGGGCCAAGATGTTCATGGGCGACTCGGGCTCGATGCTGCTGGGCCTGCTGCTGGCCTGCTCATCGCTGTCGTTCACCGGACAGATCGACTCGCAATCGCTGAACCCCGGCGGCGGGGGATTGCTGCCCAGTTGGCTGCCGCTGGTGCTGCCGTTCGCGATCATGGCCCTACCGCTGTTCGACCTGGTCGCGGCCTACATCCGGCGCACCTGGCATGGCAAGTGGTGGTTCGTCGCCGACAAGCAGCACCTGCACCACCAACTGCTGCGTCGCGGTCACTCCATGGTCAAGGCCGTGTTGATCATGTACCTGTGGACCGCCGTGATCGCCTACGGCGTGGTCGGCCTGGGGCTGATCAACCACTGGGCGACCATCACGTTCATCGTGGTGGGCATCGCCATCGCCAGCGCGCTCACCTTCAGCGGTCGCCGCAGCGCCCGCGGCACCACCACCGCCGACGGCGCACCGGGCCCGGACGCCGCGGCGCGTCCGGTGGAAAAGTCGGAATTGCCCTAGACTTCAAGGGTCAGCCAAAGTCAGGCGTGATCCCGTCAACGAGGAGGTGACAGTGCCTGCGCAAACACGCGCCCGCACCGGATCGTCGCGTTTGGCAGCGCTCGCCGGTTTGGCGTGTCTGGGTGCATCCGCCGTCATGATCGTTGCCGGGGCGTTGTTCGATGGCGCTCGCGGTGCGATCAGTGTCGCTGGCGCGTCCGCCCTTGTACTGGCCTACTTCGTCTCGGGGCAGCTGATCGAACGTCAGGCGCTGCAGATGGCGGACGCCTCCGGGATGACGATCACGATGGTTTCCTACGCGGTGCGGATCGGGCTGGTGGGCTCCGTGCTCTGGCTGGCCATGTCGACCCCGGCGATCGCCGGCGCGCTGTCCAGCACCTGGGTGGCGATCGGGGCGTTGGTGGCGGTGCTGGGCTGGCTGACCGGGCTGATGGTGGGCCACGCCAGGTCTCGCGTCCCGGTCTACGACCAGCCGTACCAGGCTCCGGCGGGGTGGGACGAGTGAGCACGACGCAGACCAGCAAGCCGCCGACCAGGACGACTGGCAGGGGGAGGGACCAAGGTCTGGCCATTCTCAGTTACCTGTTTGCGGGCATTGGCTTGTACGGTGGTCTCGGCTGGCTGGCCGATCACTTCTGGCACACGTCGTTTCTGTTGCCGGTAGGACTGATCCTGGGCATGGCAGTCAGCATCTACGTCATCATCAAGCGATACGGGAGCGGCGAATGATCCCGATGGAGGGAGGCGGCGGGTACACCCCGCCCGGCCTTCAGGACTTCCAGTTCCACGGCCTGTTCGGCATCGACTGGCTGACCAAGCCGATGCTGCAGGCGGTCATCGCCGCCGCCCTGGTGATCGTGGTCTGGACGTTGGCCGCCCGCCGACTGCGCACCGTGCCCAGTAAGTCGCAGTTCATCATGGAGTTCATCTACGACTTCATCCGCAACGGAGTGGGTCGCGACGTGCTCGGGCCCGGATTCCGGCCCTACATCGGCCTGCTGGTCGGGTTGTTCACCTACCTGCTGCTGAACAACTGGTTCGGCGAGTTCTTCCTGTTCATGTTCCCGACGATGTCGAACATCGGCTACGCCTGGGGCGCGGTCGTGATGGTGCTGGTCATCTACATCACCGCCGGCTTCCGCAAGCACGGCATCGGCTACCTGCGCCACGCATTGATCCCGGACGGGGTGCCCTGGTACCTCTACCCGATCATCATCCCGGTCGAACTGCTGTCGAACTTCGTCACCAGGCCGCTCACCCTCGGCGTCCGTCTGTTCGCCAACATGTTCGCCGGCCACCTGACCATCCTGGTCTTCGTGGTCGGCGGCACCTACCTGCTGACCCAGGCCGACGGCATCGTGCTGAAGCTGGGCGGGGTCATGTCGCTGCTGTTCAGCATCGTGATGTTGCTCTTCGAACTGTTCATCGGCGCCCTGCAGGCCTACATCTTCACCATCCTGACCGCCCAGTACATCTCATCCTCGATCAGCGAAGGTCACTGATCCACCAAGTCGTCACACAGACGAGCAACCGAAAGGAACCAGAAGTATGACCCCCATGGAACTGAGCGGCTCGATCAACGTCATCGGGTACGCGCTGGCCACCCTGGGCCCGGCCATCGGCGTGGCATGGATCTTCGCCTCGGTCATCAATGGCACCGCCCGCCAGCCTGAGGCTCGTGGCGCCATGATGGGCACCGCGTACATCGGCTTCGCGGTCGTCGAGGCGCTGGCGATTCTGGGCTTCGTGCTCGCCTTCGTCATCCAGTGATCGGTCCCACCATGATCGGTGTGGGACTGATTCCAATGGAGAGCCCGCTCGGGCCGCTGTTGCCGGAGCACCTCGAGGAGTTCATCGTCGGCCTGGTGCTGGCGATCCTGGTGGCCGTGGTCGTGCAGCGCTTCGTCGTGCCGCGCTTCGAGCAGATGTACCAGGAGCGCGCAGCCGAGATCGAGGGCGGCATCAACTACGCCCAGACCGTCAAGGCGGAGGCCGAGGAGACCAAGCGGCAGCACCAGGAGACACTGGCCAGCTCCCGCGAGGAGGCTGCCCGGATGCGCGAGGAAGCCAGGGCCCAGGGGGCGGCGATCATCGCCCAGGCCCAGGAGCACGCCAAGCAGGAGGCCGACCGCATCCTGGAGGCAGGGCGAGCGCAGTTGCGCGCCGAGCGCGACAACGCCTACAACGACCTGCGGGCCGAGATCGGCACGCTGGCCACCGGGTTGGCCGAGCGCATCATCGGCGAGTCCCTCGAGGATGAGGCGCGCACCCAGCGGACCGTCGACCGGTTCCTCGACGAATTGGCCGCCCAGCCCTCGCGTCAGGCACCCGACTACGTGCCTGATGGATTGGCGGGTGCTGAGCAGTGATGGACGCGCGGGACCGGGAGCTGGACGTCCGGGTCGATGGACTGGGTTTGACCGCCCAGGACATCGACGGCCTGTTCGCGGCTTCGGACGCCCTGGCCGGCCAGCGGCGGCTGCGTGCCGCGCTGAGTGATCCGACGGTGCCCGCCGAGGTGCGCGAGCAGGTCGCACGCAAGCTCTTCACCGACCGGCTCAGCCCCGCAGCCACCGAGGTGATTGCGGCAGCAGCGGGACAGGCGAAGAACGCGTCCGGGTTGGTGGCTGCCGTCGAGCGGCAGGCAGTCCGGGCGACATTCGTCGCCTCGGGAGCATTGGACGACGTGCAGGACGAGGTCTTCCACTTCGCCCGCGCGGTCGCCGGTGACTCAGCGCTGCAGACCACGCTCACCGACCCGCTGATCGAGGTGCCGGCCCGCCGGAAACTGGTCGCTGACCTGCTGGGCGCCAAGACGCACCCGCAAACCGTCCTGCTGGCCCAGCGCGCGATCAGCGGGCGGGGTCGCACGCTGGTGAAGACGCTCGACGAGTACGTCGAGATCGCCGCGCAGGCCACTCGGCACACGGTTGCCCGGGTGACGACCGCGGCACCACTGACGGCCGAACAACTGGCCGAGGTGACCAACCAACTCGTGCGCATCTACGGCGTCGGCATCGACGTCCAGACCGACGTCGACCCCCAGGTGCTGGGCGGCGTCCGGATCGAGGTCGGTGACAGCTGATCCGGCAGCACCATCCAGAACAGAGTGAACGAAGCCCGGCGCCTGATCAGCTGACCGGACGAACCCCAGGAAGTGGAGACGACGCCATGGCGGAACTGACGATTCGCCCCGATGAGATCCGGGACGCGCTGAACTCGTTCGTCGAGAACTATCGGCCGACCCAGACCGCGCGCGAAGAGATCGGCACCGTGATCACCTCGGGCGACGGCATCGCCCGGGTCGAAGGCCTGCCCTCGGCCATGGCCAACGAACTGCTGCGCTTCGAGGACGGGACGCTGGGCATCGCGCTGAACCTGGACGCCCGCGAGGTTGGCGTCGTCGTGCTCGGTGACTCCGAGGGCATCGCTGAGGGATCCATGGTGCGCGGCACCGGCGAGATCCTCTCGGTGCAGGTCGGCGACGGCTACCTCGGTCGCGTGGTGGACGCGATGGGCACCCCGATCGACGGCAAGGGCCCGATCGAGGGGGCCACCGAGCGGCGTCCGTTGGAACTGCAGGCCGCCGGCGTGATGGACCGCCAGGAGGTCAACGAGCCGCTGATGACCGGGCTGAAGGCCATCGACGCGATGACCCCGATCGGCCGCGGCCAGCGCCAGTTGATCATCGGCGATCGCAAGACCGGCAAGACCGCCATCGCCGTCGACACCATACTCAACCAGCGCGCCAACTGGGAGAGCGGCGACCCGAGCAAGCAGGTGCTGTGCATCTACGTCGCGGTCGGCCAGAAGAACTCCACGGTGGCCGAGGTGCACGAGATCCTCAGCAAGGCCGGCGCGATGGACTACACCGTCATCGTGAACTCGCCGGCCTCCGACCCGGCCGGCTTCAAGTACATCGCCCCGTACGCCGGCTCGGCGATCGGCCAGCACTGGATGTACCAGGGCCGCCACGTGCTAATCGTCTTCGACGACCTCACCAAGCAGGCCGAGGCCTACCGGGCCATGTCGCTGCTGCTGCGCCGCCCGCCGGGCCGCGAGGCCTACCCCGGCGACGTCTTCTACCTGCACAGCCGCCTGCTGGAGCGCTGCGCGAAGCTCTCGGACGAGATGGGCGGCGGGTCGATGACCGGCCTGCCGATCGTCGAGACCAAGGCGAACGACGTGTCGGCCTACATCCCGACCAACGTGATCTCGATCACCGACGGGCAGATCTTCCTGCAGTCCGACCTGTTCAACGCCAACCAGCGTCCTGCTGTGGACGTCGGCATCTCGGTCTCGCGCGTCGGTGGCGCCGCCCAGACCAAGGCGATGAAGAAGGTCGCCGGCACGCTGAAGATCTCGCTGGCCCAGTACCGCGACATGCAGGCCTTCGCCATGTTCGCCTCCGACCTGGACGAGGCGTCCAAGCGGCAGCTGGAGCGCGGTGCGCGCCTGATGGAACTGCTGCGCCAGCCGCAGTACTCGCCGATGCCGATGGACGAACAGGTTGCGGTCATCTGGGCCGGGACCACCGGCCAGTTGGACGAGGTGCCGGTCGAGGACGTCCAGCGCTTCGAGACCGAGTTCCTGGACCACATGCGACACAACTCCAACCTGTTGGAGGCCATCTCCGAGACCGGGCAACTGGACGACAACGGCCTGCGGCTGGCCGAGTCGCAGATGCTGCAGTTCAAGAGCACCTTCCGCACGTCTGCCGGGTTGCTGTTGGGCCAGGTCGTTGCCGACCAAGTGACGCCGGAGGACATCCACCAGCAGCAGATCGTCAAGCAGAATCGAGGTTGATCGATGGCGGCAACCCTCCGCGAATTGCGGCAGCGCCGCACCTCGGTGGCCGCGACGATGAAGATCACCAAGGCCATGGAGTTGATCGCTGCCTCGCGGGTGAACCGCGCCCAGAGCAAGGCGCAGGCCTCGCAGGACTACACCTACGAACTGCACCGGGCCGTGAACGCGGTGGCCACCTTCGCCAACGTCGAGCACCCGCTGACCAACGAGCACCGGGAGCGCGAGCGTTCGGCGGTGCTGGTGATCAGCAGCGACCGTGGCCTGGCCGGCGCCTATCCGGGCAACGTGACGCGTGCCGCCGAAGGGTTGCTGAAGCTGCTCGAGGAGCAGGGCCTGGAGGTGGAGCTCTACACATCCGGCAAGAAGGCCAAGGAGTACTTCGAGTTCCGCGGCGTGCCGATCAAGCAGTCCTGGCTGGGATTCAGCGAATCCCCGCACTACGAGCACGCCCGTGAGGTGGGCCAGGTGCTGATGGACGCCTTCCTGAAGCGGCAGGCCGAAGGCGGGGTGGCCGAACTGCACGTCGTCTACACGCACTTCAAGTCGCTGGTCTCCCAGCGCGTCCGGATCATCCGGCTGCTGCCCCTGGAGGTCGTGGAGGGCAACTCGGACGAGGAGATCGGCCCGGACGCGACCGGCTCGCTGAGCACCCACGTCCCCGAGTACAGCTTCGAGCCGGACCCCGAGTCGGTGCTGGACGCGCTGCTGCCGATGTACATCGTCGACTCCATCAAGTTCATGCTGCGCCAGGCCGCAGCGTCCGAACTGGCGGCCCGGCAGCAGGCCATGCACTCGGCCACCGACAACGCGAACGACTTGATCAAGGACCTGACCCGGCTGGCAAACCAGGCTCGTCAGGCCGAGATCACCCAGGAAATCAACGAAATCGTCGGTGGCGCCGGTGCGCTGTCGGCGTCCGGACAGGAGCACTGAACCCCATGACGGTCACACAGACTCTCCCCGCGGCCACTGCCACCACCGGTGACGGTCGCGTCACCCGGGTGATCGGGTCGGTCATCGACGTCGAGTTCCCCTCCGACAAGATCCCCGCGATCTACAACGCGCTCACCGTGGATGCCGGCGTCGGCGAGGACCGGCGTCCGATCACCCTCGAGGTGCAACTGCAAATCGGTGACAACGAGGTGCGCTGCATCTCGCTGAAGCCGACCGATGGTGTGCGGCGCGGCTCGCCCGTGCGCGACTCGGGCGCCCCGATCAGCGTCCCGGTCGGCCAGGTCACCAAGGGCCACGTCTGGAACGTGATCGGCGAGGTGCTGAACGCGGACCCGGCGAGCGTCGAGGTCACCGAGCGCTGGCCGATCCACCGCGATCCGCCGCCCTTCGATGCCCTGCAGCCCGAGACCCAGATGCTGAACACGGGCATCAAGGTCATCGACCTGCTCACCCCGTACGTCCAGGGCGGCAAGATCGGTCTGTTCGGCGGCGCAGGTGTGGGCAAGACCGTACTCATCCAGGAGATGATCTTCCGCATCGCCCACAACTTCGGTGGCACCTCGGTCTTCGCCGGCGTGGGGGAGCGCACCCGTGAGGGCAACGACCTGATCAACGAGATGGCCGGTGCCAACGTGCTCAAGGACACCGCACTGGTCTTCGGCCAGATGGACGAGCCGCCGGGCACCCGCCTGCGCGTCGCGCTGTCGGCACTGACCATGGCCGAGTACTTCCGCGATGTCGAGAACCAGGACGTGTTGCTCTTCATCGACAACATCTTCCGGTTCACCCAGGCGGGTTCCGAGGTCTCCACGCTGCTCGGCCGCATGCCGTCCGCGGTGGGTTACCAGCCGAACCTGGCCGACGAGATGGGCCAACTGCAGGAGCGGATCACCTCGACCCGAGGCCACTCGATCACCTCGATGCAGGCCATTTACGTGCCCGCCGACGACTACACCGACCCGGCGCCGGCGACCACTTTCGCCCACCTGGACGCCACCACCGAACTGTCGCGCGCGATCGCGTCCCGTGGCATCTACCCGGCCGTGGACCCGCTGAGTTCGACCAGCCGCATCCTGGACGCCCAGTACATCGGCCAGGAGCACTACGACGTGGCCACCCGCGTCAAGCAGATCCTGCAGCGCAACAAGGAACTGCAGGACATCATCGCCATCCTCGGCATCGATGAGTTGAGCGAGGAGGACAAGATCCTGGTCAACCGGGCCCGGCGCATTTCGCAGTTCCTCAGCCAGAACTTCTACGTCGCTGAGAAGTTCACCGGCGTCGAGGGCTCCACGGTGCCGGTCGCCGAGACAGTGTCCAGCTTCAAGATGATCTGCGACGGCGAGTGCGACGAGATCCCCGAGCAGGCGTTCTTCAACGTCGGCGGTATGGAGGACGTCATGGCGAAGTGGGACCAGATCAAGAAGGGCCGCTGAGGTGTTCGGTGGCATCCCGCTGACCGCCAAGTTCGTCGCCACCGACGGGCTGGTCTGGCAGGGCGAGGTCGTCAGCGTGCTGGTGCGCACCACAGAGGGCGACATCGGCATCCTGTCGGGCCACGAGCCGCTGATGGCGGCGTTGGTGCCGCACGGCGCGGAGGTCGTGACCAAGGATGGTGCTCGGCACATCATCGCCATCGACTCGGGCTTCCTGTCGGTTTTCGAGAACCACGTCTCGGTCATCTCAGCCTTCGGTGAACTGGCCACCGAGATCTCGCTGCCGGACGCACGCGTCCAATTGGCGGCCCTGCACGATCGCGTCCAGGCGGCCGAGGCCAGCGACGAGGAGTTGCGAACCTACAACCGGCTACTCGCCCAGGTGAAGGCCGGCGAGAAGTACAGCGCGTTGACGGGTCGCCGCACCCACGATTGATCAGGTGCGCTAGCCTGCACTCCATGGGTCTGCCCAGTTGGATCGACGAGCTGCTCACCGTCGTGGTGGTGCTGGTTCTCGTCTACATGCTGGCCCTGCTCGCCCGGCGTGCGTGGCTCAGCCTGCGCGGCGGGCTGTTCGACCTGGCACTGCGTCAGGGGGACAGCGGCAAGTGGCGTCCCGGGCTCGCCCGCTATTCGGGTGACGTGCTGGAGTGGTACCTGGTCTGGCACCCGTGGCCGTTCCCAACTCTGACCTTCCCGCGCGACAACAGCGAACTGAGTGCACTGCGCGACTCGGATGTCTCGGAATCCCGGCTCGGCTATGCGACGTCCAAGATCATCGACCTGAAGGTGAGCGCAGATCCGCCCCAACAGTGGCAGTTCGCCCTCAATGAGGGTTCAGCAATGGGACTGATCAGTTGGTTGGAGGCCGCCCCACCCGGCCATGTCGGGTACCGTCGTTTCCGGACTGATTGACGGCGGCGCGCAAGCGCCCAGGGAAGGGAGCGCGATGCGCGGGGAATACAAGGTGCGAGGCGGCAAGTTGGTCGCAGTCGATCTTGAGGTTGATGACGGACGCATCGTGCGAGCCCACGTATCGGGTGACTTCTTCCTGGAGCCGGACACTGCGTTGGAGGACATCGACAACGCCCTGAACGGGATGCCCGCCGATGCGTCCGCCAAGGCCATCGCGGAGGCGATCGACCGTGGTCTGGACGACTCGGTGGAGATGATCGGATTCAGCCCGGAGGCCGTCGGCATCGCCGTGCGCCGGGCGTTGGGCCACGCGGTGGCCTGGGAGGACCTCACCTTCGACGTGATCCCGGCGAGGACGCTGTCGCCGGCCATGCATGTGGCACTCGACCAGGTGATCGCCGAGGACGTGGGCGCCGGCCGCCGCAATCCGACCTTCCGGTTCTGGGACTGGGACTCGCCGCTGGTGGTGATCGGCTCCTTCCAGTCCTACCGCAATGAGATCGACCAGGAGGGCGCGGATCGGCATGGGATCGAGGTCGTACGCCGGATCTCCGGTGGTGGCGCCATGTTCATGGAACCGGGTAACTGCATCACCTACTCGCTGGTGGTTCCCGGCGCCCTGGTCGAGGGTCTGAGCTTCGAGCAGTCCTACGCCTACCTGGACGACTGGGTACTGGGCGCGCTGGCTGAGGTCGGCGTCTCGGCGCGCTACGTCCCGCTCAACGACATCGCGTCCGACAAGGGCAAGATCGGTGGTGCGGCCCAGCGCCGCTTCACCGATGGGACGGTGCTGCACCACGTGACCAGCGCCTACGACATCGACGCCGACAAGATGCTCGAAGTGCTGCGGATCGGCCGCGAGAAGCTGTCGGACAAGGGCACCAAGAGCGCCAACAAGCGGGTCGACCCAATGCGCTCGCAGACCGGCCTGGGCCGCGAGGAGATCATGGACCGGTTCATGGCCTACTTCAAGACCCGCTACACCTGCGTGGACTCCGACTACACCGACGAGGACTTGGCGCGCGCCGAAGAACTCGTGCGTACGAAGTTCTCAACCGAGGAGTGGACGCACCGGGTGCCGTGACCCCAGTTGGGTCAGTGCTCGGCGTCGGGGTTGTGCTCGCCGCCGGGCACCCACAGCACCTCGGCGACACCCTCAGCGACGTTGGCCCGCCGGGCCAGGATGAACATCAGGTCGCTGAGCCGGTTCAGGTAACGGATCGCCAGCGGGTTGATCCCGCCTTCGGAATCGGCGACCTCGTCCTCGGTGCCGTATTCCTCTGCGGCTGCCCAGGCGGCACGCTCGGCACGGCGTGCAGTGGTGCGGCAGACGTGCAGCAGCGCAGAAGTGCGGGAACCGCCGGGCAGGATGAATGAGTGCAGCGCGGGCAGGTCCGCGCCGAAGTAGTCGCACCATCGCTCAAGGCGCTCGATGTCGCCCGCGATGATTCGGAGTGGCTCGACCTTCGGCTCCGGGATGACCGGATTGGACAGGTCGGCCCCCAGGTCGAACAGGTCGTTCTGCACCGACTGCAGCACCTTGCGCACCTCGGGCTCGAGCGCCTCCTGGGCGATGACCACGCCGATGGCAGAATTGAGTTCGTCCACCTGACCGTAGGCGTCCATCCGCGAATCGGTCTTGGATGTCAGCGTGTTATCGGTGAGCCTGGTCTGGCCAGTGTCGCCGGTACGGGTATAGATCCGGGTGAGGTGCACCATATGGGGCAGTCTACTCCGGGGGAGGAAGTGGTCATGGCGGCGAGGGTTCGGGCGGGATTGGCGGCGTTCGGCGCCCTGGGTGTGCTGCTGGTCGCAGGATGTGCCCCGCAACCCGGCACCCCGACGACCCCGGCTCCCGCCTCGACAAGCGCTTCGGCGCCCAGCAGTGCGTCCAGCGCGCCGGTGACCGAACCGACCTCGGTGTCGGCCCCGACAAGTGCGGCGGGGGAGCCGACCACTGCGTCTGCAACCGGCGAGGCTGGATCTGGCGAGACAGTCACCTGTGAGTACCCGGCCGCCAGCACGCCCGCGCGACCGGTGGATCCGCCGCCCACCAAGGATGTCCCCGCGTCCGGCACCGTTCAGGTCACCCTGGAGATGACCGAGGGACCGGTGAGCATCACCATGGACCGGGCGGCCGCACCGTGCACGGTGAACTCGTTCGTCTCGCTGGCGAGCCAGGGCTACTACGACGACACGTCCTGCCACCGACTGGTCGACCAGGGCATCTACATCCTGCAGTGCGGCGATCCCTCGGCCACCGGACGCGGCGGGCCCGGCTACCGCTATCCCGACGAGTTGGACTCGGCGGTCAAGCTCCCGTCCGGTCCGCAGGGCAGCGTGCTCTACCCGGCCGGATCGGTGGCAATGGCCAATGCCGGGGCGAACACGAATGGATCGCAGTTCTTCCTGGTCTGGGCGGAGACCCCGCTGCTGCCCAAGTACAACTACTTCGGCACCATGGACGCGGACTCGCTCGAGGTGGTCACGAGCATCGCCTCACGTGGGGTTTCGGGCACCGAGGCGCCCAAGCCGATCAGCGAGGCGAAGATCCAGCGCGTCTCACTGGGCTGAGTCGGCGGCGGTGATGAAGCCGCGCAGCGCGTCCGCGACGGCCCGTGGCTGGTCCGAGTGCACCCAGTGGCTGGCGTCCGGGATGACCTCCAGCGTCACGTTCGGGAATAGTGCCTGCATCAACGGCAGTTGGTCAGCGTTGACGTAGTTGGACCGGCCACCGACCAGCCAGAGCACCGGGCCCTCCCAACGTGCGTCGCCCTGATCGGGCCAGCCCGTCATCAGGTCCATCGAGCGGCGCAGCAGGTCCACGTTGAGCAGCCAGCGCCAGCCATCGCCGTGCTCGTCGCGGTGCAGGTTCTGCAGCAGGAAGGACCGAACAGCCTTGTTGGACACCTTGGCCAGCAGGGCTGCGTCCGCGTCCGAGCGGCTCTCAAGCGGACGCAGGTCCATCTTGGCCATGGCGTCCACATAGAACTGGAACTCGAAGGCGTTGCCGCGATGAGTCGGGGCGATGTCCTCGACGACCAGCCGTTCCAGCAATTGAGGATGGCTCAATGCGAGTTGCATGGCGACCTTTCCGCCCATCGAGTGGCCGACCAGGGTGACCGGTTCGCGTCCGGCCCCTTGTTCGACCAACTCCTCGGCGACGATGTCGGCGAACAGGTGGTAGTCGAAGTACTCCGTCCAGCCGGACCGGCCATGGTTGGGCAGGTCGACCAGGACGCAGGTGGCGTCTTCAGCGAGCAGTTTGGCCACCGTGCCGAAGTTCTTACCCTGACCGAACAACCCATGCAGGAAGAAGAGCTTGTGTGGGCCGTGCCCGATGGTGATGGTGTGCAACCGGGTCACGGTCATCTCCTTCTCGCCCAACAGGCGCTGTGGTAGTGCCGGCGATACTCCAGCCCGGACGATGAACCGACCGGAGGGGTGTGCGGCCAGGCCACGACGTGAGCGACGCCGACACCGATCGTCTGGTTGCACTCGGGGCACAGGTACGACTTGGTGGCGTTCTCGGGGCGCACCGGTCTGGTGACCCAGCGCCCGTCCGACTTGTCGGCCGACGAGGCATCGGCCAGCCGCAATGGTCGTGGTGGTCGGGTGTGCTTGCTCGGTCGTCTGGCCACGCCCCAACACTACCCAGCGGTTCGGGTAGGTTGGACGCCGTGCGCGTCGTCATCGGAGAGTGCCAGGTCGATTACGGCGGTCGGCTGACCGCCCACCTGCCG
Organism: Brooklawnia sp.; assembly: GCA_040767325.1. Taxonomy (GTDB): domain Bacteria; phylum Actinomycetota; class Actinomycetes; order Propionibacteriales; family Propionibacteriaceae; genus Brooklawnia. The sequence continues at coordinate 84,564 of JAXGOU010000006.1, read as the reverse complement.
ATGGCGCGTCGGCTGATCATGGTCAAGGCAGATGGATCGGTGTCGATCCATGCCGACGATCGGGCCTACAAGCCGCTGAACTGGATGAGTCCGCCGTGCACCATGACCGTGCTGAGCGCCGACGAGGCCAATCTGGACGCGACGACCGCCGACGTCGATCCTCGGGTGCGCGAGGTCTGGCTGGTGCGTGGGAAGAACGGTGACACCCTGCAGATCAGCCTGGGCGAGGTCGAACTGGACCACAGCGTGGAGTTGGGCGTCGATCCCGGGCTGCAGAAGGACGGGGTGGAGGCACACCTGCAGGCGCTGCTGGCGGAGAACCCGCTGACCTTCGGGGCCGGCTGGAGCCTCGTCCAGCGCGAGTACATGACTGCCATCGGCCCGGTTGACCTGCTCTGTCGCGACGAGTTGGGGGCCTACGTCGCGGTCGAGGTCAAGCGTCGCGGCGAGATCGACGGGGTCGAGCAACTCACCCGGTACCTCGAGTTGATGAATCGCGACCCGCTGCTGGGGCAGGTGCGTGGCGTGTTCGCGGCCCAGCAGATCAAGCCGCAGGCGCGCACCCTTGCCACCGACCGCGGCATCACTTGCGTGGTGGTCGACTACGACGCGCTGCGCGGCCTCGACAAGTCCGACGAGCGGTTGTTCTGACCGGTCCTAGTCCCAGATAACCTTGGTGGGCTCGGCCTGGTCCTGGTTGAGCACAGTGGTTTCCTCGACGTCCGGATCCCCGGTCGGCTGTGCGTCCAGCACCGTGGTGGGCTCTGCCGCCGCGTCGAACGGATCGGTGTTGGGGAAGTCGACCGAGGCGTCCTCGGCCAACTGACGCAGGTTGCCCATCTGGACGACGATGGCGTCCTTGCGCTGGGTGAGGATGGCCACCTCACGTTCCAACTGCTCCTTGCGCCAGGCGAACTGCTCCTCGAGCCGATCCTTCATCATGGCCGACTGGCGGTGGGAGGCAGCGATCTGCGACTCCGACTCCTGGGCGGCCTGGACGCGCAGTGCCTCGGCTGCGGCCAGGGCCTCGCTGCGGATCGTGCCGGCCTGCTCGGTGGCCTCAGCCACTTGGGCCGCGGCGGCCTCGTGCCGGGCAGTGGCATCGGCCAGCAGTTCGGCGACCTTGGCCGCCACCTGGTCGGCCTCGGCATTAGCCGAGGTCAGCAACTGATTGGCCTCCTCGTGGGCCTGCGCGCGGATGGCGTCCGCCTCGGCCTTCGCCTCGACCAGCACGCGCTCCACCTCGACCTTGGCCTCGGTCCACAGCCGCTCGGCCTCGGTGCGTCCCTCATCGACCAGGCGAGTGGCCTGTTCGTGCTGGACGCGTAGCAGTTCGGCGCCCTCCTGCTTCGCGGTGGCGCGCACCTGCTCGGCGTCCCGGTTGGCGGCTTCGGCCTCCTGCCGGATCCGGCGGCCGCCTGCTCGTTGGCGATTGCGGTGTTGTGCGTGGCCTCGTCGATGATGGCGCGGCCTTGCGTCCGGGCCGCCTCGAGTGCTGCCGCGCAGTCGCGCTGGGTGGCTTCCCGGGTGGCGGCAGTCTCCGCGTCCAGCTTTTCGCGCATGGTCCGCAGGTTGCTCAAGGTCTCGACCCTGATGTCGTCGGCCTCGGTCTGGGCGCTGGAGCGCAGGTCGGCGGCGACCCGGCGGCCCTCCTCCTTGATGCGCTCGGCTTCGGCGGCTGCCCGGCTGATCAATTCGCCGGCCTGCGCCTCGGCGGCCCGCAGCATGGACGTGGCGTGCGAGCCCAGCCGGGTGTAGTCGGAGGTGCCATGCTCGCGCTGGCTGCTGGCCAACTCGGCGCGCAGGTGCCGGCTCAACTGGCGCAGCGTCGCGACCTGCTGCTCGATGTCTCGTACGTAGTTGTCAACCGTCGGCCGGTCGTAGCCCAGCATGGCGTGCGGGAAACTGCCGGCAGCGCTCGCGCGGTCGTCGAACAGGTTGAGGCCGGTCTCCTCGGTGTATTCCTCGTCACCGTTCGGGTTGCTCATGGTTGCTCCTCACGTTTCTGGTCCGAGGCTAGCAAGCCGCGACGTCGGCATGAGCGTGCCGCGCGTCGGAAAGAACAACGGGGTGCCCCGAGTGGAGCACCCCGTTGAGACCTGGTCGCAAACTTATGTCAGTGGCCTTCGCCCGGCTGCACGATCTCGATCAACACACCCTTGCCCGACTTCGGGTGCAGGAAGTTGATCTTCGAGCCGCCGGTGCCGATCCGCGGCTGGTCGTAGAGCAGCACGACCTCGCGCTCCCGCAGGGTGGCCGAGACCGCCTCGATGTCGGCGACGCGCCAGGACATGTGGTGCAGGCCGGGCCGGTTCTTCTCCAGCCACTTGGCGGTGGTGGCGTCGTCGCGCGTCGGCGAGATCAGCTGGATCTGGGTCATGTGCTCGGTGAGCTCGGCGTTGGGGGCGATCATGATCTCGAAGACGCCCTGCTCGTCGTTGGTCTCCCGGTGCAACTCGTGCCAGCCGAGCACCTCGGTGTAGTGCTTGACGGCCTCTTCGGCGTCCGGGCAGACGTAGGCGACGTGATCGATGCAGATGAACAGGTCAGAGTTTTCCATGCGTCGATTCTCCCATATCGGTTTTCGTGGCTCAGGACAGGGCGTCCGCGACGACCTGCTTGGCGGCGTTCTGGATCTCGGCCAGGTGCTCCGCGGAACGGTAGCTCTCGGCGTAGATCTTGTACTTGTCCTCGGTGCCCGACGGCCTGGCTGCGAACCAGCCGGAATCGGTGGTCACCTTGATGCCGCCGATCGCCGCGTTGTTGCCCGGGGCATGCGAGTAGACATGCGTGATCGGGTCACCGGCCAACTCCTTGGCCTTGATGTCGGTCGGTGCCAGCGCCTTGAGCCGCGCCTTCTGCTCGCGGTTGGCGTCCGAGTCGATGCGGGCGTAGTGGTAGGTGCCGAACTGGTCGACCAGCTTCTGGTAGTGCTGGCTGGGGGTCAGCCCCGTGACGGCGGTGATCTCGCTGGCCAGCAGGTCGAGGATGATGCCGTCCTTGTCGGTCGTCCAGGTGGCACCGTTCAGTTCGAGGAAGGACGCTCCCGCGGACTCCTCGCCGCCGAAACCCATCTCACCCGAGATCAGGCCGGGCACGAACCACTTGAAGCCGACCGGCACCTCGACCAGGGTGCGGCCGAGCAGCTGCGCCACGTTGTCGATCATCGAACTGGAGACCAGGGTCTTGCCGATGGCGGTGGTGGCTGGCCAGCCGGGCCGATTGCCGAACAGGTACTGGCTGGCGACGGCCAGGTAGTGGTTCGGGTTCATCAGTCCGGCGTCTGGGGTGACGATGCCGTGCCGGTCGGCGTCCGCATCATTGCCGGTGGACAGGTCGTAGGCCGTGCGGTTGGCGACCAGGGACGCCATGGCGTGCGGTGACGAGCAGTCCATTCGGATCTTGCCGTCGGTGTCCAGCGTCATGAAGTACCACGTCGGGTCGATCACCGGGTTGACGACCGTGAGGTTGGGCAGCAGGTTCTCGGCGATGTACTCCCAGTACTGCGCTGCGGCGCCGCCCATCGGGTCGGCACCGATCCGCAGCCCGGAGGAGGAGATCGCGTCCATGTTGATGACCTGGGCGAGTTCCTGGCAGTACGGCGTGCGGTAGTCGTAGCGGGTGACCTGTGACGCAGCCTGCTCGTACGGGGTGCGGGCGATCGACCGGTATTCGGCCATCAACTCGTTCGCGCGGGTCGCGATCCAGCCCGTGGCGTCGGTGTCGGCGGGGCCACCGTTCGGCGGGTTGTACTTGAAGCCACCGTCGCGCGGCGGGTTGTGGGACGGGGTGACCACGATGCCGTCGGCCTGCGGCCCGCCGGCATGCTCGCGGTTGTACCGGATGATGGCTCGGGAGACCGACGGGGTGGGGGTGTACTCGTCGTCGCGTTCGGCGAGCACTTCGACGCCATTGGCGACCAGGACCTCGAGCGCTGTCTGCCAAGCGGGCAGCGACAGGGCGTGGGTGTCCTTGCCGATGAAGATCGGGCCAGTGGTGCCCTGACTGGCGCGGTACTCGATGATCGCCTGGGTGCAGGACGCGATGTGCGCCTCGTTGAAGGCGGTATCGAGACTGGAACCCCGGTGTCCGGAGGTGCCGAAGGCGACCATCTGGTCGGGGTTGGTGGGGTCGGGGACCAGGTCGTAGTAGGCGGCGAGCACTTCATCAACATTGATCAAGTCGGTGGGGTCGGCCACTTGGCCTGCGCGTGGATGAGCCATGGCACCATCTTGCCGCGTCGCGAAGCGGTCCGCGGAGATTCTGGTTCAGTGCCAACCGGTGGAAGAATGGGGCGCATGAGCGCTGATCAGAACTTCTCGCGGCCCGGAGCGGTCGACCTTTCCGGGCTGGCGGGCGGCCAGCAGGCGGCTGGGGCCAACGGGGCCGGTGGCGGCTACGTCGTGCAGGTGACCGAGGCCAGTTTCGAGTCCGTTGCCCAGCAGTCGATGCGTCATCCGGTGGTGCTGCTGCTGACATCTGCCCGGGACGCCGGCTCTGCCACAGTGCTCGGTGACCTGACGGCGGTGGTCAATGCCGCCGAGGGACGCGTCCTGCTCGGCGTGGTGGACACCGACACGCAGCCGCGGATCGCCCAGGCGTTGGGCGTCCAGGCGGTGCCGACCGCGGTCGCGCTGTTGGCCGGACAGGTGGCCCCGCTCTTCCAGGGCACCCGGGATCGGGCCGACATCAAGGCAGTGATCGACCAGGTGATCCAGGTCGCCGCTGCCAATGGCCTGACCGGACGCGCCGCCGCGCAGCCCGGTGGCAATGGTGGGCAGGCCGCTGAGGGTGAGCCGGCGTTGGATCCGCGTTTTGCGGCTGCGGACGAAGCACTGCAGGCTGGCGACTTCGCCCAGGCCGTGGCCGAGTTCGAGAAGCTGCTGAAGGCCAACCCGCGCGATGCCGAGGCCCAGGCCGGCCGGGCGCAGGCCGCGCTGCTGCTGCGCACCTCTGACCTGGACGAGCAGGCAATCGCCAAGGCCGACGCGGCACCCGACGACATCGAGGCCCAGTTCGCCGCTGCCGACCTGCAACTGATCAGCGGTGAGACCGAGGCCGCTTTCGAGCGTTTGGTGGACCTGGTGCGTCGCACGGCCGGCCCCGAGCGCGAACAGGTGCGGGTGCGGCTGGTCGAACTCTTCGACACCATGGACGCCGCCGATCCGGCGGTCAAGCGGGCGCGGCGCGCACTGTCGATGGCGCTGTTCTAGCGGTCGGCCAACCAGTGCTGCTGGTTGCGGGCCTGGTCGGCGGTCATCACCGGGCCATGCCCGGGTACGAAGGCCCAGTGGTCGTGACCGACCAGCAGGCGCTGGATCGCTTTGGGCCAATCCCGTGGGTATGCGTCCGGCCCGGTCTGCGGATCACCGGCTGACTCCAGCAGGTCGCCGACGAACATAACCTGGACGTCCGGCACCTCGACGACCAGATCGCTGGCCGTGTGGGCGCGTCCGGGATGTCACAGGCGCACCGTGCGTCCGCCCAGGTCGATGGTCGCCTCGCTGGTGACAGGGTGGCTGGGGCGCAGGATCTGCTCGTCTGCCACGTTCAAGTCGGCCGGCTCATCGGGCTGCCGGGCTGCCTCGGCGAGGGCCTGGTGCCCCCAACTGATGACACCGGTCAACCCGGCCAGGCCGTACCAGTGGTCCCAATGTGCGTGGGTGATCACCGCGTGGCCCACCGGCAGCCCACAGGTTGCCTCGGCCGACCGCTGCAGGGCGCGCCCCTGATCGGGGTGACAGCCGGTGTCGACCAGCAGCGCGGACTCGCTGCCGGCGACCAGGCCGATCGTCACGCCGACCGGTTCGGCGACCGCCAACCAGACGCGGTCGGCGACCGGGACGAAGGGGGAGTGGCCTGGCATGGCGGCAGCCTACGCCGCGTCCGGCCGGCATCCCTAGGATCGGACCATGCGCACCCTGGGACTGATCGGCGGGATGAGTTGGGAATCGACGGCCGAGTATTACCGGCTGCTCAACGAGGGGGTTCGCGACCGGCTGGGCGGGCTGCACTCGGCCCGTCTGGTGCTGGCTTCGGTGGACTTCGCGGAGATCGAGGAGTTGCAGGTGACCGGGCAGTGGGATCGCGCCGCGGAGTTACTCGTCGACCGGGCCGTCGCGCTGCAGAACGCCGGGGCGGACGCGGTGCTGCTGTGTACAAACACCATGCACAAGGTCGCCGAACCGATCATTTCGGCACTGTCCGTGCCGTTCCTGCACCTCGGGGATGCGACCGCTGCGGCGGTGCTGCGACGCGGCTTGACGAAGGTGGGCCTGCTGGGCACGGCGTTCACCGTGGAGCAGGCGTTCTATCGCGATCGGCTGATTGCCCACGGACTCGAGGTGCTCGTCCCGGACGCGGCGGGCAGGGCGCTGGTGCATCGCGTCATCTACGACGAACTCTGCCCGGGCGTGGCCGAGCCGGCGTCCCGGGACGCCGTGCAGCAGGTGATCGACGCCCCGGCGCAACGCGGTGCGCAGGGCATCGTGCTCGGCTGCACCGAACTGGAACTGCTGATCGACCCCGATCAGCCGAACGTGGTGCCGCTGTTCGCCACCACCCGGCTACACGTGGCCGCCGCACTCGACTTCCCGCTCGCCGATTAGCACCCCTCTAAGACCCCTTCGCCCGTCCCGCCCCCGTCCCGTGTGCGGCGCTTCCGCTAGAGCGGTTTGCTGCCCTTGCAAGGCGAGCGTTTCGCCGGACGGGAAGCGTCGTGCACCAACGACGGGTCGGCCCGGACGCGGGCGCTTCCCCTCGGGGTGGTCTATTTCTGCAAGGCGAGCGTTTCGCCGGAAGGGAAGCGTCGCATCGGGCGGAGTGGGGACCGGTAGCGCGCGCGGGGACCCTCGGCTTCAGCCCGCCTGCCGGACGCGGCCAGGTGCGAGCGCGAACGCCCGTCGCAGCAGAATGCCGAGTGCCCGGGGATCGTTGGCCTCGGACCATCCCCAACGGCAGATCCACCAGCCCGCCTGTCGGATGCGTTCCTCACGGCGCTTCTCTGCCATCACCACGTCGGCGGTCGTCTGGCCCGGACGTAGCAGTTCCCCGTACTTGATGCGTCCGTCGACCTCCCCGACCACTCCGAGCTCGGGCCAGGCGAAGTCGACGATGGCCTCGGTGTGACCTTCCCGGGTGATGGGGAACTGCAGTTGCGGTGCGGAGATGCCCAATCTGTCCATCTGGACGCGACTGAGCGACTCAGCGGGGGACTCCGCCCGGGCGTCCGCGAAGCTGAGCGCTCGATCGGCTTGCCGGTAGCCCTTCCAGTGCGTCGCCCGCGCCAACTGCTGGCTCAGCAGATCCGGATTGGCCCCGGCACGGAGGGCTGCGTCCGCGACGATGACGCCCCACCTGCATGGCATCGTCCGCGAGATCGGTGGTGGTTCGCTCAAGGCTGGTGCAGGAGAATCCGGACACCTCGACGCGATCGACCTCGTCCAGCGGAGCATTACGTAGCCAGACAACTGCTCCCGGCGGCCGTGCGACGGGCCGGGTCTGGTCATGCGCACGTGCGCCAGATCGCTGCGGCGGCTCGGCAGCCCGTGCACGATCGCCGCTGACATGTGGCTCAGGACGCCGTCCGGATGGACCAACGGCCGTGGCGCGTGCGAGCCGGAGATGCGCCTGCTCAGCGTCCAGATCGACGGGCAGGTCATGAAGCCGCGCCGGACCCGGGTCAACTCGCCGTGCTTGACGAGTCGGGTCACAGCGTGCGTACTGAGGCCCTCTTCGCGGAATGCTGAGGTCGGACGGAGCAGGCCGTCCTGGCTGGGGTGGGACATGTCGGCCATCATGCTCGCGATATCGGCGATTGGCGAGCACCTCCGCTGAGCTGTGGATAACTCGGCCATCCGAGATTGCGCGGGCAGCGATCTCTGGGCGTCCAGTCGCCGCTGTGCCGGGAGCAGGGCGCTTCCCTTAAGGCGTTTTGCTGCCCGTGCAAGGCGAGCGTTTGGCCGGAAGCGGGAAGCGCCGCGTCCTGGGGCGCCGACCTCGTACGCGACGCTGCCCTTAAGGCGGTTTGCTTCCCGTGCAAGGCGAGCGTTTCGCCGGAAGGGAAGCGCCGCGTCCCGAGGCGCCTGGACCTCGTACGCGACGCTGCCCTTAAGGCGGTTTGCTTCCCGTGCAAGGCGAGCGTTTGGCCGGAAGGGAAGCGCCGCGTCCCGGGCCACGGGGCCAGCGCACGGGGCCACGGGGCGCCGGTCAGTCGGCCAGGTCGCTGCCGTCCTCGGTGTAGATGGCGGACGCGCCGGCCAGCAGCCGGGCCAGCCGCCGCGCCGACAGTTCGAAGACGTGGTTGGGCACATCGTCCGGTTCCACCCAGTGGAACGCGGCGATCTCGTGGTCGGGCAGTCGCATGGACGCGATGGTCGCAGCGTCCAGCACTCCGCCGTCGAAGATGAACTCCACCGCGTCGTCCCAGCCGAGGTAGGGCGGCATCCAGTCGACCACCAACGGTTGGCCCAGTCGGACGACCAGGCCGGTCTCCTCGGTGACCTCACGCTCGGCACCGACCCGCGGCGGTTCGGCCGGTTCGACGACGCCGCCGGGAAGTTCCCAGTCACCCTTGTAGGTGGTCTCCAGCAGCAGGATCCGCCCGTCCTCGTCCCGGAAGAGCACGTGGCCGATGATGCGGTGGGTGGGCAACACCGAGTTCATCACGCCGCTGAAGCCGTTGGGTCCATAGACCTGGTCGACCGCCAGCCGGGCGTAGAGGTACACGTCCAGCCACTCGCCGCCGGTCGTCTTGTACGCTGCGCGCCGCCGTCCCTCGCGCCGAAACCGGGCGCCGTGCAGGGCGTGCATCGCCATCCGGTCATTGACCGGGATCTGCACTTCGAGCCGCCGAGCGCCCTGGGCCACCAGCGCATCATCGGCGGCCAGGCTGACCGCCTTGTTCAAGGTCTCCTGATCGACGCGGCCGGCCCATTCGAGCACGCCGACCCCGTCGTTCAGGGTGACCTTGATCTGGAATTGCTCAGCCAACGGCTCAGCCCTCGTACCGCAGCCAGACCGACGACATCGGCGGCACCGCGACGCTCGCCCAAGCCCAGGCGTCCGCGTCCGAACTGTTGGCCCGAGCCTCGACGCCCCAGGGGTTCTCGAATTCGCCAGTGCCGTCAAAGTCCGCGGAGTTGGTGTTGAGGATCTCTTGCCAATGTCCGGCCTTCGGCAGGTTCATCGGGTAGTTGGGGTAGGGGTCGGCCGAGAAGTTGGTCAGGCAGGCGATCACCTGGCCGTCGCGGTCCATCCGGACGTAGGAGTAGACGTTGTGGCCGGCGTCGTCGGCGTTGCACCAACTGAACCCGGCGGGATCGGAGTCCAACTGGTGCAGGGCCGGGTTCTCGGCCTGCAGCGAGTTCATCCGCCGAATCACCTGCCGGACGCCGTTGTGGCCCCACAGCCCGTCCACCCACCACTCCAGGCCAGCGTCCTCGTTCCACTCCGTCCGCTGTGCGAACTCCTGGCCCATGAACAGCAACTGCTTGCCCGGGAAGCTCCACATGAACCCATAGAAGGCCTTGAGTGTCGCGAACTTGCGCCAGTCGTCCTGCGGGATCTTGTTCAGCATCGAGCCCTTGCCATGGACCACCTCGTCATGGCTGATCGGCAGGATGAAGTTCTCCGAGTACGCGTAGACCATCGCGAACGTCATGTCGTGGTGGTGGTACTGCCGGTAGACCGGGTCGAGGTTCAGGTAGCGCAGGGAGTCGTTCATCCAGCCCATGTTCCACTTGAAGCCGAAGCCCAGACCGCCCCAGTTGGTCGGCTTGGTGACCCCACCGAAGCTGGTCGACTCCTCGGCGATCATCACCACGCCCGGCGTCCGCTCGTAGAGGTGCCGATTGACGTAGCGCAGGAAGTCGATCGCCTCCAGGTTCTCCCGGCCGCCATAGGCGTTGGGCACCCATTCGCCCTCGTTGCGCGAGTAGTCCAGGTACAGCATGGACGCCACGGCGTCCACCCGCAGCGCGTCCGCGTGGAACTCGTGCACCCAGTAGAGCGCGTTGGAGACCAGGAAGCTCTTGACCTCGTTGCGGCCGAAGTTGAACACGTAGGTGCCCCAGTCGGGTTGCTCGCCCTGCCGCGGGTCCGCGTGCTCGTACAGCGCGGTGCCGTCGAAGCGGCCCAGTGCCCAGTCGTCCTTGGGGAAGTGTCCGGGCACCCAGTCCAGGATGACGCCGATGCCTTCGGCGTGCAGCCGGTCGATCAGGTGGCGGAAGTCGTCCGGGGTGCCGAGCCGGGCGTCCGGGGCGAAGTACCCGGTGACCTGGTAGCCCCAGCTACCGGCGAAGGGATGGCTCATCACGGGCATCAACTCGACGTGGGTGTAGCCCTGCCACTTGACGTAGGCGGGCAACTGCTCGGCCAACTCGAGGTAGGTCAGCCCCTTGCGCCAGCTACCCAGGTGCACCTCGTAGATGCTCATCTGCGATTCGTAGACGTTGGTGCGGGCCCGCTTGTCGAGCCACTCCTGCTCGGTCTCGGGCCACACGTAGTCGGACTCCCAGACGATGGACGCGTTGCCCGGCGGGACGTCGGCGAACCGCGCGTACGGATCGACCTTCTCCTGCCAGGAGCCGTCGCCATGCTGGATCTTGTACTTGTACTGGGTGCCCGACCCGACGCCTTCCTTCCACAGCGCCCAAACCCCACTGCCGGGCACCAACTCCATGTCGTCGCCCTGCCACCAGTTGAAGTCCCCGATCACCTGGACGCGTTGCGCATTCGGTGCCCAGACTGCGAAGCGGGTGCCGCTCAGTTCGCCGCGTTCGTCATCCTCCACCGTCACCACGTGGCTGCCGAGCCGACGCCAGGCCTCGGTGTCACCGCCCTGATGGAAGCCCTCGAGGTCCCAACCAGTCAGGTTGCCCAATTTGTCATGCATCGTGTTCCTCGATTCCTAGTGGCGCGTGGACGGTGAAGATGTGCGCGGGATTGGCGGGCGACAGCGCAACGAAGTTCTGCGTCCCCCAGACATAGTTGGCACCGGTCAGTTCGTCGTGCACGCCGAACATGTCGGACGTGATGCCGAACGCGCTGAGGTCGACGGTGACCTCGGCGGAGACCGGATTGTGCGGGTCCAGGCTGCAGACCACCAGGATGGTGTCGAGGCCGTCGTTCTTGGCGAAGGCGATGACATCGTCCGAGCTGGTCTTCAGCACGGTGGTCCGGCGCAACTGCTGCAGCGCCGGGTGGTCGCGACGGATCTGGTTGAGCCGTCCGATCAGTTGGTTGAGGTTGGGCTCGGCGGTGAAGTCGCGCGGCCGGTACTCGTACTTCTCGGAGTTCAGGTACTCCTCGCCGGACGGGTTCAGCGGCTCGAACTCGAACTGCTCGAAGCCCTGGTAGATGCCCCACAGCGGCGACATCATGGTCGCCAGGATCAGCCGGATGGCGAACGCGGCCGGCGCGCCCGACCGGATCGACATCGGGTTGATGTCCGGGGTGTTGACGAAGAAGTTGGGCCGCATGAAGTCCGAGGTCTCGCTCGACACCTCGGTCAGGTAGTTGGTCAACTCCTTCTTGGTGTTGCGCCAGGTGAAGTAGGTGTAGCTCATGTGGAAGCCGGCCTTGCCGAGGGTCTGCATCACCTCGGGACGGCTGAAGGCCTCGGCGAAGAAGATCACCTCGGGATGGTCCTTGCGCACCTCGCTGGTCAGCCAGTCCCAGAAGTTGAGCGGCTTGGTGTGCGGGTTGTCGACCCGGAAGATCTTCACCCCGTGCGAAACCCAGTACTCGATGATCCGCAGCACCTCGGCGTAGATGCCCTCGGGGTCGTTGTCGAAGTTGATCGGGTAGATGTCCTGGTACTTCTTCGGCGGGTTCTCGGCGTAGGCGATGGTCCCATCCAGCCTGGTGGTGAAGAACTCCGGGTGCTCACTCACCCACGGGTGGTCCGGGGAGGCCTGCAGGGCGAAGTCGAGGGCAACCTCCAGCCCCAGTGAGTTGGCCTTCGCCACGAAGGCGTCGAAGTCCTCGATGGTGCCGAGATCCGGATGCACCGCATCGTGACCGCCCTCGGGACTGCCGATCGCCCAGGGCGAGCCGGGATCGTCCGGGTGCGCGTCCAGCGTGTTGTTCTTGCCCTTCTTGAACTGCGAGCCGATCGGGTGGATCGGTGGCACATAGGCGACGTCGAAGCCCATCTCGGCGATGTGCTCGAGCAACGGGTACGAGTCGGCGAAGGTGCCGGAGATCCACTGGCCGGTCTCCGGATCGACATGCGCGCCCTGGGAGCGGGGGAAGAACTCGTACCAGCTGGCGAACAGCGCCATCTTCCGGTCGACCTGGATCGGGTAGTCGACGGTGGGGGTGACCAGCCGGCGCCGGGCATGACGACGCATCGCCGCGTCCAGGTCGGTGGCGAGGGCGACTTCACGCAACTGGCCGGGATCGGTCGCCGGGTCCAGCGCGGTGAGGGCGCGTTCGATGACCTCCGCGTCACCGCCGGCACCCGCGGCACGGGCCGCGTCCAGTGCACCGGTCATCAGGTCGCGACCCTCCAGGCAGACCAGTTCGAGGTCCATGGCCGCTGCCAGCTTCACGTCGGCGTTGTGGTGCCAGGTACCCCAGTCGTTGGACCACGCCTCGATCCGGAAGGTCCAGTCGCCGAGTTGGTCGGGACGCACCCAGACCTGCCAGATGTCCAGGCCCTGCGGCCAGATCTGGGCCATGTCGATGCGACGCTCGGTGCCGGTGGGATCGGTCAGCACCACGGTGGCGCCGACGGCGTCGTGGCCCTCGCGGTGGATCCGGGCCGAGATCGGCAGCGACTCGCCCAGGACCGCCTTGGCGGGGTAGGCGCCGTGTTCGATCACTGGGGAGACCTTGCCGATCGGGATTCGCCCGAACTTGAACGGGGCGAAGTCGACTTTGGTTTCGGGGGCGGCCTGGCGGCGGGCGGAGGGACCCGTGCCGGCGTTGTCAACGAGGTCGGTCACGTCTCCAACGCTAGCGTGCTTGGCCCTGCCAGCAAGCCAGACGCGGTGATTGAACTGGTTGTGGCTGGCGTGTGAACGTTATGGACTCCTGCGTGTTCCACTCGCAGGTTCAGTAGTTTGATCACGTGCGTGCTATCAGACGATTCATTGTCCAGCCGGTGCTGCCGGACGCCCTTCGCCCCCTCGCTGATTTGGCCCGGAACCTGCGCTGGAGTTGGCATGAGGAAACCATCGAGGTCTTCCGCGCGGTAGACCCCGACCTGTGGGTCAGCATCGGCGGCGATCCGCTGAAGATGCTTTCCCAGGTCAGCCCGGAGCGGCTGGCCGCCCTGGCGGGCGATCGGCGCTTCGTCCGCAACCTCGAACTGGTCCAGGCAGATCTGCAGGAGTACATCACCGGCGACCGCTGGTACCAGGGCTGGGCCGCCGAGCACCCCGAGGCGCCCAAGGCCATCGGCTACTTCTCGGCCGAGTTCGGCATCTCCAAGGTGCTACCGCAGTACTCCGGTGGTCTCGGCATCCTGGCCGGCGACCACCTGAAGGCCGCGTCCGATCTGGGCGCGCCACTGATCGGCGTCGGATTGCTCTACCACCACGGCTACTTCATCCAGTCCCTGAACGCCGAGGGCTGGCAGCAGGAGCGCTACCCGTTGCTCGACCCGAACGAGTTGCCGATCTCCATGCTCACCGACGACGAGGGACGCCAGGTCACCTTCGACGTGGAGATCCGTGGCGTCCAGGTGAAGGTGCAACTCTGGCTGGTCAAGGTCGGACGCGTCCCGCTGCTGTTGATGGACACCAATGTCGAGGCCAACGCGGAGAGTGAGCGGCTGATCACCGACAAGCTCTACGGCGGCGGCACCGACCACCGGTTGGCCCAAGAGGTGCTGCTGGGCGTCGGCGGCGTGCGAGCCATCCGGGAGTTCTGCCGGGTGGCCGGTCATCCCGCTCCCGAGGTCTTCCACGCCAACGAGGGCCACGCGGTCTTCATGGGTCTGGAGCGCATCCGGGAGTACATGACAACCGAGGGTGACGACTTCGACAGCGCCGTGGAGAAGGTGCGGGCCGGCATGCTGTTCACCACGCACACTCCGGTGCCAGCCGGCATCGATCGGTTCGACGTCTCGCAGGTGGCCGCCCAGTTCGCCAGCTTCGCCCCGCTGCCGCTGGAGCGCATCCTGGCCCTCGGCGATGAGAACTTCGCCGGCGGTGACCCGAGTCGGTACAACATGGCCGTGGTCGGCCTGCGGTTGGGCCAGCGGGCCAATGGTGTTTCGCAATTGCACGGCGCGGTCAGCCGCACCATGTTCCAGGCGCTGTGGCCCGGCTTCGACGTCAGTGAAGTGCCGATCACCTCGGTGACCAACGGCGTGCACGCCCGCACTGGTACATCCGGAACTCAAGGAGTTGCTGGAATCGCCGACCGAACTGGTCGAGGGGATCGTCGACGGCTGGGACTGGAAGGCCTGGACCGGATCGACGACTCCACGCTGTGGACCAACAAGCGCCAGATGCGTGGCCAGATGATCACGATGGCGCGCGAGCGGCTTGCCCGCAGCGCCGCGCTTCGGGGACAGCCCACGGAATGGATCGCCACCGCCCTCAACCCGCACACGCTGACCATCGGCTTCGCCCGGCGTGGCGCGGCCTACAAGCGGTTGACCCTGATGCTCAGCCAGCCCGAGCGACTCAAGGCGTTGCTCAACGACCCCGACCACCCGATCCAGATCGTGATCGCCGGCAAGGCACACCCCGCCGACGAGGTCGGCAAGAGCCTGATTCAGCAGATGGTCCAGTTCTCGGACGCCGAGGACGTGCGCGGCAAGCTGGTCTTCCTGCCCGACTACGACATCTCACTGGCCAAGCCGCTCTACCCGGGCTGCGACATCTGGCTGAACAACCCGCTGCGTCCGATGGAGGCCTGTGGCACCTCGGGCATGAAGGCGGCGATGAACGGGGCGTTCAACCTGTCCATTTCCGACGGCTGGTGGGACGAATGGCACGACCCTGCCTACGGGTGGGCAATCCCGTCGTCCGAGGGCATCGCCGACCTGCACGAGCGCGACCTGGCCGAGGCCGCTGCGCTCTACGAGATCATCGAGCGCGAGATCATCCCGAAGTTCTACACCCGGGACGCGAACGGCATCCCCACCGCGTGGGTGAAGATGATGCGCGACACCATCTCGGGACTCGGCCCGAAGGTGATGGCCACCCGGATGGTGCGTGACTACGTGACCGAGTTGTACACCCCGGCAGCCGCCTCGGCGGCCAAGGTGCTGGACGACGAGGTCGCCCAGAAGCTGGCGACCTGGAAGCAGAAGGTGCGGGCTGCCTGGCCCGGCGTCCAAGTGGTCAGCCTGGAGGCGAACCTGGCGGACACCGTCGAGGTCGGCAGCACGTCCACCTTCGAAACCTCGGTGCGGCTCAACGGGCTGGCTCCCCAGGACGTGGCGGTCGAACTGGTGCTGGGCGACGTGGATGCGGTCGACGAACTGCGCAACGTGACCATCGACCGCTTCGAACTGGCCGGCGACCCGAGCAGTGATCCGGTGGCCTTCCGGTTGGAGCGGCAGGCGCAATCGGCCGGCGGTGGGCTACACCGTTCGCGTGGTGCCGGACCACCCGTTGCTGGCCAACCGAGCCGAGATGGGGCTGTCCGCGCTGGCGGCGCTGTAGGAGGCCAATTCAGGACGGACGCAGGGCGTGGCTCCCGCTGGTCCGCAACCCGGCCGATCGCTGGCCGGGACGGCGGGTCAGCTGGGAGGCCTCAACGGGCACCTGCACGTTCATCAAGGCGACCGTGCGCGCCGGCAGGATCATCGTGTCGCCCGGCAGCAGGCTGCTGGTGCTGATCTCGCCGGGTTCGGCGGTGGATGACAGCAGGTCGTAGCGCCACCCCCACGGGGTCTGCGGCATGGTGACCGGGATCGGCTCGTCGCCGGCGTGGAACCAGATCAACAGGGCCTCGGTGCGGCTGGACAGGTACATGCCGAGCAGGGTGCGTCCGGCATGGCCCCAGTCCTGGTTGCCCATTTCGCCGGAGTAGCCGTTCAGCCAGGCCAAGTTGTAGCGCTGCAGCGACTCGCCATGGGAGTCGAAAACCTCGTTGTGGTACAGGTAATCGTCGTAGTGCAGCAGCCTGCTGGATCGGCGCAGCCGGGTCAGCGCCGAGGTGAACTCGGTGACGAACCGCCACTGTTCGCCGGTCTCCCAGTTCACCCAGCTGATCGGGTTGTCCTGGCAGTAGGCGTTGTTGTTGCCGTGCTGGGTGCGGCCCAACTCGTCACCGGCGGTGATCATCGGGACGCCACGCGACAGCAGCAGGGTCGCCATCATGTTGCGCACCTGACGCTGCCGCAGGGCATTGATCTTCTCGTCGGAGGTCTCGCCCTCGACACCGTGGTTCCACGAGCGGTTGTCGTCGGAGCCGTCGTGGTTGGCCTCCCCGTTGGCCTGGTTGTGCTTGTGGTTGTAGCTCACCAGGTCACGCATCGTGAAGCCGTCGTGGGCGGTGATGAAGTTCACCGACGCCGATGGGGGTCGGTCGTCGTGGTCGAACAGGTCAGCCGAACCGGACAGCCGGGTCGCCAACTCCTGGACGTTGCCCTGGCCACGCCAGTAATCGCGGACGAAGCCGCGGTAGCGATCGTTCCATTCGCTCCAGCCGCGACCGAACCTGCCGACCTGGTAGCCGAACGGTCCCAGGTCCCACGGTTCGGCGATCATCTTGATGTCGGCGAAGAGCGGGTCGTCGGCCACCGCCCGCTTGAAGGCATGGCGCTGGTCGACGTGGTGGTGCGCGTCCCGGATCATCGTGGTGACCAGGTCGAACCGGAAGCCGTCGACGCCCATCTCGGTCACCCAGTAGCGCATGGAGTCCAGCACCAGCGCGAGCACATCGGAATGCGAGGTGTCCAGCGAATTGCCGCAGCCGGTGACGTCGTAGTCATTGCGGAAATCGGGGGTCAGCCGGTAGTAGCCACGGTGGTCGATGCCGCGGAAGCTCAGCGTCGGACCGTTGTGCGAACCCTCGCAGGTGTGGTTGTAGACGACGTCCAGGATCACTTCGATTCCGGCGTCGTGCAGCGCCGAGACCATCGCCTTGAACTCGGCAACCTGTTCCCCGGTGGTGCCGACCGAGCAGTAGGCGCTGTGCGGGGCGAAGAAGCCCAGCGTGTTGTAGCCCCAGTAGTTGGACAGCCCGCGGCCGGCCACGAACGGTTCGGTGATGAAGTGGTGCACCGGCAGCAGTTCGATCGCCGTGATGCCGATCGACTTCAGATGCTCGATCACCGCGGGGTAGGCCATACCGGCGTAGGTGCCGCGCAGGTGCTCGGGTACCGCCGGGTGCAGCTTGGTGAAGCCCTTCACGTGGGCCTCGTAGATGATCGACTCGCTCATCGGACGCCGGCTGGCGATCGGCCGGGGCGGAGGGGTATCGGCCACCACGACCGACAGCGGCACCGCACCCAGCGAATCGCGCGTGTCGGGCACATAGTCGGACGAAGCGGGGTGGTCGAAGATCGGGCCGGAGTAGTCGATGCCGCCGGTGATCGCCCTCGCGTAGGGGTCGACCAGCAGTTTCGCTGGGTTGGCGCGCAGACCGGCGTCCGGGTCCCATTCGCCGTGCACCCGGTAGCCGTAGCGCTGGCCGGCCTGCACGCCCGGGACGAAGACCTGCCAGGTCTCGTCGACCAGCAGCATGTCCTCGTTGCGATGGGAGCCATCCGGGGCCACCAGGGTCAGTTCCACCCGGCTGGCGCGCGGCGCCCAGAGCCGGAAGAGGCAGCCCTGATCAGTCAGGCGGGCACCCGGAGTTGGACGGGTGGTGACCCGTGCCCCTGCGCGGTCATGCGCCCTCCTCGAACCCCTGATCGGCGGCCAACTCTACTACCCTTGCTGGCATGTCAGCGCCAGCCAAGGCCGGGGTGAAGCCAGTCTATTTCGATCATTCGGCAAGCTCGCCGCTGCGCCCCGAGGCGCGCGCAGCGATGGCGGAACTGGATGGAATGGCTGGCAATCCGTCCGCTTTGCACGGGGGCGGACGCCGCGCCAGGGCGCTGCTGGAGGACGCCAGGGAGGAGTTGGCTGCCCTGGTTGGGGCGCAAGCCGACGAGGTCGTCTTCACCTCCGGTGGCAGCGAGGCCGATACCATCGCGGTGCAGCAATCAGCCGCCGCCCGGGCGTCCACGCACCCCGGCGTGCTGGTCGGCGGCATCGAGCATCCAGCGGTCGCGGCGATCGCTGGGGTGTTGCCGGATCGCGTCCGGGTGCTGCCGGTGGACGGCGACGGGCAGACCGGCCTCGACGACGTCGCCGCGCAGTTGGCGCACGGTGATGTCGGCCTGGTGTCGCTGATGTGGGTGAACAACGAGATTGGCACCATCCAACCGGTGGCCCAGGCGGCAGGGTTGGCACGCGAGGCCGGCGCCTGGCTCCACACCGATGCAGTGCAGGGGCTCGGACGCGTCCCGATCGACTTCGGCGCCAGCGGTGCAGACCTGCTGAGCCTGTCGGCGCACAAGGTTGGCGGGCCTGTGGGCATTGGGGCCCTGCTGGTGCGAAGGGGCATCACGCTGCCGGCCCACGGGCTGGGTGGCAAGCAGGGTGGCGGGATTCGCTCGGGCACGCTGCCCACCGCGTTGGCCGTCGGCTTCGCGGCTGCGACCCGAGCGGCTCTGGCCGAACTGGCTGCGTCCGACGAAGCGATGCGCGGCTGGCGGGACCGGCTGGTGAGCGCTGCCGCCGACCCGGGCGGCGTCGTCAACGGTGCTGGGCCGGTCAGCCCCGCGATCCTCAATCTCAGCTTCCCCGGCGCCTCGGCTGATGACGTGGCTTTCCTGCTCGACCAGCAGCAGATCTGGTGTTCGACGGGCTCGGCTTGCCGGGCCGGGGTGCACGGGCCCAGCGAGGTCCTGCTGGCGATGGGACGCGACGACCGCGCCGCTCGCGAAGGTGTCCGGATCAGCTTCGGCTGGACGACCACCGACGCCGACGTCGACCGGCTGGTTGCCGCCCTGCGGGGGGCGGTGGCGCAGGCCCGCTCAGTGCCGCGCTGAATCGGCAGCCGTTGGCGGGCCGCCTACAATCGGGTCAATGCGGGTCTTGTCAGCGATGTCCGGGGGAGTGGACTCCTCCGTTGCGACTGCGCGCCTGCTCGCGGCCGGCCACCAGGTGACCGGCGTCCACCTCGCCCTGTCCCGCTCGCCCCTTGCCCAGCGGGTCGGCTCGCGCGGCTGCTGCTCGCTGGCCGACGTGCACGACGCCCGGCGGGTGGCGGATCGTCTGGGGATCGATTTCTATGTTTGGGATTTCTCGGACCGGTTCGCCGACGAGGTGATCGGGGACTTCCTCGCCGAGTACGCGGCGGGCCGCACGCCCAATCCCTGCCTGCGCTGCAACGAGCGGATCAAGTTCGCCGCGCTGCTGGAGAAGGGCCTGGCGCTCGGTTACGACGCGGTGGCCACCGGCCACTATGCGCGGCTGGTCGACGGCACCGAGGGCATCGAACTGCATCGTGCGGTTGACCAGGCCAAGGACCAGTCCTACGTACTGGGCGTGCTGGACGCCGAGCAGTTGGCGCACAGCCTGTTCCCACTCGGCGACTCGACCAAGCCGCAAATCCGAGTCGAGGCGGCGGACTTGGGCCTGTTGGTCGCCGAGAAGCCCGACTCGCACGACATCTGCTTCATCCCGGACGGCGACACCGCCGGCTTCCTCGCCGACCACCTCGGCGACAGCGCCGGACGCATCGTCGACGTCGGTGGGAGCGATCTTGGGGGCCATCGCGGCACCTTCCGCTACACCATCGGGCAGCGCAAGGGTCTGAACCTGGGCATTCCCGGCGCCGACGGCCGGCCGCGCTATGTCGTGGGCGTGGATCCGCAGAGCCGTCAGGTGACCGTCGGCGGAGCCGATGACCTGATGGTCGACGTGCTTTACGGGATCCGACCCACCTGGACTGGCCCGGAGCGCCGGGAGCCGTGGCGTGGCTTCGTCCAGATCAGGGCGCACGGCGAACCACTGCCCGCGACGATCGAGACGGCAGGTGAGCGGATCGTGATGCGGCTGGACGCCGGCACCCGTGGGGTGGCGCCCGGCCAGTACGCGGTGAGCTATGACGGTGACCGGGTGGTCGGCAGTTCGATCATCTCGGCGACCGAGCGCAGTGCCGCCGAGGTGGCGCGATGAGGGTCACCGGGCTTGGCTCGATGCCCGGCCGGGACTTCCGGGAGGCGACCAGGATCGTCGCCGAACTGCAACCCGACGTGCTGGCCTGGCCCGAGGTACCGGCCCGCGACGCGTCCTCGACGATGATCGGACGCACGCTCGGGTTGCTGGAGTTGCCGGTTAACCTGACCGACGACGGTTGGCGGCTGGCAGCAGCCAAGGGGTCGGCCCAACTGCGGGCCGAGCGTTGGTGGCGCAGCGATCTGGACGACTTCGAGGAACTGACCCAGGGCCATCAGGGGGTCGTCAAGGTCGCCCTGGCCGGCCCTTGGACGCTGGCCACGTCGCTTCGGCTAACCCATCCCACCATGACCCATGTACTGGCCGACGAAGTGGCCTGCCAGGACCTCGCCCAGGCACTCGCCGAGGCAGTTGCTGGGCTGGTCGCCCGGCTGCGGGCGCGGCTGGGTCGCGAGGTCGTGATCCAGATCGACGAACCTGTGATCGGCACCGTGCTCGGCGGCACGATGCCGACGTTCTCTGGGCTGCAGCACTACCGGGTGCCGGCCCGCGACGAGGTGCAGGCCAGTTGGCAGGGACTGGTGGCAGCCGCCGGATCGGCTGGCGTGGATGCCGTCTGGCTGCACAGTTGTGGCCCGGACCTTGACCTCGATCTTGCGCGGCGCGCTGGGCTGGACGCGGTCGCCCTGGACGCCCGCTTCGTGAACGCCAGGACTCTGGACGAGATCGGCGGCTGGCTGGATGTGGGCCGAACCCTGGCGCTCGGCATCGTGCGCACCGATCAGGTCGCGGTGCCCACCGTGGACGCGATCGTAACCGCGGCGCTGCGCGTCCTGCGTCCGCTGGAACTCGACCCCGAACTACTGGACGCTGCCGTACTGCTCACCCCGGCCTGCGGCCTTGGCCTGTGGCCGGCCGACCAGGCCGCCCGGCTGCTGGAGCGGTTGCCCGAGGCCGCCGAACTGGTCGCCGAGCAGTTGCGGCGCTGACCCGGCACCCGCTGGGGCCCTACTATGGAGCGCATGCGGCGGCTGGCGGGCATCTCGAAGATCTTCAGCGACCTCAATCTCAATGGGGATGTGCCGGTTCGCGTCCAGCCCAAACTGGGGGAGTGGCAGCCGCTCCGCGTGCCGGTCACCGCAGAGAAGAAGAAGGCCCGCTTCACCGTCACCATCGCGACGATCAGCGTGGCGGTCGCGCTGTTCTGGCTCGGCGACATGTTCTACAAGATGTTGATGGGCGGCTGATCAGAAGAAGCGGTCCAATAGGCCTGCGGCCAGCAGCGCCAAAACGACATACCGCGCGGTGAAGCCGAGGGTCATGAACACGCCGAAGACGACGAAGTTGATTCGGGTGCCGGCGACCAGCAGCGTGGTCAGGTAGTTCGGCGGGATGCTCAGCGAGCCGGACAGGAAGATCCCCAGTGGGCCCCACTGCGGGTGCTCGACCAGCCGGATACCCCAGTCGACGATGCGCTTCCAGCGCGCTCGCCAGGTACCTGCGGCCGGCTCGGTGCGCTCGGCCCTCGGGGTGAACAGCGGAATTCGGCGGCCCTGGCGAACCAACTGGAAGAGCACCATCTTGCCGATGCCCTGACCCAGGCCGAGCCCCAGCCCGACCTCGACGGGGCCGATGAAGCCGGTGGCCAGGGCGGCAACGATCAGCGCTTCACCATTCACGACCGGAATGATCGCCCCGAAGAAGCCATAGCCCAGTGCCAGCGCCAGCTGCCACCAGAACTCCCCGCTCACCGGGTCAGTCTCTCAGAGCCCCGCAGGGTAATCACGATCTCCAGTCTGCCAACCAACCCCTAGGATGGGGTGCTGTCATGGTCACCGCAGCGGTGACCATTCGCGAACAGGAGATCCCCGTGGCGTTGACTGCCCAGGATGTTGCGCGGCTGGCCGACCTGGCGCGTATCGAGTTGACCGACGACGAACTGGCCCGGTTGGTGCCCCAGTTGGACGTCATCCTCACCTCGGTCGCCAGCGTTGGGCAATTGGCTGACCAGGACATCCCGCCGACCTCGCACCCGCTGCACCTGGAGAACATCTACCGGGACGACGTGCTGCAGCCAAGCTTCCCCAGCCAGGCGATGCTGGCGGGCGCGCCGGCGGTTGAGGACGCCTACTTCCGCGTTCCGCGCATCCTGGACGAGGAGGCCTGAGCATGTCGGAGACCATCCAGGCCACCGCAGCCGAGCTGGCGGCGCGGATCGCGTCCGGCGAGCAGAGTTCGGAGGAGGTCACCCAGGCCCACCTGGACCGCATCGATGCCGTGGATGACAAGGTGCACGCCTTCCTGGCCGTCGATGCCGAGCGAGCCTTGGCCAAGGCGCGCGCCGTCGATGCCAAGCGGGCGGCCGGCGAAGCACTGTCGCCACTGGCGGGAGTGCCCGTCGGCGTGAAGGACCTGTTCTGCTACCAGGGGCTGCCGACGACCGCTGGGTCGCGGATCCTGGCCGACTGGTACCCGCCCTACAACGCCACCGTCGTGCAGCGCCTGCTGGCGGCCGACCTGGTCATCCTGGGCAAGACCAACCTCGACGAGTTCGCCATGGGGTCGTCCACCGAGACGTCCGCCTTCGGACCCAGCCGCAACCCATGGGACCTGGGCCGGATCCCGGGCGGCTCGGGCGGTGGCTCCTCTGCTTCGCTGGCCGCCTTCGAAACCCCGTTGGCCGTCGGAACCGACACGGGTGGCTCGATCCGTCAGCCCGCCTCGGTGACCGGCACCGTGGGGGTCAAGCCGACCTACGGCGGGGTGTCGCGGTACGGGGTGATCGCGATGGCGTCCTCGCTGGACCAGCCGGGCCCTTGTGCACGCACCGTGCTGGACGCGGCGCTACTCCACCAGGTGATGGCCGGCCATGATCCGGCGGACTCCACATCCATCGACCTGCCGGTGCCGGACGTGGTGGCTGCCGCCCGGAAGGCCGACGTGGCGGGCATGCGGATCGGCGTGGTCACCGAACTCGGTGGCGACGGCTATGCCCCCGGCGTCCAACAGCGCTTCGCAGAGGCTGTCGAACTGCTGGCCGGTCTGAGCGCCGAGATCGTCGAGGTGAGTTGTCCGAACTTCGTCCACGCGATGGCTGCCTACTACCTGATCATGCCGGCCGAGGTGTCCAGCAACCTGGCCCGCTACGACGGGATGCGCTACGGCCTGCGGGTCGGCGACGACGGTCAGGCGTCCACCGAACAGGTGATGCGCGCCTCGCGGGCCGTCGGGTTCGGCGAAGAGGTCAAGCGCCGCATCATCATCGGCACCTATGCGCTGTCATCGGGCTACTACGACGCCTACTACGGCTCGGCGCAGAAGATGCGGACGCTGATCGCCCGCGACTTCGAGGCCGCCTTCGCCCGCTGCGACGTGTTGATCTCGCCCTCGACCCCGACGACCGCCTTCCGGTTCGGCGAGCGCATCGACGATCCGGTCGCGATGTACAAGTCGGACCTGTGCACGATTCCGGCCAACCTGGCCGGCAATGCGGCCGGCAGCTTCCCGATCGGCCTGGCCGACGAGGACGGCCTGCCGGTCGGCCTGCAGGTGATGGCCCCGGCGATGGCCGACGACCGCTGCTACCAGGTGGGCGCGGCTGTCGAGGCCGCGCTCAACGACCGGTGGGGTGGCCCGCTGCTCGCTCGGATCCCGGCACGCGAGACCCAGGAGGTGACCCGGTGAGCGGCTACGCGTCCGATGAGCTGGTGGACTTCGACGATGCCATGACCCGCTACGACGTGGTGCTCGGCCTCGAAGTGCACGTCGAACTCGACACCAATTCGAAGATGTGGTGCTCCTGCACGACAGCCTTCGGCGGTGACCCGAACAGCCACACCTGCCCGGTCTGCCTGGGCCTGCCCGGCTCTTTGCCGGTGGTGAATCGCAAGGCCGTCGAGTCGGCCATCCGGATCGGGCTTTCGCTGGGCTGCCAGATCGCCGAGTGGTGCCGGTTCGCCCGGAAGAACTACTTCTATCCGGACATGACCAAGAACTATCAGCTCTCGCAGTACGACGAGCCGCTCTGTTTCGACGGCGAGGTCAGCGTCCAGTTGGACGGCGAGTCGTACCTGATCCCGATCGAGCGGGTGCACATGGAGGAGGACGCCGGCAAGTCCACCCACGTTGGTGGTGAGGGCCGCATCCACGGCGCCGACTACTCGCTGCTCGACTACAACCGGGCCGGCGTCCCGCTGATGGAGATCGTCACGCGCCCCGTGCTGGGTACCGGTAGCCGGGGACCCGAGGTCGCCCGGGAATACCTGGCGTTCCTGCGCGAGATGATGCGCGCACTGGGTGTTTCACAAGCGCGGATGGAGCGGGGCAATCTGCGCTGCGACGCCAACGTGTCGCTGATGCCCAAGGGATCGACCACGCTGGGTACCCGTACTGAGACCAAGAACGTGAACTCGCTGAAGTCCGTCGAGGCGGCGCTGCGCTACGAGATCTGCCGCCAGGCTGCGGTGCTGGACGCCGGTGGCCGGGTCAAGCAGGAGACCCGGATGTGGCACGAGGAGGGCTACACCACGGGCGGTCGCTCGAAGGAGACCGCCGAGGACTACCGCTACTTCCCCGAGCCGGACCTGCTGCCGGTGGCGCCGAGCCGGGAATGGGTCGAGGAACTGCGGGCCACCCTGCCCGAACCGCCCGCCCAGCGGCGGGCCCGGTTGCAGGACGAGTGGGGCTTCACCGACCTCGAGATGCGTGACGTCAACGGCAATCCGGGCGCGATCGATCTGATCGACCAGACCGTGGCCGCCGGTGCGGTTCCCGGCGCGGCCCGCAAGTGGTGGCTGACCGAACTGGCCCGCTACGCCAACGAGGCCGGGATCGGCCTGGACGACGTTCCGATGACCCCCGCCCAAGTGGCGGAGGTGCAACGGCTGGTGGACGCCGGAACCCTGACCGACAAGCTCGCCCGGCAGGTGATCGCCGGGGTGCTCGCCGGTGAGGGCGATCCGGCCATCGTGGTGGCGGCCCGGGGCCTGGCCGTCGTCTCCGATGACGCGGCGCTGACCGCAGCCATCGATGCCGCGATCGCGGCGCAGCCGGACGCCGCCCAGAAGGTGCGGGATGGCAAGGTGCAGGCCGCCGGTGCGCTGATCGGGGCCGTGATGAAGTCGATGCGGGGGCAGGCAGACGCCGCCCGCGTCCGGGAACTGCTGTTGGCCAGGCTAGAGCAGGGCTGAGGCGGGTTCGGTGGACGCGGCGCAGGTCGTCACCCGGCGGTTGCACACCCAGCACCTGGTCGGTCCGCCGATAGCGGTCGCTGACTACGTCCGGGACGCCCTGGCCGTCCAGGCGCAGGATCCCGGGACGGCCCGCTGGTCGCTCGGCATGCGGGCTGACATGGCTGACGTCGATGTGCAGAAGGTCCTGGATTCGGGCGAGGTCGTCCGGGTGCATGCCCTTCGGCCCACTTGGCACTACATCCATCGGGATGATCTGCGCTGGATGCAGCGGTTGCTGGGGGAGAAGGTCGCCACGTCGATGCCGGCCCGGCACCGGCAACTCGGGCTCAGCGCGGAACTGGTCGAGCGTGGCTTCGGCGTCCTGCAGCGCGAATTGGCCGGCACCCAGTTGACCCGCAAGCAGTTGCTGCCCAGCCTGCCCAGCACCGCCGCGCCGCACAACCAGGTCGTCGGTCACCTGTTGATGCTTGCCGAACTGCGCGGGCTGATCGCGTCCGGGCCCCAGGTCGGCACCGAACACAGCTATCGGCTGGTCGACGAACTGATCCCGGAACCCGAGATCCTGCGCGACCCCGAGGACGCGACCCGCGAACTGGTGCGCCGCTTCTTCGGTGGGCACGGCCCGGCCAGCGTCCGCGACCTGGTCCGCTGGTGCGCGCTGACCCAGACCCAGGTACGCGCCGCACTGGCCGAGATCGATGACCTGACCTGCGTCGAGGTGGACGGCGTGCCGCTCTGGTTCGACGAAACCCGGCCGACCACCTCCCGGACCCGGGCACGCCGGGTCTTCTTGCTGCCCACCTTCGACGAGGCCTTCCTGACCTATCTGAAGCCCGGCATCCCACGCAGCAAGGGCAACCCGTTCGGCGACCGTCCGGCACCTTTCAACGAGTCCGGCGGGGGACTGGTGGTCGTCGACGGCCAGGACGTCGGAATCTGGAAGCGCTACCTGGCCAAGGGCCAGTTGCGGCTGGTGGCCCAGGTCGACCCAGCGCTGGATGACGCGCAGCGCGCGGCGTTGCTGGCCGAGACCGAACGGCTGCGCGACTTCGTCGGGGCGTCCGCAATCGAGACCGAAATCGGGTAGTCCCCGCAGATGGGGGAGAATTGCCGCATGCCCAGCACGCCCGCACCCCTGCCCGACGACGTGGCCGCCCGGCTCAAGCGCACCGCCGACGGGTTGGTACCGGCCGTGGTTCAGGACGCAACCTCCGGACGCGTGCTGATGATGGCCTCGATGAACGACGACGCGCTGGCCCTGACGCTGGCCACCCGGCAGGCGACCTACTGGTCGCGCAGCCGGCAGGAACTGTGGCGCAAGGGTGCCACCAGCGGCAACACCCAATACGTCCGGGAACTGGGCATCGACTGCGACGGCGACACGCTGTTGCTGCAGGTCGACCAGACCGGCCCCGCCTGCCACACCGGGCAGACCAGCTGCTTCGATGCCGGCGGCCTGCTGCTCGGCCCCACCGACCAGGAGTTGGACGCGCAGTGATCGACCTGGACCAGATCGTCCCCAGTCGCGACGAGTTCGTCGCGCAGGCAGACCGCCGGGTGATCAGCGTGCACGCGCGACTGCTCGCCGACGACCTGACCCCGGTCGGGCTCTACCAGCAACTGTGCGGGACGCGTCCCGGCACCTACCTCTTCGAATCGGCCGAACAGGGCACCTGGTCACGCTGGTCGTTCGTCGGGGTGAATGCCCGGACCACGTTGGTCGGAAATCGCGGCGAGGTCCGCTGGCTGGGTCGGCCCATCGCCGGGCTACCGACCAGCGGCAGCCCGCTGGCGGTGCTGTCCGCCACGCTCGACCAGTTGCACACGCCGCGCGACCCCGAATTGCCGCCGTTCACCTCCGGCATGGTCGGCTACCTGGGCTATGACCTGGTGCGCGAGACCGAGCGCATCCCGGACGCCAACCCGGACGATCTGGGCGTGCCCGACATGGTGATGATGCTGGCCAGTGACCTGGCGGTGCTGGACCACCACCGCGGTGAAGTGTGGCTGATCGCCAACGCGATCAACTACGACGCGTCCCGCGAGCGGGCCGAGCAGGCCTGGACCGACGCGGTCGAGCGCATCCAGCAGATGGCCGCCCGGCTGGCCGAGCCGCGGCGCAGCCTGCTGGCCACCCGTACCCCGGGTGAGCAGCCGCAGATCCGGCGCCAGCGCAGCCAGCAGGAGTACATGGCGATCGTCGAGCAGGCCAAGGAGCACATTCGCGCCGGGAACATCTTCCAGGTGGTCCCGAGCCAGCGCTTCGAGGTCGACACCCAGGCCGACGCCCTGGACATCTACCGCGAACTGCGCATCACCAACCCGAGCCCCTACCTCTACCTGCTGCGCATCGGCGACCAGGCCGAGGACTTCGCCCTGGTCGGGTCCAGCCCAGAGGCCCTGGTCACTGTGTCCGCCGGTCGCGCCACGACGCGTCCGATCGCCGGGACGCGGCCGCGTGGCGCCGATCCGACCGCTGACCTCGCGCTGGAGCAGCAACTGCTCGCCGATGACAAGGAGCGGGCCGAGCACCTGATGCTGGTCGACCTGGGACGCAACGACCTGGGCCGGGTCTGCGTGCCCGGCACCGTCGAGGTGACCGAGTTCATGGCCGTGCATCGCTACAGCCACGTGATGCACCTGGAGGCGAGCGTGGTGGGGCGCGTCCAGCCGGGTCGCAGCGCCCTGGACGTGACGATGGCCTGCTTCCCGGCCGGCACGCTGTCCGGCGCACCCAAGGTGCGTGCCATGGAGATCATCGACGAGTTGGAGGTCTCCCGGCGCGGTCCCTACGGCGGCGTGGTCGGCTACTTCGACTTCGCCGGCGACTCGGACGCGGCTATCGCGATTCGCACGGCCCTGATCCGCAACGGCACGGCCTACGTCCAGGCCGGCGCGGGTATCGTCGCCGACTCCGTGCCGCTCAGCGAGGACGTCGAGACCCAGAACAAGGCGGCCGCCGTGCTTGGTGCGGTGGCCCGCGCGGGCGAGATCAGCGTGCTTTCGGATGCACCGGCTAGCCTCGGTGTGATGGAAGGGGAGGCCCGGTGAGCACTGTGCTGGACGAGATCATCGTCGGTGTCCGCGAGGACCTGGCGGAACGGCAGGCCCGCTGGCCGATGCCCAAGTTGCTCGACCAGGTGGCCGCCGCATCCCCGGTGCGCGACCCGATGCCCGCCTTCCGTGCACCCGGCCTATCGGTGATCGCCGAGGTGAAGCGGGCCAGCCCGTCCAAGGGAGCGTTGGCGCCCATCGCCGAACCCGACCGGCTGGCACTCACCTATGCGGGTGGCGGGGCCGCAGCCATCTCGGTATTGACCGAACAGCGGCGCTTCGGCGGCTCATTGGCCGACTTGGACATGGTTCGGTTCGCCGTCAACCTGCCGATCCTGCGCAAGGACTTCGTGGTCGATCCCTACCAGTTGTACGAGGCCCGGGCACATGGCGCCGACCTGGCCCTGTTGATCGTCGCGGCGCTGGACGACGCCCAGTTGGCTTCGCTGTATGCGTTGTGCGGCGAACTGGGCCTGACCGCCCTGGTCGAGGTGCACACCCCGGACGAGGCCCGGCGTGCAGTCGACCTGGGTGCCGAACTGATCGGGGTCAACAACCGCAACCTGAAGACCCTCGAGGTCGACCTGGCCAATTTCGAGGCGATCGCACCGATCATTCCTGAAGGAGTGGTCAAGGTCGCCGAGTCAGGCATCCTGCGTCCCGCACATGCCGCGCGGGTGCGGGCCTGTGGTGCCGTCGTGATCCTGGTCGGCGAGGCTCTGGTGACCGATGACAACCCCCGGGCAGCGATCGCCGCGATGATCGCCGCCGCCGATAGTCAGGACTGACAAATGACAGCTACTCGACGCCCCGACGAGCGGGGCCACTACGACGAGTTCGGCGGCACGTTCGTGCCCGAGGCCTTGTTCGCCGCCCTCGGCGAACTGGACCAGGCATTCCAGGCGGCCCAGACCGATCCCGCCTTCGCTGACGAGTTGCGTGACCTGCAGGTCAACTACGCCGGACGCCCGACCCCGATCACCGAGGCCAAGCGATTCAGCGAGCACTGCGGCAACGCGAAGATCGTGCTCAAGCGCGAGGACCTGAACCACACCGGGTCGCACAAGATCAACAACGTGCTCGGCCAGGGCCTGCTGACCAGGCGGATGGGCAAGACCCGCGTGATCGCCGAGACCGGTGCCGGTCAGCATGGGGTGGCGACGGCCACCATCGCCGCGCTGATGGGCTTCGAGTGCCGCGTCTACATGGGCCGGGTGGACACCGAACGCCAAGCGCTCAACGTGGCCCGGATGCAGCTGCTGGGTGCCGAAGTGGTCGCTGTGGAGGCCGGGTCCCGCACGCTGAAGGACGCGATGAACGAGGCCATGCGCGACTGGGTGACCAACGTGGCCAACACCCACTACCTGATCGGCACGGTGAGCGGCCCGCATCCGTTCCCGATGATCGTGCGCGAGTTCCAGCGGGTGATCTCGACCGAGGCCAGGGCCCAGGTCCAGGAGCGCTACGGCCGATTGCCGGACGCAGTGGCTGCCTGCGTGGGTGGCGGATCGAACGCGATGGGCATCTTCGCCGATTTCATCGACGACCCCGCGGTGGCGCTGTATGGCTTCGAGGCCGGTGGCGCCGGCGTGGAGACCGGACGGCATGCGTCCTCGATCAATGGTGGCTCGGTCGGCGTGCTGCACGGCACCCGCACCTATGTGCTGCAGGACGCCGATGGCCAGACTATTGAGTCACACTCAATCAGCGCTGGGCTGGACTATCCGGGCGTTGGTCCGGAGCATGCCTGGCTCGCCCGAACCGGACGTGCCACCTACGAGCCGGTGACCGACGCCGAGGCGATGGACGCGTTCAGCCTGCTCAGCCGCACCGAGGGCATCATGCCGGCCATCGAGTCGGCACATGCGCTGGCCGGTGCCCGCCGGCTGGGCCTGCGGTTGGCCGAAACCTCGCCAGAGTCCGAGCCGCTGATCCTGGTCAACGTGTCGGGACGCGGCGACAAGGATGTGGACACCGCCATGGACTACTTCGGCATCCGCGGTGAGGCAGACCAGTCGATGGGGGCACTGCAGTGAGCGAACTCGATCCCAGGCTGGGCATCTCCG
The DNA here is from genome assembly GCA_040767325.1 of Brooklawnia sp. GTDB lineage: Bacteria > Actinomycetota > Actinomycetes > Propionibacteriales > Propionibacteriaceae > Brooklawnia. The sequence goes on along the minus strand of JAXGOU010000006.1, from coordinate 54,111 downwards.
GCCAGGTCATCAAGGCGGCCAACGACCAGGGCCGGGCCGCACTGGTCGGCTACCTGCCGGTCGGCTACCCCAGCGTCCCGCACTCGCTGGACGCGATGCGCGCCATCATCGAGGGCACCGATGGTCAGGGAGCGGATCTGGTCGAGATCGGCATGCCCTACTCGGACCCGATGATGGACGGCCTGTCCATCCAGCACGCCACCACCCGGGCGCTGCAGCGCGGTGTGCGCACCCGCGACATCCTGCTGGCCAGCGAGGCAGTTGCGGACGCAGGCGCGGTTCCGCTGGTGATGATCTACTGGAATCTGGTCGAGCGCTACGGCGCGGATGCCTTCGCGCGCGACCTGGCGTCCGCCGGTGGGGCCGGACTGATCACCCCTGACCTGACCCCCGACGAGGCCGAGGACTGGCTGGCCGCCGCGGATGTGCACGGCCTCGACCGGGTCTTCCTGATCGCTCCCAGCTCCAGTGATGAGCGGATCGCCATGACGATGCAGGCCTGCCGGGGCTGGGTCTACGCCACCTCGGTGATGGGCGTCACCGGTGTGCGCCAGCAGACCTCGGCAGCCGCCCCGATCATCGTCGAGCGTGCCCGCCAGGCGGACGCGACGCTGCCGGTCGGGGTCGGGTTGGGCGTCTCCAACGGCGACCAGGCGGCCGAGGTAGGCGGCTTCGCCGATGCGGTGATCGTTGGGTCGGCCCTGGTCAACTGCCTGATCGACGCCGAGAACGAGGGTAGTCAGGATCTGTCTGCGCTGCGCGCCAAGGCAGCCGACCTGGCAGCCGGCGTTCGGAGGACCGGCCGGTGACGCCCTTCGAGATCCCGGCCCCGCCGATCGGGGGCTTCTTCATCGGCCCCCTGGAGATCCGGATCTACGCGATCTGCATCCTGATCGGCATGCTGCTCGCCGCGTGGCTGAGCCGCAAACGCTTCGTCCAGCGCGGTGGTGACGGTGAACGCTTCGACACGATGGTCTTCATCCTGATCGTGGTCGGCATCATCGGGGCGCGGCTTTATCACGTGATTACTGACTACCAGCTCTACTTCGGCCCCGGACGCAACCCGTGGCAGGCCCTCAACATCCGCAACGGCGGACTGGGCATCTGGGGCGGCGTCATGCTCGGCGGCCTGGCCGCCTGGCTGTTGGCGAGGCGCGCGAAGATCGGCTTCGGCGACCTGGCCGACGTGCTGACCCCGGGCCTGCTGTTCGCCCAATGCCTGGGCCGGTTCGGCAACTGGTGGAACCAGGAGTTGTTCGGCGGCCCGACCAACCTGCCCTGGGCGCTGCACGTCAACGAGGCCTACCGGCCCGCCGGCTACGAGACGGTGGCGACCTACCACCCGACATTCGCCTACGAGATGATCTGGACCGGACTGGGCGGGCTCGTGCTGCTCTGGGCCGAGCGGCGCTTCAAGCTGGGCCGCGGCAAGCTGTTCACCTGCTACGTCATCTGGTACACCTTCGGCCGCTTCTTCATCGAGGCGATGCGGATCGACCCGGTCAACCACCTGGGCGGCTGGCGGCTGAACAGCTATGTGTCGCTGATCCTGTTCGTCGGTGCGGTGATCCTGCTTGTCTGGCAGCTGCGCAAGCGACCCGGCGTCCGCGCCTGGCCGTTCGGTTTCCCCGGTCCGGGACGCGCAAAGTTCGCTGCCCACAATCCGGGCCTTGAAAACAATTCGTAACACTTGGTCGTTACTGTTCGGATGATTGGCCGATAACCAGCGGCTGGCAGAGGGGAGTCCAGATGACCTCGACCACGCAGGCACCCGGTAGGCAGGGTCTCTACGACCCGGCCAACGAGCATGACGCGTGCGGCGTTGCCTTCATCGCCAAGCTCGACGGCCTCGCCACCCACGACCTGGTGCGCGACGGGCTGACCGCCCTGGCGAACCTCGACCACCGCGGCGCCACCGGTGCCGACGAGGCGGCCGGCGACGGCGCGGGCATCCTGGTCCAGGTGCCGGACGAGTTCCTGCGGGCAGAGGTCGACTTCCTGCTGCCGCCGCCGGGCGAGTATGCGGCCGGCATCGCCTTCCTGCCCACCGACGAGGCCGAACGTGACTTCGCGATGATCTCGATCGAGAAGATCGCGTTGGAGGAGCGGCTGAAGGTGCTCGGCTGGCGCGAGCTGCCGGTGCGCACCGACACGCTGAGCCCGATCTCGCGGGACGCCATGCCGCACATGGCGCAACTGTTCGTCAGTGACCGACGGCATGCGTCCGGCATCGACCTGGACCGCCAGGTCTTCGTGCTGCGCCGCCGGGCCCGCTTCGAGACCAGGACCTACTTCGCGTCCCTGTCGTCACGCACGATGGTCTACAAGGGCATGCTCACCACGTCCCAGCTGACCGAGGTCTTCCCGGACCTGTCGGACGAACGCTTCGCGTCCGCGCTGGCCCTGGTGCACTCACGGTTCTCCACCAACACCTTCCCGAGCTGGCCGCTGGCGCACCCGTACCGGATGATCGCCCACAACGGCGAGATCAACACCGTCAAGGGCAACCGGAACTGGATGCGGGCCCGCGAGGCCCTGCTCGCCTCCGACAAGATCGGTGGCAACCTGGAACGCATCTTCCCGATCTGTGCGCCGGGCGACTCCGACTCGGCCTCGTTCGACCAGGTGCTCGAGTTGCTGCACCTGGGCGGACGCAGCCTGCCGCACGCGGTGATGATGATGGTGCCCGAGGCCTGGCAGCACAATGCCGACCTGCCCCAGGCCCACCGCGACTTCTTCGACTACCACGCCTGCCTGATGGAGCCGTGGGATGGGCCCGCCTGCATCACCTTCACCGACGGCACCCTGATCGGCGCCACCCTGGACCGCAACGGCCTGCGTCCAGCGCGCTACTGGGTGACCGACGACAAGGTGATCTTTGCGTCCGAGGCCGGCGTCCTGGATGTTGAGCCGACCTCGGTGCGGCAGAAGGGACGCCTGCAACCCGGCCGGATGCTGCTGGTCGACCTCAACGAGCACCGGTTGATCGACGACGCCGAGATCAAGGACGAGTTGGCGGCCGCGAACCCCTACGGTGAATGGCTGGCCGCCGGCCGGGTCTTCCTGGACGACCTGCCCGAGCGCACCCACATCGTGCACAGCTCCAGTTCGGTTGCCCGCCGCCAGCAGGTCTTCGGCTACTCGGACGAGGACCTGCGCATGATCATCGCCCCGATGGCCAATACCGGGGCGGAGGCGATCGGTTCGATGGGCACTGACACCCCGATCGCGGTGCTGTCGAACAAGCCCCGCCCGCTGTTCGACTACTTCAGCCAGGTCTTCGCCCAGGTCACCAACCCGCCGCTGGATGCCATCCGCGAGGAACTGGTCACCTCCTTGGAGGTGCGCAGCGGGCCGCAGCGCAACCTGCTGCACCCCGGGGCGGAATCCGCCCGGCAACTGGTCATGCGTTCGCCAGTGATCGACTCGGAGCAGTTGGCCAAGATCGTGCACCTCAGCGAGCGCGCCGACCGCCCGCACGGCCTGACCCGCGTGCTGAGCGGCCTGTACGACGTCGCCGGTGGTGGGGCCGCGCTGCGGGCCAGGCTGGCGGAGTTGCGCGACGAGGCGTCCCGGGCGATCGACGAGGGTGCGCTGAACATCGTTCTGTCGGACCGGCACTCGAACGACGACCTGGCGCCGATCCCGTCCCTGCTGCTGACCGCGAACCTGCACCACCATCTCGTCCAGCTCAAGAAGCGCGTCCAGATCGGCATGATCGTCGAGGCCGGTGATGTGCGTGAGGTGCACCACCTCGCGCTGTTGATGGGTTACGGCGCAGCCGCGGTGAACCCCTACCTGCTCTTCGAGTCCGCGGAGGACCTGGCCCGGCGCGAGTACCTGGTCACCCAGTCACCGGAGGTCGCGATCCGCAACGTGATCCACGCGCTGGAACACGGCGTGCTCAAGGTGATGAGCAAGATGGGCATCTCCACCATGGCGTCCTACCAGGGGGCCGAGGTCTTCGAGGCAGTCGGGCTGAACAGCGACTTCATGGCCGAGTTCTTCCCCGGCACGGTCTCCCGGATCGAGGGCATCGGGCTCGACGAGTTGGCCGACGACCTGACCGCACACCACGAGCGGGCCTACCCGAGCACCAACAACCTGCCGCACCGCACCCTGCAGGTGGCCGGCCAGTACCAGTGGCGCCGCGAGGGCGAGCAGCACCTGTTCGACCCGGAGTCGGTCTTCCGGCTGCAACACGCCACCCGGACCGGACGCTACGACGTCTTCAAGCGCTACACCGCCCGCATCGACGACAACTCGTACCGGCTGATGACGTTGCGAGCCCTGCTGGAACTGAAGCCGGCCGGCGACCCGGTGCCGATCGACGAGGTCGAGCCGGTGAGCGAGATCGTCAAGCGGTTCAGCACCGGCGCGATGAGCTACGGCTCGATCAGCCAGGAGGCCCACGAGACGCTGGCGATCGCGATGAACCGGCTGGGCGCGCGCTCCAACACCGGTGAGGGCGGCGAGGATCCCGAGCGGCTGCACGATCCCGAACGCTGCTCGGCGATCAAGCAGGTCGCCTCGGGACGCTTCGGTGTCACCTCGGAGTACCTGAGCTACGCAACCGACCTGCAGATCAAGATGGCGCAGGGCGCCAAGCCGGGGGAGGGCGGACAGTTGCCCGGCCCCAAGGTCTACCCATGGATTGCCCGCACGCGCGGCTCCACCCCCGGTGTCGGCCTGATCAGCCCGCCGCCGCACCACGACATCTACTCGATCGAGGATCTCAAGCAGTTGATCCACGACCTGAAGTGCGCGAACCCCGAGGCGCGGGTGCACGTCAAGCTGGTCAGCCAGTTGGGTGTCGGCACGGTCGCCGCCGGTGTCTGCAAGGCCAAGGCGGACGTGGTGCTGATCTCCGGCCACGACGGTGGCACCGGCGCGGCGCCGTTGACGTCCATCAAGCATGCCGGTGGGCCCTGGGAACTCGGTCTGGCCGAGACCCAGCAGACGCTGCTGCTGAACGGGCTGCGGGACCGGATCGTCGTGCAGTGCGACGGCCAACTCAAGACCGGTCGCGACGTCATCATCGCCGCCCTGCTGGGCGCCGAGGAGTTCGGCTTCGCCACCACCGCGTTGGTCGTCTCCGGCTGCATCATGATGCGCGTCTGCCACAAGGACACCTGCCCGGTCGGGGTGGCCACCCAGAACCCAGAACTGCGCAAGAAATTCGACGGCAAGCCCGAATACGTCATCAATTTCATGCAGTTCATCGCCGAGGAAGTGCGTGAGTACCTCGCCCGGCTGGGCTTCCGAACCCTCGAAGAGGCGATCGGACGCGCCGACTGCCTGGAGACCGGCGAGGCGATCGAACGCTACAAGGCGTCAGGCCTGGACCTCGCGCCGATCCTGCACCATGTCGAGGTGCCGGCGGGTACCCAGCGGCACCGCACCACCAGCCAGGACCACGAACTGGACCGCTCGCTGGACGTGCAGTTGATCGACCTGGCGGCCCCGGCGCTGGAACGCGGCGAAGCGGTGAGTGGGACCCTGGGCATCAGCAACACCGACCGCAGCGTGGGCACCATGCTGGGGCACAAGGTCACGATGGCGACCGAGGGTCAGGGACTGCCCGACGACACCATCCAGTTCGAGTTGACCGGAACGGCGGGCCAGAGCTTCGGGGCCTTCCTGCCGCGGGGCGTCAGCCTGCTTCTCACCGGCGACGCGAACGACTACGTCGCCAAGGGCCTGTCCGGTGGCCACATCGCCATCCGGGTGCCGCAGGACGCCGGCTTCGATGCCGCGACCCAGATCATCGCGGGCAACGTCATCGGCTACGGCGCCACCTCGGGCGAGATCCTGCTCAACGGGGTGGTCGGGGAGCGCTTCTGCGTCCGGAACTCCGGCGCGGTGGCAGTGGTCGAAGGCGTCGGTGACCACGGCTGCGAGTACATGACCGGCGGCGAGGTGCTGATCGGCGGCCCCACCGGACGCAACCTGGCGGCCGGCATGTCGGGCGGCGTGGCGTGGGTTCTCGACCTGCGTCCCGAGTCGCTGAACACCGAGTACGTGGACGCGGTGCCGATGACCGACGCCGACATCCGCCGGGTGATCGAACTGCTGGAGCGTCACCAGGCCGTCACCGGCTCCGGCCGGGCGGCCGAACTGCTCGACTTGGGTGCCGAAGAACTGGCCCGGCGATTCACCAAGATCGAGCCCCGCGACTACGCGCGGATCGTTCGTGCCCGGGACGAGGCGATCGCCCGCGGTATCGGCCAGACCGAACTCACCGAGATCATGATGGAGGCCGCTCGTGGCTGATCCGACAGGCTTCATGACAACACCGCGCGAGGTGGCCTCCCGGCGTCCGGTCGATGAGCGGCTGGGCGACTGGAACGAGGTCTATCCCGACAGCCCGGGGATGGCCCTGCTCCCGATCATCAGCAAGCAGGCCGGCCGGTGCATGGACTGTGGCATCCCGTTCTGCCACAACGGCTGCCCACTGGGCAACCTGATCCCGGAGTGGAACGACCAGATCTGGCGCGATGAGTGGCAGTTGGCGCTGGACCGGCTGCACGCCACCAACAACTTCCCGGAGTTCACCGGACGGCTCTGCCCGGCCCCCTGCGAGACCGCGTGCGTGGTGGGCATCAACCGCGACCCGGTGACCATCAAGAACGTCGAGGTCGCCATCATCGACAAGGGCTGGGCCGACCGCCGGGTGGTGCCCCAGTTGCCGAACTGGCACACGCTGAAGACGGTTGCCGTGATCGGCTCCGGGCCGGCTGGCCTGGCGGTGGCCCAGCAGTTGACCAGGGCCGGTCACACCGTGGTCGTCTACGAACGCGCCGACGCCATCGGCGGCCTGCTGCGCTACGGCATCCCCAACTTCAAGATGGAGAAGTCGGTGCTGGACCGGCGGTTGAAGCAGATGGTGCTGGAGGGGACCACCTTCAAGCCATCGACCACCATCGGCGTCGACATCACCGGCGAGCAACTGCTCGAGCGCTTCGACGCGGTCGTGCTGGCCATCGGGGCGACGCGTCCGCGCGACCTGCCGGTGCCGGGCCGTGAGTTGGCGGGCATCCACCAGGCGATGGACTACCTGACCCAGGCGACCAAGGCGATTGATGGCCCGGTCGAGGACCAAATCAGTGCGGAGGGCAAGGACGTCATCGTGATCGGCGGCGGCGACACCTCCAACGACTGCCTGGGCACGGCACTGCGTCAGGGTGCCCGGTCGGTGACCCAGTTGGAGATCATGCCCCACCCACCGGCCGAGCGTCCGGATACCCAGCCCTGGCCCACCTACCCGATGCTCTATCGAATCTCCTCGGCGAACGAGGAGGGTGGCGAACGCGTCTACGCGGTCAACACGTCCGAGTTCGTCGGCACCGACGGAGAAGTCAGCGGCCTGCGGCTGGTCGAGGTCGGCGGACCCGAGACCCGGTTCGCCCCGATCGAGGGCACCGAGCGGGAGATCCCCGCCCAACTGGTGCTGCTCGCGATGGGCTTCCTCGGCCCGCAAACCGATGGTGTGGTCGAACAGTTGGGCGTCGAGTTGGACGCGCGCGGCAACATCGCCCGCGACGACTTCTACGCCACCTCCGTGCCCGGTGTCTTCGCCTGTGGCGACGCCGGACGCGGCCAGTCGCTGATCGTCTGGGCGATCGCCGAGGGACGCAGTTGCGCCAACGGCGTCGATACCTTCCTGACCGGCAAGTCCAGCCCGCTACCGCGTCCGATCAACCCGGACGACCGCCAGCTGCTCGCCTGACGCTGGCTCAGGTGCGACGGACGCCCAGTAGCTGCCGTCCGGGAAGCGGAACTCGTCGATGGACGCCGGGTACATCTCAGTGTTGTAGCCGGGATCCCCGGTGACCTGGTAACGGCCGTTGGCGACCCGCACCGGGTTCACGAAGTGCTCGTGCAGGTTGTCGACGTACTCGGTGATGCGTCCCTCGTAGGAGCCGGAGACCGCTACGTAGTCGAGCATCGACGCGTGGTGCACCATCTCGCACAGGCCGACACCGCCGGCGTGCGGGCAGACCGGAACCTCGAAGTGCGCAGCCAGCAGCAGCACGGCGAGCATCTCGTTGAGGGAGGCCAGGCGTCCGGAGTCGATCTGGCAGAAGTCCATCGCCTTGGCCTCGAGGAACTGCTTGAACATCACCCGGTTGTGGCAGTGCTCGCCGGTGGCGACGCCGATCGGTGCCACCGCCTCTCGGATCTTGGCGTGGCCGAGCACATCGTCCGGGCTGGTGGGCTCCTCGATCCAGCGCAGATTGAACTCCTGCAGCGCGTTGACCCACTCGATGGCCGTGGGCACGTCCCACATCTGGTTGGCGTCGATCATCAGTGGACGGTCCGGCCCGATCGCCTCGCGGGCCAGCCGGCAGCGCCGGATGTCGTCCTCCAGGCTCGCGCCCACCTTGAGCTTGACGGCGGTGAAGCCCAGCTTCTCCTGCTCGGAGATGATCCGCAGCATCTTCTCGTCCGAGTAGCCGAGCCAGCCGGCAGCGGTGGTGTAGGCGGGGTAGCCGTTGGCCTCCAGGTCGGCGATCCGCTCGGCCTTGCCCGCTTCGGCGGCCCGCAGGATCTCCAACGCCCGCTCGCGAGGCAGCACGTCGCCCAGGTAGCGCAGGTCGGCGATGTCAACCAGTTGCTCCGGTGTCATCTCACCCAGCAGCCGCCACACCGGCTTGCCGGCGCGGCGTCCGGCCATATCCCACAGGGCATTCATCACCGCCGACAGCGCCAGGTGCACCACGCCCTTCTCCGGGCCCAGCCAGCGCATCTGCGAGTCCTCGCTGAAGCTGAGGTAGGTGCCACCCATGTCGTCGCAGACCTCGTTGACGTCCCGGCCCACCACGCGTCCGGCCAGTTCGCGGGCAGCCATGCAGACGATGTCATTGCCACGACCGATGGTGAAGGTGATGCCGTAGCCGCGCAGCGGCTTGCCCGCCGCATCGGTGGCATCGGTGTTCACCACGACGTAGGCCGCCGAGTAGTCCGCGTCCTTGTTCATGGCGTCCGAGCCGTCGGCGTTGAGGGAGGTGGGGAACCGGACGTCGATGACCTCGACCGATGTGATGGTGCTCATTACTGCTCCTGTGCAGGTGAAGTCGGATACTGCTGAATCCTATAGGGTGTAGACCACTTTGCCGTAAATGTCGCCCGCCGCCATCCGCTCGAAGCCGCTGCGACCCTCCGCCAGCGGCAGTTCTGCGTCGATGACCGGCGAGATTCCCACGCGCTGGACGAACTCGACCAGGTCGCGCAGTTCTTCCATCGTGCCCGAGGTCGAGCCCTGGACGCGCAGTTCCCGGAAGAAGATCTTGGTCAGTTCCGCCCGGTCCGGTGCGTCGCCGGTGGTGGCGCCGCAGGTGACCAGCGTCCCGCCGGGGCGCAGCACGTTGATCGAATGGCTCCAGGTGGCCGCACCCACGTTGTCGATCACGGCGTCCGCCTTCTCGGGCAGCCGGGCGCCAGGTTCGAAGGCCTGCTCCGCACCGATCTGCAGCGCCTGCTCGCGACGCCCAGCGTCCCGGCTGGTCACCCAGACGCGAATGCCGGCCGCCGCGGCCAATGCGATGACGCCGGTGTTCACCCCGCCGCCGGCACCCTGGACGACGATCAGGTCGCCGGGGCGCACACCAGCCTGGCTGAAGACCATCCGGTAGGCGGTCAGCCAGGCCATCGAGCAGGTCGCTGCGGTCGCCCAATTCATGCCGGCCGGCTTGGGCACCAGGTTCTGGACGGGCACCAGCACGCGCTCGGAGAAGGTGCCGTCGATGGTTTCCGAGAACATGGTTCGGCGCGGATCGAGCATCTCGGGCCCCCGCCAGCCCGGCGAGGTGACGATCGGATAGATGATCACCTCGTTGCCGTCCGGATCGATTCCTGCCCCGTCGCAGCCCAGCACCCGGGGCAACTGCTCGGCACGCAATCCCACTCCGCGCAGTGACCACAGGTCGTGGTGGTTCAGGGTTGCCGCCTTCAGGTCGACCAGCGTCCAGCCTGGTTTCGGTTCCGGTTCGGGGGTTTCGCCGATGCTCAACCCGGACAGCGGATCGTCGGCCGACAGGCTCGTGGCGCGCACACTCAACATGACTCCACTCCTAGACCAGACACGGGTGGTTGGCAAGGGCGACGCGAGTCTGCCCGGTGCAGCAAGATGGACCCATGCGCACTATCTCTGCAGACGTGGTCGTCATCGGTGGTGGGTCGACCGGTGCGGGCGTGGTGCGCGACGCCGCCATGCGGGGCTATTCCGCGGTGCTGGTCGACCAATCGGATCTTGCGCAGGGCACCACCGGGAGGTTCCACGGCCTGTTGCATTCGGGTGGTCGGTACGTGGTCGCCGATCCCGGGTCAGCGTCCGAGTGCGCGTCCGAGAACGCGATCCTGTCGCGGATCCAGCCGTCGGCCATCGAGCGCACCGGCGGGCTCTTCGTCGCCGTGCCGGGCGATGATCCTGACTATGCCGATCAGTTCCTGAGGGGCGCAGCGGCAACCGGGGTGGCTGCGCAGGAGATCAGCGTGGCTGAGGCGCTGCGTCGCGAGCCGCGACTCAATCCCGGCATCTTCCGCGCGATCGAGGTGGACGACGCCACGGTCGACGGCTGGCAGTTGGTGTGGGGTGCGGTCAATTCGGCGAAGCAGTACGGCGCCACAGTGCTCACCTACCATCCGGTGAGGCGCATCGAGGTGCGGGACGGGGCGGTACGTGCCGTGGTCTGCCACGACCAACGGGCCGACGAGGATGTCGTGATCGAGTGCGGTTTCGTGCTGAATTGCGCTGGACCTTGGGCGGGCCGCGTGACGGGATTGGCCGGGTTGCCGCCGGTACCGGTGGTGCCGGGCCGCGGCATCATGATCGCGATGAACCACCGGCTGGTGAACCGGGTGGTCAATCGGCTGAACCTTCCCGCCGATGGCGACATCCTGGTGCCGGTGCACACCGTGTCGATCATCGGGACCACCGACGTCAAGGAGTCCGACCCCGACCACTTGCCGATCCCGCGGGCCGAGGTGCAGCAGATGCTCGACGCCGGTGAGGAACTGATCCCCGGCTTCCGGCAGGCGCGTGCGGTGCACGCCTGGGCGGGGTCGCGTCCGCTGATCGATGATGACCGGGTCGCGGACAGCGACACCCGGCACATGAGTCGCGGAATGGCCGTGGTCGACCACCTGACTCGCGACGGCGTCCAGGGCCTGCTGACCATCGGTGGCGGCAAACTGACCACCTACCGGCTGATGGCCGAGCACATCGTGGACGCCATGTGTGACCAACTGGGCAAGTCTCGGCAGTGCCGCACCGCCGAGGAACCGATCGACCCAGCCGGCATCCAGCACTACGTGGTCACCCACCGGTTGGCTGAACGGGAGGCAGATCGCAGCGTCGACCTGATCATCTGCGAGTGCGAACTGGTCAGCCGCTCGATGTTCACCGACCTGCTGCACCGCGACCCGGCCGGCACGCTGGATGACCTGCGGCGGCAGGTCAGGCTGGGGATGGGTCCTTGCCAAGGGGGCTTCTGCAGCACCCGGGCTGCCGGGATCGCGCACGATGAGGGCGTCATCGACGTCGAGCGCGCCACCGGCCTGCTGCGGTTGTTCCTGAAGAACCGTTGGATCGGGCTGTGGCCGATCCTCTACGGCGACCAGTTGCGCCAGGCGGCCCTGGACAGCTGGATCTACCGCAGCACGCTGGACATCGACCATCTGCCACAATCGGACGCGGAGGTGCTGCGATGACCGGGCAGTCGGACGTGGTCGTGGTGGGTGCCGGGCTCGCTGGGCTCAGTGCGGCGCTGCGGTTGGCGGACGCGGGGGCGCGCGTCGTCGTGGTTGCCAAGGGCAGTGGGGGATTGCAGCTATCCCAGGGCACCCTGGACGTGTTGGGCTATGTCTCGGACCGGGTCAGTCAGCCCTACCAGGCGTTCGACGGGTTGGCGACCGACCACCCGTACCGCCTGCTTGGTGTCGATGCGGTCCGCGCCGGGGTCGACTTCATCACGGGGCAGCTGGGTGGGCGGCTGTTCAGCCGGGACGACACCAACTGGCAACTACCCACCGCAGTCGGTGCGATCCGGCCGACCCTGTGGGCGCAAGCCTCGATGACTGCCGCCGACCTGACATCGACCAAGAAGCTGCTGGTGGTCGGGCTGCGCCGGCTGAAGGACTTCCCGGCCAGTCTGGTCGCCGAGAACCTCAACCGCAGTTGGGCGCTGGATGGTTCGCCGATCACGGCTCGCCACACCTGGCTGGACTTCGAGATCAGGACCGGTGAGGCGGACAGTTCGGGCATGGTGCACGCCCGCGCCCTCGACGATCCCGCCATCCGGGGGAGGCTCGCACGCCTGGTTGCGGCCGCTGCCGCTGACGACGAGACAGTCCTGCTGCCCGGGGTGCTTGGCCTGACCGATCCGGACGCGACCCTCGACCTGCAGGCCAGGATGGGGCGTCTGATCGCCGAAGTTCCGCTGCCGCCCCCGGGAGTGCCGGGGCTGCGGCTGCACAACCAGCTGATGGCCCGCGCCCGGGCCGCCGGGGTGCGCTTCATCATCGGTTCTGCGGTGGTGGACCACGTGGCCGAGGGCGGATGCCTGGTAGGTCTGGTGGCGGCGACGACCGGGCACCCGACCACGCTGCGGGCCGACGCGTTCGTGCTGGCGACCGGTGGCTTCGAGTCCGGGGCGTTGGCGGTCGACTCCCATGGCCGGATCACCGAAACAGCGCTGGGGCTGCCGCTGAGCCACGAGCACGCTGAGGGACTGATCGACGCCGACTTCTGGGGCAGCGAGCAGCGCATCTTCACCGTCGGGGTCCGGGTCGACCAGGCAATGCGTCCGGTGGATTCGGCCGGGCTGCCGGTGTACTCGAACCTGTTTGCGGCCGGCGGAATCCTGGCCGGAGCCGCCCGGCAACAGGAGAAATCCGGGGACGGAATCGCTGTGGCCAGTGGCGTCCGGGCAGCCGACCAGATCGTCCAGGAGGCCCGATGAACGCCGGCGACCTGACCCGGGAACTGGGCAACCGCCTGCAGCGGGCCACCCTCGACCAGTGCGTCAAGTGCACGATTTGTGAGACCGCCTGCCCAGTTGCTGCAGTGACGCCGCTGTTCAGCGGTCCCAAGTTCGTCGGCCCGCAGGCAGAACGCTTCCGGGACGGGCCCAGCGTGGACCACTCGGTCGACTACTGCTCGAGTTGCGGCACCTGCAGCACCGTCTGCCCGCAAGGCGTGAAGGTGGCCGAACTGAACTCGCTGGCCAGGGCCGCGATGAAGCAGCAGGCCGGAATCCCGTTGCGCGACCGGCTGATTTCGCGGACCACGTTGATGGGCGAGGTGATGAGTCCGGTGGCCCCGCTGGCCAACGCGGCGCTGCGGATGCGCCTGGTGCGCTGGCTGATGGAGCAGGCGATCGGTGTCCACCGGGACGCACCGATGCCGACCGCGACCACCCGGACGCTGCACGCCTGGCTGAAGAAGCGGCCCGCCCCCACCCGTCCTGTTACCCGCGGCCCCATTGTCTTTTTCCACGGTTGTGCCGGCGGCTATTTCGAGGTCACCGCCGCCCGGCAGGCGATCGAGGTGTTGGAGCATCTGGGTTACGAAGTGCTGGTGCCCCGGCAGGGCTGCTGTGGGTTGGCCCAGCAGAGCAACGGCCTGTTCACCGAGGCGAGCAAGTCGGTGCGGAGCCTCGTGGCCCAACTGCGTAGCGGCGGCGCCGACCTGACGATCGTGTCGACGGCGGGATCGTGCACCGGAATGCTGAAGCATGAGGCGCACGAGATCCTCGGCGTGGACGACGCGGAACTGGCCGACGTGGGTTCCCGGATCCGGGAGATCTCCCAGTTCCTGCTCGAGTTGGCCGAGCGAGGCGAATTGCCGGTCGAGCAGTTCCAGCGCATCGACGACACCGTGCCGTACCACGCACCCTGCCAGGTCAAGAGCCAGGGAATGGGCACGCCGGCGTCCGACCTGTTGCGGCTGATTCCCGGACTGACGGTGATCGACTCCGGTGTCACCTGTTGCGGTATCGCCGGCACCTATGGGCTGAAGAAGGAGAAGCACGCCATCGCCCAGGACGTCGGGCGGCCGTTGTTCGAGATGGTCCGGGCGACCAATCCCAACCTCGCGGTCTGCGACACCGAAACCTGCCGCTGGCAGATCACCAAGTCCAGCGGGGTGCCCACGGTGCATCCGATCAGCCTGATCCATCGCGCTCTGGGACTGGACACGCAGGCCAATGGGTAGGCTCATGGCCAACTCGAACCGAAAGGATCAGCCATGGCCGAGCCCGTGACCGTCGTAGCCCTAGTCCATCCCGTGCCCGGCAAGGCCCGGGAGTGCGCTGAGGCCTTCCGTGGCATCGCCCAGGACGTGCATGACGAGCCCGGCTGCGAGCTCTACGCCGTGCACATCGCCCAGGACGAGTCGCTGGTCGTGATGATCGAACGGTGGAGTTCGCAGGAGGAGTTGCAGGCGCACATCGACGGCCCGACGTTGAAGAAGCTCGCGGTGTTGAGTGAGGGCCTGCGCAGCGCCCCCAGCGATGTGATCCGGTTGACCCCGGTTCCGATGGGCGATCCCGCCAAGGGCGTCGTGGGCTGAGCCTCGAAGCCGCGCAGGCGTCCACCTGCCGATCAGTCCATCTCAACATCTGTCGCGGTGGGCAGTCTTACCCCGAGAAGTCTTCGGGAGGAACCATGGAAACTGCGCCCACCACCCACCGCGTCGCCATCGTCGGCAGCAGCGGCGGCAACCTCCGATCGCAGGGCGGCGACGACCCCGCGGCCCTGCTGAACGAGGTCATCAAGCAGTTGACGGCTGCCGGGATCGAGGTGGGCGGCGTCCAGTTCGTGGCTGCCGCCGCGTCGATGGATTCGGCGAAGGACGAAACCTCGGCAGCACTGTGGGGCGTGGACGACGACGACCACCCCATCGTGCTGGCCCAGGGCAGCCTGGCGGAGATGAATGCCCAGGCCCGCGAGACCGACCAGTTGCTGGCCGATCGGATCGCGGCGGGGGAGATCGACGGCCTGGTCCTGGTCAGCAGTGACCCGAAGGACACCAACGCCAAGGCGGTGGCCGCGGGTGCCGCAGCCGGCATCCCGGCCGTCGGCACCGGCGGTTCCTCGATCGCTGCGGCACAGGCTGCCGGCCTCAACCTGGTGGCGGCCTCCGGCACGACCGGATCGACCAGCCGCACCCGCGCGGTCTCCTACGCGTCCGGCTTCGCCCGGCACTGGAAGCTGAAGTACCTGCCTTCGCTCGGCTCCACCGAGCCCGGTGCTGTCACAGGTGAGGCGCCCTGGAAGCGGATCAGCGTGCGCGGCATCATGGTGCCCGCGATTCCGGCCTTCATCGCGATGGCCCTGGTGCTGGCCATCTCCAAGATCCCCGGCATGTCGGGCATCTCGCCGGTCTTCGACGCCCTGATCGCCGGTATCCCGGTCGTGGTGGCGATCGTCGCGGCCAAGAAGGTTTCCGGCCTGGACGAGGTTGGTGTCATCGCTGGTGCCATCGCGGGCCTGCTGTCCACCCAGGGCGGCATCATCGGCGGTCTGGTGGGTGGTGTGCTGGCCGGTATCGCCGTGCACTACCTGATGGGCCGGACGCTGCGCTGGGGCTGGCCGGTCACCACGGCGAACATCGTCTCCGGTGGTCTGGCGGGTCTGGCGTCCGGTCTGGTGGTCTTCTTCCTGCTCGCCCCGGCCACCAGTTGGCTGGGCGGGGCCGTCAAGACGGCGATCGAGTCACTGGTCGGCTTCAACCCGCTGCTGGCGGGCGCGGTGGCCGGCCTGGTGATGTGGCCGGCGATCATGTTCGGCATCTACCACTCGGTGATCCTGCCGCTGGTGCTGGTCGAAATGAGCGAGAAGGGCCACAGCTTCTTCGGTGCGGTCGACATGACCTCGCTGGTGATGGTCAGCCTGGGCATCACCCTGGCCAACATCGTGAAGCCCCGCTCCACCGGCGAGCGGGCGCTGGCGGCGTCCGGCGCGTCCATCAACTTCTTCTTCGGCACCTTCGTCGAGGCCGCCTACCCGTTCATGTTCGCCGACAAGAAGGTCTTCGCCTCCGCGCTGGCGGCGGCCACCATCGGCGGCGCCCTGGTGGGGGTCACCGGCTCGGAGGCCACCGCCTACCTGCCTGCAGTGGTCGCCCCGTTCGTGTCGACGAACGCGTTGGGCTTCACCTTGGCGATGGTTGCCGCCGCAGGTAGCGCGTTCGTCTTCACCCTGCTGTCGAACCTTTCCGCCAATCGCAAGGCGGCGGTGAGCGCCTGATCGGGTCTGGCCCGTCCTCGTTTGGGACGGGTAGCAAGTCGCGCCCGAGAACTGTCTGGCCCCCGGGGTAAGGTGACTGGGGTCTTGAGTGAAGGGCAGGTTGGTCGGCATGTCGAAGGGGTTCGTGCATCTGCACAACCACACTGATTTCTCCATGCTGGATGGCGCTGCCCGAGTGGATGACCTTGTCAAAGCCGCTTCGGAGCAGGGAATGCCGGCGATCGCGATCAGCGACCACGGCAACTTGTTCGGCGCCTACGAGTTCTACAAGGCCGCCGAGAAGTACCAGATCAAACCGATCATCGGGCTCGAGGCCTACCTGACCCCCGGCACGCCGCGAGGGGAGCGCAAGCGCGTCCAGTTCGGCGACGGCGCGGGCGACGATGTGGCGTCCAAGGGCGCCTACACCCACATGACGATCTGGAGCCAGACGCCGCAGGGCATGCACAACCTCTTCCGGCTGTCGAGCCGTTCCAGCCTGGAGGGTTACTACTACAAGCCGCGCGCCGACCGCGAGTTGTTGAACGAGTACCACGAAGGGCTGATCGCCACCACCGGGTGCCCGTCGGGTGAAGTGCAGACCTACCTGCGGCTCGGCATGTACGACAAGGCAGTGGCCTCCGCGGCCGAGTTCCAGTCGATCTTCGGCAAGGAGAACTTCTTCGTCGAACTGATGGACCACGGACTGCCGATCGAAACCCGGGTGCGTCCTGACCTGCTGCGGCTGGCCAAGCAGATCGGCGCGCCGCTGGTCGCGTCCAACGACCTGCACTACGTACACGCCTCGGACGCGACGGCCCAGGACATCCTGCTGTGCATCTCGTCCGGGTCACGGCTGAGCGATCCCGCCCGGTTCAAGTTCGACGGCACCGGCTACTACCTCAAGTCGGCCGAGGAGATGCGGACGCTGTTCAGCAACTACCCCGAGGCCTGCGACAACACGCTGGCCATCGCCGAGCGCTGCGAAACCAGCTTCGAGGAGGGCTCGGGCACCTACATGCCGGTCTTCCCGGTTCCCGAGGGGGAGACCGAGGAAAGTTGGTTCCGTCGCGAGGCCGAAGAAGGCCTGATCCGGCGGTTCGGTGCAACCCTGCCCCGGGAAGTCCGTGAGCGAGCCGACTACGAGATGGACGTGATCATCTCCAAGGGCTATCCCGGTTACTTCCTGGTGGTGGCCGACTACATCGGCTGGGCCAAGCGCAACGGCATCCGGGTCGGGCCGGGTCGTGGCTCGGGTGCCGGCTCGATCATCGCCTACGCCATGGGCATCACCGACCTGGATCCGTTGGCCTACGGGCTGTTGTTCGAACGGTTCCTCAACCCGGAGCGTCCCTCACTGCCCGACTTCGACGTCGACTTCGATGAGCGCCGCCGCGGTGAGGTGCTGGACTACGTCACCACCAAGTACGGCAAGGACCACGTCGCCCAGATCGTCACCTACGGCACCATCAAGGCCAAGCAGGCCGTCAAGGACTCCGCCCGCGTGCTCGACAAGGAGTTCTCGCTGGGCGACCGGATCACCAAGGCGATGCCGCCCGCGGTGATGGGTAAGGACGTGCCGCTGTCCCAGATCTTCAACCCCGAGCACGAGCGGTACGCCGAGGGCAACGAGTTCCGTGAGTTGTACGGCAACGATGCCCAGGTGGCCGAGGTGGTGGACACCGCCCAGGGCATCGAGGGCTTGAAGCGGCAGTGGGGCGTGCACGCCTGCGGCGTGATCATGGGTTCGGTGCCGTTGACCGACGTCATCCCGGTGATGAAGCGCGAACAGGACGGCGCCATCATCACCCAATTCGACTACCCGAGTGCCGAGGCCCTCGGCCTGGTCAAGATGGACTTCCTCGGTCTACGCAACCTCACAGTCATTGACGATGCGCTGCACAACATCAAGCGCAACACCGGCGTCGAGGTCTCCCTGGATGACCTGCCGTTGGACGACCAGGCCACCTTCGAACTGCTGCAGCGTGGCGACACCTTGGGCGTCTTCCAGTTGGACGGCGGGCCGATGCGCGCCCTGCTCCGTTCGATGCAGCCGGACAAGTTCGAGGACATCTCCGCGGTGTCGGCGCTCTACCGTCCCGGTCCGATGGGCGCCGACTCGCACAACAAGTACGCGCGGCGCAAGACCGGACGTGAGCCGATCGAGCCCCTGCACCCGGAACTGGCCGAACCGTTGGCCGAGATCCTGAACGAGACCTACGGCCTGATCGTCTACCAGGAACAGGTGATGTCGATCGCCACCAAGCTGGCCGGCTACACCCTCGGTGCCGCAGACGTGCTGCGTCGCGTGATGGGCAAGAAGAAGAAGAGGGAACTGGACGCCCAGTTGGACGTCTTCAAGGCCGGCATGCTGGAGCGTGGCTATTCGCAGGACGCGTTCCAGACCATCTGGGACATCCTGGTGCCGTTCAGCGACTACGCGTTCAACAAGTCGCACTCGGCCGCCTACGGCATGGTCAGCTACCAGACGGCCTGGTTGAAGGCGAACTACCCGACCGAGTACATGGCGGCGCTGCTGCAGTCGGTGCGCGACGAGAAGGACAAGTCGGCTGTCTACCTGGCCGAGTGTCGCCGGATGGGCATCAAGGTGCTGCCACCGGACGTGAATGAGTCGGAGGGCATGTACTCCGCGGTGGGCAACGACATCCGATTCGGCCTGGGTGCCATCCGCAACGTCGGCAGCAACGTGGTGCAGGCGATCGTGGACGCGCGCGCCGAGCACGGGCCGGTCAGTGACTTCCACGAGTTCCTGGACAACGTGCCGCTGGTGGTCTGCAACAAGCGGGTGATCGAGTCGCTGATCAAGGCCGGCGCGTTCGATTCGCTGGGCCATGCCCGGCGCTCGCTGATGGAGGTCTTCGAGAACGCCGTCGACCAGGTCGTGGAGATCAAGCGCAACGAGGAGCACGGGCAGGACTCACTGCTCGGTGGCTTCGGTTTCGGACCCGACGAGACCGTGTCGACCCACGACCCAATCCCCGAACTGGACGACTGGGACAAGCGCACCCGGCTCGCCTTCGAACGCGAGATGCTCGGCCTGTACGTGTCGGATCATCCGTTGAACGGTCTGGAACACGTGCTGAGCGCCGAACGCACCACCACGATCGCGGGTCTGGTCGAACGCGGTGAAGGAGCCGCCAACGGTCCGACGATCATCTGCGGCATGATCACCCAGGTGCAACGGCGCCAGACCAAGCAGGGCAAGCTGTGGGCATCCATGGTGGTGGAGGACCTGGACGCGTCGATCAACGTCTCGGTCTTCCCGAAGGCCTACGAGCAGTTCGCCGGCGACCTGGTGCCCGACACGATCGTGCGGGTGAAGGGACGCGTGAACACCCGGGACGAGTCGGTCGAACTCAACGCCGACGCAGTCGTCGGTCTGGATGTGAGTTCGGACGATGCCCGTCCGGTCGTCATCCAGATCCGGGCCAACCGCTGCACGCCGGGGGTGGTGGAGCGGCTGAAGTCGGTGCTCGCCTCCCACCCCGGTGCCACCGAGGTGCGGCTGCGACTGCTCAGCCCGCAGCGCACCACGACCTTTGCATTGGCCGATGACCTGCGCGTCGCACCATCGCAACCACTGATCGCCGACCTCAAGGCCTTGTTGGGGCCGTCCTGCCTCGCCGTCTAGAGTTGAGCGCGTCAACGGTGAGGGGATGAGATGAGTGAAGCCGAGCACTCCGACGGCGGTTTCGTGCCGTCGGTCGTGCGCGGCGACGCCCACCGCCGTGGCGCACCATCGCGGACCCTCGGCGTCCTGTATGCCCTGATCGTGGTGACTGCCGGCGCGCTGAGCGGCTGGTTGTGGCATGCGATCACGACCCTGCCCACCTACCTGACCAGTGACGATGGCTCGGTGCAGATCACCGAGCGGGCGCTGGGCCGGGTGTTCAGCGCCGACGCGATCTACGTGATCCTCGGCCTGCTGGTCGGGGTAGGGCTGGGCCTGGCGGCCTGGCAGTTCTTCCGGCGTCTCGGCTGGCCGGTGGCCGTGATAGCGCTGGCCGGTGGCCTGAGCGCCGGCACCGTCTGCTGGCTGATCGGTCTGATGCAGGGTCCACGCAACTTCGCCGCCCGAGTGGCGGCTGCGGTGCCCGGTGAAGAGGTGCCGGTTGATTTCGCCCTGCACACCCCATCGGCCATCTTCGTCTGGGCCCTGGGCGCGATCATCCCGGTGATGCTCTACGCGAACCTCAGTCGCGAGCCGGGTCCGCCGATACCGCGGTCACGCCCGCGCAAGATCAGCGAAGCGGGCGCCCAGTAGCCGGGCCAGATCCTCGGCAGCCAACTCGACCGACAGGCCACGGCGTCCGCCGGAGACCAGGATCGTGGGCAGCGTCCGCGCGGACTCGTCGATGTAGACCGGGAGTTGTCGCTTCTGGCCGAGCGGCGAGATGCCACCCACCACATACCCGGTGATCCGTTCGGCAACCGCCGGGTCGGCCAAGGTGGCCTTCTTCGCCTCGGCGGCGTGCGCCAGCGCCTTGAGGTCGAGTTGGCCGCTGACCGGCACCACTGCACAGACCACTGGGGCTCCACCGCCCACCAGGTCGGCGACCAAGGTCTTGAAGACCTGTTCGGCGGGCAGGCCCAGCACTGCCACGGACTCGTCACCGAAATGCCGGTTCGCCGGGTCGTGGTCGTACTCGTGCACGACGTGGCTCACCCCAGACTTCGACAGGGCCAGCGTGGCCGGCGTCCCAACCGACTTCTTGGCCATCAGAGCACCAACTCCACCAGCCAGACCGCGACCGGTGCCATCACCAGGCCGGGGAGCAGGTCAGCCACCCGGATCTCCTTGATGGCCAGCAGGCGCAACGACAGACCGCCCAGGATGATGCCGCCCGCAACGGTCAACGCATCGATCTGTGCCATCGGCAGCACGTCGCCCAGCAACCAGCCCACCAGGGTCAGGCCACCCTGCAGTACGGCGACCGAGAGGGCGGACGCGGCCACCCCGACGCCCAGGGACGCCGCGAAGGCCATCGCGGCGAAGAAGTCCAGGGTGGATTTGAGCAGCAACTGTTCCGGGCCGCGACCCAGTCCATCGTTGAGCGAACCGAGGAAGGCCAGCGGGCCGATGCAGAAGACCAGGGATGCGGTGACGAAGCCATCGACGAACCGGGCCTCCGCGCTGGGTTGGTCGGCGTCCGAATCCGCCGGGTTGCGGACCAGCCGCCGGCGCAGGAAGGCGCCGAGCTGGGCCACCCGATCCTCCAGCCGGAGCGCCGAGCCGACCAGGGTGCCCACCAGCATACCCAGCATGATCACGATCATCGCCGCCGGTCCGACGGCGTCCCGCAGCGGCTGGCCGGCCAACGGAACGATCGAGGTGCCGGCGATCACCATCGTCAGCAGGCCCAGGGTGTCGGTGATCGTGCTGCGGGTCTTCGGGCTGAACCGGTCGCCGAGCAGCATGCCCAGGCCGGCCCCGACCAGCACCGCCACCACGTTGACGATGGTCCCCAGCCCGATGATGTGCACGATCACGTCGCCCATCACACCACCTACCGTCCGGTCGAGGCGGACTCGTCTCATTGGGCGAAGCCACCACGACTAGACTCGAGCAGTGCTCTCGATCATCGACCTGACCAATCGCCCACTCGATGACTATGCCGGCGTGCTGCCCCGGGGCCGCTTCGATGTGAACGCCGCCGTCGACGTCGTCCGGCCGATCTGCGATGCCGTCCGGGATGAGGGCATGGACGCGTTGCTGCGCTACAGCGAGCAGTTCGACCATGTGGTGCCCGAGTCGCTGCGCGTGTCCCAAGAGGCGCTGCAGGCAGCCCTCGACCAGTTGGATCCAGATCTGCGGGCGGCCATCGAGGTCTCGATCGACCGGCGCCGCCGGGTCTGCGAGACCATCGAGGTCGAACAGGCCTGGCGCAGTGTCGAGTTGGCCGATGGCGCGATCGTCGGCAATGCCATGCTCCCGGTGGGCCGGGTCGGTCTCTACGTGCCGGGCGGGCTGGCCCCGCTGGCGTCCAGCGTGGTGATGAACGTGGTGCCGGCCCAGGTTGCCGGGGTCGATTCGTTGGCGGTGGCCACCCCGCCGCAGGCCGAGTTCGGCGGTCAGCCGCACCCGGTCACCCTGGCGGTTTGTGCGCTGCTCGGCGTCCAGGAGGTCTACGCGGTCGGTGGCGCCCAGGCGATCGCGATGTTCGCGCATGGCGTCGCCGGGCTGTGCCCGCGGGTCGACATGGTGACCGGGCCGGGCAACATCTACGTGGTCGCGGCGAAGCGCTACCTGCGCGGCCTGGTCGGGATCGACGCTGAGGCCGGGCCGACCGAGATCGCGGTCCTGGCCGACGCGGCCGCCAATCCCCGTTACGTGGCGGCCGACCTGATCAGCCAGGCAGAGCACGACCCGATGGCCGGTTCGGTACTGATCACCGACAGCCGCGAACTGGCCACCGCCGTGCAGGCGGAGGTGACGCGGCAGGTGGCCGACCTGGCCACCCGCGACCGACTGGCGGTGGCGCTGACCGGCGAGCAGTCCGCGATCGTGCTGGCCGCTGACCTGGCTCAGGCGATCGCCATCACCAACTCCTATGCTGCCGAGCACCTCGAGATCCAGACGACTGATGCCGTCGACGTCGCGAAGCAGATCCGTAACGCGGGTGCGATCTTCATCGGTGGCCACTCGCCGGTGCCGCTCGGCGACTACAGCGCCGGTTCCACCCACGTGCTGCCGACCGGGGGAGCGGCGCGCTACTCGTCCGGACTCACGGTGCGCAGTTTCATGCGGTCGGTGCACGTGATCGACTACAGCTGGGCAGCGCTGGCCGAGATCGGTCAGGGCATCATGCGGTTCGCGGACGCCGAACGGCTGCCCGGGCACGCGACGGCCGTTCGGGTGCGACTGGAGGACGAACGATGACCAACGATCCGGGCCAGCAGATCCGGCTGGACGAACTGCCACTGCGTCCAGAGTTGGTCGGCGAGGAACCATACGGTGCGCCGCAACTCGACGTCGCCGTGGCCCTCAATGTGAACGAGAACCCGTACCCGCCGAGTTCGCGGGTGCGGGCCCAGATGTCCCATGCCATCGCCGACCTGGCCAAGCAGGTCAACAGGTACCCGGATCGGGAGGCATTGGAGTTGCGCACCGATCTGGCCAAGTACCTCGGCTTCGGGCTCACTGCCGCCAACATCTGGGTGGCCAATGGATCCAACGAGGTGATGACCCACCTGCTGCAGGCCTTCGGCGGGCCCGGCCGCACGGTGTTGGCCTTCACCCCGACCTACTCGATGTACCCGGAGTACGCACGCAACACCCACACCGACTACGTGACGGTGCCGCGCAACCGCGGCTACACCCTGGACGCCGACCTGATCGTCGAGGCGGCCCAGCAACACCATGCCGACGTGGTGCTGATCTGCACGCCGAACAACCCCACCGGCACCCAAACACCGGTCAGCGTCATCCAGGAAGTCTGCGAGCGGTTGGACGCGATCGTCGTGGTTGACGAGGCCTACCAGGAGTTCACCGAGGTGCCGGAGGACTCGGCACTGGCCCTGTTGCCCAGCTTCGGCCGATTGGTGGTCTCCCGGACGATGAGCAAGGCATTCGCCTTCGCCGGTGGCCGACTCGGCTACCTGGCTGCTGCCCCCGCGATCGTGGACGCCTGCCGCATCGTCCGGTTGCCGTACCACTTGTCGGCACAGACCCAGGCGCTGGCGCGGGTCGCACTGGCCAACGCTGCGGAGATGCTCGGCCAGGTCGAGTTGCTGCGCCGGCAGTGCCAGGAGATCCAACTCTGGCTTCGGGCCCAAGGCCTCGACGTCGTGCCCAGCCAGGCCAACTTCGCGCTGTTCGGCAGGTTCGCCGACCGGCATGCCGTCTGGCAGGACCTGCTCGACCACGGGGTGCTGGTGCGCGAGACGGGTCCGGCAGGCTATCTTCGGGTATCGGCGGGGACACCGGCGGAGATGGCGGCTTTCCGCGAGGCGCTCAGCACGGTCCTGCCCAACCACGAGGTTCTCACCTACAACCAGGAGGTCGTCGGATGACCACGTCACACCGCACCGGCGAGGTGCACCGGGTCACCAGTGAGTCGGACGTCAGCGTCTGGCTCGACCTGGACGGCACCGGTACTTCGGAGATCAGCACCGGAGTGGGCTTCTACGACCACATGCTGACCGCGCTCAGCAAGCACTCGTTGATCGACATGAAGATCACCACCACCGGCGACATCCACATCGACGGGCACCACAGCGTCGAGGACACCGCCATCGCCATCGGCCAGGCCCTGGCCCAGGCACTGGGCGACAAGCGGGGCATCCGGCGGTTCGGGGATGCCATCGTGCCGCTGGATGAGGCGCTGGCCCAGTGCGTCGTCGACGTCGCCGGGCGTCCGTACGTGGTGGTCAGCGGCGAGCCGGAGGCCCAGGTCTATGCCCGGATCGGCGGCACCGACCCGCTGTACGCCGGCTCGATGACCCAACATGTGATCGAGTCCTTGGCGATGAACGCCGGGCTGTGCGTCCACCTGACCTTGCTGGCCGGGCGCGAACCGCACCACATCGTCGAAGCCCAGTTCAAGGCGCTGGCCCGGTCGCTGCGCGCAGCGGTCGAATCCGATCCCAGGGTCGATTCGATCCCGAGCACGAAGGGCGCTCTGTGAGCCGACCCCGGATCGGGGTGCTGGACTACGGGTCGGGCAACCTGCATTCGGTCTGTCGTGCCCTGGAGTCGGCCGGCGCCGAAGTACGGCTGGTGCGTCAGGCCGACGAGGTTCGCGACGCGTCCGGTCTGGTGGTGCCGGGGGTGGGTGCCTTCGCTGCCTGCATGGCCCAGATCGAATCGATCGGGGCCGACGACCTGATCCGGGACTGGGTGGCGGCCGAGCGTCGGCTGCTGGGCATCTGTGTGGGGCACCAGGTGCTGTTCGCTCACGGGGTCGAGCACGGGGTGCACTCTCATGGCATCGGGATCTTCCCGGGCACGATCGAGCAGGTGGTGGCCGATCGGCTACCGCACATGGGCTGGAACACCGTCGAGTTGGCTGGCGAACCCGGTGTGTTCGCTGGAGTCGAGGATCGGCGGTTCTACTTCGTGCACAGTTACGCCGCGCACGACGTCTCACCTGATGGGCAGCCGTCGCTGCCGGCCGATGCCGCCGCCGTGTACACCCGCCACGAGCAGGATCGGTTCTTGGCCGCCGTGCAGTGGCGATCGGTAGCCAGCACCCAGTTCCATCCAGAGAAGTCCGGCGCGGCAGGGGCTGGGCTGCTGCGCAATTGGCTGATGGGTTAAGGTCTGTAGCGTGTCATTTTCGAACGCAGCCCCGGTCACCGACCGGCTGATCCTGCTGCCCGCCGTTGACGTGCAGGGTGGCAAGGCAGTCCAACTGGTGCAAGGTGCCGCCGGCTCTGAGCGGGTCTTCGGCGAACCATTGGCGGCGGCGCTGCGTTGGCAGTCCGAGGGCGCCGAGTGGCTGCACCTGGTCGACCTGGACGCGGCTTTCGGGCGCGGCAACAACGCCGAGATCATCGCCGAGGTCGTTGCCGCGATGAGCCTGAACGTGGAATTGTCCGGCGGCATCCGGGACGACGAGTCCCTGGAGCGGGCGCTGGCGACCGGGGCCCGGCGCATCAATGTCGGTACAGCGGCGCTGGAGAACCCGGACTGGTGCGAGCGGATCATCGCCAGCCATGGTGACCGGATCGCCATCGGCCTCGACGTGCGCGATGGTCAGATCGCGGCACGCGGCTGGACGCGGACCGGCGGTGACGCCTTCGAGACAGTGCAGCGGATGTCGGCTGCGGGCTGCCAGCGGTTCGTGGTCACCGATGTGGCCAGTGACGGCATGTTGACCGGCCCGAACCTGGAGTTGCTGGGCGCGGTGTGCGCGCGGACCGACGCGAAGATCGTGGCCAGCGGTGGCATCTCCTCGCTGCACGACATCAAGATGCTCTCCGGACTCGTGCCGATCGGCGTCGAGGGCGCGATCATCGGTACCGCCCTGTACGTGGGCAACTTCACGCTGGCCGAGGCCTTCGCTGCTGCGGGAGACCCCCGTCAGTCGGATTCGTGATCACTGAATGACCACGAGCGTCGAGCAGCCGGCCTGGGGCGAGGCCATCGTCGAGGGGAGTCTGGATTGGTCCTTCCTGACCCGCGATGACCTACCCGAGGTGGCCGAGCTGTGCGCGGCGATCGCCTACATCGACGACCCCACGCAACCGCGCGACCTTGAAGGTCTGCAGCGCGACTTCGACCTGCCCTACGCGCACCCCGGCAACCACGCGGTGGTGGGCCGCGATCGCGGTGGCACCATCGTGGCCTACGCGTGGAACCACATCACGCCCTCGGACGAGTACCTGCCGCACGTCTGGATCGAGTTCGGTGTGCACCCGGCATGGCGTCACCACAAGATCGGTCTGCGGCTGGTCGGCTGGGCGATCGAGCGCGCCCGCGTCTGGTACCGCCACATCCGCGAGTCGCGTCCGACGATCGGGTCGTTGTGGGTGGGCTGTCCCGCCGATGAGGGTTCGCGGATGTCGACGGACCTGGTCAACAACGGCGTGCTTGAACCCCAGCGCTGGTTCTTCGATGCCTACCGCTCGTTGGTCGATCAGCCGTTGCCGTTGGTCGTCCCGCCGGCCGGCATCGAGATCCGCCCCTATGAACGGCACTTCTCCGAGGACGTGCGCCAGGCCCACAATGCGGCGTTCCGCTCGCGGCGGGGGGCCCACGACGTGGAGTCTGCCGACTGGGAGATGTCGTTGGCCCGGCCGGATTCCCGGGCTGATTGGTCGTGGATCGCCAGGGCTACCGCCGACCCCGGTGCCGGGGTGATCGGTTATGCGCTCAATTCGATGATCCGTGATCCGGAGTCCGGGCAGAGCCAGGGCTGGACAGAGCGATTCGGGGTGCGTCCGGAGTTCCGGAGCGCAGGCCTGGGCCGCGCCCTGCTGGCTGCGTCCATGCACAGCTTTGAAGAGAACGGCTGCACCATGGCGGGCATCGGTGTCGACACCGACGACCCGCGCGCGGCCGAGTCCCTGTTCGGTGCCCTGGGCTACCAGTTCGACGATCGACTGGTGCTCTACGGCCGGTTATTCGAGGACTGAGCGGGACTCGACTAAGCTGTGGTCGGTTCGTCGCCGGAAGTGAGGATTCGACATGTCAGGCCATTCCAAGTGGGCTACCACCAAGCACAAGAAGGCCGTCATTGACGCGAAGCGCGGCAAGCTCTTCGCGAAACTGATCAAGAACATCGAGGTTGCAGCTCGTGTGGGCGGCGGCGATCCTGGCGGGAACCCGACACTGTATGACGCGATCCAGAAGGCCAAGAAGAGCTCCGTCCCCAATGACAACATCGATCGCGCGGTCAAGCGCGGCTCGGGTGAGGGCTCGGACGCCGTCAACTACGAGTCGATCATGTACGAGGCCTACGGCCCCGCCGGCGTCGCCATCCTGATCGAGTGCCTGACCGACAACCGTAACCGCTCGATCTCGGACGTGCGCGTCGCAGTCACCCGCAACGGCGGCACGATCGCCGATGGGGGATCGGTGCAGCGCCTGTTCAGCCGCAAGGGCGTGGTGACCGTCGCCAAGGAGCAGGAGGTCGAGTCGACCACCTCGCGCAAGACCGAGAAGCGCACCATCTCCGAGGATGAGTTGCTCGAGGCCACCATCGAGGCCAACGTCGAGGACCTGACGGACCTTGGGGATGAGTTCGAACTGGTCAGCGATCCCAACGACATGGTCGAGGTCCGCAAGGCCGTGCAGGCTGCGGGTATCGACTACGACTCGGCCGATGTCGCCTTCGTGGCCAGCTTCGACCAGCTCGTCGACTCGGTGGAGGACGCCGAGAAGTTGGACCGGATCGTGGACGCGTTGGAGGACCTGGACGACGTCCAGAACGTCTACACCAACGCCGACCTGTCCGAGAAGGTTCGCGAAGCCCTGGAGTCCGAGGACTGATCGCCGCTCCGGCGGACCCCGATTCGTCGCGTCTTGCCAGCCGGCCTTATGGTTTGGGAAGACGAAACGGGGGTTTCATGTTCAGTTCGCGTCCGCATCCAGAAAGGCCTGACCAGTTCGCTGGGCAGCCGGCGTTCGCGCCGCCATCGCAGGCCGGTCCTCAACCGTACGTGCCCAGCCACCAGTACCAGTTGGCGCAGTACCCGGTGCAGCTGCCGAAACGTCACCCGGTGAAGAACCTGACGAAGGTGCTTGGTCTGATGATGCTCTTCTTCGTTGGCGTGGGCTTTGGTGGGATGGGCGCAGGTGGCAATGCTGCAGGTGGCACCACGGCGGTCCCGGCCACACCGACGGTGACGATCACCGAGACTCTGCCAGCAATCACGACCACGGTTACTGTGCCGGCCCCCACCGTGACAGTCACCCGGACGCCCTGGCCGACGCCGTCGTCGCGCAGCAGCTCTCCGACTGCCTCACCGGCCGAGACTCCGGCGGCGCCCGCTCCGACTTCCGAGCCGCCGGTCCAGGCCGCACCGCAGCCCGCGCCCGCGCCTGAACAGTACGTGGTGCCGCCCGTCCAAGCGGCTGCTCCAGTCCCCGATCCGGTCGCGCCGGTCGTCGTTCCCGAGCAGCCGTATGTTCCACCGGTTCAGGCCCCCGCGCCGCCGGTCGTCCAGAACGTCTACTACGCGAACTGCGCCGCTGCCCGGGCAGCCGGCGCGGCCCCAGTGTTGATCGGGCAGCCCGGCTACGGCACCCATCTCGACCGCGATGGCGATGGGCGAGGCTGCGAGTAGCTCGGCGAGCCTCAGCCCGCGCTGGCGCGCGCACCCCTAGGATACGAACGTATGTTCGGGCGGGGTGAAAGGTGCGCCAATGCGGGTGTTGGGTGTCGATCCCGGCCTGACCAGGTGCGGTGTCGGCGTCATTGAGGCCCAACCGGGTCGGCCGCCACGACTGGTTGACGTCGGTGTGGTGCGGACAAGCGCGGACGCACCGCACGAGCGCCGCCTGTTGGCCATCGAGGAGGGGCTGGAGGAGTGGATCAGCCACCACCAGCCCGACGCGATCGCCGTCGAGCGGGTCTTCGCCCAGCACAACCTGATGAGTGTCACCGGTACCGCGCAGGCTGCCGGCATCGCCATGCTGATCGCCGCCCGCCACGGCATCCCGGTCGCGCTGCACACCCCCACCGAGGTTAAGGCAGCCATCACTGGATCAGGGCGAGCCGATAAGGCCCAGGTCGGCGCGATGGTGGCCCGGATCCTGCGCATCACCGAAGCCCCCAAACCCGCTGACGCTGCGGACGCGGTGGCGCTGGCCCTGTGCCATTTGTGGCGCGGGGGAGCGACCAATCGCTATGCCGCTGCAGCGCAAGCGCACGCCGAGAGGACGGGACGCAGATGATCAGCCAGCTTTCGGGCACCGCGGTGGCGCTCGGCCCCAACTGGGCCGTGATCGACGTGCACGGCGTCGGGTTCAAGGTCGCCTGCACACCCGCCACCGCCGCGGCACTGCGTCCGAATGAGGCGTGCACGTTGGCCACCACTCTGGTGGTCCGCGAGGACGCGATGACTCTCTACGGCTTCGAGTCGACCACCGAGCGGGACGCCTTCGAACTGCTGCAGACCGCGTCCGGGGTTGGCCCCAAATTGGCGCTGGCCGTCGTCTCCGTCCTGGCCCCCGCGGAACTGGTGCGGGCGATCACGTCCGAATCGGTGACCACCCTGATCAAGGTGCCCGGCATCGGCCGCAAGGGTGCCGAGAAGATGATCATCGAACTTCGCGATCGCATCCTCACCCTCGGCGTGGAGACGTCGACCGAGGCCGAACCGGCCGCAACGCCCGCCGAGCTGTGGCGCGAGCAGGTCTCTGCCGGCCTCCAGTCGCTCGGCTGGTCGGCGAAGGACGCCGAGCAGGGCGTCGAGAACGTGGCCGAGATGGTCAGCGCCGATCCCCAGATCTCGCTGGGTAGGCTGATGAAGGCTGCCCTGCAGTCGTTGGCCCGAGCCTGAGGAGAACCCGCGACGTGACCCATTCCCCGGTCGACCCGTGGCCGGCGCCCGAAGAACTGGCGTCCGAGGCTGCGCTGCGTCCCTCGACGCTGGGTGAGTTCGAGGGCCAACCGCGAGTGGTCGACCAACTGGGTCTGGTGCTGGAGGCCGCCAAGCACCGCGGCAGCACGCCGGATCACGTGCTGCTGTCCGGCCCACCCGGCCTCGGCAAGACCACATTGGCGATGATCATCGCCACCGAACTGGGCGTTCCGCTGCGCATCACGTCCGGCCCCGCCATCCAGCACGCCGGCGACCTGGCAGCGATCCTGTCCGGGCTGAGCAGCGGTGAGGTGCTCTTCCTGGACGAGATCCACCGGATGAGCCGGCCGGCCGAGGAGATGCTCTACCTGGCGATGGAGGACTTCCGCGTCGACGTGGTCGTCGGCAAGGGGCCCGGCGCCACCGCCATCCCGATCGAGATTCCGCCGTTCACGCTGGTCGGGGCCACCACCCGGGCCGGCCTGCTGCCCGGTCCGCTGCGCGACCGCTTCGGCTTCACCGCCCAACTGGACTACTACGACGCCGCCGACCTGGAACGCATTGTGCAACGCTCGGCCGGCAAGCTGGGCATCGCGGTGAACGCCGCTTCTGCAACCGAGATCGCCCGGCGTTCCCGCGGCACCCCACGCATCGCCAACCGACTGCTGCGCCGGGTGCGTGACTATGCCCAGGTGCACAACTCCGGACGCGTCGATGCCCGGCTGGCCAAGGATGCGCTCGAACTCTACGAGGTCGACCCCCTCGGCCTGGATCGGCTGGATCGTGCAGTACTCGACGCCATCTGTCGCAAGTTCGGTGGGGGACCAGTGGGTCTTTCCACCTTGGCAATTGCGGTGGCAGAGGAGACCGAAACCGTCGAGGAGGTCGCCGAGCCGTTCCTGGTTCGGCTGGGCTTCCTGATGCGAACCCCCCGGGGACGAGTGGCCACCCCGGGCGGGTGGCGTCACCTGGGACTCACGCCACCCGCGTCCGGAGCCGGAGGATCCCAACCCGACTTGTTCGGCTGACGGATAGTCGATGCGGCTAAATACCGCGTTCTCGGTAATATCGAGTCGGTGTGCGCACGCGGCGCTCGCGTCCGACCAGGTGACCGGCCTGGGAGTCGACAAGCAAGTTAGGTGTCAAGTCATGGAAATGCTCCTGATCATGGTCGTGTTCATCGGCCTGATGTACGTGATGATGGTCCTGCCCCAGCGCAAGAAAATGGAGGCCCAGAAGAAGCTCTTGGCATCCCTCGAGCCGGGCACCCGCGTCATGCTGAACACCGGCATGTTCGGGACGATCCGGGCCACCGGCCAGGCGCAGATGGTCGTCGAGCTGGCCCCCGGCGTCGAGGTGACCGTGCTGAAGCAGGCTGTCGTGCGTCAGTTGCTCCCCGACGAGGAGGAGTTCGACTACACCGATGGCGACCAGACGCCGGCTGACGCCTTCGTCTCCGAGAGCGCCGCCACCGTGGTGCCGGAGCAGCAGTGGCAGGTTGATGAGAACGCCGCCGAGGCGTTCGAGCAGCCGAGCGCGGAGGAGTTCTTCTCCGAGCCCGAGGCTGCCGACGTGGCCAACCCGGACGAGACCATCGACCCCGACGCCGACCAGCGTCCGCAGACCCACTAGGAAGCCAACGTCAGTGGCAACATCGGCAAATACATATCGTCCCTGGCGCACGCTCATCGGCTTCGGCATCGTCCTGGCCATGCTCGTCGCCCTGATGGCGATCACTGGTACGTGGACCCCGCGCCTGGGCCTTGACCTGCGCGGTGGCACGACCATCACCCTCACCGCCCGCACCTCGGACGGCAGTACCGTCCCGCGGGAGAACCTCGAGACTGCCCGGCAGATCATCCAGAACCGCGTCGACTCGCTCGGCGTCGGCGAGGCCTCGGTCACCGTGCAGGGCAACGACAAGATCGAAGTGGCCGTCCCCAACATCAGTTCGGACGAACTGGTCAAGTTGGTCGGTACCACGGCCAAGCTCGCCTTCCGGCCGGTCATCGCCGTCCAGGGCGTGACTCCGCCAACCGTCGACGCCGGTTCGGGCAGCGACCCGTCGGCAAGTCCGTCCGCTGAGCCGTCTGCGGCAGCCAGCACCGCGCAGCGCCGTCCGGTCCCCGCGCTGCCCACCGAACCGCCCGCGCCCCGGACACCGCGTCCCTCGGCACCGGCCCCAGTTGAGCCCTCGATGGACGAGAAGCTCAACTACGCGCCCAGCGACCAGGACATCGAGGAGTTCCTGGGGTTCCAGTGCGGCGACGAGTTCCCCGATGTCACCGACCAGCCGCTGATCGCCTGTGACCAGCAAGGGCAGGCGAAGTACCTGCTGGGCCCGGTGCTGCTGGGCGGCGAGCGCATCGCCGACGCCACCGCAGGTATCCCGCAGGGTCAGCTGGGCTGGGTGGTCTCGCTCAGCTTCGATGCCACCGGCAGCCAGCTCTTCTCGGACGCCACCGCTGGCCTGTCGACCAAGCAGTCCCCGCAGAACCAGTTCGCGATCGTGCTCGACCGCGAGGTTGTCTCGGCCCCCAGCGTTGAGGAACGCATTCCTGGCGGCCAGGCGACCATCTCGGGCGGTTCGATCAACGAGACCACGGCACGGGCGCTGGCCACCACGCTGCGCTACGGCGCGTTGCCGGTCGACCTGGAGACCAGTTCGGTCGACACCGTCTCGCCGACGCTGGGCGGCAACCAGATGACCGCCGGCCTGATCGCGGGCATCATCGGCCTCGGCCTGGTCGTGTTGTTCTCGCTGATCTACTACCGGGGCCTGACCATCGTCGTGGTGGGCTCCCTGGTGGCAGCAGCAGCCGTCACCTACGCGGTGATCGTGCTCCTCGGCTCGGCCGTGGGCTTCGCGCTAAACCTGCCCGGCATCGCCGGCGCGATCGTGGCGATCGGTGTCACCGCAGACTCGTTCATCATCTACTTCGAGCGAATCCGTGACGAGATCCGAGAAGGCCACAGCCTGAAGCACTCCATCGAATCGGGCTGGCGCAAGGCCCGGAACACCATCCTGGTCGCCGACGGCGTCCAGTTGTTGGCCGCCGTCGTGCTCTACTTCCTGGCCATCGGCAGCGTCAAGGGCTTCGCGTTCACCCTCGGGGTGACCACCGCGATCGACCTGCTGCTCGTTGTCTTCTTCACCCACCCGCTGATGAGCGTGCTGGGCCGGACGAAGTTCTTCGGCGAGGGCCACAAGTTCTCCGGCTTCGACCCGAATCACTTGGGTGTGACCAGGGATTCCATGCTCGGGCGCCGTCCCGGCAATACCAGGCGACGCACGCGCACCGCAGCCAGTACCGGCACCGCCACCCGCAAGTTCGCCGCGAGCCAGGAGGCTGCAGATGAGTGACACCATGCAGACGCCGCGCACCGGCACCAAGAAGTCGTTCGGCCAGCGGTTCTACACCGGCGACTTCGCGTTCGACTTCATCAAGCACCGCCGGACGTTCTACATCTTCAGCGCGATCGTGATCGCGATCTCGTTCCTCAGCCTTGGCGTCCGGGGGCTGAACCTGGGCATCGAGTTCGTCGGCGGCTCGGTCTTCCAGGCCCCGGTGCAGGTGACCAACCAGACGATCGACCAGTTCGCGCAGGCGGTCAACCAATCCGGTGTGGCCGATCTGGGCACGCAGGTCAACACAGTCGGTGATTCCACCGTCCGGGTCCAGACCCGCAGCCTGAGCAACGACGAGGTCATCCAGGTCCGGGACGCGATCGCGTCAGAGGCCGGCATCGTGTCCGACGACGTCGCCTACAGCCTGATCGGGCCTTCCTGGGGTAAACAGATCACCCAACAGGCGCTGATCGCACTGGTGGTCTTCCTGATCCTGGTCGGCATCATGATCTGGATCTACTTCCGAGAATGGAAGATGTCGGTCGCCGCGCTGGTAGCGCTGCTGCACGACCTCATCATCACCGTCGGCCTCTATGCGCTGATCGGGTTCTCGGTGACACCCGCCACCGTCATCGCAGTGTTGACGATCCTGGGCTATTCGCTCTACGACACCGTGGTCGTCTTCGACATGGTGCGCGAGCAGACCCACGACATCAAGAACCAGCCACGCACCTTCTCGCAGGCCGCCAATGCGGCGATCAACCACGTCCTGGTCCGATCCATCAACACCACGATCATCGCGGTGCTGCCGGTGATCGCGATCCTGCTGGCCGGTCTGTTCGTGCTGGGTGGCGAGGGTCCGCTGGCCGATCTCGGTCTGGCGATGTTCATCGGCATGGTGTCGGGTGCCTACTCGTCGATCTTCCTGGCCGCGCCGCTGCTCGCCGACCTGCGGGAGCGCGAACCGGAGATGCGTCGCCACCGGGCGAGCTTGGAGAAGAGCCGGCGCAAGGGCCACGCCAAGGTCACCGCTGCCGTCTCGCCGGTCTCCGAGGTTTCGGCCTCAGGCGCACCGTTGGCCGCCATCCCCGCGTCGGGTGTCCTCGGCTTCGCCGAGACCGACGTCGACGTGACACCGGTCGAGCCGACCGACCAGGCCGACGTGGACCCGGTCACCGGACCTCGCGTCCAACCACGCAAGGGCACTCGTTCCCAGCGGAAGAAGTGAGATGACCGATCCACGGGTCGCCCATGCGGCGACGTTGATCCGCAACGTGCCGGACTTCCCGAAGCCCGGGATCCAGTTCAAGGACATCACCCCGCTGCTGGGTGATGTGGCCGCCTTCCAAGGCGTCATCAATGTGCTGGCCGAGCAGGCGCCGGCCGATGTCGACGTGGTGTGTGGCGTCGAATCACGCGGCTTCATCTTCGGCACGCCGTTGGCGCTGCGGCTCGGGCTGGGCTTCGTCCCGATCCGCAAGCCCGGCAAGCTGCCGAGCACCGTGGTCGAGGAACACTTCGACCTGGAGTACGGTTCCTCGACCTTGGCGATGCACACCGATGCCCTGCAGCCCGGCCAGCGGGTGCTGCTGGTGGACGACCTGTTGGCCAGCGGGGGGACGCTGTTGGCGTCCACCAATCTGATCGAGCGGCTGGGGGCGTCCATCGCCCAGATCCAGGTCGTCATCGAACTGGTCGGTCTCAAGGGACGCGACCATTTGCTGGCCCGCGGGGTGGAGAACCTCTACGCCATGATCGAGACGCCGATCGCCAGCGGCGATTGAAGCCTTGTTCGCTCGCCGTGGCGTAATAGACTCAGCGCTACGGTTCGACGGAGAGGGGCTGCGGTTGTCTGAGGACGGCGTCTACGGGCCCTACGGTTCGGGCGAGGGTGTGCCCGGTGCCCCCCGCTCAGCCACATTGGAGCGGGTTTCCAGTGGGCCGGAACAGCCGCGCCTACGGATGCGCCAGCGCTTGGCCTGGTTCGGCGCCGCCAATCGTCCGCCACAGTCAGCCGTGCTGGACCCGTTGTTCAGCGTCGTGCGGGCGAACCATCCCAAGACGAACCTCGACCAACTGGAACGCGCCTTCCACACCGCCGAGCACTACCACCGCGGGCAGGTGCGCAAGAGTGGCGAGCCCTACATCACCCACCCGCTCGCGGTGGCGACCATCCTGGCCGAACTGGGCATGACCGAGTCGACGTTGTGCGCAGCGTTGCTGCACGACACCGTCGAGGACACCAGCTACACCCTGGAGCAGTTGCGCGCCGACTTCGGCGAAGAGGTGGCGGCACTGGTCGACGGCGTGACCAAGCTGGACAAGCTCACCTACGGCGAATCGGCCAAGGCCGAGACGATCCGCAAGTTGGTGGTGGCCACCGCTCGCGACGTCCGGGTACTGGTCATCAAGCTCGCCGACCGGCTGCACAACATGCGGACGCTCACCTACCTGCGTCCGGACAAGCAGGGACGCATCGCCCGCGACACCCTCGAGATCTTCGCGCCGCTGGCCCACCGGCTGGGCATGAACGCCATCAAGTGGGAGTTGGAGGACCTGTCCTTCGCCACCCTGCAGCCGAAGGTCTACGACGAGATCGTCCGGATGGTGGCCGACGTCGCGCCCCAGCGGGAACGCCAACTGCGTGAGGTCATCGACCAGGTCAAACGCGACCTGACCGAGTCGGGCATCAAGGCCACCGTCTACGGGCGACCCAAGCACTACTACTCGATCTACCAGAAGATGGTCGTGCGGGGTCGCGACTTCGCCGACATCTACGACCTGGTCGGCCTGCGCGTGCTGGTCGACACCACCCGCGACTGCTACGGCGCCCTGGGCGTCCTGCACACCCGCTGGAACCCGTTGCCGGGCCGGTTCAAGGACTACATCGCGCTGCCGAAGTACAACATGTACCAGTCCCTGCACACCACTGTGCTCGGGCCCGGCAACCGACCGGTGGAGTTCCAGATCCGCACCCACGAGATGCACCAGCGCGCCGAGTACGGCGTGGCCGCGCACTGGAAGTACAAGGAAGATCCCGCAGCGAAGCAGAACACAAAGACCGGTGAGGGCGCGGCACCCGACGGTCAGAACCTGTCCTGGGTGCACCAGCTGAACCAATGGCAGCGCGAAACCGAGGACCCGGGGGAGTTCCTCGATTCACTGCGCTTCGAATTGAACAGCGCCGAGGTCTACGTCTTCACACCGAAGGGCGACGTCTTGGCGCTGCCGCAGGACGCCACCCCGGTCGACCTGGCCTACGCGATCCACACCCAGGTGGGGGACCGCTGCATCGGCGCTCGGGTCAACGGGCGATTGGTGCCGCTGGACAGCAAACTCGCCAATGGCGACATGTGCGAGATCCTGGTCTCCCGCTCCGAGAACGCCGGCCCCAGCCGCGACTGGTTGAGCTTCGTCGTCAGCTCGCGCGCCCGTAACAAGATCCGGCAGTACTTCACCCGGGAGCGCCGCGAAGAGGCCATCGACAACGGCAAGGACCTGTTGGCCAAGCAGTTGCGCAAGTCCGGCCTGCCGCTGCAGCGACTGCTGACCGTCGAGCACCTCACCGCCGTTGCCGACAGCTACCGGCTCCCCGACGTCAACGCGCTGTACGCGGCGATCGGCGAGGGCCACGTCAGCGCCCAGGCCGCCGTGCACCGGCTGGTCGAGACCGAGGGCGGGCTGGAGGAGACCGCGACCCAAGCGCTGGAGGACCAGCGGGTGGTCAGCGCGGTGCGCAAGCAGGCGAACCGCGGCGATGTCGGCATCATCGTGCAGGGCGACGCGGACCTGTGGGTGAAGCTGGCCAAGTGCTGTACGCCGCTGCCGGGCGACGAGATCATGGGCTTCATCACCCGGGAGAACGGGGTTTCGGTGCACCGGGTCGACTGCACGAACGCGGCGAACCTGCTCACCCAACCGGAACGGATCGTCCCGGTGGACTGGGCGGCTGCGCCCGGCGTCGGCTATCTGGTGTCCATCCAGGTGGAGGCACTCGACCGCACGGGACTGCTGTCCGAGCTGACCAAGTCGTTGAGCGATCAGGGCGTCTCGATCACCTCGGCGTTGGTGTCAACCAGCAAGGACCGGCTCGCCAAGGTGCGACTGACCTTCGAGTGTTCCGATCCCAAGCACCTGCAGCACGTGCAGACGCAGCTGCGCAAGGTGTCCGGCGTCTACGACGTCTACCGCATCAGCCAGGGCGGCTGAGCCGGGCTCAGGCCGAAAACTCGTCCAGGGCCTTGCGGGCCTGGGTCAGCCACTCGGTGTAGGTCTTGATCGACTCGCGGGTCTTCTCGGCCTTCTTCCTGTCGCCCCGCTTCTCGGCAGCCTCGGCCTGCGCGCTGAGCTTGTCGATCTGGACGCTGAACATCTCGACGGTGTCGGCGGCGCGCTTGCGGGCCTCCGGGTCGGTGCGGCGCCACTCGGCCTCTTCGGCGTTGCGGATCGCCTGCTCCAGCGTCCGGACGCGACCCTCGAGCGGACGGATCGCATCGCGGGGTACCTTGCCGTACTCGTTGTACTTGGCGAGGAACTCCCGGAAGCCGTCGCGGGCGGCCTTGAGGTCGGTGACCGGCACAAGCGAGGCCTCCGCCTCGTCCAGCAGCTTCTGCTTGGCGATCAGGTTGTCGCGGTACTCCGACTCCTCGGCGTTCAGCGCCGCCGACCGGGCATCGAAGAACTGGTCCTGCAGGCCACGGAACTGGGCCCAGAGCTTGTCGTCCACCTCACGGCTGGCGCCGCCGGCGGCCTTCCACTGGGTCATCAGGTCGCGGAACTCGGACGCAGTCGCGCCCCAGTCGGTCGAGCCGGCGATCTCGGCGGCCCGCTCGATGATCTTCTCCTTCGACTTGCGGGCGCCCTCGCGCCGCTCGGTCTCGGAGGCGAACTGGGCCTTCCGGCGACGGGTGTAGGTGGTGCGGGCGCTGCTGAACCGGTGCCACAACTCGTCGTCGGTGGCTCGGTCGATCCGCGGCAGCGCCTTCCACTCGTCGAGCAGCGAACGGAAGCGATTGACCCCACCACGCCAGTCGTTGCCCGCAGCCAGCTTCTCGGCCTCGGCGACCATGGCCTCCTTGGTGGCCTTAGTCTGCTCGTTCTGCTGCGCGCGCTCGGCCTTGCGGGCCTCCTGGGCGGCCGCCAACTGCGGGGCCAGCCCATCAAGCTTGGTGATCAGGCCGTCAAGGTCGCCAACCGCGTTGGCCTGCTCCACCGACGTGCGCAGGTTCGCAATGGATTTGCGTGCCTCCTCCGGCGACACCGAGCCGGAGCCAACCCGCTGGGTGAGCAGGTTCACCTCGGTCTCCAGTGATTCGAACCGCCGGACGAAGAACGCGAGCGCCTCGGACTTGTCGACATCG
The DNA here is from genome assembly GCA_040767325.1 of Brooklawnia sp. Classification (GTDB taxonomy): domain Bacteria; phylum Actinomycetota; class Actinomycetes; order Propionibacteriales; family Propionibacteriaceae; genus Brooklawnia. The sequence goes on along the minus strand of JAXGOU010000006.1, from coordinate 15,180 downwards.
GGGACTTGACCGACCTGGCGCTCACCCGCGGCTGTGGTCACGAAGACCGTGCCGTCGTCGGTGACTCGTCCAAATGCTGCCGGCCCTGCACTTTCATTCATGGGTCCATCTTGCCCGATAGGCTGCCAAATGTGTTCATCGTGTCGTTCGTGAGCGGTCCTTGGCAGGCGAACTGTTATCTGCTTTCCCTGGCTGACCCGCGCAGCACGCCCGGTCAGCAGATCGTCGTGGTCGACGCGGGGGTGGAGACCACGGCCACGATCGAGCGGGTGCTCGGTGCGTGGGACGCCACCCTGGCAGGCATCATCTGCACCCACGGGCACCTGGACCACGTCGCCGAGGCGGCCCCCTTGGCGAACGCCCACGGCGTGCCGGTCTGGCTGCACCCAGAAGATCGCGCCATGCTCACCGAACCCGCGCTGGGACTCGACCCGAACAGCGCCCCACTGGTGGAGATGCTGCTCGGCTCGAGGTACCTGCCTGAGCCGGACGACCTGCGCGAACTTGCCGACGGCCAACGACTGGAGGTCGCCGGTCTGGGCTTCGAGGTGATCCATGCCCCCGGTCACACCCCGGGCTGCGTGGTGCTGCGCGCTGGGTCGGCGGACGAGCCGTTGCTGCTCAGCGGTGACGTGTTGTTCGCCGGCAGCATCGGCCGGGTCGACCTGCCCGGCGGCAGCATGGCCGTGATGACCCGCTCACTGCGCAGGCTGCGCGCGGAGATCGAGGCCGGGACGAGTATTCTGCCGGGGCACGGTCCGGCCACCACAATGGCCGCTGAGTTGGCCAACAATCCGTATCTGCAAGAGGAGGCGCTCGCCTGATGGCACGTCCCACGCCCCTGTCCGGCTTCCCGGAGTTCCTGCCCGCGCAACGCATGGTGGAGCAGGCGGTCATCGACATCCTGCGCGAAACCTTCGAACTTCATGGCTTCGCGAGCATCGAGACCCGCGCCGTCGAGCCGATGGAGGCGCTGACCCGCAAGGGCGAGATCACCAAGGAGGTCTACGTCGTTCGGCGGCTGCACGCAGCCCCGGAGGACGCCGGCGACGACCTTGGATTGCACTTCGACCTGACAGTGCCGCTCGCTCGGTACGTGCTCGAGAACGCGGGGCACCTGGTCTTCCCGTTCCGCCGCTACCAGATCCAGAAGGTCTGGCGCGGCGAGCGTCCGCAGGAGGGCCGCTATCGCGAGTTCGCCCAGGCCGACATCGACATCATCGGCGAGAACACCCTGGCCGGGCACCACGACGTCGAGGCACCGCTGGTCATGCTCGAGGCGCTGGAGCGGATGCACGACGACCTCGGGCTGCCCGTCGTCCAGATGCACGTCAACAACCGCAAGCTGTCCGAGGGTTTTTACCGGGGCCTGGGCATCGAGGACACTGCCGCGGTGTTGCAGCGGGTCGACAAGTACGACAAGATCGGCCCGGCCGCGGTTGCCCAACTACTCACCGGTGAACTCGGCCTGAGCGATCAGGTCGCGGCCAAGTGCGTCGAGTTGGCCACCATCAGCAGCCCGGACGACTCGTTCGTCGCGGCGGTTCGAGCGCTGGGGGTGCATTCGGAGATGTTGGACGAAGGCCTGGACGCGCTGGCCGACGTGGTCAATGCGGCCCGTCGTCAGGTGCCCGGCCGCCTGGTCGCCGACCTGAAGATCGCTCGGGGCCTCGACTACTACACCGGCACGGTCTACGAAACCCTGCTGGTCGGCCACGAATCGCTGGGGTCGATCAGTTCGGGAGGTCGCTACGACTCGCTCGCTTCGGACGGCAAGCGCGCCTTCCCCGGCGTCGGCATCTCGCTCGGTCTCACCCGGCTGCTGGCCCCGCTGCTGGGTCGCGGCGGCTTGACCGCCTCGCGGATCGTGCCCAGTTGCGTCCTGGTCGCGGTCGATGACGAGGACTCCCGCGAGGTCGCCATGGGAGTTGCCGTGGCGCTGCGCAGTCGGGGCATCCCGTGCGAGGTGGCCCCGAAGGCCGACAAGTACGGCAAGCAGATCCGCTACGCCGACCGGCGCGGCATTCCGTACGTGTGGTTCGGTGGCGTCGCCGGCGAGGTCAAGGACATCCGCTCGGGTGAGCAGCAGGCCGCGGACGCGGCAAGCTGGCAGCCGCCTGCCGAGGACCTGCGGCCGCGGGTGGTCACCGGCTAGGTTTGCCGCCCCGGCGTCCGACGGCGATAGACTGTCCGGCGTCCCCGTACCGTCTATGCGGGGCACGATTGTGAGAGGAATAGCGCCGTGATTCGCACCCACGAGGCCGGGACGCTGACTGCGTCCGCGATTGGTACCACTGTCAGGCTGGCCGGTTGGGTGGATGCCCGCCGCGACCACGGCGGCGTGGTCTTCATCGATCTGCGGGACGGCAGTGGCATCGTCCAGTGCGTCATCCGCGAGGAACTCGTCGATTCCCTCGGCGCCCACAAGCTGCGCAGTGAGTTCGTGCTGGCCGTCGACGGCGTCGTGGAGGCCCGCTCGGCCGAGACCGTGAACCCGAACATGGCGACCGGTGAGATCGAGGTCGCGGTCAGCGGGCTGGAGGTGCTGAACCCGTCGGCACCACTGCCGTTCCCGATCGACGAGCGCGTCAACGTGGGCGAGGACGTGCGGCTCAAGCACCGCTACCTCGACCTTCGCCGGCCGCGGCAGGCCGAGGCCATTCGCCTGCGCTCGAAGATCACCCACACTATCCGCCGGGTGCTGGACGACAACGCCTTCATCGACATCGAGACCCCGACGCTGACCCGATCGACGCCGGAAGGTGCCCGCGACTTCCTGGTGCCGGCCCGGTTGCATCCGGGCAAGTGGTACGCCCTGCCGCAGAGCCCCCAGTTGTTCAAGCAGTTGCTGATGGTGGCGGGCATGGAGCGCTACTACCAGATCGCCCGCTGCTACCGCGACGAGGACTTCCGGGCTGACCGGCAGCCCGAGTTCACCCAGCTCGACATCGAGATGAGCTTCGTCAACCAGGACGACGTGATGGCGCTGAGCGAAGAGGTGATGGCCGCCGTCTGGGGCCTGATCGGCGTCGACCTGCCGCGTCCGATGCCCCGGCTCACCTGGCGCGAGGCGATGGACCGCTACGGCTCGGACAAGCCCGATCTGCGTTTCGGCAACGAGATCCGCGACCTGACCGACTTCTTCGCCGAGACCCCATTCCGCGTCTTCCAGTCGGAGTACGTGGGTGCAGTGGTCATGCCCGGCGGCGCGTCCCAGCCGCGGCGACAGTTCGACGCCTGGCAGGAATGGGCAAAGCAGCGCGGCGCCCGTGGGCTGGCCTACATCACCATCGCCGAGGACGGCGAACTGGGCGGCCCCGTCGCCAAGAACATCTCGGACGCCGAGAAGGCCGGCATCGCCGAGCAGTCCGGTGCCCAGCCCGGTGACGCGATCTTCTTCGCGGCCGGCGAGCGCCAGCCCGCCCAGGAGTTGCTGGGTGCGGCGCGACTGGAGATCGCCAAGCGCTGCGACCTGATCCCGGAGGACTCGTGGGCGTTCTGCTGCGTGGTCGACGCCCCGATGTTCAAGTCGGCCGCTGCTGCCGCCGCGGAGGGTGACGTGGCGGTTGGCGCTGGCCGCTGGACCGCCGTGCACCACGCCTTCACCTCGCCAAAGCCAGAGTCGATGGATAGCTTCGACACCGATCCGGCCTCGGCGCTGTCCTACGGCTACGACTTCGTCTGCAACGGCGTCGAGGTGGGTGGCGGATCGATCCGTATCCATCGCCGCGATGCGCAGGAGCGGGTCTTCACGGTGATGGGCATCGAGGCCGAGGAGGCCCAGGAGAAGTTCGGCTTCCTGCTGGACGCCTTCCAGTACGGCGCGCCGCCGCACGGCGGGGTCGCGTTCGGCCTGGACCGGCTGGTCGGCCTGATCGGCGGCTACGACACGATCCGCGACGTGATCGCCTTCCCGAAGTCGGGTGGCGGTTTCGACCCGCTGACCGAGGCCCCGGCCCAGATCACCGCGCAGCAACGCAAGGAGGCCGGTGTCGACTTCAAGCCGGCTCCCAAGCCGCAGGCAGAGTCTTCATGACCGAACCGAACTGGGTCGACCTGGACGGCGTGGTCAACATGCGGGACCTCGGCGGCCGGACGACCGCCGACGGCCGGCGGCTGCGCGACGGCGTCGTGCTGCGTTCCGACAACCTGCACGACCTGCCGGACGCTTCGGTCCGGGTGCTGCTGGACGACTACCGGCTCAGCGACATCGTCGACCTGCGCACCAACGGTGAGCACGCCAGGTCGGGGGAATTCCCGCTGGACGGTGCCGTCCGGCTGCACAAGATGAGCCTGTACCCGGAGGACGACCCGGACGATCCCATGCCGCCGTGGGTGGGGGAACTGGGCGATGACCTGGTCGGCGAACCCGAGGACCTGGCACACGGCGTGGCCCGGCACTACCTGAACTACTTCCGGCTGCGGCCGGATTCGCTGGTGGGGGCACTGCGAGTCGTGGCCAACGCCGAAGGTACCACGGTGATCAACTGCGCGGCGGGCAAGGACCGGACCGGCACCACCAGCGCGCTCTTGCTGGCGGCGGTCGGGGTGCCGGACGACCAGATCATCGCCGACTACGCGGCGAGCAACGAACGGGTGCCGGCCATCCTGGCCCGGCTCGGGGTGGCGGCATCGGCCGGATCGCCCGAGCATGACGCCCAGGTCGCGTCCCAGTCCACCCCGCCCGAGGTGATGGTCCTGGTCCTGCAGGGACTGGACGAGCACTACGGCGGCGTGCGCAACTGGCTGTCCGACCACGGCTGGACCGCCGATGACCAGGCGCGGCTCGAAGCCCGGCTGCTCGACTGAGCTCAGCGTCCACCGCTGACGTCGACGGTGCTCCCGGTGACATAGCGGGATTGCGGCGACAAGAGCCACACCACGGCGTCCGCCACCTCGTCTGCGGTGCCGGCGCGGCCCATCGGCATCTTCGGCCCGAGACGTTCGGCGCGTCCCGGCTCGCCACCCAGCGCGTGGATCTCGGTCGCGATGATGCCCGGCCGCACGCTGTTCACCCGGATGCCCCGATCCGCGACCTCCAGCGCCAGCCCGCGGGTCAGCGTGTCGACCGCCGCCTTGCTGGCGGCGTAATCGACGTACTCACCGGGGGAGCCGAGCACGGCAGCCCGGGACGAGAGGTTGACTATGGCCAAGTCCGGGTTTGACGAGTCCTTGGTCCGCAGCACGAACTCCCGGCAGCACAGCGCCGTCCCGATCACATTGGTCGACAGGACGCGCTGCCACCGCTCGGCGTCGATCTGCTCCACCCGGCACTGGGTCTCCAGGATCCCCGCCGAGTTGACCAGTCCCACCACCTCGCCCAGCTGTTCGGCGACGTCGAACAGGGCGCTGACATCGGCCGGATCGGAGACATCGCAGCGCTGCACGACCACCGGGTGGGTAGCGGAGTCGAGTTCGGCGGCCAGCGCGTCAGCGGCCTGCTGGTTCGCCCGGTAGCCCAGCACCAGCGCGTTGCCATCGGTCGCCAATTGACGGGCAACCGCGGCACCGATGCCCCGCGTGCCGCCGGTGATCAGGTACACGCTCATCCGGGTCATGGGGCCCAGCCTAACCAGCGAGGCTTTGAAGTACCGTTGGTTGGCGTGAGCGAGGACCTGTTCGGCAACGTCGCCCCGGACGCGACAGCGGCGGCCGGTGGTTCGCTGGGCGATGCTGACCACGCCAACCTGCCGCTGGCGGTGCGGATGCGCCCGCGCAACGTCGACGAGATCGTCGGCCAGCAGCATCTGTTGGCCCCGGGGTCTCCGCTGCGCCGGCTGGCCGAGGGCACCGGTGCGATGTCGGTCTTCCTCTGGGGTCCGCCGGGGGTCGGCAAGACCACGATCGCCGCGGTGGTCTCCAACCAGACCGGTGGCCGATTCGTGGAGATCTCGGCCGTCACCGCCGGGGTCAAGGAAGTGCGAGCACAACTCGACATCGCCAAGCGGGAACTGGCACGCGGTAACCCCACCGTGCTCTTCGTCGACGAGGTGCACCGGTTCAACAAGGCCCAACAGGATGTCCTGCTGCCCGCCGTGGAGAACCGCCTGGTAACCCTGATCGCCGCGACCACCGAGAACCCCAGTTTCTCGGTCATCTCGCCACTGCTCAGCCGTTCGTTGGTGTTGACGCTGCGGCCGCTCACCGACGAAGACCTGAACACGCTGGTCGACCGTGCATTGGCCGACGAGCGCGGCCTGGCTGGCGCCTACACGCTGGCCGACGATGCCCGGGCGGCGATGCTGTCGATGGCCGGTGGGGACGCCCGCCGCGTCCTGACCTATCTGGAGGAGGCGGCCCGCAGCGCCGACGCCACTGGAACCAACCAGATCGACCTGGCCACCCTGGAGAAGTCCGTCGACCGCGCAGCCGTCCGCTACGACGCCGACGGCGACCAGCACTACGACGTGATCAGCGCCTTCATCAAGTCGGTGCGCGGCTCCGATGTGGACGCGGCGCTGCACTGGCTGGCCCGCATGCTGGAGGCGGGGGAGGACCCCCGGTTCATCGCCCGCCGACTGATGATCTCGGCCAGCGAGGACATCGGGATGGCCGCCCCCGGGGTGCTGCAGACCTGCGTCGCCGCCGCCCAGGCTGTGCAGTTGATCGGGATGCCGGAGGCCCGGCTGCACCTGGCACACGCAACCATCGCTGCCGCCACCGCCCCGAAGTCCAACGCCGTCTACACCGCGATCGACGCGGCGATGGCCGACGTCCGCAAGGGCCGGATCGGCAACGTGCCAGCACACCTGCGCGACGCCCACTACTCGTCGGCCGCTCAGTTCGGGCATGGCGCCGGCTACCAGTACGCGCACGACTTCCCGCACGCCGTTGCCGCCCAGCAGTACCTGCCCGACGAATTGGTCGGCACCCAGTACTACCAGCCGACCGATCACGGCAATGAGGCGCAGATCTCCGAGAGACTTGCGGTACTGCGTCAGTTGCTCGCCGGCCAGGAGTGATCACTCACCCTGGTTCGCCTCTTCCTGCGTGGCGTTCATTCTGATCTCATGGCCCTTGGCGGCCAGACTGTCGTCTTGTCGCCGCTTTTTCAGGATGCCCTCGTCCTCGCGGGGCGGCAGCAGCGGGTCCCGTTCGGCCGGCATACCCTTGTGCAACTGGCGAACCCGCACCACCTCCTCATCCAGGTGGGCGCCGAGCAGCAGGGCGGTATTGGTCAGCCACAACAACCAGAGCCCGATGATGGCGCCGGCCAAGGTGCCGTAGGTGGCGTCATAGTTGGCGAAACTGCCGACATAGAAGCCGAATCCGGCCACCGTGATGATGGTGACCAGCACAGCCAAGGTGGAGCCCGGGCTGATCGGCTGGAACTTGGGCATCTTGACGTTCGGTGTCCAGTGGTACATGCCGGCTATCAGGATCACCACCGCGGCCAGGATGACCGGCCATTTCGCGATATTCCAGACTCGCACCGTCGCTTCGCCCAACCCCAACTGGTCCCCGAACCACTGCGCCACCCCACCGCTCACCACGATGGCGATCAGCAGCAACACCACGCTGATCAACAGCACTGCCGTGATGCCCAACTGCTGGGCCTTGAGCTTGATCGCGTTGCGCCCTTCGGCCACTTCGTGCACCCGGTTCATCGCCCTGGTGAAGGCCGCCACGTAACCGGACGCCGCCCACATGGCGGTGAGGATGCCCAGAATCAGGCCGAGGCCGGCACCGGCGGAGGAGAAGAAGCCCTCGATGATCCCCACCAGGGTTTCGACGGCACCCTGGTCGGGCACGGTTTGCTGGATCAGGTCGGTGAGTGCCGGCACCAAGGTGTCCCCGATACCGCTCAGCTTCATCATCGAGACGATCGCGAGCAGCCCCGGAAACAGCGCCAGCACGGTGTAATAGGTCAGGGTTGCGGCCATGTCGGTCGCCTGGTTGGCGGTGAAGCGGTGCAGCGTCGACCGAACGATGTATCCCCACTCGCTGCGTGGGATCCGCACCTTCGCAGGTGTCGGCGGCCGGTCGTCCGACAGGTTGGGCCTATCCACGGCTCGTTCCATGTCTCGAATCTACGGGCGCAGAGTAGTGTTGCTTGCTGGTCGTGGCGAAATGCCCCGGTGACCACACACGTAAGGATGGGTAATTCATGAAAGCAGCTGAGGTCGGACGACGCTTCGTGGACTTCTTCGCGGCCCGCGACCATGCAGTCGTGCCCAGCGCTTCGCTACTCTACAACGACCCCACGCTGTTGTTCGTGAACGCCGGCATGGTGCCCTTCAAGCCCTACTTCACCGGCACCGAGATCCCGCCCTACAAGCGGGCGGTGAGCCTGCAGAAGTGCGTGCGCACCCTCGACATCGAGGAGGTCGGCAAGACCACCCGGCACGGCACGTTCTTCCAGATGCTCGGCAACTTCAGCTTCGGCGACTACTTCAAGGCCGAAGCGATCGAGTGGGCCTGGCAGTTGGTCACCGGTTCCCGCGATGACGGCGGCCTCGGCTTCGATCCCGCCAAGGTCTGGGTGACCGTGCTCGGTGCCGACTTCCACCCCGACTACCCGAACGGCGACGAGGAAGCCCGCAGCATCTGGCGCTCGATGGGCAGTGCCGGACGACCCATCGAGGCGCAGCCTGAAGGACAACTACTGGTCGATGGGCGTGCCCGGCCCCGGCGGCCCATGCTCGGAGATCTACATCGACCGCGGGCCGGAGTTCGGCCCGGACGGCGACCCGGTGGTCGACGAGGACCGCTTCCTGGAGATCTGGAACACGGTCTTCCAGCAGGAGGAACTGTCGGCAGTCCGCGCCAAGGACGACTTCGACGTGCTGCGTCCGCTGCCCAAGCCCGGCATCGACACCGGCGCCGGCCTGGAGCGCATCGCCTACCTGATCCAGGGCGTCGACAACATGTACGAGACCGATGAGGTCTTCCCGGTGATCGGACGCGCCGCCGAACTGACCGGCAAGACCTATGGGTCCGACCGCACCGACGACGTCCGGTTGCGGGTGATCGGTGACCACGTCCGTAGTTCGCTGATGCTAATGACCGATGGGGTCGCCCCCGGCAATGAGGCGCGCGGCTACGTCCTGCGCCGCCTGATGCGCCGCTCGATCCGCTCGATGCGGCTGCTCGGCCATCCGGCGCCCAGCCTGGTCGAACTGCTCGACGTCAGCCGGGGCGTGATGAACACCTCGTACCCCGAGATCGACGAGCAGTGGGACCGGATCAGCACGATGGCCGAGGCCGAGGAACAGTCCTTCCTGCGCACGCTGGCCTCCGGGACGCAGTTGTTCGACCTGGCTGCCACTCAGACCAAGGCGTCCGGCTCTGCGGTGCTGGGCGGCGACAAGGCGTTCGAACTGCACGACACGCACGGCTTCCCGATCGACCTGACGCTGGAGATGGCCGCCGAGCAGGGTCTGGAGGTTGACCAGACGCGGTTCCGCGAGCTGATGACCGAACAGCGCCAGCGCGCCAAGGCGGACGCCCGCGCCAAGAAGGGCGGAGCCGCCAATACCGAGGCCTACCAGGTGCTGCGCGCCGAAGGTGAGACCCCGTTCCTCGGCTACACCGACCTGACCATCGACACCAGGGTCCGCGGCATCGTGGCGGACGGCAAGTCGGTGAACTCGGCGCCGGCGGGCAGCATCGTCGAGGTCGTGCTGGCCGAAACCCCGTTCTACGCCGAAGCCGGCGGCCAGGATTCCGACGCCGGCGTGCTGCGCACCCCGGCCGGTGAGTTGAAGGTGCTGGACGTGCAGCGTCCGGTGCCCGGCCTGGTCGTGCACAAGGTCGAAGTGCACAACGAACTGGTGGTAGGTGACGCGGTCACCGCTGCGGTGGACGGGCTGAACCGGCGGGGCGCCTGCCAGTCGCACTCGGCCACCCACCTGATCCATGCCGCGCTGCGTGAGTACCTCGGCCAGAGCGCCACCCAGGCCGGCTCATACAACAAGCCCGGCTACCTGCGCTTCGACTTCTCTTCGACCAAGGGCCTCAGCCCACAGTTGCGCACCGAGATCGAGGAGCGCTGCAACGCCGCGATCCGCGACGACCTGGAGGTCAGCGCCACCCAGATGAAACTGGAGGACGCGAAGTCGCTCGGCGCGATGGCGATGTTCGGCGAAAAGTACCCGCCGATCGTCCGAATGGTCGAGATCGGTGGCCCATGGAGCCGCGAGTTGTGCGGCGGCACCCACGTTGAACACTCCAGCCAGATCGAGGCTGCTCAACCTGCTGGGCGAGGCGAGTCCATCGGTTCGGGCACCCGGCGGGTCGAGGCGCTGGTCGGCGCGGACGCCTTCGCGCACCTGGCTGCCGAGCGGGCCCTGGTCGGGCAACTGACCGACCTGCTCAAGGTGCAGCCGGATCAGTTGGGCGACCGCGTCGCGGCCATGATCTCCGAACTGAAGACCGCGCAGAAGACGATCAGCGACCTGAGGTTGACCCAGCTGGGTCAGCAGGCCGGCTCGCTGGTCGACCAGGCGGTCGATCTGGGCGGTGTCTGGTTCGCGTCCGGTGAACTGGGCGACGTGGACGCCGGCTCGCTGCGCACGCTGACCAGCCAGGTGCGCGACCAGTTCGGTGCCCGGCCGGCCATCGTGGTGTTGATGAGCAGCGCCGACAAGCCGGCCGTGGTGGTCGCCACCAACCAGCCCGCCCGCGATCGGGGCCTGAGGGCCGGCGCCGTGGTGCAACAGGCTGCGCAGGAACTCGGCGGCAAGGGCGGCGGCAAGGACGATCTGGCCCAGGGCGGCGGCACCGACAAGGCCCGCCTGCCCCAGGCGATGGCGGCGGCGCGCCGGGTGGTGGAGTCCGTCGTTGGCTGATGACTGGCGCCGCGGGGCGCGGGTGGCGATCGACTGGGGCAAAGCCCGGGTCGGAGTGGCTGCCTGCGACCCGGACGGCCTGTTGGCCCACCCGGTGGAGACCGTGCCGAATGACGCCCGGACGCTGTCGCGGCTTGGTCAATTGGTGGCGGAGTACGAAGCCATCGAGGTCTTGTTGGGCATGCCGAAGAACCTGGCCGGACGCGATGGGCCGGCGGCCCAGGCGATGGCCCAGGTCGCCGACCGGCTGGCGCAGGAGTTGCCGGTGCCGCTGCGCGTGGTCGATGAACGGCTGAGCACGGCGAGCGCTGCCCGTAGACTGGCGGAGAGCGGCCGATCATCCCGACAGCGGCGTGGCATCATCGACCAGGCCGCCGCGGTCGACATTCTTGAACAGGCACTCGAGTTCGAACGCCGCACGGGCATGCCAGCCGGAACATTGTGGGACCAGGAAGGGACGTGAACCGATGAGTCGAATCCTGGACGACGGCTCCGAAGCCGAACCGGAGTACTACGAAACCGAGTACGACGGCTATCTGGACGCCAACTACCCCGAGGAGCAGGTGCCCCCGGTGGACCGGCGACCCGGCTCGTGGATCAAGAACTTGCTGGCGATCATCATCTCGCTGGGCGTGCTGATCGGCGGCGGCTACTTCGTGGTGACCAAGGCGTCCGACTGGATCCGAACCATGACCGCGTCCGGCGAGGACTACCCGGGCCCCGGCGAGACCGAAGTGATCGTGCAGATCCCGGCCGGATCGACCATCACCCAGATCGGCCAGATCCTGTTCAACGCTGATGTGGTGGCCTCGACCGAGGCCTTCCTGGCGGCGGCGCAGGAGAACCCGAGTGCGTCCAGCATCCAGTCAGGCAGCTACCGGCTGATGACCAAGATGAAGGCCTCGGACGCAGTGGAGGCCCTGGTCGACCGCACCAACCAGGTGCTCAACCAGGTGACCATCCCCGAAGGGTTGCGAAACTCTCTGGTGCTGGATCGTCTGGTGGCGGGCACCGGGATCACCCATGAAGAATTCCAGGCCGTCCTCAACAACCCGGCGGCCCTGGGGCTGCCCGAGTGGGCCGGTACCGCGACCGAGGGCTTCCTCTTCCCGGAGACCTACGAGTTCGATGCTGAGCCCACCGCCGAGCAGGTGCTGGCGCAGATGACCGGCCAGTTCACCGTGGTGGCCGGTGAACTGGACTTCGTGAACCGGGCCAACGCGATCGGTGTAAGCCCGTATGACGCAGTGACAGTGGCGTCCATCATCGAGAAGGAGACCCGCGACCCGAAGTACGGGCCGGACATCGCCCAGGTGCTCTACAACCGGTTGGCGGCCGGGATGAAGCTGCAACTCGACTCGACGGTCATCTATGCGGTCAACTCACCCGGCACGGTGACCACCACCGACGAAGAGCGCGCCAACCCCTCGCCCTACAACACCTACGTGCACGACGGCCTGCCGCCGGGTGCGATCTCGAACCCGGGACGCAACTCGCTGAACTCCGCGGTGAATCCCACCACCGGCGACTACCTCTACTTCGTGGCCACCAACCCGCTGGACGGCACCACCAAGTTCGCCGCCACCTGGGAGGAACACGAGCAGAACGTCGCGGAATTTCAGGCCTGGTGCCGCAGCAACCCGCAGCACTGCACGGGCGGCTGAGCATCACCGGGAGGGTTCCCGATGATCTGGGATACTGGGCAGCATGCTGCGTTACGTGACTGCCGGTGAATCCCACGGACGGGCCCTCGTCGCAATCATCGAGGGCATCCCCGCCCATGTGGCCATCACGACAGACGACATCGCCGAGGCCCTGGCCCGGCGTCGGCTGGGTGCCGGTCGCGGTGCGCGAATGAAGTTCGAGGCCGACGAGGTGACCCTGCTGACCGGGGTGCGCCATGGCCGGACGCTGGGTTCGCCGATCGCGGTGATGGTGGGCAACACCGAGTGGCCGAAGTGGCAACAGGTGATGGATCCCGATCCGGTCGATCCCGACGTGCTGGCGGGCCTGGCCCGCAACGAACCGCTGACCCGGCCGCGGCCCGGCCACGCCGACCTGGCCGGCATGCAGAAGTACGACTTCGACGAGTCGCGCCCCGTCCTGGAGCGGGCCAGCGCGCGCGAGACGGCCGCACGGGTGGCGATCGGACGCATCGCGCAGAACTTCCTCGCCCAGGCGTTCGGCATCACGGTGCTCAGCCACGTGGTGGAACTCGGTGGCATCGCTGCCGAACCCCAGCGGTTCCCCTCGATGGCCGACCTGCCCGCCATCGATGCTGACCCGGTGCGTTGCTTTGACCCGGACGCCAGCGCCCGGATGCAGGCCGAGATCGAGGCCTGCCATCGCGAGGGCGACACCTTGGGCGGCGTTGTCGAGGTCGTGGCGTGGGGCTGCCCGCCCGGGCTGGGCAGTCACATCCAGGGCGACCGGCGACTGGACGCCCGGTTGGCGGGTGCCCTGATGGGCATCCAAGCCATCAAGGGCGTCGAACTGGGCGACGGCTTCCAACTGGCCCGGATCAGGGGATCCCAGGCCCACGACGAGATCCAGCCGGGCGGCAGCGGCATCGAGCGGCTGACCCAGCACTCCGGCGGCACCGAGGGCGGCATGTCAACCGGCGAGGTGCTGCGCGTCCGTGCCGCGATGAAGCCGATCGCCACCGTGCCCAGGGCACTGCGGACCATCGACACCCGCACCGGCGAACCGGCGCAGGCCCACCACCAGCGCTCCGACGTCTGTGCGGTTCCGGCCGCCGGTGTGGTGGCGGAGGCGATGGTCGCGCTGGTGCTGGCGGAGGCCGCACTGGAGAAGTTCGGTGGCGATTCGCTCGATGAAACCCGCCGCAACTACCTCGGCTACCTGCACCAGGTTGCCGAGCGTGGGTTGTCGATCCATGCCTGAGACGGTCGTGCTGGTGGGCCCGCCGGCCGTCGGCAAGTCGACGGTGGGCGCGGTGCTGGCGCGCAAGCTGGCCACTGACTTCACCGACGTGGACCACATGATCGAGGACGGCGAGGGCCGCCCGATCACCGAGATCTTCGCGACCGAGGGCGAGTCCGCCTTCCGGGAACTCGAGTTGGCGGCCACCCTGGAGGCGCTGGCCAACGGGGGAGTGGTGGCACTGGGCGGCGGCGCGGTCACCAATCCGGCGGTACGGGCAGCGCTGAACGGCTACCGGGTGGTCTGGCTACGGGCGACCGTGCGCGAGGCGGTGCAGCGCGTCGGCACCACAACCAATCGTCCCTTGCTGGCCGGTGACGTGGCCGGCCGCTGGAGCCGCCTGGCGGAGGCTCGCGAACCCCTGTACGCCGAGGTGGCCACCCTGGCGGTGGACACCGATCGTCGTACTCCTGCCCAGGTTGCCCGCACGGTGATCGCCGGCCTGAACCTGGCGGAGGTGTCATGAGTAGCGTCCGCGTGAACACGGCGCACCCCTACTCGGTCGAGATCGACAACGGGGCGCTCGAAGCGCTGCCCGGTTTGATCGGCCAGGCGTCCCGGGTGGCAGTCATCTACGGCGAACCGGTCGCCGAGGCCGCGCTCGAGGTCTCGCGCCGGGCCGGCTCGGACCAGACCTCCGTGCTGGCCATCGGCGTGCCGGAGGGCGAGTCCGCCAAGACGCCGGACACCCTGGTGGAGTGTTGGCGCGGTCTGGCCGCAGCCGGGTTCACCCGCTCCGACCTGATCATCGGCGTGGGTGGTGGGGCGACCACCGACCTGGCCGGCTTCGTGGCGGCGAGCTTCCTGCGCGGCATCGACCACATCAGCGTGCCCACCACCGTGTTGGCCATGGTGGACGCCGCCGTCGGCGGCAAGACCGGCATCGACCTGCCCGAGGGCAAGAACTTGGTCGGTGCCTTCCACGAGCCGCGGGGCGTGCTGTGCGACCTGGACCTGCTCGGCAGCCTGCCGGACCGTGAGGTGAGTTCCGGCCTGGGCGAAGTGGTCAAGGCAGGCTTCGTCCGGGATGCCCGGATCCTGGAACTGATCGAGCAGAATCCCGAGAACGCCCGCAACGTCACCAGCGCCCGGCTGGCAGAACTGGTGCGCCGCGCCGTCCAGTTCAAGGCGGACGTGGTCGCGAATGACCTGCGTGAGGCCACCTCGGTGGGCTCGCGGATCGGCCGGGAACTGCTCAACTATGGGCACACCCTGGGCCATGCCATCGAGGCCCACGAGCAGTACCGCATCCGGCACGGCGAGGCCGTGGCACTGGGCATGGTCTTCGCTGCGCTCCTGTCCCGCCGGATCCTCGGCCTGCCGGACGCAGCGGTGGACACCCACCGGCGGCTCCTGGCGGCGCTCGGCCTGCCGACCAGCTACCAGGGAGCCGACTGGTCGGACCTGCGAGAACTGATGGGTCGCGACAAGAAGACCCGCGGCTCGC
>JAXGOU010000059.1:0-2065 GCA_040767325.1 Brooklawnia sp. | reverse complement strand
ACGGCAGGCCGGGCGACGGATCGGCGTGCACGTGCTGGGCGGGGTCGAGGTGAGCGCGCGGCTGGCCGGGGCGGATGTGCATGTGCTGGGCTACGGGCCGCGGCCGGACGACGCTGAGTTGAACGCCGAACTGACCCGGATGCGCGAGGGCCGGCTCAATCGCCTGCCGGCCATGCTCGCCAGACTGGCCGAACTCGGCCTGTCGATCACCATGGATGACGTCCGCGCCCAGTCGGCCAGCGCCGAGACAGCCCTGGGTCGCCCGCACGTGGCGGACGCGTTGGTGGCCAAGGGCTATCTGACAAGCCGCGACGAGGCGTTCGCGCACCACTTGGACCACGACGGGCCGGCCTACGTGCCCCGCCCCACCCTGGAACTCGTCCGGGCCTTCGACCTGCTGCACCAGGCCGGGGCCGCAGTCGTCATCGCCCATCCGGGCATCCGGGGCGTGGCCGACGTGCTGACCGGCGAGGTCATCGAGCGGCTGGCCACCGAGCACGGGCTGGACGGCATCGAGGTGGACTACCCGCTGCACGACGCGTCCACCCGCGACCTGTACCACCGACTGGGCGCCCGGCTCGACCTGGTGCGTACCGGGTCCAGCGACTACCACGGCACGGGCAAGGTCGACCATGACCTGGGTTGCGTCACCACACGGGAACCGGCATACCGAGAACTACTACGGCGGATCGCCGGCCGTGGGGGAGTCGCGGGGTAGTCCCGGCGGCCAACGCGTCGAGCTGGTCACCGAACCGTCGCTATGCTGTGCACGGTTGGGCTGGTACGTGAGGAGTGGTCGGCAGGATGAGTGACGTGGAACTGGCAGCACAGGTCGAGGGGACGCTGCGCGCCAGCCAGCAACGCAGTGACGCGATCGAGGCCGATCTGGCCGTCCATCCGGAGCGATACCGGATGCTGACCGGTGATCGCCCGACCGGAAAGCTGCACATCGGCCATTACTTCGGCTCGTTGACCAATCGCGTCCGGTTGCAGAACATGGGCCTCCAGACGTTCGTGCTGATCGCCGATTACCAGGTCATCTACGACCGCGACGGGGTGGGCGACCTCAAGGAGAACGTCTACAGCGCGATGGCCGACTACCTGGCGGCAGGCATCGACCCAGACAGGTCGACGATCTTCACCCACTCTGCGATCCCGGCGCTGAACCAGTTGTTGCTGCCGTTCCTGTCGCTGGTGACCGACGCCGAGTTGCGCCGCAACCCGACGGTCAAGGACGAACTGGCGAACTCCGATCGCCCGATGAGCGGGCTGATGCTGACCTTCCCGGTGCACCAGGCGGCCGACATCCTGTTCTGCAAGGCGAACCTGGTGCCGGTTGGCAAGGACCAACTGCCGCACATCGAGGTGACCCGGCTGATCGCCCGTCGATTCGACGAGCGCTATGGACGCGTCGACGCTGCTGAGCCGGTCTTCCCGCAGGCCGACGCCTTGCTGTCGGCAGCCCCGATGATCCTCGGCCTGGACGGCACGAAGATGAGCAAGTCCAAGGGCAACGTCATCGAGTTGGGCATGACTGCGGATGAGACTGCGAATCTGATCAAGAAGGCCAAGACGGACGCCGAACGGCTGATCACCTACGATCCGGCCAATCGCCCGGAGGTCGCCAACCTGCTGATGTTGGCCGCGCTGTGCAGCGGGCGGTCCGCCGACGAGGTGGCCGCCGAAATCGGCGACGGCGGTGGCGGTGGCCTGAAGCGCGTGGTCACCGAGGCGATCAACGAGCACCTGGCGCCGATCCGCGCCCGGCGCGCAGAATTGGCCGCCGACCCGGGCTACCTCGCCGAGGTGCTCCGGGACGGCAACCAGCGCGCCAACGAGGTCGCGGACGCGACGCTCGGCGAGGTACTCCAGGCCATGCAGATGGACTACTGAGCCTGGCTCAGCAGCCGATCAGGTGAAGTAGGCCCCACAGTTGACATCTGTGACCGTGCCGGTCACGAAGCCGGAGGTCACGTTGTCGGCCAACCAGAGGATCGGGCCCGCCACGTCGGCCGGGTAGCCCGGCTTCTTCAGCGCGATGCCCTCGATCGCAGCCGCGCGTCCC
>JAXGOU010000058.1:0-2096 GCA_040767325.1 Brooklawnia sp. | reverse complement strand
GGCCGGACCAGGGCGCGCGCGCTGCTCGAGCAGAGCTTCGCGCAGTTCCAGACCGATCGCCGGGTCGTCCAACTGGCCAGGCAGGCGGGCCGGGACGAAGAAGCAGCCGCCGAACTCTGGGCCCAAGCGACCTGCGACCTCGGCGATTTCCGTGAGTACGCGGAACTTCGCGCGCAGATCGGTGAACTGGAGGCCGAGGTCTCCCGGCTGCGCAAGCTCGACCACGCAGCCGAATTGGCGCACTCACTGATCGCGCTGGAACCCGGTGATGTCTTCTGGATCCCCGCCGGCAAGCATCAGGGTTGGGCGGCGGTGATCGCGGCGGGCAATGCCCAGCGGCCGCACCCGCTGGTGATGACCGCGGAACGCCAGATCGTCCAGTTGGCCGAGCGGGACGTCAACCAGATCGTGCAGGCGGTCTCCCGGGTGCGACTGCCGAAGCGCTTCGACGTGCACTCGGCGTCCGATCGCCGGCAGTTCGGCAATGCGCTCGCCGGTCGGCTGGAAACCCTCGGCGCGCAGCCGGGCAAGGTGGAGCGTCCCAGGCCGGACGAGGTACTCGCGGACCGGATCGCCGGACTGCGGACCGAACTGCGGGCCCATCCCTGTCATGGCTGCCCAGAACGGGAAGAGCACGCCCGGGCGGCCGAACAGGCGTTGCGACTTGGACGCGACCGCTCCCAATTGCGGGCCAAGGCCAACGCTCGCGCCCAGTCCATCGCGAACAAGTTCGATCGGATCTGCGCCGTGCTGGACTCTCTCGGCTACCTGGCCGGCGACCAGGTCACCGAATCCGGCAGGCTGCTCGCCCGCATCTACAACGAACTCGACCTGGTCGTCGCCGAGGCCATCCGCGCACACGTGCTGGACGACCTGACGGTGCCGCAGTTGGCCGCGGTGTTGTCCACCCTGGTCTACGAGTCCCGCCCGACGGTCGAGCTGGCGATGCATCGAATGCCCGACCGGGAATCCGAGGTAGCCCAGAGCCGGATCCGGGGTATCTGGCGCGATCTTGGCCAGGTGGAACGAGACCACAAGGTCGATCGCTCGCCGGCGCCGGACATCGGTTTCGCCGAGGCGGCCCACGACTGGGCGGCGGGGGAGTCGCTGGCCTTCGTGCTGGGCCGCAGCCAACTGCCGGCCGGTGACTTCGTCCGCTGGGTGCGTCAGGTGGTCGATCTGGCGGGCCAGATCAGCCAGGCACCAGGCAGCGGGATTCTTGCCGGAAACTGCCGTCAGGTGGTGGCCGCCATGCGTCGCGACATCGTGACCTTCGACCCGGAAGAGGACTGACCGAGGCCGGTGACATGGCGCTGACCAACGTTGCGTTCCAGTCCAATCGCCGCTGGTCGAGCCTGATCCGGGCGATCCGACCAAGCCGGACGTCGGGCTGCCGCTCGACCCGATCACCGGTGAGCCGGTCATTCCGACCGATCCGGCGAACCCGCCGGTGGTCGATCCGACCCCCGCCCACCACGGTGACGCCGCCGGTCGACTGCATCGCACCCACCTGCGTGACCACCACCACTCCGGTGGTGCCGCCGGTGAAGTCGATCGCGATCAGCAAGACCGCTTCCTCGGCGGCGGTCTCGAATGGGCAGACGCTGACCTACACAGTCACCGTCACCAACGACGGGGACGTCCCGTTCACTGCCACCGATCCGGCGTCGTTCGTCGACGACCTGTCCGGCGTGCTGGACGACGCGACGCTGTCGGGTGTCCCGAACGCCAGCAGCGGCGGCGGCTTCGTCCGCGACGGCCGGCTGGTCTGGAGTGGCGCGCTGGGCGTGGGTGAGACCGCGACCATCAGCTACACGGTGGTTGCGAAGCCTGGCGGTGATCGGGTGGCCAAGAACGTGGTCTTCGACACCACTGGATGGTCGACCGATCCGGTGACCGGCATTCCGACCAACCCGATCCTGGGTGGGCCGGCGACACCGCCGCTCGACTGCGCTGCGCCGTCCTGTGCGACGACGTCGACGGCAGTCTCGCTGCTGCCCGACAAGAAGCCGGGCCTGCCGTCGACCGGTTCGGATCTCGGGCTCGGCCTGCTGGCCAGCGTCGTGGTCACTGCCGGCCTCGGGTTCGCCGCGCTG
>JAXGOU010000057.1:0-2232 GCA_040767325.1 Brooklawnia sp. | reverse complement strand
ACCGGTCTGGTGTCCCGCTATGGCGCGCCCGTGGTGGCCATCTGCTTCCTGACGGTCGGTTTCCAGACCCTGATCCTGCTGGCTGCCGGCGGCTTGAAGATGGCGCTGAGCCGCTTCATCCCCGCGCTGGTGGTCGGCTCGACCCTGTGGGCCCTGCTCTACGGCACGGTCGGCTTCGTCGGTTTCGAACTGTGGGTGGCGCTGTACCACTTCTCGCCGTGGCTGGCCATCGGCGGATCGGTTGCCCTGGTGGTACTGGTGGTCGGCTTCGTGCTGTGGCGCCGCATTCGCCGTCAGGAGCAGGTCTCGGACGCACCAGCGTCCGTCGAGCACGCCGACCGGTGAGCAGCATCTGGCGCAGCCCCGCCGTCCAGATGGGGTTGTCGGTCTCGTTGGCCACCGGCCTGTATGGCATCTCGTTCGGCGCGCTCGCGGTGGCCGCCGGCCTCGACCGGCTGCAGGCCCAGGTGCTGAGCGCCATCATGTTCACCGGCGGTTCGCAGTTCGCCTTCATCGGGACGCTCGCCGGGGGTGGCGGCGCAGCCATGGCGGCCGCCACGCTGCTCGGCGTCCGGAACGCGGTCTACGGAGCCCAACTCAATGCGTCCCTGCGCCCGGTACGAGCGATGAAACCGCTGATGGCGCACCTGTCGATCGACGAGTCGTTCGCCACCAGTTCGGCCGCGTCCGACGACCTGGAACGGCATCGTGGCTTCTGGACGGCCGGGGTCGGGGTCTGGCTGCTGTGGAACCTGTTCACCTTCCTGGGCGCCTGGGCGGGCAATGCGATGGGCGACCCACGCGTCTGGGGCCTGGACGGGGCGGCGGTGGCCGCCTTCCTGGGTCTGCTCTGGCCGAGGCTGCGCAGCCGGGACGCCGCCGCGCTGGCCGTGGTCTGCGCCCTGGTGACAGTGATCGCCGTGCCGTTCGCCCCACCGGGCGTCCCGTTGCTGCTCGCCGCTGCGGTCGCCGTGGGCGCCCACCTGTGGAAGGCGCGCCGATGAACCTGTGGGGGTGGATCATCCTGGCCAGCCTGATCGCGTTCGCGACCAAGATGGTCGGCTACCTGCTGCCCCGGGCCTGGCTGGAATCCGACCGGTTCCAGCACCTCAGCCGGGCGATGACGATCGGGCTACTGGCCGCGCTGGTGGCGTCCAACGCATTCGCGAACGGCCAGGCGCTCTCGCTGGACTCCCGGGTTCTCGCCCTGCTAGCGGCCGGTGTCGCGCTCTGGCTGCGCGCCCCGTTCCTGCTGGTGGTGATCCTCGGGGCGGCGGCCGCCGCGCTCGGACGCGTCCTCGGCCTGCCCTGACTTGCTGGGACACCAGCCGCATATCACATGCGACGTTGAATGCAGATCGGCAGGCTCCTAGGCTGATTCGAGCGCCTGACAGCAGTCGGTGCACTGTCGAGAGAAAGGAGGTTCTGATGGGGCTCTTCGACGACCTCAAGGCCGCCGCCGATTCACATGAGGACCAGATCGAGCAGGCAATTGACAAGGCCGGTGACTTTGTTGACGACAAGACCGCCAACAAGTTCGAAGGCCAGGTCGACCAGGCTCAGGACTTCCTCAAGGACAGGGTCGGACAGCCGGAGCCTCGCCCCGAGGGCTGAGGTAATCCCGCAGGCGGCCGAGCCGTCAAGAAACGCCTAACGCTGGGGGCTGGTCCATGACGGACCGGCCCCCAGTGCCATGCCCGGGCAGCATTCGACGCGCCGCCCACCCTAGGCTTGCGCCATGGCAACGTTGCCGATGAATCTCGATGTGTTGGCCGAATCGGGCCGTCGCCGCCCGTTGTTCGCGCGCCATGGTGCGGTGGTGACGAGCCAGCCGTTGGCCGCGCAGGCCGGGCTTCGCGTCCTGCAGGACGGTGGCTCCGCAGTGGACGCGGCGATCGCGACCGCGGCCTGCCTTACCGTTGTCGAGCCCTGCTCGAACGGGCTTGGTTCGGATGCCTTCGCCCTGGTCTGGGACGCCGGCCAACTGCACGGGCTGAACGGCTCCGGTCGCTCCCCCGCCGCACTTGCGGCCGCTGACCTGCGGGCCAAGGGCTGGACGCGGATACCGCCGCACGACTGGGCGTCGGTGACGGTGCCGGGCGCGGTGCAGGCCTGGGCCGACCTGCACGAGCGGTTCGGACGGCTGCGGTTCGAGCGGGTCCTGCAGCCGGCGATCGAGGCCGCCGAGCAGGGATTCCTCGTCACCCCCGTCGTGGCGACAGGCTGGCGGCG
>JAXGOU010000056.1:0-2449 GCA_040767325.1 Brooklawnia sp. | reverse complement strand
GGCATCTGACCGGCGCGGGCCACCAGCCAGATATCCAGCGCCGAATACGCCACCCACAGCGGCAGGATGACCAGCATGCAGCGCACCAACCAGCCCCAGCGCAGCGTCCCGGCGACGCTGACGAGGTGGCCCGGGCGTTGCTTGAAGATCAGCCAGGACGCGGCCAGCGCTATCGGGATCAGGGCCGCCAGGCTCAGGTTGTTGGACAGGAAGCCCATCGCAGTCAGTTGCGTCGGGTCGTAGTCGGGGGCGAGCGGATCGGCGCGTCCAGTCAGCGAGTCGATCACCACGGCCACGGAGACCAGCGAGATCAGCCCGATGAAGAACAGGCCCACACCCATGCCCAGCGCCAGGATCGGCCGCAATACCCGCCAGGCCGGGGTACGCCAGAAGTTCGGGTAGTCGGTCTGCACCACCGGCAGCGTGGGTTCGAACCCACTGGGGTTGGCGATGGGGTTCGGCGGGGGCACCATGCCCTGTTGGTGCGGGCCGGGGTGACCCGGCAGCCGCGGCCCGTAGACCGGCGCGTTCAACGGCCCGGCCGGCATCGGCGGGATGGGCTGGTTGGGGTTCGGCTGCTGCGGCGGGTTGACCGGCGCGGGCGTACCGCTCATGGCTCAGCCCAGCTCAGGGAACCAGAGCGCGATCTCGCGGGCTGCGCTGTCCGGCGCGTCCGAGGCATGCACCAGGTTCTTGTCCTTGAACAAGGAGTAGTCACCGCGGATGGTGCCTGGAGCGGCCACAGCCGAGTCGGTGATGCCGTTGAGTGCCCGCACGGCCTCGATGGCCCGCTCGCCCTGCAGCACCATGGCCACCAGCGGTCCCGAACAGATGAACCGCTCCAGGTCTGGGTAGTAGGCGCGTCCGACGTGCTCGGCGTAATGCTTGGCCGCCAAGTCGGCATCGACAGTGCGCAGTTCCAGGGCCAGCAAGGCCAGGCCCTTGGCCTCGTAGCGGGAGATGATCTGGCCGACCAGGCCGCGCTCGACACCGTCCGGCTTGACCAGCACCAAGGTGCGCTCGGTTTCACTCATGACAACGACCCTACAAGCAGGGGAGGACGATGAACGAATGCTAGTGGTGACTCACAAGTTCTCTTCCAGCCAGGACTCAGCCTCGGCCTGTTGGACCAGCAGTTCGCGCACTTGCCCGGCCAGGTAGACCGATCCGATCACCAACACGACGGACTCCGGACCAGCCTGCTGGGCCAGTCCACGCGCCAAATCGATGGCCGCCTCCGGTGGGTGCGGTGTGCACCCGCCGACGTCGAACGAGTCGGACGCCAACTCGGCCAGTTCCTCGAGGGGCAACGCCCGGCTGATGTCCGGCATCGACGTCACCACAATGGTGTCGAGTTCATCGGCCAGGTCGAGAACCTCGTCCACCGCCTTGTCGCGCATCATCGCGACCACGCCGATCAGCGGCTGGGCGGTGAACGCTTCGCGGAGTCCGGCCAGGGTCGCCGCCACGCCATGTGGGTTGTGGGCGGTGTCCAACACGACCACCGGATCCTGGCCAATCGGCTCGAGCCGGGCCGGGGCGAGGGCGTTCGACAGGCCGTCGTAGAGCACTTCCCCGCTCAGGGCGCCGCCCCGGAACGTCTCGACGGCCGCCACGGCCAGCGCGGCGTTGTGGGCCATGTGGGCCCCGAAGAGCGGCAGGAACAAGTCACCGATCGGGCCGTCGGCGGCATCGATCCGGAGCAACTGCCCGCCGACTGCCGGTTGCCGGTCCAGCAATGCGAAGTCGATCCCCTCCCGCACCATCGGCGCGCCCACCATGGCGCACCTGCTCATCAGGACCTGCGCCGCCTCGGGCTGTTGGGCCGCCAACACCGCCGTCGATCCCGGCTTGATGATGCCCGCCTTCTCGCCGGCGATCTCGGCGATCGTGGACCCGAGCAGGTGGGTGTGGTCGAGCGAGATGGGTGCCACCACGGCAACCTCGGCGTCCGCGACGCTGGTGGCGTCCCAGGTGCCCCCCATGCCGACCTCGACGATGGCGACGTCGACCGGGGCGTCGGCGAAGTCCGCGTAGGCCATGGCGGTGATCACCTCGAAGAAGGTCATCGGCACCCCACCCAGCCGCTGCTCATCAACCATCGCGACCATCGGCGCGATCTGCCGCCAGGTGTCGTCGAAGTCCTCCGGGCTGATCGGATCGCCGTCGATGCAGATGCGCTCCGTGGCGTCCACCAGGTGCGGGCTGGAGAACCGTCCGGTCCGCAGTCCCAGCGATCGCAGCAGGGCGTCGATCATGATCGCGGTCGAGCCCTTGCCGTTGGTGCCGGTGATCTGGATGACCGGGTAGGCCTGCTGCGGGTCGCCCAGCAGGTCGCACAGCGCGGTAATCCGGGCCAGCGATGGCTGGGGGTGGCTTTCCGGCCAGCGGGCGATCAGCGCCTGCACAAGCTCGGCATGGCTGGCCTTCGCGCCGGGCATCGGGACTG
>JAXGOU010000055.1:0-2628 GCA_040767325.1 Brooklawnia sp. | reverse complement strand
CCGACGACGGTGACCTTGGCCTCGCCGCGGTCGTGCGCGATCCCCGAGATGATGGCCTCTTCCATGGCACTGCCCTTCTCCATGTCGACGGTTCCGGTCACGAGCGTGCCGGGCTTGTTGCTGAATGAACTGCGCACGTGGATGGTCACGCCCTCGCGGCGGGCGTACTCGACGCAGCGCAGGTGCAGGATCTTGGCGCCGCAGGCAGCCAACTCGAGCATCTCGTCATAGCTGATCTGCGCGATCTGCCGGGCGCCGTGCACGATCCGTGGGTCGGCGGTGTAGACGCCGTCCACGTCGGTGTAGATCTCGCAGGTCTCGGCGCCAAGCGCTGCGGCCAGCGCGACCGCGGTGGTATCGGACGCGCCGCGACCCAGCGTCGTGACGTCCTTGGTGGTCTGCGAAACCCCCTGGAAGCCGGCCACGATGACGATGTAGCCCTCCTCCAGCGACTTGCGGATGCGTCCGGGAGTGATGTCGATGATGCGGGCGTTGCCGTGCTGGGCGGTGGTGATGACGCCGGCCTGGCTACCCGTGTAGCTCAGCGCCTCCACCCCGAGGTCGTTCAGCGCCATGGCCAACAGCGCGGCGGACTGCCGCTCGCCGGTGGTCAACAGCATGTCGAGTTCGCGGGGACGCGGCTGGGGGCTGACCTGGAGCGCGAGGTCCATCAACTCATCGGTGGTGTCGCCCATCGCGGAGATGACCACGACCACTTCGTAGCCGTCCTGCTTGGCCGCCAACACCCGGCGGGCAACCCGCTTGATCGAGTCCGCGTCGGCCACCGACGAACCGCCGAACTTCTGGACGATCCGCTTGTTCTGCTGGATCTGGTCCTCGCTCATCAATGCCTCCCTCACGTCCAACCATCGGACGACGCGCCAACTCTATCCGCTGGGCGCCGTGGCGCACTGATGGCCCAAACGGGGTGTTCCCCCACCGCGTACCCTTGAACCATGTACCCCCAGCCGATTGAGGACGCGGACCGCGACCGGGTGATCGCCGAGTTGCAGCGCCAGCATTCCGCCGGTTTCCTGGACCAGGCAACGCTGGCCCAACGCACCGAGACCGCCCTGCGAACCGAGGATTCCTACCAACTGGAGCAACTGCTGGCCGACCTGCCGGGCGCCGAGGGGTACGCCTGGACACCGGATTCCCACCAGCAACTGGCGCCCTACCAGGCCACCGGCCAGCCGCAACCGAACCCGGCCTGGCCCGAGCAGGAACCGGCCTGGAAGACCTTTCTGCGCAACTCGAAGCCCTGGCTGGTCGGCATGGGCGTGGCCCTGCTGATGGCATGGATCTTCATCGCGCCCAACGGCACCGGCGGCATGTGGTGGATGATCTGGATCTTCTTCCTGTTCATCCGCCCGGCGCTGGTCACCAAGCAGCAGCGCGAGCGGTACCGCAACCGGCAGGCGTTCCCACCGGCCGGTCAGCAGTACCCGGCGATCAATCCGCCGCCGCCCCCGCCGCAGTACCCGCCGCCGATCACCGACACCTACCAGTCGGACGGCCGCGATGGCGGCCAGCCGGGCGGTTGGACGCAGCCGCCCCGCAGTTGATTCACGGCCCAGTAGCCTGACGCCATGACCGAGCCGATCAGCAGCGATGAGCGGATGGCCGCGCAAGACGCGCTCAACAAGCTGATGGCGTCCGGCAAGATCTCGCCCACCCGATTCCGGGACGCGATGCGCACCGCGGTCACCGCTGAGGATCGAGCCGAATTCGACGACCTGCTGGCCTCGCTGCCCACCGACGGCCGCAGGTGGGCTCCGGTACCCCGAGCGGAGTCGCGTGCGGTGCGACGTGGCGAGCCGCAGGAACCATCCACCCCAACGGCACCCACGGAAGTTGCGAAGCGGAACGTCGGGAAGCTGGCCAAGGACTACCTGCTGCCGCTGACCCCGATCGCGATCGTCTATGCGTTCGTGCTGTCCTTCATCGGCGAGGCCTCGGCCCTGTACATCCCGATGGCGATGGGTTTCTGGCCGCTGATGCTGGTCTGCGGCTACCTGATCTGGCGGATCCGCGGCAGGCGTCGCGACGACATCCTCTTTCCGCCGCGCGAGGACCCGGCCGAGCCGCAGGACGGCTTCGACGCCGACCGGGCCTGAGCGGCCACGAGGTCCGATGCCGCTGGCCAGCCGCGGTTGCGCTGGGTGAGACGCCAACTGCGTCCGAAAGCCGAGACGGTAGCGTGAGCCACTGCAGCGCGCCGCGGCAGCCGCGCGGTACGCACATCAGGACGTGGAGGACCCAATCGTGAAGAACCCCTTGCGCATCGTCGGCGCGCTGGCCGTGGCCGGCGCCCTGGCGCTCACCGCCTGCGGTGGCGGCGCCAGCACCGGTGGCTCCGACCAGGAGTACAAGATCGGCATCACCCAGATCGTTTCGCACCCGTCCCTGGACGCGGCGCGCGATGGCTTCAAGGCCGCCCTCGAGGAAGCGGGCCTGAAAGTGAGCTACGACGAGCAGAACGCCCAGGGCGACCAGGCGACCGCCAGCTCGATCGCCAACAAGTTCGCCAGCGCGAACCTCGACCTGGTGCTCGCGATCGCCACCCCGACCGCCCAGGCCACCGCCCAGGTCATCACCGACGTGCCGATCCTGTTCACCGCGGTGACT
>JAXGOU010000054.1:0-2885 GCA_040767325.1 Brooklawnia sp. | reverse complement strand
AACAACTGTTTCAGGTAGCCGAGCAGGAAGTCGATGTTCAGGCTGCGCTCGTGGGCCTCGTCGATGATGATCGTGTCGTAGCGGCGTAGCTCGCGGTCGCGGGTGATCTCGGCGAGCAGGATGCCGTCGGTCATCAGCTTGATCCGCGTTTCGCGTCCGGTCTGCCGGGTGAACCGCACCTGGTAACCGACCAGTTCGCCGAGCGCCACACCCATCTCGGACGCGATGCGCTCCGCGACGCTGCGCGCCGCGATTCGTCTCGGTTGGGTGTGGCCGATGCGCTGGCGTCCGGCAAGCAGGCAGATCTTGGGCAACTGGGTGGTTTTGCCCGAGCCGGTCTCCCCCGCCACCACCACGACCTGGTGCTTCCGCACCAACTCGGCGATCTGCTCCGCGTGGGCGCTGATCGGCAGCCCGGGATCGAACTCGATCCGGGGCGCAGTGGCGGACGTGGGCGCAGACATGTCGCAGGCAAGCCTAGGTCACCCGGCAATGCCAACGTGGTTCGTCACCCATCCCCTTGTGCTCTACCGTTGCACCGTGGCTGAGTCAGTGATCCGGGCGGTTGACCTGGTGAAGAAGTACGGAGACTTCACCGCCGTTGACCACATCTCGTTCGAGGTGGCCCAGGGCGAGAGCTTCGGCCTGCTCGGGCCCAACGGCGCCGGCAAGTCCACCACCATGCGAATGATCGGTGGCACTCTCGACCGCAGCGGCGGCGAACTCACCGTGGTCGGCCTCGACCCCGAGACCCACGGCCCGCACGTCCGGGCGCATCTGGGCGTGGTACCGCAACAGGACAACCTGGACGAGGAACTGCGGGTCAAGGAGAACATCGTCATCTACGGCCGCTACTTCGGCCTGCCCTACTCGTGGCTGCGGCCCAAGGCCGACGAACTGCTCAAGTTCGCCCAGCTCACCGACAAGGCCAAGTCGAAGGTCTCCGAACTGTCCGGTGGCATGAAGCGCCGCCTGACCATCGCTCGCGGCCTGGTCAACGAACCCAAGATCCTGCTGCTGGACGAGCCCACCACCGGCCTCGACCCGCAGGCCCGGCACATCCTGTGGGATCGGCTCTTCCGGCTCAAGGAGGAGGGCGTCACGCTGATCGTGACCACCCACTTCATGGACGAGGCCGAGCAACTCTGCGATCGGCTGATCGTGATCGACAAGGGACGCATCATGGCCGAGGGCTCCCCCGCCGCCCTGATCCGCAAGTACTCGACCCGCGAGGTGCTGGAACTCCGCTTCGGGGCGAACGGCACCGCGTCCGCCGTCGAGCAGTTGGCCGGCATCGGTGAGCGACAAGAGGTGCTGCCTGACCGCGTCCTGATCTATGCCGACTCCGGCGAGGCCGCCGTTGACGAGGTGCTCAGCCGCGGACTGCAACCGCGCACCTCGCTGGTCCGCCGCTCCTCGCTCGAGGACGTCTTCCTGCGCCTGACGGGTAGGAGCCTCGTTGAGTGACGCCACCGCCCCGTCCGGCTCTACCAGCGGCACCGTGCACATCGCGGCCCCAGACACCGGACGCGTCTACACCGGCCTGCCAACCACACCGTTGCAGCAGGCCACGTCGGCGCGCCGCTGGGGCTGGTGGTTCTTCGCCGAACATATGGTCCGGCAGCTGAGGTCGTACCTGGTCAGCGTCCTGATGTACGACCTGGGCCAACTCGTGCTCTACCTGATGGCGATGGGCGTGGCCCTGGGCGGGCTGGTGGATGCCCACACCGACTCGGTCGATGGCGTGGCCTATCTGGTCTTCGTCGCCCCGGCCATCGTGGTGTCGTCTGCGGTGCAGACCGCGACTGGCGAGATGACCTTCCCGGTGATGGAGGGCTTCAAGTGGCGGCGCATCTACTTCGGGCCGGCCGCGTCCCCGCTCTCGCCCGGGCAGATCGCGCTGGGCCACCAGTTGACGGCAGTCGCCCGCTACGCGATCCAAAGCGCGCTCGGGCTGGGTTTCCTCTGGCTGTTCGGGGCGCTGACCAGCCCGTGGGCCTGGCTGCTGGTCCCGATCGCAACGCTGGCCGGCATCGCCTTCGGCGCACCACTGCAGGCCTACTCGGCGACCCTCAAGGAGGAAGGCTTCCAGTTCGCCGCGATCCAGCGGTTCGTCGTGATGCCGATGTTCCTGTTCGCGGGCACCTTCTTCCCGCTGGCCAACATGCCCAGCTACCTGCACTGGATCGGCTGGATCTCGCCGATCTGGCACGGCACCGAGTTGGCCCGCGCCGCCACCTACGGCCATCAGGTATCGCCCACCATGGCCGCGACCCACCTGGCCTACCTGGTCGTGCTCGCCGTGCTCGGCCTGGTGCTGGCCCGGCGCAACTACACCCGGAGGTTGGCCGGATGAGCGTCGACCGATCCGATCAGGCCACCACCGGCCCGGTGGCCGAAACCGTCAAGCGGCTATCGAGGCCGCGTCCATTCAAGGGCAACTACTCCGGCAACGCGCACTCGGTGATCGAGCGCGGCTTCAAGGCGATCCTGACGCAGAACTGGATCGTGATCGTCTCCGGCTTCTTCGAGCCGGTGCTCTACCTGCTGGCGATGGGCTACGGGCTGGGCGCCATGATCGGCACCGTCACCGGGCCGGGCGGGCGTCCGGTTCAGTACATCTCCTTCATCGCGCCTGCGTTGCTGGCGTCCTCGGCAATGAACGGGGCCATCTACGACTCCACCTGGAACGTCTTCTTCAAGATGAAGTTCGCCAAGACCTACCAGACGATGGTCACCACCTCACTGGGGCCGATGGACGTGGCGATCGGCGAGATCTTCATGGCGCTGTTCCGCGGGTTCCTCTACTCCATCGGCTTCATGACCGTGCTCTACGTGCTCGGCATCGTCAGCGGGCCGGTGCCGCTGCTGATGATCCCCGCGGC
>JAXGOU010000053.1:0-3239 GCA_040767325.1 Brooklawnia sp. | reverse complement strand
CAGCGAACCCGACATCTTCCTGGTGGACGAGATCCTGACCGTCGGTGACGAGCCCTTCCAGCGCAAGTGCATCGCCAAGATCCGCGAGCTACGCGCGTCCGGCCAGACGCTGGTTGTCGTCAGTCACGACCTGGAGTTGGTCTCGTCGGTCTGCGAGCGCGGCGTCGTGCTGAACCGCGGCGAGATGCTCTTCGACGGCGAGATCAACGAGGCGATCGCCTACGTCCGGAACCTCACCAGCAACGACGAATAGACCTGATCAGCCCAGGTCCAATTCGCGCCGGGGGACGCGCTGGCTGATCCGGCCGGTCTTGAAGTACTCCTCGAACAGCGGCGCCGCCTGCTCTGCGGTGAAGACCTCCTCGGGATGCACTTGCGTGCTGTGCCCGTCCCAGACGATGGTCTCGCTCGGTTCGCCGGTGATCGGTTCGGTCGCCAGCACGTACTGGACGTAGCCGCCGTCCGGGTCCTTCTCGCGCACCTCGACGGTCATCCGCTCGGCCGAGCCGGCAGTCTGCAGGTATTCCTCGATCTCGTCGTAGTCGACCTTGTAGAAGTCAATCCCGTCCGGGTAGTGCCAGATCGAGTAGGCGTAGAAGGTTGTCGCGTTCAGCCGGGTCAGCGCGCGCAGCACACCGAGCGGCCCGCCGAGGACTGCCGTCATGTGTGACCGGCCGTTGTCGGTGGAACCGACCTGGGTCATGGCACTACCTCCAGGATGACGCTGGTGATCTTGATGCGTACGCCGTCAAGTGTGGCATAGGCCGGGGTACCGGCATTGACGGCATTGTCGAACGCCCGTTGGGCGGCGTTCCGGGTGGCGGTGCCGCCCTTCACCTCGACGGCGGTCCAGGTGCCGTCGCCGTTGTCGATCAGGCCGTCGAAGAACCGGCCATTGTCCACGCCGTCGACGCTCGCCTTGACCTGCTGGCGTTCGATGGTGACGCCACGGCGTTCGGCCAGCGCGTCCAGCCCCTGCTTCTCGTAGTCCTTGCCGTAACCACCGTCGCCGGTGAAACGGCCCTTGTTGTCCCGGCCGTCGCCACGGTCGCTCCGGTTGGGGTCGGACTTCGGGTCCGGGCCATCCGGCTTGGGATTCGGGCTGTCGGGCTTCGGCGTGGGGCCGTCCGGACGCGGGTTGGGTGCGTCCGGCTTGGGCTTCGGTTTGGTGGGCGGCAGGTCCGGCTTGGTCCGCGGTACCGGGATGTCGTCGATCGAACGCTTGGCGGCCAGGTCGAGGCGCTCGACGAACTCCTTGACGATCTTGCTGGTGCCGGACGGCGGCTTGAACCCCATCTCAGGCTCCCAGCAACTGGTTGATCGCGGTCTCGATCGCGATGTTGATCAGCATGCCGACGCCCTTGTTGACCAGGAAGCTCGCGGCGGCCGAGGTGCCACCGGAGATGATCGCTGCAGCCAGCTGCACCGCGTCCAGGATGATCTTGCCGATCACGTAGGCGCGCAGGCCCTCGATCAGGATGGCCGCGCCGGTGTAGGCATTGGCGGCGAACGGTGCGGCAGCCGCAATCGACTTCAGCGAATGCAGGTTCGAGTCGTCGCCGTTCATGTAGTCGGTGAACGAACCGACGCCGGTGCCCTTGTTGGTGGAGCCGATGTGCCGGACGCCGGACTCCAACTCGCTGATGTAGGTGTTCAGCTTGCCCTGCAGCGCGTCCCACTCGCCGCCCCAGGTGCGCAGGGTGCCCGGGTCGGTGGAGGGCCACTCGTAGCCGAGGTAGTTGAGCAACTGGACGACCTTGCTCTTGATGAAGGCGATCGGGTCGTCGGGGATCTCCACATCGAGACCGAAGAAGCTGACCTTCATAGCTGGTCCCCAATCGCCCGGGCGCGTTCGGTGTTGGCCTGCTCGGTTTCGCGCAGGGACTTCGCGGTGGCCTCCATCGCGCCGGATTCGCTGGCCAGGCCGTCGCGCAGGGTGGTGACGACGTTGTCCATCATGATCTGGTTGAAGACCGTCAGCATCACCGAGACTGCGCCGTCGACCGTGGCATACCCGCTGCCCGCACCGCAGGCAGCCGGGTCGGTGGTGCCGGAGACGGTCGAACCCAGCGCGCCGCTGGCTCCGCTGGCCGCCTTGTCGAAGGCGTCGGCTGCGCCCTGCCAGGCCTTCGGGTTCCAGACCATCTCGCTCATGCCGGGTTCACCTTCGACTCGGCGACGGCCTGGTACCAGGCCTGGTCAAGCTGGGCATTGGCGGCCTGGATCGCGGCGGACAGTTCCTTCATGTCGGGGGTGACGTTGCGGATCTGCTCCATCTGCTCGCGGTTCCACTCGTCCAGTGCCTTGTTCGTGGCGGCGGCGATCTGGTCGGCGGCCTCATCGGAGGTGACGTCCTCGAACCAGCGATCGTCCAGCCGGATGGAGGTGATCAGCGCGTCATGCACCGTGACCTGGATCTCGCCGCGCGGAGTGACGTAGGTGACGGTGGGGGATTCAACCGGACGCTCGCGATGGTCCGGCATGCGTGCGGCCTGTTCGACGATCTTCTCGATCGAGTCGAAGGCTTCCTGGAATCCGGCTTGGCTCATGTGCCGAGCGTAGAAGCCCGCGGGGTCAGGAAATGGGCCCGTTACCCAACCTTCGCCAGAGTCAGTCGAGCCGGGTGCGCGGGTCCAGTTTGGCCATCGCGAAGGAGTCCTTCAGGGCGCGCAGCACGTTGACCGCCTCCTTGCGTCCACCTCGCAGCGGCGACAGCGCCAGGACGCCCAGGGTCAGCAGGAAGGGCTTCAGCTTGACCAGCACGTTGGTGCCGTAGCGGTAGTGCACCGCGAACAGGTTGCGGTACATGTAGTAGCCCTTCCAGCTGGACAGGTCGTTCTGCTGGACGAAGTCGTAGTGCCGGCGCATCAGGGCGTCCCGCACCGCGTAGGCCTTGAAACCGGCCTGACGGGCGCGAATCACGTAGTCGCAGTCGTCATAGAAGATGAAGTAGCTCGGGTCGGGGTATCCGATGACGTCAATCACCCGGCGGTGCACCATGAAGCCCTCGAAGGCAGCGTTCTCGATCTCGGCGCGGGCGGGCATGGCCTTGCGGGTGGACCAGGTGCTGTCGACGGTTGCCGTCTTGGGCGACAGGTACAGCGGATTGCTCAGGTCGAAACGCACCGCAGCCTTCTCGACCAGTTGGCCCCGCCGGTCCTCCCGGACGCAGGCCAGCACGTCCCCGCCGTCAGCCAGTAGGGCCTGCAGCGCCCACGGGGCCGGCCGCACGTCGTCGT
>JAXGOU010000052.1:0-3782 GCA_040767325.1 Brooklawnia sp. | reverse complement strand
GTTCTGAGGGGTGTCCGAGAGAGGACTTGAACCTCCATGCCCTATACCGGGCACTAGCACCTCAAGCTAGCGCGTCTACCTATTCCGCCACCCGGACGAGTGGTGCACCGGGCCGTAACCCGAGCGCCTAGAAACAATAGCATCCCCGCGCCGCGATCCGCGAACCAGTCGAACCCTGCCGAAGGGCATGGCACGATGGCAGTAACCGACCGGCCCAGGAGGCTCCATGCTCGAACCGCCGACGACCCATATCACCTCGTGGTCGCTACGTCGCGAGCTGGTCGGAGGTATCGAATTCGAGGTCGGCCGGCTCCGCGTCCCCAGGTGGGTCAGCACTCGACAGGTGCAGCGACTCCTCACCGAGCATGCCGAGTACGGCGGGTGGGAACTTTTGCGGCTGCGCAAGTATCGAGACGGTACCCGGGACGCGTGGCTGCGCCGCAAGATCATCAAAATACGCGCAACTCACCTAGTCAAGCCATAAGATTTACGACCGTCCCGTGATCTGCACATTCGTGCAGACACGGACAGAAGTTGTGAATCGAAAGTGTGGCATCGCTCTCTGTTCCGGCGTCAATCTGGCGCCACGCGAGGTGTGGTCGACCTGCGGCCCAGTGTGGGCCACGGGCGATTAATCGGGGAGAGGGGCACAATTGACGGCGGACAAGTCCGCGGTCGCAACCAGTGAACTCATTAATCCATGGACCATCGACAAGAGCGTCACGCCGGAGGTCATGAACATCTTTGAGGGCGACAGCGCAGCCGCGCAGTACACCGTCGCCGTCACCCGGGGTACGCCGACCCAGGTCACCACGGTAAGCGGTCAGGTCTGTATCACCAACGGCGGCGCGGTCGCCACCGAAGGCCTGCAGATCATTGACTACGTCTACGCGAAGCCGAGCGACAGCCAGCCGGCCTTCTCGCATGCAATCGATGTGAGCGCCATGCCGGTGCTGCAGCCGATGCAGAGCCACTGCTACCCGTACAGCTACCAGATCGATGCGGTCACCGGGCAGACGGTCAAGGACACCGCCCAGATCAGCATCACCAACCACTCGGGTTCCCTGGGCGAGTTGAAGGGCCCGGCTCCGAGCGCGACGGTCACGGTCAACACCTACGCGCCGGCTGTCGCTGTCACGTCCGGCCCCAGCTGGGATCGGGACTGGACCTGGAGCATCGACAAGTCAGTCACTCCGACCACTCTGACACTGGCCCCCGGGCAGACCTACCCGGTCGACTGGACCGTCACCGTGGCACCGACCAGTGCTGACTCCGGCCACCAGGTTGCCGGCACCATCACGGTCAGCAACCCGGCTCCGATCGCGGCCAACCTGACCTCGGTCGTGGCCGCCTACGGTGAACTGGGTGTGTCGGTCACTTGCCCGTCGCTGCAGGTTGCGGCAAACAGCTCGCTCGACTGCACCTACTCGGTGGACGTGTCAGGCCCGGTCAACGGCACCCTGGTCGCCACCGCCACCTTGCAGAACTACAGCTACACCTTCGATGGTGTTGCGACTGCGACCGGCACGACGTCCTTCCAGGGCAGCGCGGACGTGGCCTTCAGCGACCTGCCATCGGTCGAGACCGACGAGTGCGTCACCGTCATGGACACCATGGCCGGCGAACTCGGCTACGTCTGCCAGGGTGACCAAACCAAGACGTTCCGCTACACGACGAATGTGGGCCCCTACGCTGCACCGGGTACCTACACCGTCCGGAACGTGGCCACCTTCGTCACCAACGACACCGAAACCACCGGGCAGGACGTGGCCACGGTGACCATCAACATTCCCGCGACCGGCACCTGCACCCTGACCCAGGGCTACTGGAAGACCCACTCGGCACTCGGCCCCGCGCCGTATGACGACAACTGGGCCAACCTCGATCCGCTGGAAGAGGGCACGCTGTTCTACGCGTCGGGTCAGACCTGGCACGAGGTCTTCTGGACGCCGCCGGCCGGCAACGCCTACTACAACCTGGCCCACCAGTACATGGCGGCCAAGCTGAACCTGCTCAACGGTGCTGATGGCGCGACGATCTCCAAGACGATCGCCCAGGCCGAAGCCCTGTTCGCCTCCCTTGACGGGACGACGCTGACCAAGACCCAGACCTCCTTGGCCCGCAAGCTGGCGAGCACGCTGGACAGCTACAACAACGGTCTGATCGGCCCCGGGCACTGCAGCGAGCCTGCACCGGTCAGCTGATCCGCTGAACCAGTAACAGGTGCCCACGGCCATCGCGGTCGTGGGCACCTGTTCGTCTTGGCCTGGGTGGACGCCTTAACGCTCGATGTCGATGACCAGCCGGGTTGGTGATTCCAGGGTCGTGACGTGGAACCCGCGCTGCTGATCCACGCCAATGAAGACCTGCACCATCGCCTCGAAGACCGGGTCCACATAGACCCCCGTGATGTGGCCGTGCGCACTGTTCGGCAGGACGCCGTGCAGCACCGGCACGTCCTCCGGAGGGTACGCGATGCCCTGCAGCCGCACAGCCAGCACCGCGTCGCCGCCCAGTTCCACGATGTCGCCGGCGCCCTGGGTCCTGGGTTCGTCGGAGTACTCCGCCCACCAGGTCAACCCGGACGCCTCGGAGCCGGTGACCTCGATGACCACTCGGTCGTACTGGCTGTGTTCGCCGACCCGGACATCGCCCATCTGGTATTCCCAATGGGCGTTTGGTGGCTCGTGGGAGGTTGGCGCATCCGAGTAGGGCACCGGGGTCGTGCTCGGTGAAGTGGACGCAGGGGCCATGGTGGGCGCGGGCGCGCTGGTGGTCTGCGCGCCACTGGTGGGCGCGGCGGTTGTTGGTGCCTGCGCAGTGGTGGTGACAGGGACGGTGACGGTCGTCGTTGACCCGCTTGAGCCGCCAGTGATCAATCCACAGCCAACGAGCAGCATCAAGGCGGCACCGGTGACGCCGTACGTACTCATAGCGTTCATGAGGCCAGTCTACGCTGGACCCTGCGCTATCCGGCCGGCGTGCGGCCCTCCGGTGATGTCGTCCAGCGCTTCGGTGATCGGCGCGGGCAGCGCGTGGGATTCGGTGGCCAGTAGTTCGGCGAGCTGTTCAGGGGTGCGTGCACCCAGCAGCGGAGCGGTCACCCCGGGCGCGTCGCGCACCCAGAGCAGGGCGACCTGGGCCGGCGTCAGGTCGAGTCCGGACGCAGCGCGCGCCACCGCCTCGACCACCGCGCTGGACCGGGCGTCCAGATACGGCTCGACGAACCAGGCAAGCTGGTCGCGTCCACCGCGGGAGTCACGGGGCACACCCGCCCGGTACTTGCCGGTGAGCACGCCACGGCCCAGCGGTGACCACGGGAAGACGCCCATTCCGTGGTGCGCGAATGCGGGCAGCACCTCGACCTCGGCACGGCGGGCCAACAGCGAATACTCGATCTGGCCGCTGATCAGCCGCGCCCGGCCCGGCACAGCACGCTGCCAGGCGGCCGCCGTGCCCACCTGCCAGCCGATGTAGTTGCACACGCCGGCGTATCGGGTCATGCCCGCGCTGACCGCCTGGTCGAGCGCGGCCAAGGTCTCTTCCAGCGGCGCCTGGCCCCAGGCGTGCACCTGCCACAGATCGACATGGTCGGTGCGCAGCCGGCGCAGCGACCCGGCCAAGTCGTCCAGCAGGGCGCCACGAGAGGTATCCACCACTTGGGTGCCGCCGTGCGTCCCGAAGCCCGCCTTGGTGGCGAGCACCACGTCGTCGCGCTGGTGGTCGCTGCGCAGGTAACGGCCAATGAGTTCTTCGGCGCGTCCGCCGCCGTAAGCCGGCGC
>JAXGOU010000051.1:0-3939 GCA_040767325.1 Brooklawnia sp. | reverse complement strand
GGACGACGTCCTTCGGGGTGACGTCGGTCGGCAGGTCGCCCTCGATGGTGACCGCCATGGTCTTGGGGCGCTGCTGCTGCAGGGTCTGGGTGGCCAGCACGTGCTCGACCTCGGAGGTACCGATGCCGAAGGCGAGCGCGCCGAACGCACCGTGCGTGGAGGTGTGCGAGTCGCCGCAGACGATGGTCATGCCGGGCTGGGTCAGGCCCAACTGCGGGCCGATGATGTGCACGACGCCCTGGTCGCGGTCGCCCAGCGAGTGGATCGGGATGCCGAAGTAGTCGGCGTTGCGGCGCAGGGTCTCGACCTGGGTGCGGCTGACGATGTCGGCGATCGGCTTGTCGATGTCGATGGTCGGCGTGTTGTGGTCCTCGGTGGCCAGCGTCAGCTCGGGACGGCGCACCTCGCGGTCGGCCAACCGGAGCCCCTCGAAGGCCTGAGGGCTGGTGACCTCATGACACAGCTGCAGATCGATGTAGAGCAGGTCGGGCTCGCCCGCGGCGGAGCGGACTACGTGGTCGTCCCAGACCTTTTCGCTCAAAGTCTTTGCCATGTATACATCATGACATTGCCGTCCACTTGGCGAGATGTTAGTCTCACACAATGGACGAAACATCTGGTGTCGGCGTACTCGACAAAGCCGCCATGGTTCTCGCCGCCCTCGAGTCAGGGCCGATGACCCTGGCCGGGCTGGTCGCCTCCACCGGATTGGCCCGCCCCACTGCCCACCGGCTCGCCGTGGCGCTGGAGCACCACCGCTTGGTCGGCCGCGACCTGCAGGGCCGGTTCGTGCTGGGACCGCGTCTGGCCGAACTTGCTGCTGCCGCCGGCGAAGACCGACTGCTGGCCACCGCAGGACCAATCCTCGCACGCCTGCGTGACATCACCGGCGAATCCGCGCAACTGTACCGCCGCCAGGCCGAGGTGCGAGTCTGCGTCGCTGCCGCCGACCGGCCGTCCGGACTGCGGGACTCGATTCCGGTTGGCAGCCAGTTGTCGATGAGCGCTGGCTCCGCCGCCCAGGTGCTGCTGGCCTGGGAGGAGCCCGATCGGCTGCAGCGCGGACTTGCGGACGCAAACTTCTCCGCCGTTGCCCTGACCGGGGTTCGGCGGCGTGGCTGGGCGCAATCGGTCGCCGAACGGGAGCCCGGTGTGGCTTCGGTCAGCGCCCCGGTGCGCTCCCCCGGTGGCAAGGTGATCGCCGCAGTGTCGGTGTCGGGCCCGATTGAGCGGTTGACCCGCCAGCCCGGACGCCTGCACGCCGCCGCCGTGATGGCCGCAGCAGAGCGGCTCAGCGAGGTGCTGCGCCGCTCAGGTGGCGAAGACTAGCCAGTCCACCCAGGCCCCGTGCGGTGAGCAGCGGGCCAGGACGCGTCCGTCGAGGGCGAGGAGGAAGTGCGGACGCGGGTCGTCCGGGATCAGTCCGCGGAGGCTGGTGACGATGCTTGGGCCCTCGAACGACAACCAATGAACGCCACTTGCCTGCACCCGGGCGACGAACTCGTCCCGCTGGTCGCGCGACAAGTACGCCAGCGTTGCCGAATGCATCAGCACCGTGCTGCCGCCTGCCGGAGCCTGCTCAAGTAGACGGTCGAGATCGGCGGGAATGGTGCCCTGGACAATCGGGGGCGGATCGGCAGCCGCCAACCCCAGCGCCCGGGCAAGGCGTTGTTCGCGCTCCGGCTCGTCGGGCCACACCAACGCTCGCAACCAGCGCTGGTCGTCCGGGTCGTCTGCGGCCAGTGGATTGGTGTCCAGGCCCATGCGGTGGGCGATGCGCAGGACGCTGGGGTCGGCCGGCGGATCGCCGCGCACGACACATTCCAGCACCGGTGCGTCGGCAGTGGCCGCAAGTGGTGCTGCTTGGCTCGCTTCACCCAGATAGCGGTAGCGGTAGCGATCCGGCAGCAGGCACAGACCGGCGGCGGCACCGACCTCGAGCAGGGTGATCGGCTGGGGCAGGCTGGCCAATGCTGGGGCCAGTACCGCACACCTGCCGGCCTCGTTGGTCTGGGTCGAGCGCCGCAGGATCAGGGACGCGATCTCGTCCCAGTTCTGCTCAACCCACGCCAAGAACTCCGATCCCGGCTCCAGCGGGCCATCGAAGTAGCGCACTGCCCCGAGGAAGAGGTTGGGTTGCCGCTTGCGGTCCGGCAGGGCGTCAAGGCGGGCACACAACTGCGGGGTCTTGGCGATCCAGCGGCACAGCCGCGCCCAGGTGGGTGAGGTCGGTGTCGCCTCGCCGGCGACCACTCGTACAGTTCGTCGATCGGCATCGTCGAGTAGTCGTGGGCGTCCTTCATGGGACATCAGCCTGCCTCGAGACCATCGAGTCAGTCAGCGTCGATGACCTGTTCCTCGATGTACTTCTGCACGATCGCCGTGTCGTCCCAGCCCCAGCCCGCGTCGACCACGCCCTGGAAGGCCTCGAGCAGCCGGTCGCCCTGGACGGTCGCGGTTCCGGTGCGGCCGGCCTCGTCGAGGTAGGCCAGCAGGTCCTTGATCCAGAAGACCGCCGCACCGGAGACCGAGTAGTCCTTGTTGACGTAGCGCGGGCCCTTGTCGGCCATGATCTTGCTGCTGGCGTAGCCGCCGAGCATCAGTTCGAAGAGCTTGCCGACGTCCAGCCCAGCGCGCTCGGCAACGACAGCGGCCTCCGCGTTGGCAACGATGTTCGCAGCGCAGACCAACTGGTTGCAGGCCTTGGCCACCTCGCCGGCGCCGGTCGGGCCGAGATGCACCGGGTTGCCGGTCAGCGACAGGTAGGGCATGGCCTTTTCCACCAGGTCATCGGGGCCGCCGACCATGATCGACAGCGTTCCCGCCTCGGCGCCGATCTGGCCACCCGACACCGGGGCGTCGATCACCCGGACGCGACCGCCGGTTTGCTCGGAGACATCGGCGTCCAACTGCCGCACGGCGTCCGGCGCGACGGTCGAGCAGACGACCAGCAGCAGTTCGCGCTCCCCCACACCGGCCAACAGACCATCCGGTCCTTCGAGGGCGGCTCGCACCTGGGGCACGTCGGGGACCATGAAGAAGACGACGTCCGCCTGGGCAGCGAGTTCGCGCCCGGTGGGGGCCCAGACCGCCCCGGAGTCGATCAGATTCTGCACCCGCTCGGAGGTGATGTCATTGAGCACCATGACGTCGCCCTGCGGCAGACGCGAGAAGATGTGCCCCGCCATGGGGCGTCCCATGGTGCCGAGCCCGACAAAACCGATCGTGGTCATCACGTCCTCCTTGAGCGTGCACTCCGACAGCGAGAATCCTGGCAAGCGTGCGTCCTGACTATGCGGAGAAAAGCCTAGCCGGATGCGCGCCGCTGAACGAGGCCTGACAACGAATGGCGCGACCGTGCGCGGCTACGGGGCTGCGGTCGGCTCCGGAGTAACGGGCTGGGTCACGCTCGACTGGTCGGGCGTCGGGGAATCGTGGCTGCTGGCACCGGGATCGACCACGGATGTGGAAGCCGCAGCGACATCGGTGGTCAGGCTGGAACCCG
This sequence comes from Brooklawnia sp., assembly GCA_040767325.1. GTDB lineage: Bacteria > Actinomycetota > Actinomycetes > Propionibacteriales > Propionibacteriaceae > Brooklawnia. Next base: position 434 of record JAXGOU010000051.1, on the reverse strand, counting down.
TCGCCGACTCCAGCAGCGACTGACCGGTACTGGTGTCGAGGACCTGCGTAGAGGTGGGATCCGACGGTGGCTGGCTGGAACTGGAATCCGTCCCAGTCGGGTCGGTCGGCGTGCCGCTCTCGGATGACGGACTGTTCGGCGAGGTGCTCGAATCACTCGGCGTGCTGGACGAGGAGTCGGCGCCAGTCGGGGTGCCGCTCGACGAATCCGACGAGCCGGGGGTGCTGGGTTCCGGCGAGCCAGGGGTCTGCGACGAACTGGACGACGAGTCGTCCGGCGTCTGGGTCGACGACTCGGAAGCCGGCGAAGCGGGGCTGGTGCCCTCGGGCGTCGATGGGGTGGACGACGAAGACGCCGAATCGGACGGAGTCGCCGTCGGGGACGAGGGCGACGGGCTGGACGACGTCGGGCACGGGGTCTTGGTGGCACTCGGC
>JAXGOU010000050.1:0-5698 GCA_040767325.1 Brooklawnia sp. | reverse complement strand
GCGAAACTGCCGCACCTGGGCGTTGCGCATCCGCCCGCCCAGTCACTCGAGGTGGGCGACCGGGTGAGCGTCCGGCTGAGCCCCGATGCGACCAGCCAGGCGAACCGCATCGCCGAGTCGCTGCGGCTGGCGCACCTGCAGGATGGCTACGACTGGTCACAGATGGCTGTCATCACCCGTTCCGGCCACAACGCGGTGGCCACCCTGGCCCGGCGGCTGGCCGCTGCCGGCGTCCCGGTGCAGGTGGCAGGCGACGAGGTCGCACTGGCTGACGAACTGGCCGTCCGGCACCTGTTGGCCACGCTCACCGCAGCAGTCACGTTGGCGGAGGGCGGAGTACTGTCCGAGCAGCAGGCGGCGCGGCTGCTGCGCAGTCCATTGGCCGGACTGGATGCGCTGGGACTTCGGCGGCTCGGTCGGGAACTTCGGGCACTGGCCCTCGCGCAGGCACCCGACCAGGCGATTGCTCCGGGTGCACGCCTGATCGCGGACGAGTTGACTGCCGCCCACTTGGTCGCCGGTGACCCAGAACCAGACGCGTCGTCAGTTCTGCAGGCGTTGGCCGGGCTGCGAAAGCTGCTGGGCGATCTGGCAGGGCAGGTTCGGGACCGAGTGGAACTGCCGACGCTGCTCTGGCAGGCCTGGTCCGGAACGAACTGGCCGGCCAGGTTGCGCGCGGAAGCCCTGGGCGGGTCGGCGGATTCGGCGCGGGCCCACCGTGACCTGGACGCCGTGGTGGCGCTGTTCGACGTGGCCGGACGCGAGGTTGGCTGGGCCGGCGCAAAGGGTGTTCGGTCACTGATCGCCGAGGTCGAGTCCCAACAGATCCCAGCCGACACGGCCCGGGAATCCGATCCGCAGCGTCGGGGCGTGCAGGTGCTGACCGTCCACCGGGCGAAAGGCCAGGCCTGGCCCGTGGTCGCGGTGACCGGGCTGCAGGAGGGTGCCTGGCCAGTGCTCGGCGGGCGCACCGCCATGTTGTCGGTCGAGCGGCCGGACGAGGCGACAGCCAGTCCCGCCCGTGACCATGCCGGGCGGATCGCCGACGAACGGCGCGCCCTGCTGCTGGCGGTCAGCCGGGCCAGTGAGCGGCTGCTGGTCAGTGCGATCGACGATCCAGCCGGCGAGGTATCCGCCCCGTCCAGGTTCATCGCGGAACTCGGCGTGCCGATCGACGCCGCCACCGAGGAGCAGCTGCCCTCCACCCTGTTCGGACTGGTGGCGTTGCTGCGGCGCACCGCATGCGATCCCCAGACCAGCCCCGAACTGCGCGCAGCGGCGGCCGCCGAACTGGCCTGGCTGACCGACCAGACCGACGACTCGGGACGCAGCCTTGCACCCGGTGCCGATCCGGCCACCTGGTGGGGACTCCGGGAGATCAGCGCAGGCACGCGTCCCGTCGTGGGCATCGGTGAGCCGATCAGGCTCAGTGGTAGTCAGGTCCAGGGCCTGCTGAGTTGCCCGCGTCGCTGGTTCCTCGGCAGCCGGGCCCAGGGCCAGCCGGCCAACGGACCCGCCGCCACGATGGGAACCCTGGTGCACGCGCTGATCGCGCAATCGGCCACCAGTGGCGTCCCGGCTGGCGTGCTTGCCGCCCAACTCGACGAACTGTGGCCGGCAATGCCGTACCAGGCTGATTGGCTGCGCGCCGCGGAGCGAGAGCGCGCGGACGAGGCGCTGCATCGCTACGACGCCTGGGCCTCGGCGGCCGAACACCAGCGCGTGCTGGGCGTGGAGGTCGGGTTCGAGATGCCCATCACGATCGACGATCGCCAGTTGGTGCTGGTCGGGACGGTGGACCGGCTGGAACTCGACAGCCACAACCGGCTTCGTATCGTCGACTTCAAGACCGGCAAGCAGGCCGCCACAGCCCAGCAGGCCGCCCAGATGGACCAACTCGGGATCTACCAGTTGGCCGCCCGGCTGGGCGCGTTCGATTCGCTGAGTGGGGGCGTCCGGGAGTTGGCCGATCCCGAGATCGTCTACCTGCGGGTGGGCGCCGGCCAGGCTGCGGTGCGCACCCAACACAGCCTGGATGACCGGCCGCTGCTGGAACCCGGCGAGTCGGCCGCCGACGGCCGGACCTGGGTGCACGATCGACTGTCGGTGGCTGCCGAGATAATCCACGGCGAGCGCTTCGACGCCATCGCCAGCGAGGAGTGCAAGCGCTGCCCGTTCCGGCTGGGCTGCCCGGCACAGGCCATCGGCAAGGAGGCCTGATGCCTACGGTGCAGTCACCCGTTATCCAGCACCCCGAAGAGCTGTCGGGCCTGCTCGGGATCCCCTTCAGCCGGGAGCAATTGGCCGCCATCACAGCGCCGCTCGCCCCGGGCGTCATCGTGGCCGGTGCCGGCACCGGCAAGACCACGGTGATGGCGGCCCGGGTTGTCTGGCTGGTCGGCACCGGACAGGTCAGCCCAGACCAGGTACTCGGTCTCACCTTCACCCGCAAGGCCGCCCTGGAACTGTCCCAACGCGTCGACCAGGCGCTGCTGGCTGCCGGACTGGCCGACGGACGCGACGCAGACGAAGCTGGCCGGCCGGAAGTGCTGACCTACGACTCGTTCGCGGGGCGACTGCTGGCCGACGGCCTGCGGATCGGCGTCGAGGCCGACCAGCGGTTGATCGCGGACGCCACCCGCTTCCGGCTGGCCTCGCAGGCCGTGCTGTCCAGCGGTGCGGCGCTGCCCGGGGTCGCCGGGCGCTGGCAGCCGCGTACACCACGGCTCGCCTGCTCGACCCGGATTCGAACTGCGTGCCCACGGTCGAACTTGACCGGTGCAGGCCCATGACCGGGCCTTCGCCGAAGCGTTGGGGGGCCTCAAGCCGACCAAGGTCATTGAGGGCTATTCCGATGCCCTGGTCACCCGCAACGATCTGCTCGGACTGGTCGCTGACTACCGGGAACTCAAACGTCAGCACGGCCTGGTCGAGTTCGCCGACCAGATGGCCCAGGCCGCCCGGCTGGTGGCGTCCTCCCGCGAGGTGCCGCGTGAGGTGCGCGCCCGGCACAGCGTCGTGCTGTTGGACGAGTACCAGGACACCTCATCGGCCCAGGCCCAGTTGCTTAGAGGGCTGTTCTCGGGGGAGACGCCGGAGGACGGCCGGGGCCATCCGGTCACTGCGGTGGGCGACCCGTTCCAGGCGATCTACGGCTGGCGGGGTGCTGCGCCGAGCAACATCCTCCAGTTCGGCCAGGACTTCCCGCTCGCGGACGGCAACTCGGCGCACCGCTACCGGCTCACCGTGAACCGGCGCAGTCGCCAACTGATCCTGGACGCGGCCAACCAGTTGGCTGCCCCGTTGCGTTCTGACATCCGACTTCAGCTGCCGGAGGCCAGCGACGGCGAAGAACAGCTGCTGCGGGCGCCGGAGGACCGGACAGGTGGGCTGCTGCGGGTGGCCAGCTTCGACACCTGGCCCGACGAGGTGGAGTGGGTGGCCGATCAGGTGGTGCTGACGCACGACGAACGGCCTGAGCGGGGCTGGTCGCAGATCGCCGTCCTGACGCGCACGAACGCATCGATCGGGCCGATCTACGACGCACTCACCAGCCGGGACGTCCCGGTGGAGATCGTCGGACTCGGCGGGCTGCTGGAGATTCCCGAGATCGCCGACATCGTCGCCACCCTGCAATTGCTGGATGATGTCACGGCGAATCCCGATCTGGTCCAACTCCTCAGTGGCGCCCGCTGGCGCATCGGCCCCCGCGATCTCGCCGTCCTGGGTGACCGAGCACGTCGACTGGCCCGGGCGAGCGGAGCGTCCGGTGGGGGAGGCGACCAGCCGCTGCTGGGCGCCAGCCTGGACCCATCTGCGGCCGGGTGCCTGATGGACGCGGTTGCCGATCCGGGGGATGCGCCGCTGTCCAGCCAGGCCCGAGAACGCCTCGCCGCCTTCACCAACCAGATGAGGGAACTCGCCCGGCACCGGGACGAGCCCGTGCTGGATCTGGTGCATCGGGTGATCGACAGCAGCGGCGTCGGGCTGGAACTCGACGCGGACCCGGAATGGTATGCCGCCGGGCGTGGTCGGCAACTCACCCAGTTCGTGGACGCGGTCGCGGACTACATCGACATCGACGGGGACGGGGCCCTGAGTGGTCTGCTCGCCTGGCTGGCGGCTGAACGAGACCAGGCCCAAGGACTCGACCAGGCGGTACCCAGCTCAGCTGATTCGGTGAAGCTGCTCACCGTCCACCGGGCCAAAGGACTCGAGTGGGACGTCGTGCTGCTGCCCGGATTGTGTGCCAAGACCTTCCCCACCGGGCAGCCCACACCCAACTGGCTGGGCCGACCCGAGACGCTGCCCTCCGGCCTGCGCGGGGACAGCGACTGGGTACCGCAAGTGGGGGACCTGACAGCCAAGAAGTGGGATGAGGCGTACAAGCTGGAACTGGGCCAGGCGCAGCGGCAGGCCGAGGACCGGCTGGCCTATGTCGCCCTGACCAGGGCTCGCGAGACACTGATCGCCAGCCACCACCACTGGTTCCCGGGCCGAGTCGGTGCCCGCGATCCGTCCCCGTACTTCCTGACTCTGCTGGAGTTGGCACGGCAATACGGTCAGGTCGAGGTGCTGGCGGACGCGTCCGACGCCAACCCGCTGGGCAGCGCGGGGGTCCGGTTCGATTGGCCCGACTGCCCCGACCAGATGCGGCTGGTGCGACTTGCCGAGGCCGCCGAAATGATCGCCGCACACCGGCTCGCCCCCGGCACACCAGGCCAGAGCCTTGATACGCGCGAACAGGCCAACCGCTGGCACCAAGCCGCCCAAGGGTTGGTGGACGAGGCACGTCAACGGCGTCGTCGCGGCGACAGCGCGGTACTGCCCGCCTCCATCTCGGCCAGCGCACTGATGCTCGCGCACCGCGACCCCGGCGATTTCGCCGCCCAGTTGCTGCGGCCGATGCCGCGTCCGGTGGGCCGCGAGGCCAGCGTCGGGACCCGCTTCCACGAATGGCTGCAGACCCGGTTCGCCCTGACTGCGCTGTTCGACCCGGAGGATGAGCTGGCGGATGTCGACGGCGCCGACGCCAGCACTGCGGACCTGGTGTTGCGTCGCCTCACTGCTGCCTTTGAACGCGGCCGCTATGCCGATCGTGTCCCGCTCTGCGTGGAGGAGCCGTTCATTTTGGTGCTTGGCGACCAGCAGATCCGCGGCCGGATCGATGCCGTCTTCGCCACGCCCGAGGATCCCGATCACGACTACCAGGTGGTGGACTGGAAGACGTCGAATCGTCCGGCAGATCCGCTGCAGCTGGCGCTCTACCGACTCGCCTGGGCCCGTAGCGTCGGCGTCCCCACGCAGCGGGTGGATGCCGTCTTCCACCACGTGCTGAACGACGAGGTGGAGCGTCCGGAGTTGCTCGATGAGGAAGCTTTGGCCGGGGTGCTGTCCGCGCTTGGCCAGGTGTCGCCCCCGGTGAACACTGCGTGAACCCCGACGCGGCACAGCGGGTCGGTTCGGTAGCCTCCCCTCCATGACCCAGTCGCGCCGACGTGCCATCGAACTGCACCCTTGGGATGGTCCGCCATTGCTGCACCGGGCCCCGGAACTGCGGGATGACGCACATCTGGCCGCCGCCTGGCGCGACTCGAACGCCCGGGTGATCGAAGTCGATGCCGAGTCGAGGTTCTCCATCGAACCCTTGGGCAGCGTCCCAGCCGGGGACCTGGACGAGGCGATCGCCTTCCTCGGT
>JAXGOU010000005.1:0-106213 GCA_040767325.1 Brooklawnia sp. | reverse complement strand
CGCGGCCGGCGGCGAGGTGGCGATCTGCTTCGTCCTCGATCCGGCCTTCTTCGACGGTGCGGGGCGGACTCGGAGGGCCTGGCTGGCCACCACCCTGCTCGCCCTGCGGGAGACCTACGACGGACGTCTGACCCTGCTCGCCGGCGAGCCCGCCGAGGTGGTGCCGGCGTTCGCGCGGGCGCGGGGGGCCGGCTCCGTCCACGTCTCGACCGAGACCGAGCCCGCCGGCGCAGCGCGCGACGCGCGGGTCCAGGCCGCCCTCGCCGAGCAGGACGTGGTCTGGGTCGAGACCGGCAGTCCGTACGCCGTCACGCCCGGACGGGTCCTCACGAAGGACGGCAAGCCGTTCGAGATCTTCACGCCGTTCTCGAAGGCATGGCGGGCACACGGCTGGCGCGCTCCCGCGGAGGAGCCGGCCGGGCTCCGTCTCGCCCCGGCCGATCCCGCGCAGGCGGCGTGGGCCAGGCTCCACGCCGCCCTGGACGTCGACGGTGTGCCGGCGCTGCCGCCCGCGGGGGAAGAGGCGGCGCTGGAGCGGTGGCGCACCTTCCTCGACGACGGGCTTCCCGGTTACGCCACCCGCCGGGATCGCCCCGACGTGGACGGCACCTCCCGCCTGTCGCCGTACCTGAAGTTCGGGGTGCTGCACCCGCGCACGCTCCTGGCCGACCTCACCGTCCGGGGCGGGGCGGACGCCGAGCGGTTCACCACGGAACTAGCGTGGCGCGAGTTCTACGCCGACGTCCTGCACCATCACCCCGACAGCCTGGAGGCCGACCTCAAGCCCGCCCTCACCGGCCTCGCGTACGAGGACGACGCGGGGCACATCACCGCGTGGCAGCAGGGCCGCACCGGTTACCCCTTCGTGGACGCCGGGATGCGCCAGCTGCTCGGGACCGGCTGGATGCACAACCGCGTGCGCATGGTGGTGGCCAGCTTCCTGACCAAGGACCTGCACGTGTGGTGGCCGGCCGGGGCCCGCTGGTTCCTGGACCATTTGGTCGACGGCGACCTCGCCTCGAACGTTCACGGCTGGCAGTGGACCGCCGGCACCGGGACCGACGCCTCCCCCTACTTCCGCGTCTTCAACCCCGTCCTGCAGGGCCTACGGTTCGATCCGGACGGCGACTACGTCCGCCGGTGGATCCCCGAGCTGGCACACCTCCCCGGCGCACGGGCCCACGAGCCCTGGGCTGCGGTGGACGGGTACGCGCACGGCTACCCGGAGCCCATCGTCGACCACGCCCTCGAGCGCCGCGAGGCGCTGGCCCGCTACGCCCAGGTGCGCGAGCAGGTGGGGCGCCGTGGCTGACCGCCCGCGACCGCGCATCGTTCCGGGCGACTCCGTGGCCGAAGTGCGCGCCTTCTTCCGGGCCGCGCTTGTCAGCCCGGTGGCGCCACTGCCTCCCCAAACGCCCGCGGAACTGGTTCGGCGCCGCGTGGTCGTCGCGAGCACCGTGCTCGTCGGTGCCCTTGCGCTCGGCGCGGCGCTGGCCATCGCCCCCGGCAACCCCCTGTTCTACGTCGCGGCCGCGGGGGCGGCGGCACTCTGGGGCGTCGGGGCGCTGGCATCTGGACCGCTGCACCTCGGCCGGGGCCGGACGCGCTCGGGCGGCGCGAGCCGCGGCGTGCTGCAGGGCCTCATCCTGGGCGCGATGCTGTTGGGGGTCTTCCTCGCGGGGGCCTTCGTCATTGCGCGGATCCCGGCGCTGCGCGCGCCGGTCGACGACCTGCTCGACCACGCCCGGGTAGGTTCAGTCGGGGTGGTCGCCGCGATCACGGTGGTCAACGTCGTCGCCGAGGAACTCTTCTTCCGGGGCGCCGCCCACGCCGCCTTCAGTCCCCGCTGGAGCGTCCTCGGCTCGACGGTGTTGTACACCGCCTCCACGCTGTTCTCCGGTGTCCCGCTGTTGACCTTCGCTGCGGCCTGCGTCGGTCTTCTCACCGCGGCCCAGCGCCGCGTCACCGGCGGCGTCGCGGGCCCCATCGCCACCCACCTCACCTGGTCGCTCGGGATGCTCTTCCTGCTCGGCCCCGTCCTCGCACTGGGAGGCTGACATGCCCCGAACCGCCCTCGTCACCGGTGCCACCGGCGCCGTCGGTCGCGCCCTCGTCCCGGCCCTCCTCGACGCCGGCTGGACCGTACGCGCCCTGACGCGCCACCCCGACTCGTTGCCCGCGTGGCGGGACCGCGTCGAGGTCACCGAGGGGGACGCCGACGACCGCGCCGTCCTCGATCAGGCCCTCGGGGGTGCCGAGGTGGCCTACTACCTCCTGCACTCGATGGAGGGCCACGGAGACTTCGTCGCCCGGGACCGGGCGCTGGCCACCGGGTTCGCCGACGCCGCCCGCGCGGCCGGCACCCGCCGCATCGTCTACCTCAGTGGCCTGCACCCCGAGGGACGCCTGTCGGCGCACATGGCCTCCCGGGTCGAGGTGGGCGAGATCCTGATGGCGTCCGGCGTACCCACCGCCGTGCTGCAGGCGGCCGTCGTGCTGGGGGAAGGGTCGGCCTCCTTCGCGATGCTGCGCCACCTCACCGAACGGCTGCCGATCATGATCGGACCCCGCTGGTTGACCAACCGCATCCAGCCGATCGCGCTGGCGGACGTCGTCCACTACCTCGCCCGGGCCGCCGACCTTGCGCCGGAGGAGAACCGGACCCTCGACATCGGCATGCCCGACGTGCTCACGTACGCGGACATGATGCGCCGCTACGCGCGAGTGGCCGGGCTGCGTCCCCGGATCGTGCTTACGGTGCCCGTGCTGACGCCGTGGCTGGCCTCCCACTGGGTTGGCCTGATCACCCCCGTGGCCGCGGCCGTCGCCAAACCCCTGGTGGGCAGCCTGATCCACGAGTCGGTCTGCCGTGAGGCGGACGCCTCGGTCCTCCTCGGCGACCCCGAGGGCGGCCTGCTGGGGTACGACGAGGCCGTCCGGCGCGCGCTCGCCGGCGCCGATCCGAAACGGTGGTCGCGCACCGCGTCAGTCGTCGTGGCCGCCACCCTCACGCTCGTGGCCACCGCGCTCGCTTCCCGCCGGCTGTCCGGCCGGCGGCCCTCTTTCATCGGACGCATCACAGGAAAGTGACCTCATGACCATTACCGCGCGGCGAGTCTTCGACACCGCTGCGCCCGTGACCATGGGCCTGGGCATGCTGTGAAGCTTCGGCCTGATCGGCAGCCCGGTCGAGCAGACCTTCGGCGCAGCCCTGTGCGCCGACGCGACAAGTGGTTCGACTACCTGCATCGCTACATGCCGAGCAACCGACTGCTCGCAGCCATCCGCACCCGACGCGGACTCAAGTGGGGGCTGCCCGCGATGCTGGTTGCTCTCCCGTACTTCCTGATCGCTTACACCTGCTCGGCCGCGGTCGCCGACGGCGGACCCGGCTGGCTGCACCTCATCGTGTTGTGGGCGTGCTGGAACGCACTCAAGTTCGTCATCATCGGACCCGTGAGCATTGTTTTGCTCGTCCGTGTGCGCCTGCACGAGACTGCGATCCGTCGCCATCAGCGCCGCGAGGCGTCCGCCGACGCAGATACTCGCGTCTCGGTTCTGCACGCCCAGAGTCAGCCGACTGAGTCTAGGGACGAGCCAACCCGAGACCGACGACCGCCGCCAGGCCGGATCACGATGCCGTGCGATGCGAGTGCCCGCCGGACAGCCTGAGGCCCTGCCCCAACCTTCACGCCGACCTCGACCAGCGTCAACCCGCTGAGGTAGAGGTCGGCTGCTTCGTGGATGCGGGAACGGTCGAAGCTCCCGCGTCGGATCGGAACCTCCCGACGAACCAAATGGGCGGCCACAGTTCGGCGGTTCACGCGGAACCGCGCCGCCAGCTCCACAAGCGTCGCTCCCGACCGATACTCCGACACCAGATCGTCGACCTGTTCGGGGCGCAGAAGGGTTTGAGCCATCTCAACTGACCGCACCATCCGACCGCGCGAGTCCGCCACCGTCGGCCCCGACGAACGGCGGTCCTGCTTGTAGAAGCCGCGTGACCTGCGCAAGGATAGGGTTTTCAGGGCTGGGCAGGGGTTCTCAAACTCTCTACGCAGGTCCACCAGATTTGGTCCCCGGCACATAAGAGTGTCGGGGCTTCTTGTTTTCCCGAGCAGGTAACCTCAGCCGGCCTTGGCCAAGTGCACTCGACAGCCGCTGCGCGAGGCGAACGGCTCGAGGGCGATGCGTCGCCCGCTCCAGTCGAGGCTCTCCAGCAGGCCGCGGTGGATACCGCAGATGACCTCCGGATGTTCGGTGGCCGCCGACACGAACGGGCAACTCCGCAGCACGAAGGTCGTCGCTTCCGGGCTGCGCTGCACGATCTGTGGGGAGAAGTCGAGCGCTTCGAGCACCTCGGTCAGCCGCTCTTCCGGATCGGGGTTGACCGGCAGATCCAGCCGGGCCGCCCAAGTGCGTCCGACGTCGCGGGCGCGATCGACCTGCCCGGTTTCCACGAGATGTTCGGCGAAGGCAATGACCAAGGTCTCGTAGTCGGCGACCGGTTCACCGCGCAGCGCTCGCTCGCCGGAGCTGGTGACCTTGTAGCGGCGGGCCGGGCGTCCGCGTCCTTCCGGAGGCAGTGTGTCGACTTCGACCAGACCGGCGTCGGCCAATTGATCAAGGTGCATCCGCGCAGTGTTGGGGTGCCCGCCGATCAGCCGGGTGAGGTTCGCGATCGTCACGCCGCGTGGCGCCTCCGCGACCAGTTCGAGGACACGCTGCCGGGGCGCGCTGAGGCTTAAGCGCTGAGCCGGGGCCGGACGTGGTCCGGTGGCTGCCGTGTCCACGCCCAAACTCTACCAGCAAAATTACACAACGACTCTGTACTATTATTCTTACAGGACTACAGAGGAGATATTGAATGACCACCGAGATCCCGGTCACCCAGGCCAAGCAGGGCGGTTGCCAGTGCGGCTGCTCACACGACGAGCTGCCCGAGTTGGACGCCCGCACCCTGCCGCCGGCCATCCGGCACGGCTCGATCCTGGGTGCACTCGAGTCACTCCAGCCCGGTGCGTCCATGGTGCTGATCGCGCCCCATGATCCGCTGCCGTTGCTCGCGCAGGTTGCCGAGCGGTTCGGCGACGCGATCGAGTACGGCTACGGCGATCGCCAGCCGGACGCAGTGCGCGTCCGGTTCACTCGCGTCCGCTAGGCCCCACGATGTCGGCCGCGACCAATGCGTCTGCGGCGCCGATCGCTCGACCCACCGCCCGACCCGGCGCGCGCGGACGACTCGTCCTGCTCGCGCTGGGCGGCGCAAGCCTGCTCGCGGGTCTGGACGCGGCGCTGCTGCTGGTGGGCGTCTGGGCGCCAGTCGAGTCCACCAGGTTGCCCGGCCTGCACGGCATGGTGATGGCGCTCGGCTTCCTCGGCACCCTGATCGCGCTGGAACGCGCCCAGGCCCTTGGTCGCGGCTGGGCCTACCTGGCGCCCGCCGTGCTCGGGATCGGCAGCCTCGCGCTGGTGGCCGGGGCTCCCGTCCTGCTGGGCAAATTGCTGCTGGTGCAGGGCTGCGCGCTGTTCACCGCGGTCTATATCGCCTTGTGGCGGCGCGCCCCGGTGACGATGGTCGCCGTCCAGGTCTTGTCGGCGGTCTTCGCCCTCTGCGCCGCCGGGCTCTGGCTGGTCGTCCCGATCGACGCCGTGCTCTGCTGGCTCGCGGCATTCATTCTCTGCACGATCGCCGCCGAGCGCGCCGAACTGGCCCAACTCACCATGGGACGCGGTGCGCCAGCCCGGCTGATGTGGCTGTCCACCGCCCTGGCGCTGGCCGCCGTCATGGTGTTGCTCTGGCCGGCCATCGGCGCCCGGGTGTTCGGGCTAGTGGTGATCGGCTTCGTCGTCTGGTTGCTGCGCGATGACGTCGCCCGCCGGTTCATCCGGCTGGACGGGCTCCGTCGCTACAACGCCGCAGCGCTGCTGGCTGGCTACTTCTGGCTCGGCCTGGCCGGTGCGACCTGGCTGGCCGTCGGCATCCCGGCGTCCCAGCCGACCTACGACATCGTGATCCACGGCACCTTCCTCGGCTTCGGCGTCTCGATGGTGATGGCGCACGCGCCGATCATCTTCCCGGCTGTGCTGGGCCGGCCCTTGCCCTACCGTCCGATCAGTTGGTTGCCGCTGGTGCTGCTGCATGCCGGGATGGCCGCTCGGGTGGCGGGCAACCTGTCCGGCGTCCAGCCCTTGTGGCAGGTCGGTTCGGTGATCACGGTGCTGGCCGTGCTGGCGTTCCTGCTGGTCTCGGTGGTGTTGGTGGTGCGCGGCGATGAGCGGCACTGAGCTTCGTGACCCGGCCCGGGTCAGCCGCGGAACTTGGCCGCTGCGCGACTACCCGTCGGTCGGCTGGCTGCTGGCGGCGATCGTGGTGCTGGTCATCCAGCGCAGCATCGCGTCCGCCGAGTGGTTGTTGGTGCACCTGGTCTTCCTGGGCGCCCTGAGCCACGCGGTGATCGTGTGGAGCTTCCACTTCACCGAAACCCTGCTGCGCAGCCCAGCAACGTTGGCCGCCCGACGCGGCCAGAACTGGCGGATCGGCCTCCTGCTTGGGGCCGGTCTCGCGGTGGTGATCGGCGTGCCCATCGGGTTCTGGCCGCTCGTCCTGCTGGGCGCCACGCTGGCTGCGGTCGCGGTCGGCTGGCATGGCTGGACGCTGGCCCGGATGCTGCGCAGTTCCCTGCCCGGCAGGTTCCGCATCACCATTCGCTACTACCTGGCCGCGGTGGCCTCGTTGACCATCGGTGCCGCCCTCGGTGCCACTCTGGCCCTCGGCCTTCCGGGCGAGTGGCACGGCCGCCTGCTGATCGGCCACACGATGGCCAACCTGCTCGGCTGGATCGGGTTCACCGTCACCGGGACGCTGGTCACCTTCTGGCCGACCATCCTGCGCACCAGGATGGACGAGCGGGCAGAGCGCTTCGCCCGACAGGCCTTTCCGGTGCTCATCGCCGGCCTGGCCGTGCTGATCGCAGGGGCGCTGCTCGGCATCCGGCCGCTGGCCTTCGTCGGGCTGGTTGGCTACCTGGCCGGGATCGCCTGGTGGGCCCGGGCGCTGTGGCGTCCGATGCGCGCCAGTCCGCCCAGAGAGTTCGCGCCCGCCTCGGTCGGTGCCTCGTTGGTCTGGGCGCTGGCCGGACTTGCCTGGGTCGTCGTGCTGCTCGCCACCACCGCCGACTGGACGCAGGTCGCGGCCCGGTTCCGCCCGATCGCGCTGGTCTTCGCCCTCGGCATGGCCGCCCAGCTGCTGATCGGCGCGCTCAGCCACCTGATCCCGGCCGTCCTGGGTGGTGGGCCGGGCGTCGTCCGCGCCGCCGCGGCGTTGTTCAACAAGGGGGCAACGATTCGCTTGGTGGTGACGAACGCCGCGCTGCTGCTGATGGTGCTGCCGGTCCCGCCGCTGGTCAGATGGACGGTGGGTGCGCTGGGCGTGCTGGCCTTCGCGTCCTTCATCCCACTGCTGTTCCGCGCCGTTCGGGCCGGAATCGCGGCGCGCACCCCAGCCGAGCACGGCACCTTGCCGCCAAAGGACACGCCCAAGGCTGGCTGGTCGAGTGGGCAGTTGGTGGCCGGACTCGCTGCGCTGGTCATTGCGGTCAGCCTGGGCGTCGGCATGGACCCTGCAGCGGCTGGCCTGACGCCGCTGTCGTCCCCGTGGGGCATTTCAACGTCGGCCCAACCCACCGGCGAAGTGGTGCGCCTCACGGTGCACGCCCGCGGCATGACCTTCGTGCCGAACCAGGTCACGGTCAATCCAGGCGACCAGTTGGTGATCGAGTTGGTGAACGACGATCCGACCACCACGCATGACCTGTCGATCGCCGGCCGCACCACCCCGCGGCTGGCGCCCGGTGAGAGGGCCGAACTGGACGTTGGGGTGATCAACAACTCCGTGCAGGGCTGGTGCACGATCGCCGGCCACCGGCAGATGGGCATGGTCTTTGACGTCATCGTGGCGGGCGACAGCCAGCCAAGCCCGCACTCCGAGCACGGCACCACCGCCGAGCCACCGATCGTGATCGATCCGGACGCGAAACTGGCCGCCCAAGTCGACCCGGTGCTGGCGCCGTTGAGCGACGAACGCGTCCACCGGATCACCCTCACCGTCGAAGAGGTGGCCCTCGAGGTCGCTCCGGGGATCTGGCAGCAACGCTGGACCTACAACGGCTCCTCGGTCGGCCCCACCCTGCACGGCCGCGTCGGGGACGTCTTCGAGGTGACCCTGGTCAACAACGGCACGATGGGGCATTCGATCGACTTCCACGCCGGCGAACTGGCCCCGGACGAACCGATGCGGACCATCCCGCCTGGTGAATCGCTGGTCTACCGGTTCACTGCCAACCGGGCCGGCATCTGGATGTACCACTGCTCGACCATGCCGATGAGCGCACACATCGCGGCCGGCATGCACGGCGCGGTGGTCATCGAACCCGATGGCCTGCCGGAGGTCGACCGCAGCTACGTCCTGGTGCAGTCCGAGGTCTACCTCACCAGCCCGGCGACCAGTCGCGACGAGGCAACCGAGGTGGACGCATCGCAGGTGGCGACCAAACAGCCCGACCTGGTCGGGTTCAACGGCGTCGCCTTCCAATACGACCAATTCCCCCTCGCGGCCCGGGTCGGTGAACGCGTCCGGTTCTGGGTGCTGGCAGCCGGACCCAACCTGGGCACCAGTTTCCACATCGTCGGCGGCCAATTCGACACCGTCTACTTCGAGGGTGGCTACCAGCTACGTGGGGGAGTGGACGCCTTCGGCGAGGCCGGCGGCGGTTCCCAGGCACTCGGGCTGCTGCCCGCCCAGGGCGGTTTCGTCGAGATCGTCTTCCCCGAGGCCGGCAACTACCCGGTGGTCAACCACACGATGAGCGACGCAGAACGCGGCGCCCACGGCATCGTCCACGTCACTGACTGAAGGGGAGCCCGACCGTGACCGACTACCGACTCAAGCGGATCTACGACGATCAGGACGCGAAGGACGGCTACCGCGTCCTGATCGACCACGGCTCTGGCCGCGCGGGGTGAGCTGGAAGCGGCGCCGACCTGGACGAGTGGTGCAAGGACGTCGCACCCAGCCCGGAGTTGCGCAAGTGGTACGGGCATGAGCCGGAGAAGCTCAAGGGGACAAGCAAGCGCTACCGCGACGAACTGGACGCATCGGGCGCCGCGTCCAGTTCGCCAAACTGATTGGCCGAACACAGGACAGTGACGCTGCTGATCGCAGCCAAGGACGTGGAGCACGACCACGGCCCGGTGCTGCTCGAGTACTGCAGTCGCTCTGACATGCAAAGGGCCCGGTCAACAGACCGGGCCCAAGCAGTCACGTATGGCGTCAGAAGACGCAGTGCCGCTACCATCGCGGATCAGGACGAGATGAGGATGAGCCCGACAACGATCAGCACCAGACCGATGGTGGTCAGGGGCAGCCCGGTGTTCACCAGCAGACCAATGATGAGCAGGATCACGCCAAGAGAAACCACGGTTCTTCCCTTCGTTTGGGGTATTACCGAGCCAGTCGTCAACTGGCCCACATTTCATTCTTCAATCACGCGGCGGGCGGCAACGCACCGCAAGGGTGCGTTATCCACAGCCCGCTGCCGCTAATCGCAGGCGCGGACCAACCGGTGAAAAGCGCTCAAGAGCGGGCGGCCAGCCGGTCGGCGGCCTCGATCTCGAGCGGCGAACCGGCGGTGCTGATCGAGCGGCTGCCATGCTGGCCGAAGTCCGACCGGCAACCAGTGGGGCGAAGTCGACCCCGGGCGTCAGCCACGCCCACCTCGGCCAGGACGCGCAGGCACCAGGCCAGTGAGTCGTCCGGTCAGCTGCGAGACATCGGTGCAGACGTAGAAGGCGCCCTGCGGCGCGATGGTGTCGGTGATGCCCAACTCGGGCAGCGCGCAGCACGGTCGCGATTGGCGCGGTAACGGGCGACGTGGCCATCGAGTTCGGGGACGGCGTC
Organism: Brooklawnia sp.; assembly: GCA_040767325.1. Taxonomy (GTDB): domain Bacteria; phylum Actinomycetota; class Actinomycetes; order Propionibacteriales; family Propionibacteriaceae; genus Brooklawnia. Next base: position 96,255 of record JAXGOU010000005.1, on the reverse strand, counting down.
CGGGCTGAACGCATGCACCGCTGCCCATTGGGAGATCGTCGGAGTCGACAGGTTCAGGTTGCCCAGCAGCAGTTCAATACGCCGGGCCAGCCCCTCCGGTGCGACCAGCCAGCCGACCCGCCAGCCGGTCTATTACCCCGGTAGTACTTGCTGAACGATCCGACCGCGACGTGGCTGTCCGAGAATTCGGGGACCGAGGCGAGCGGCGCGCCGACGAATGCCGTGGTAGATCTCATCGCTGATCAACAGGGTGCCGTGGGCCTGGCACCAGTCCGCGATCTGCCGCAGTCGCTCGGGCTCGATGATGGTGCCGGTCGGGTTCGACGGTGACGCGACGATCAGCCCCGCGGGTGGCTCGGAGCAGCGTCCAGCATCTCGACGGTCGGCTGGAAGCCGGTATCCGGGCCGCAGTCCAACTCGACGACGCGGCAACCGAGCGCCCCCAGCACGTTGCGGTAGGCGGGGTAGCCCGGACGCGTCATCGCGACCGCGTCACCGGCCTCGAAGCTGGCCAGGATGATCGCGGTGAAGGCTGCCGATGATCCGGTGGTCACCACGACCCTTACTGGGTCCACCTCAATAGCAAGCGTCCTCGCGTAATGTGCAGCGATGGCCGACCGCAGCGAGACCAGGCCGTTGGCGTGGTAGCCGAGCGGACCGGATTCGAGTGCCGCGATCGCGGCACCGCGCACCGCGGCAGATTGCGCCTGTCGAGGAGTTGGCCAGGGCACAACGAGATGATGTCCGCACCCTGGGCGCGGCGCTCGTTGGCCAGCTTGGTCAACTCCATGGCGTAGAACGGCGGCACGTCGCCACGGGATGACAGGCGGGGACCCATGGGCCGATCATCCCACGCCGCCTCGGCGCACGGTCCTCGCCCACTGGCTAGAGTCGGAGCCAACCCGTCAACGGAAGCAGAGATGACCAGCCTCAACATCGTCGAGCGCAGCGGCGGCCACCACTGATCGCGCTGCATGGCTTCGGGCCCGATCATCTGGTCGATGCTCGGCACCGCGGGCCGCTCGCCGAGAAGCTGGCCGGCTGGCGACGCATCTATCCCGGCCTGCGGGTTCGGCCGATCGCCGATCCGGCGACGTCGCCAGCAGTGCAGAGGTGGTCGACGTCAGGAGGCCCTCATCGATGAGTTGATCAGCGACCAGCCCTTCGCCCTGGCTGGCAGATCACGGGGCGGCTACACGGCCGCCGAATTGACCTCGACGCCGACCCGAGTCGGGTGCTGGGTCTGGCGCTGATCGTCCCGCTGGTGATCCCCGCCTTCGGCGACCGGGACGTCCGCCCTTCCGGGGTCGTGCACCGCGACACGACGGCCGCCGCTGACCTCGACCACGGCCAAGCGCGTCCCAGTTCGAGACCTCGATGGTCGTCCAGACCGCCGAGACCCTGGCCCGCTTCACCGACGAGGTCGCTGCCGGGCCTGGGTGGGTCGGGTGACCGCCAACCGACTGCAGGCACATGGCTACGCGCTGCCCACCTCGCCGTTCGAAGGCGAGCCCTTCACCCGGCCCACGCTGGTCATCACCGGGCGGCAGGACGCGATCGTCGGCCACCGCGACCAGCACGCCATCCTCGACCACTACCCGCGTGCGACCTTCGTCGTCACGGATGGTGCAGGTCACCAGCCAGCGATCGAGTCTCCCCAAGCCACGCTCGCTTTGATCTTGGATTGGCTGCGGCGGATCGGCCCCTGACCCCCGCCGTCCGGCCCAAGATCAGCTTTGGATAAGCTGTGCAGAACCTTGTAGTAAACACAGCGGAACTGGTAGAAATAATCCAAGGTCATTTTTCGCAACGACGCGAGGGAGGGCGCAGATGGTTCGCATCGTCAAGAACCTTTGGCGCGACTTCACCAATGCGTTCACGGGCTGGATGGGCATCGTGCTGGCTGCCCTGATCGGCATCATCCTCGGCGTCGGAATCTTCACCTTCTTCTATGCCGGCATCGCCAGTTACCTCGGCAATGACCCCGCGACCTGCGCCGGTTGTCACGCCATGACCGAGCAGTACGAAGGCTGGCAGAAGGGTAGCCACAAGGATGTGGCCACCTGCAATGACTGCCACGCACCGCACGACAACCTGATCCACAAGTACCTGAACAAGGGCGAGAACGGCTTCATGCACTCGCTCAAGTTCACCCTGCAGAACTACCCCGAGAACATCCAGATTCGCGACCACAACCGCGCGGTGACCGAGGCGGCGTGCGTCTACTGCCACGGCAACTTCGTCGACCAGATCACGAACAGTTCAAACCACACGGGCGAGACCCTGTCCTGTATCCGCTGCCATGACGGCGTCGGCCACATGAGGTGATGAGATGAGTAATACGGATTCCACGGCCCAGCCGACGACCTGGACTGGTCCACGCAAGCGCTGGGTGCCCATCGTGGTGCTCATCGGCGTGGCGATCGCTGCCGCGGGGCTGACGTGGTTGCTGACCACGATCTTCGCGCACCAGCAGGAGTCGAAGCAGCCCTTCACCCAGGTGGTCAACATCGACGACAAGACCTACGACCCTGCCATCTGGGGACGCAACTTCCCGCTGCAGTACGACGGCTACATGGCCACGGCCAACACGCCGGAGGAAGACCTCGTCAAGCACGAGCCGACCGCCGACGGCGACCCCCGGCTGTTCGTCACGCACAGCAAGCTGGAGATCTACCCCCGACTGGTGAACATGTGGCAGGGCTACGCCTTCGCCGTGGACTACCGCGAACCGCAGGGTCACCACTACATGCTGGAAGACCAGATGTGGACGCGACGGATGACCGAGTTCAAGCAACCCGGCGCCTGCCTGAACTGCCACGCCTCGCTGCCCGAGGTTGTCGACAGCCTCGGTAACGGCGACCAGGCCGCCGGTTGGGCCGAGATGAACAAGTTGCCGTACGCCGAGGCCGTCCAGCACGCCAAGGGCCCGATCGCCTGCATCGACTGCCACGATCCCGAGACGATGGCGCTGCGCGTCACGCGTCCGGCCTTCATCGAGGGCATCAAGGAGTACATGGCCGGCCAAGGTGTGGCCAACTACGACGTGAACAACGACGCGTCCACCCAGGACATGCGCACCTACGTCTGCGCCCAGTGCCACGTCGAGTACTACTTCGCCGGTGACGCCAAGACCCTCACCTTCCCGTGGGACAAGGGCCTGACCGCCTACGACGCCATCGACTACTACGACGAGATCGGCTGGACGGACTTCACGCACACCCAGACCGGCTCCGAGGTGCTCAAGGCGCAGCATCCCGATTTCGAGACCTGGTCGCAGGGCATCCATGCCGCCAACGGCGTGACCTGTGCCGACTGCCATATGGCCTACGAGCGTGACGGTGCCGCCAAGATCAGCAACCACGACGTGGCCAGCCCGATGCGCTCCGAGGACACCATCAACGCCAGCTGCCTGACCTGCCATCACTCCACCGCCACGGAGATGAAGGATCGGGTCGAGACCATCCACGACCGCTGGTACGAGGCGCAGGACATCTCGTTTGCAGCCTTCGACGATCTCGTCCGCGACCTGACCGAGGCCGTCGAGACCGGTTCGGCGACCGATGAGCAGATCGCACTGTCCCGTGACTACCAGCGTCGGGCGTCGTTCCTGATCGACTACACGATCTCGGAGAACTCGCGCGGCTTCCATGCCCCGGCCTACGCTATCTCCATCCTGAACCAGGCCACAGACTGGTCCCGTAAGGGTCAGCTGGTGCTGGTCGGAGTGGACGTCGAGGCCAGCGGCGGCCCGGTGAGCAGTGCCTCACCGACGCCGACGCGGTAAACGAAGCTGGAGGTGGCCGGTGGAACGCGATATCGACCCGACGGTGGGTGATTCGACCGACGCAGACCTACCTGGCCGCTACGATCCGGCGGAGTTGGCTGCCTTCCTGGCAACCGCTCCCGCTGGGCTGAAGGGTTGGGCCGACGCCCAGTTGGCCCAGCTCGGCCCGATCGCAGCGGACGAAGCGAACGTCGATGACGGTGCGGTGGGGGTCGAGGCCTTCGCCGATGACTTCGAGCAGCCGAAGCCACCGCGTCCGGCCGCCAAGAAGCCGACGGGCACCCTGGCGTCCAAGACCGGGCTGAGCAAGGTCAACCTGGTGCTGGTGACGCTGCTGGCGGCCGCCGTCGTGATCATCGTGCAGCAGATGGGCCGCCCGGCACCCACGCAGGGCGCGTCCGGCGAACTGCCCAGCTCGCACCCCAGCATCAGTAGCGGCGCGCAGCCGTCCGGCATGACCGAGTTCGACGAGGTGGACCAGGCCCGGGTCGACGAACTCACCGCGGCCGCCGAGGCCGATCCGACCAACGTCGATATCCGGATGGAATTGGGCGAACTGCTGCTCAACGCCGGGCTCTACCAGGACGCGTTGGTTTGGTTCAATCAAGTGCTGGAGATCGACCCCAACCACCTGGACGGGCTGCTGGCCAGCGGCGTGGCCGCCTTCAACCTGGGCATGGACGTCGAGGCCGAGGCCCACTGGCTGAAGGCCACCGAGGTCGCGCCAGAGCGTCCGCAGCCCTGGTACAACCTCGGCTTCCTCTACATGGCCCAGACCCCACCCGACTACGACAAGGCCGAACAGGCTTGGAACAAGGTCATCGAACTCGCCCCCGAGTCCGAGTTGGCAGCCACTGCCGCCGCCCACCTGGAGCGGATGCGGCAGTCCTCGCCGACGCCCAGTTCAGGAGGGTGAGATGGAACTCACCATCCCGATCGCACTGCTGGCCGGCCTGGTGTCGTTCGCCTCACCCTGCTTCCTGCCCATCGTGCCCGCCTTCGTCGGCCAGTTGGTCGGTGGGGGGCAGGTGTCGCGTCGGGCAGCCCTCGGCAGCGCACTCAGCTTCGTGGCCGGCTTCAGCCTGGTCTTCATCGCGCTGTGGGCGTCCATCGGGCTGATCGGACGCTCGCTGGGGACCGGCCAGGTCGGCGTGCTGCGCATCATCGGTGGCGCGGTGCTGATCGTGATGGGACTGCACGTAGCAGGGCTGATCGAGATCGGGCTGCTCAATCGGGTGCTGCGGGCCCGCGTCCAGCCATCGGCAGGCGGCGGTGGTGCGCTGCGCTCAGGCCTGATGGGCGTCGTCTTCGGTGCCGGCTGGACGCCCTGCATCGGCCCGATCCTGGGCGGCATCCTGGCCCTGGCCACCGTCAGCGGTACCAGTGGACGCGGCGTCGCGCTGATGCTCGCCTACTGCGTCGGGCTCGGGCTGCCGATCGTGCTGGTCGCCATCGGGGCCGTCGAGGCCAATGGCCGGCTGGCCTGGTTCAAGCGACACCACGTGCTGGTCAGCCTGATCAGCGGTGGCTTCCTGATCGTGATCGGCTTCCTGATGATCACCAACCTCTTCGCGAAGCTGGCGGCGTTCGTGCCGGCTTTCGGAGCGTAAGGAGATGAACGAGTGAGTCTCGATATAGAAGAACGCACCGACGAGCCGGTCGACGGCCTGGACGGTGCTGTTCACCTGGCACCCACCCAATTCCTGCGCAGCATCTACGCGCTGTTCTACAACAAGCGGTTCGGGCTCTTCCTAATCTTGGCCGCCGGGCTGCTCGGGCTGTTCGGTGTGCTCTTCCCGCAGGCCCCGGCCGGCGTCCTGGACGACCCACAGCGGCGGCTGGCCTGGCTGGAATCGGTGCGGCCCACCTACGGCGGCTGGACCGACATCATGGCATCCGCCGGCTTCTTCAACCTGTTCAGTTCGATCCCGTTCGTGATCGTCATGGTGCTGCTGGCGCTGTCCATCGCCGCCTGCACCACACACCGGATCCCGCTGCTCGCCCAGGCCGCCTTCCGCCCGCACACCCGGGTGACCGGCGAGTTCTTCAACCGGGCGCGGCTCAACGCGTCCTTCACCGCGGCGGGCGCGAGCCCCGAGCAGGTAGCGACGCAGATCAAGGCGGACGCGGCACGCAACCGCTCACGGGTGATCGAGGACGACCGCGGGCCCGGCGTGAACCTCTACACCGACAAGTGGCACCTGGCGCCGTTCGGCACCGCGATCGCCCACCTGGCCTTCATCGTCATCATGGCCGGATTCCTGGTCAGTTCGTTCACTGGTTTCCGCGACAACCAGTTCACCCTGACCGTCGGACGCCCCGCCGAGGTCGGCCACGGCACCGGCCTGGTCGCCGAGGCCAAATCGTTCTCGGACACCTACTACGAGGACGGCACCCCCAAGGACTACGTCACCGACCTGGTGCTGACCAAGGACGGCCAGCAGGTCGCCCAGCAGGAGGTCCGCGTCAACGAGCCGCTGACCTACGACGGCGTGATGTTCCACCAGGCCTACTTCGGTGTCGCCGGGGTCATCAAGATCGCCGACGCGTCCGGGCAGACCATCTTCCACGATGGAATCCCGCTGGAGTGGACGGCACAGGACGGCAACCTGGTCTACGGGGTGCTCGAGGTGCCCGGACACGAACTCGAACTGTTCGTGATCGGCTCCGCGTCCGGACGCACCGGCACCGGCATCCAACCCGGCCAGATGCGGCTGGAGGTCTACCCGGCCGACCAGGACACCCCGCTCGGCACCGCCATCGTCGACCAGGGCGGGCAGGTCGAGGTCGAGGGACTGACCTACACGTTTGAGCGCGAACAGCAGTTCACCGGGCTGCTGGTCAAGCGCGATCCGGGCGCCGGCATCGTCTGGCTCGGTTGCGCACTGCTGGTGATCGGCACCTGCCTGACGATGTTCTTCCGCCATCACCGCATCTGGTTCCGCATCACCGAGACCGAGGACGGCTCGCTGGTGCAACTCGCGTCCCCCGACCGGCAGGACGCCACCTTCACCCGACGCTTCACCGAGATCGGTGAAAACCTTGCGGCCCAATTGGCCGAACCACAAGGAAGGACAAGCTGACATGCTGCAGATATCACAGGGACTCCTGTTCGCCACCACCGTTCTGATCACCCTCGCCCTGGTGTCATACCTGGTCGCGGTGATCACCGCGCGGGCCAACAAGCGCCCCGTCGTGCGCGAAACCGTCAAGGTCGGCGCCGGGGCGGGCCCGGTCGACGAGGCGGTGACCGACGCATCGATGGCCCCGCCGGCCAAGCCGGCCCGCGGCATCACCTGGTACGGCGCCAAGTTCGCCCAGGGCGCGCTGGTCGTGCTGACCGCCTCACTGGCCGCTCGGGCGATGGCGACCGGCCACGCCCCATTCGCCAATCACTACGAGTTCGCGGTCTCGTTCGCGTGGGGCATGATCCTGGCGCAGGTCTACTTCGAGTGGCGCTACAAGGTGCGGACGCTGGCGCTGATCGTGCTGCCGGTGATCCTGGCCATGCTGCTGTACGCCGCGACCCTGTCGTACGAGGCCAACCCGCTGATGCCAGCGCTGCAGAACAGCCCACTGCTCACCCTGCACGTGTTCACCGCGGCGCTGGCCTACGGCGCGGGTGTGGTCTCGTTCGCTGCCGGGCTGATGTTCCTGATCGCGCCGCGCATCGCGTGGCACGGCTGGCCGAAGCAGGAAACCCTGGACGAAATCGGCTACAAGGCCGTCATCGTCACCTTCCCGATGTTGACCGTCATGATCATCCTCGGCGCGATCTGGGCCAACATCGCCTGGGGTCGTTACTGGAGTTGGGACCCGAAGGAGACCGCAGCACTGGTCACCTGGCTGATCTACGGCGCCTACCTGCACGCCCGCGTCGTCCGCGGCTGGCAGGGCGCCCGCTCCGCCTGGCTGATGGTGCTGGGCTTCGCCGCCATCCTGTTCACCTACTTCGGCAACCTCTTCTTCGGTGGCCTGCACGCCTACGCCTGATGAGCCAACCGCAGGCCGGGCCCGACTGGCGGACCCGGATCAGAGGTAGTCGCCTGGGCAACATCGTGGTGATCGGGGTGACCGCGCTCGCGGTCGGTCTCGGTGTCTGGCTGGTGCAGCGTCCGGCCGCCGATGAGGACGGCAGTGGCGGGGCGGTGTCACAGGTCGAGGTGGACGGGGTGGGTGTCGCCCCCAAGGTCGGCGAAGCCGCGCCTGCCTTCACCGCGACCAGCTTGGCCGGCGACGAGGTGCAGGTCGGCGCGGCCGGACGCGGGACGTGGCTGTTGTTCGTGGCCACCTGGTGCACTGGTTGCCGGGCCGAGATGCCGGACGTGCAGGCTGCCCACGAGGCGGCCGGCGATGACGTCGACGTGGTCGCGGTCTATGTCGGGGAGGCGTCGAATGTGGTGCAGCCCTACGTGGATCGGCTCGGCCTGACCTTCAGCCAAGTGCCGGACTCGCGCACCCAACTGGCCGCCGCCTACGGGGTGATGGGTGTGCCATCGCACTACTTCATCGATGCGTCCGGGATGGTGCAGCACAGTTGGGTTGGGGTGCTCAGCCCGACGCAGATCGACGAGGCGCTGGCCACCATTGGTGGTTGAGGCCGCTCAAGTGCTGGGTTAGGTTGGCGGTCTGATCGCGCGGCCGTCGGCGTCGAAGACCCCGGAACTGCCGCGTCGCCACGAGCCGACCAGGTGGTCGTCCACCATGCCGATCGCCTGCATCATCGCGTAGACCGTTGTCGGCCCCACGAAGCTGAAGCCTTGGGACTTCAGCGCCTTGCTCAGCGCGATCGACTCGGGGGACGTGGCGCGGATCTCGGACATTCGGCTGGGTGCCGGCGTCCGGTCGGGCAGGTACGACCAGACCAGGTCGACCAGACCACCGTCGGGACGCAGCGCGACAGTGGCGCGGGCGTTGCCGATGGTGGCGGCGATCTTGCGCCGGTTGCGCACGATGCCTGCATCGGCCATCAGCCGCTCTACATCGGTGTCGTCGAACGCGGCGATCGCGTCCGGATCGAAGTCGGCGAAGGCGCGCTGGAACGCGTCCCGCTTGGACAGGATGATCGCCCAACTCAACCCGGACTGGAAGGCCTCCAGGCTGATCCGCTCGAATAGGCCCCGCTCGTCGTGGATCGGCGTGCCCCACTCCTGGTCGTAGTAGTAGCGCATTGCTGGGCTGGCAGTGGCCCAACCGGGACGGGCCAGGCCATCGGGGCCGATCACCAGGTCGGGATTCGCATCCATGGCTTCACGCTACGCCAGGCCGGTGACGGGATGGCTGGCCCGGATGGTCACGCGCCGTTCACCTGCGCCAGATAGCGTGCTGAACGTGAACAACCAACCGGGCCTGGCGCGCCGCCTCGGCGTGGGCGATGCCGTGGTCATCGGGCTGGGTTCGATGATCGGGGCCGGGGTCTTCGCCGCCTTCGCGCCCGCGGCCCGGGCAGCCGGGGGAGCGCTGCTGCTGGCGCTCGCGCTGGCCGGTCTGGTTGCCTTCTGCAACGCCACCTCGTCGGCGCAGTTGGCGGCGCGCTACCCGGCGTCCGGTGGCACCTACGTCTATGGCCGCGCGGAGTTGGGCCACTGGTGGGGTTTCGCCGCGGGCTGGTGCTTCGTGATCGGCAAGACAGCGTCCTGCGCGGCGATGGCGCTAACCTTCGCGTCCTACGCGGTGCCGTGGCCGGCCTGGCAGCGTCCGGTCGCGATCGTCGCGGTGCTGGCGCTGGCCGCGGTCAACTACCACGGCGTCACGCGCACCGCCGGTCTGACCCGGGTGATCGTCGTCATCGTGTTGGCGGTGCTCGGGTTGGCGGTCGGGCTCGGTTTGACCGGGGACGCCGCCGAGCCGATCCGGTTCAGCCTCGGGTCGGGCCCGCTCGGGGTGCTGCAGGCGGCCGGGCTGCTCTTCTTCGCCTTCGCCGGCTACGCCCGGATCGCCACCATGGGTGAGGAGGTGCGCGAGCCGGAGCGGACCATCCCACGGGCGATCCCGCTCGCGCTGGCCGGCACCTTCGTCGTCTACCTGCTGGTCGCGTTGGCCCTGCTCCGGGCCCTGGGGCCGGACGCGTTGGCGTCGTCGTCCGCCCCGGTCTCGGACGCGGTCGCCGCTGCCGGGGCTGGTTGGGCGTCCCCGATCGTCCGGGTTGGGGCGGGGTCGCCGCGCTGGGCTCACTGCTCAGCCTGATCGCCGGCGTCGGGCGCACCAGCCTGGCCATGGCCCGCGAGCGCGATCTGCCCGGCTGGCTGGCCGGCGTCCACCCGAAGTACCGGGTGCCGCACCACGCCGAGATCGCACTGGCCGTCGTGGTCTGCGTCCTGGTGGCGTTCTTCGACCTGCGCGAGGTGATCGGCTTCTCCAGTTTCGGCGTCCTGCTCTACTACGCGATCGCTAACGCGTCCGCCTATCGGCAGACCGAGGGACGCCGCTACCCCCGCGCGCTTCAGGTGCTGGGGTTCGTGCTCTGCGTGGTGATCGCGTTCACCCTGCCCTGGCAGTCGGTCGTGGTTGGTGCGGCGGTGCTCGCCCTGGGCCTCGCCGGACGCGCAGTCGTGCTCCGGGGACGTGCATCCGCGCCGAATCCGGCGTGACTTCTGTGTCCGGGCATCATGGACGCATGGCCATCATCTCCGCACCCCGGCGCCCCAACCCGTTGCTGCGCGCCGGCATCGCCATCGCCGAACGGGTGACCGGACGCCGGATGGAACCAGCCCGACTACTGGCCTGGTCGCCGCGGACGGCGTTCGGCGCCGGCGTCCTGGAATCGACCGCAGCCCACGCCGGTCATGGCCTGAGCGAGCGCACCATCAAACTGGTCCGGATCACCGCGTCGCTGGCGGTCAACTGCCCGTTCTGCATCGACATGAACTCAACCGGGCACCGCCAGGTGGGCATCAGCGACGACGAGATCTACGCGATCCGGGACGGCCGAGAGGCCGAGCAGGCGCCCTTCAGCGAGTTGGAGCAGACGCTGATCGCCTACGTGCGCGGCATCTCGGCCACCCCGATCACGCTGCCGGCAGACTTGCTGGCCCGCGCCGCTGCGTCCTTCACCGAGAAGCAGTTGGTCATCATCGTGTCAACCGCGGCCCAGGTGAACTATTGGGCCCGGCTGATCCAGGGGCTCGGCATCACCCCGGCCGGGTTCGGCGACCATTGCCTGCTGCCGGAGCGGTGATCAGGTCACGCGTCGACCGAAATGGCAACTCATTGCCACTTCAGGGAATGAACGCGTCCGGCTAGTAGTTGAAAGTTGTACCAAACGACAGCAGGAGAGATCGTGACCCAGACCCTCGCAGACGCCCGCAATGCCACCGACGTGCAGATCGCACCGGTGCTTTCCGACCGCTGGAGCCCGCGCGGCTTCGACGACAGCCACGTCATCGATCGGGACGATCTGTTGAGCATCGTGGAGGCCGCCCGCTGGGCCCCGTCGGCCGGCAACACCCAGCCGTGGGCGTTCATCGCCGCCCGGCGTGGCACGCCCGAGTTCGATGCCATCCACGCCTCGCTGGCCGGCTTCAACAAGGACTGGACGCCTCGCGTCTCTGCCCTGCTGGTCTTCGCCGCCGTCCCGGAGCGGGCCGGCAAGATGAACCGCTGGGTTGACTACGACCTTGGCCAGGCCGCCGCCCACGCCACCATCCAGGCCGAGCACCTTGGCCTGCGCGCCCACCAGATGGGCGGTTTCGACCCGGACGCGATTCGCGCGGCCTTCGACCTGCCGGAGGGTGTCAACCCCACCACTGTGATGGCGATCGGCCTGCCCGACACCTCCGATTCGGTGCCCGAAGCCATCCGCCAGCGCGACGCCGCCGCTCGCGATCGGCTGCCGCTGGGCGACGTGGTCGTCCGGATCCGCTGACGCCGGGGTTCTGGGCTCAGGACGGCAACGGCAGCAGTACTTCTCCGGAGGCCAGCCGCGTCCTGGCCGACTCGCCCGGATGCAACTCGCAGCAGCACGGTTCCTGCGCGCAATCGCGTCCGGGCGGGCACGCCTTGCCCAGGCAGTAGAGGGCGGTGGGGGAGCCGTCGACGTCCATCACCTGCACCGGTGTCCCGAAGACCCGGGTGAGCAGCCGGGCGTCCATCAACTCGCGCACCGGCCCGTGCGCGACGATCTGGCCGTCGGCCATCGCCATGATCTGGTCGGAGTAGGCGGCGGCGAAGTTCAGGTCGTGCATCACCATCACCACGGTGCGCCCCAGTTCGTCGGCCGCCCGGCGCAACTGCTGCATCATCTGCACCGAGTGGCGCATGTCGAGGTTGTTCAGCGGCTCATCGAGCAGGATCACCTCGGCGTCCTGCGCCAGCACCATCGCGATGAACGCCCGCTGCCGCTGCCCACCCGACATCTGGTCGATGAACCGATCGGCCAGCGCGGTCAGGTCGCAGAACTCCAGGGCCTGTTGGACGGCAGCGTGGTCCTCGGCGCGCAGCCGGCCCTTCGAGTGCGGGAAGCGGCCCATCGCCACCAGTTCCCGGACGCGCAGTCGCGCGGTGGTGTGGTTGTCCTGCCGCAGGATGGCGAGCTTCTTGGCCAGGGTGGCCGACGGGGTGTGCGCCACGTCCAGCCCGCCGACATCGACGCGTCCGGAGGTGGGGGCGAGCAACCGACCGATGATCGTCAGCAGCGTCGACTTGCCCGCACCGTTGGCGCCGATGATCGAAGTGATGCCGCCGGCCTCGATCTGCCCGCTGAGCCCGGCGTCCGGTCTGCCGAGCACGTACGAGCCGTGGTAGGCCTTCGACAGGTCGTGGAAGCTGATCACAGCCGTCTCCCTCCGAGCAGGATGGTCAGGAAGATGATGCCGCCGACGAACTCGATGATCACCGTGAGGAATCCGGCGGCGTAGAAGACGTGTTGCATCAGGAACTGGCCGCCGGCAAGGGCGATCAGTCCCACCAGGAAGGCCATCGGCAGCACCACCGCGTGCCGGTGGGTGCCGGCCAACTGGTAGCTGAGCGTTGCGGCCAGGAAGCCGAAGAAGGTCAGTGGGCCGACCAGCGCAGTGCTGAAGGCGACCAGGACGGCGACCAGGACCAGCATCACGGTCAACTCGCGACGGTGGTCGATGCCGATGCTGGTGGCCAGTTCGCGGCCCAGCAGCAGCCCGTCCAGGGTGTGGCGGCGGCGCCAGACCACGACGCCGACCACCGCGCAGACCACGAACGCCAGTGGCAGGGTGCTGGCGTCCACCGAGGTCAGCCGGCCGAACAACTCGAGCGAGAGCAGGTCGTAGTCGGTGGGGTGCAGGAGGCGCTCGAGGAAGGTCGAGATGGTGTCGAAGGCCATGCCGAGCGCCACCCCGACCAGCAGCGTGACGTAGAGACCGCCGCCGGTGTTGGTGAACAGCCAGCGGTACAGGCCGGTCGCGAAGGCCACCATCAGCGCGGTTTGGATCAGCAGGCGCGGGACGCCGTCCGTCGCGTCCAGAATGCTGCCGCCGAAGACGAAGACGAGCACGGTCTGCATCAGGACGAACAGCGAGTCGAAGCCCATCACCGAGGGGCTGAGGATCCGGTTCGCGGTGACGGTGTGGAAGATGACGGTGGCCACGCCCTGGGCGAACGCGGCGATCACCATGGCCCCCGCGGTCGCCCCGCGCAGCGCGAGAGCGAACTCGATGTTGCCGCGAATGTTCCAGGTCAAGAAGCCGAGCAGGCAGACCGCAGCGATCACCCCTGCCAGCCACAGCCGCAGGCTGGGGGCCATCCCGCGCTGCTGGGCGGTGGGGCGGGCGGCGACCTCCGGCCGGTCAAGCACTGATGCGGTCACGGCGGCTCACCACCAATGCGATGAATCCGATGCCGCCGACGATGCCCATCACCACGGACGCGGGCAGTTCCATCGGCGCGATGACCACGCGTCCGATCAGGTCGCAGGCCAGCAGCAATCCGGCGCCGAGCAGCGCGACCCAGGGCAGGTTGGCGCGCAGGTCATCGCCGCGCAGCATCGAGACCAGGTTGGGCACGATCAGACCGAGGAAGGGGATGAAGCCAACCACCACCGAGGTGATCCCAGTGGCCACCGCGACCAGGCAGGTGCCGAGCAGCACGGTGCGGTTGTAGTCCAGCCCGACGTTGGTGGCGACCTCGCGTCCGAGCCCGGCGACGCTGAACCGGTCGGCGGCGAACCAGGCGATCACCGCGACCAGCAGCACTGCCCACAGCGGTTCGTAGAAGCCGCGCACGATGCTGGAGAAGCCCCCCGACCGCCAGGCCGACATCGACTGCAGCAGGTTGAAGCGGCCAGCCAGGAAGGTGGTCAGCGCCCCGACCACCGCGCCCAGCATGATGCCGACGAGCGGGACGATGATCGACTCGGTGGCCCCGACGCGACGCAGGATCGCCAGGAAGGCCATCGTCCCGACGAAGGCGAAGAGGCTGGCCACCGCCATCCGGGCCAGCGGGGGAGCACCGGGCATCACCAGCAGCACCACCAACAGGCCGAGACCGGCCCATTGACTGGTGCCGGCCGTGGTCGGCTCGACGAACTTGTTCTGGGTGATCATCTGCATGATGACCCCGCAGATCGACATCGCCATGGCCGCGAAGACCAGCGCCAGGGTGCGCGGCACCCGCGAGATGAAGAACATCTCGCGAGCAGCCGGATCGGTGAAGATGCCGGTCAGCGTGATGTCATAGCCACCGACCAGCAAGGACGCGCCGAGCAGCGCGACCACCACCACGGTGATGGTCGGCCACGCGACGCGACGCAGGGCCAGCGTCACGCCGCGGCTTCCAGCGCGTCGGCCAACTGGTTGTAGAAGGCGGTGTAGGCGTGGATGCCCTCGGTGACGTAGAAGTCCTTGTCGAGGTAGACGACCTGGTTCTTCGTGTTGAACGTGGTGTTCGCCCACGCCTGCTGCGCCTCGATGGTGGCCTGCGCGGGGGTGGCGTTCTCGGCGGCGACGGCGTCCCGGTCGAGCACGATCACCCAGTCGGGGTTGGCCTGCGCGATGGTCTCTGGCGCCAGGCCGGAGTCGTTGTGAATCGAATCCGAGCCGCCGGCCTGGCCGGAGAAGACGTCGGTCATTGAGAGCGGCTCAATGAGCGGGGCCATCCGGCCTGCGCCGTTGTCGATCTTGCCGCCGTTGTGGTTGGCCAGGAAGACGGTCTGCCCGTCGGTCAGGGCGGCGGCGCGCTCGACTGCAGCGTCCAGTTCGGCGTTCAAGTGCTCGGCGACATCTTCTGCGCCGAAGATCTCACCGAGAGTCGTGGTCTGGGCCTTCAGCGCCTCGACGTACCCCCTGGTCTCGACGTTGGGCGCCAGGTCGATCACCGGGGCGATCGCCGACAGGGTCTCGGTCTGCTCCTGGAACCGCTTGCCGCCGACGATCAGGTCGGGGGCGGCCTCGTTGATCACCTCAAGCTTGGGCTCGCGGTGGGTGCCCACGTCGGCGATGGACGCGTCGTCCGCCCACGCCTGCATCGAACTCGGCAGCAACTGCTTCGGAACACCTACCGGGGTGACGCCCATCGCGACCAGGGTCTCGAATGAGGTGTTGTCGAGCGCCACCACACGCTGCGGATTGACCGGCACCTCGACCGGACCGGCATTGGTCTGGACGGTGATGACCGCTGCCGAGTCGGCCGGACTGTCACCGGGGCTGCCTTCGTTGGGCGAGCCGGTGCCGCAGGCGGCTAGGCCCAGACCGATGACGGCGATCGCAGCGGTGCGTAGCGTGCGGGCGAGGGTCACAGGGTCCTCCAGGGGAGTATCGAGTTTCTGCTTAGGGTTGCCTAGGTTAGGCTTACCTTAGTTGGACGAATTAAGCCACGCAAATGTTGTCTAAATAGCGGAATTTGTCCACCTGGGGTCTGGGGTTTCTCGTCCAGCGTCCGGCTTGCACGTTCGGGCATTCATGATCAACTTCACGATCGGTAGTCAGACCCTGGCCGCCCTTTGGGTGCCGGTGAAGCGGCGTCACGGTTGCGTCGCTACTTAGGCTTGACTCGTTTCACGGACACGGTTCAACCCTTGACCGCTTTGGTCCGCCACCCCTATCGTGCGAAGTGTCGGCTGCTGTGGAGCCGGCATACAGGATCCACGCAATAGCCCCGACATGGCTGTCGGGCTCGTCTTGGAGGTTGTCGACCATGAGCGACGCAACAAGCATTCCCAGCGAACCGGCCGGAGCGGCAGAACCCGACAAACGGTCGGTCTTCCCCTCCGCGCACGCGATCAGCTGGTGGACGCTGCTGATCACCACACTGGCCATCCTGATGACGGCAATCGACGGCGGCATCCTGCCGGCCGTTCTACCCGCCATCATCGATGAGTTCAGCCTGACCAACGCAGAAGCCGGTTTGATCAACTCGGTCTTCTTCGGAGGCCTGATCTTCGGCGCCATCTTCTTCGGCTGGCTGGCCGACCGGATCGGATCCGGCTACCGCCGTACCTGGACCTGGATCTTCGCGATGTCGCTCGCCGTCCTCGGCGGCGCGTTGACCTTCGGCTTCTCCGGTGCCTTCCTGTCCTTCCTGCTGCTCCGCATCCCGATGGGCATCAGCCGCGGCGGTTCCGAGCCCGTCAACGTCGCACTGGTCGGCGAATGGTGGCCACGCGAACACCGTGGCTTCGCCGTTGGCGTGCACCACACCGGCTTCCCGCTCGGTCAGTTCGCCACCGGCGCCCTGATCGCTCTGGTGCTCGGTGTCGGCGGCTGGCGCGAGGCCTTCCTGGTCATCCCGCTGATCGGTATCCCGATCATGATCGCCCAGGCGATCATCGGCACCAAGAAGCACCAGCAGACGGTTTACAACTGGATCGACGACAACGGCCTGACCCGTCCGACCCACGAGCTCAGCGTCAAGTCGCCCGGCAACCTGATCGACCCGCTGCTCCAGGTGCTCAAGAGCGGCAACGCCCGCTGGTGCATGCTGCTGATCTTCCTGTTCCTGTGGGCAGAGACCGGCGCCGTCACCTTCCTGACCACGCAGCTGACCGACAAGGGCGTCAGCCTCGCCGAAGCCGCACTGGTCTCCGGCGCGTCCGGTCTGACCGGCTGGGCCGGCCAGGTTGGCTGGGGCTGGGCATCCGACCATGTCGGCCGCAAGTTCGCCCTGCGCTTCCTGATCATCGGTTGGGCAGTCGCGGTCATCGCGTTCCTGGGCATCAACTCGCTGACGATGGCCTGGATCATCCTGATCGCCTGGGGCCTCGTGCGCAACGCACCGTTCCCCGTTGTCTACGCACTGCTGATCGACTCGCTGCCGCGTTCGGCCGGCACCGCCATGGGTCTGATGATCGGTCTGGCGCTCGGCGTCTCCGGCGTCCTGGCCGCCCCGATTCAGGGCTGGATCATCGACTCCTTCGGGTACACCGCGCACTACATCGTGCTGACGGTCATCTGCCTGTTGGGTCTCATTCCGCTGTCGAAGATCAAGGAAACCGTCCCCGAGGACGGCCACTGGCACGAGGCGACGGAAAATGACGAAATCCTCTGAGTTGATCGAGGCCGGCGCACAGCCAGTGCTGCTGGCTGAGGGCATTGCCGACTGGGTCGAGGGGCCGCTGTGGCTCCCCGACCGGGGCATGTGCATCTTCAGCGATATCAATGGCAATCGCATCATGGGCTGGGTGGAGGCGACCAGCGAGCTGGTCGTCTTCGCCGAGGGTGTCGAGTACACCAACGGCCGGACGATGGACCTGTCCGGCAACGTGATCGAATGCAGCCACGGCAAGCGGGCCGTCCAGCGGCGCAACCTCGCCACCGGCGAGGTTACCGTCCTGGTCGATGGATTCGCTGGAGTTCGGCTGAACTCTCCGAACGATGTGGTGGTGAAGTCGGATGGGGCCATCTGGTTCACCGACCCCGCCTACGGCATCGAGTTGGAGGGTGAAGGGCATCCCGGCGTGCGCGAGTACGGCGACCGTTGGGTGTTCCGCTACGACGAGCAGGCCGGGACGCTGTGGCCGGTGGTGACCGACGTCATCGCACCGAACGGCATCGCGTTCTCGCCGGACGAGTCAGTGCTGTACGTCTGTGATTCATCGAACTCGGGCGGCGAGCTCGGCCCCGGCCGGCACGTGCGCGCATTCGATGTCATCGACGGAAAGCTTGCCAAGTGGGGTCGGATGGTCTTCGCGATCGACTCCGAGGTGCCGGACGGCATCAAGGTCGACCGCGAGGGACGCATCTGGTCGTCCGCCGGCGACGGTGTGCACATCTTCGAGCCGGACGGCACCGAGGTGTACCACATCGAGACGCCGATCCGGGTGGCCAACCTGTGCTGGGGCGGCGAGGACGGGCAGACGCTCTACATGTGTGCCACGGACAAGCTGTACAGCATCCGCACCACCACCACGGACGCCACCTGGGGTCGCTGAGCAAAGATTGTGATGGATTGCGCAGCAACTACGCTGCGCGATCCATCACAATGAGTTTCCGACAAGCCAATTGGGCGAGGATCCATCGCAGAAACGCGGTGAATCCTCGCCCATTGTCGTCCGGGGGCTTCGAGGCTCGCATGCGGGCACCTCAGCCAACGACCGTCCACGATCCCTGAGGTGGTCGCGCAGCGACCCTCGAAGGGTATGCGGGCTTCGAGGCCCGCTACGCGGGCACCTCAGCCAACACTCACTCGAAGCGGTCGGTGTCCCTGATGGCGCGCTGGCTGCCGGTGGCCGGGCCGATGTCGTCGGACTCGTAGGCGCCGGGGGCGTCCACGATGATGACGGCACCCTCGGCTGCGGCGACCATGTCACGCGGCGCCACCGCACGGGCGATGTGGTACATCGCGATGGTCACGATGGTGCCGAGCGCGATGCCGCCGAGCGAGAACTCGTCGTTGAAGACCAGCGTCACGTTGCCGACGCCGATGATGATGCCCGCCGAGACCGGAACCAGGTTGATCGGGTTGCCGAAGTCAACCTTGTTCTCCTTCCAGATCTTGGCGCCGAGCAGGCCGATCATGCCGTAGAGCACGACGGTGATACCGCCGAGCACGCCACCCGGGGTGGCCGAAATCACCGCGCCGAACTTCGGCGAGAAGCCGAACAGGATCGCCACGATGGACGCCACCACGTAGGCCGCAGTCGAGTACACCCGAGTCGCCGCCATGACGCCGATGTTCTCGGCGTAGGTGGTGGTCGGGCCGGCACCCACGAAGGTCGCCAACATCGAGGTCACGCCGTCGGCACCGATGGCGCGTCCCATGTATGGGTCGAGGTTCTCGCCGGTCATCTCGGCGACCGCCTTGATGTGGCCGGTGTTCTCGGCGATCAGCGCGATAACCACGGGAATCGCGATCAGCGCGAACGCGAAGTTGAAGTCGGGCAGGTGGAAGCCCACCACATTGTCCGGGCTGCCGAACTGCCAGTTGGCCAGGTCGGTCACCGGCGGGAAGCCGATCCAGGCGGCCTCCTTGACCTTGGTCCAGTCGACGCGCAGCACCTCGCTCACGGTGCCGTCGGCCGCGACCTTGGTCATCGGCCCGACGATCACGTCGGCCAGCCAGCTCAGCACGTAGCCGATGATCAGCGACAGGAAGATTGCGATGCGTCCGGGGAAGCCGCGCAGGCCCACCGAGAGCAGGATCACGATGATCATCACGATGGTCGCGATCCACTGGTCCTGCGGCCAGTAGACACCGGCCACCACGGGGGCCAGGTTGAAGCCGATCAGCATGACGACCGCGCCGGTCACCACCGGCGGCAGTGCACGGTGGATCACCGCCGATCCCATGTAGTGGATGATCAGGCCGACGACCACCAGGCCCACGCCGCACCAGAACATGGCGCCGGAGACTGCGTCCGGCTTGCCGCCGCCCGCGTAGATCGCGGTCGCGACGCCGACGAAAGACGCCGAGCTACCCAGGTAGCTGGGGACGCGATGCTTGACCAGCAGCAGGAAGATCAGCGTCGCGATGCCGCTCATCATGACCGCGAGCTGCGGGTTCAGCCCCATCAGCAGCGGGAATACGAAGGTGGCGCCGAACATGGCGACCACGTGCTGGGCGCCGAGCCCGATCGTTTTGCCCCAGCTGAGGCGTTCGTTGGGGGCGACAACCGCGCCCGGGACGAGCACCCCGTTGTTGTGCAAACTCCAGATGGCCATGGGTATCCTTTCCAGCAGGTCAGTGTATGAGCCCGACAGTGGGTTGCGCAGCGGGTTCGCGTCCGTGGACCACTGACAGATTTCGGGCGAACCGTGTATCCGCGTCGATCGCTTCAGGGATGGAGGCCGATGGCAGCGCCTGAGCAGCCAGCCCAGCCGGCCGCCGCGCGCCCGGAGTTCGCCCTCCCGCATCGAGTGGGTCGATGTCGGACGCGGCCTGGCGATCGTGTTGGTGGTGCTCTACCACGCCGCCCGCTGGCTGGATCGTGCCGGCCCGGACACCGACGGCTGGCAGCAGGTCAACGCGACTCTGGCGTCCCTGCGGATGCCGCTGTTCTTCACCATGGCCGGCATGTTCGCCTACTCGTGGATCTGGAAGCGCACCTGGCGTGAGGTGACGCGGGTCAAGCTGCTGCTCTATGCGTGGGTCTTCATCATCTGGGAATGCATCGGCACCGCCTTCTTCTGGTGGGGCACCGGCATCGGCAAGCCGCGCATCGGCATCCGGGACGCGCTCACCGGCCTGGCCAAGAGCCTGATCCAGCCGAGCCTGGAGGCTGGTTCATCTGGGCGCTGGCGCTGTGCTTCGTGATGGCCAAGGCCACCAGGAAGATCCCGGTCGTCGCCCAGATCCTGGTCACCTTCGCGATCTCGGCGGTCGCGCTGACCATCTGGTCAACCCACAACACCGGCGCCACCGGCACCATGAAGTACTACGTCTACTTCTTGATCGGTCTGCACGGCCGGACGCTGCTGCTGCGCGCCGCCGAACGGCTGACCACCGTGCTGGCCGTGCTCATCTTCCTGGCCTGGGCCGGCCTGTCGATCTTCCTGACGCTCACCGACAGCCGCGGGATCTGGGGCGTCGGTGCCTTCAACTCGCTGGTCGGCATCGCCGGCGGGGTGGCGATCAGCGTCCTGCTGCGTCGGGTCACGCTGTTGGCCTATCTGGGACGCAACACGCTGCCGATCTACGTGGCCCACACGCCGATGATCATCACGGCGCTGACGCTGTTCTGGTTCCCGTTCGGCCGCCCCTCACCGAACAGCCTGGGCGCCGACATCTGGGGCACCCCGCTGGTTGCGCTATTCGCGGTGGTGGTCACGATCCTGATCTACCGGGCACTACGCCGGACGCCGCTGCGCTGGCTGTACGAACCGCCGCCCGCCGTGCTCGACCGGATCGTGCCACTGAAGACCGGCTAGATCCAGCTGCCGAACCACATCCGGACGCTCCACATCGTCCGGGTCATCAACTGGTCGGTGAGGATCGGGTAGATGAACCAGAAGTTCGCGACGATGATCACCACCACGGTGCCCACGATCCAGGCCCGCCGCTTGCGATCAGGCCCGTCGGCGGGCCCCAGGATCTTGCCGAGCACCATGGCCAGCACGGTCGCGGTGAACGGGATGATCATGATCGCGTAGAAGAAGAAGAGCGGCCGATCGGCGTTCGGGAACCAGGCGATCCACGGCGTCAGACCGGCCACCAGCGGCATCGCGAAGCGCCAGTCGCGTCCGAACCACCACAGCCCGAGCCCGATCAGCACAGCGGCCGCCGCGAACCACCACAGGAAGGGCGTGCCCATCCCCGAGATGATCCGGACGCAGGTGTCACCCGCCGCTGCGGTACAGCCGTCGGTGCCGGGCTGGATGTCGTTCACCGCGTCGATGCCGATGGTGCGGCCCATCACCAGCCACATCATCGGGTGCGCCTCATAGGTGTGCGTCTGCTCGGCGATCCACTCGCCGGTATGGAAGTTGAAGATCTCCTTGTGGTAGTGCATCAGCGAGCCCAGCGGGTCGCCCAGCGTCCGAACCCAGAAGTCCTCCGGGTGTTGACTGCCGTAGTCGCGTCCCCAGCCGCCGTCGGTGGTCAACCAGCCCCACCAGGTCGAGAAGTAGACGACCACCGCGGTGACCACCATCGAGATGAACGCCAGCGGTGCCTCGATCAGCACCGAGCGGAAGGCCGCGTCCCGGGCACCGGCCGTGCGCCGTGAGGTGACGTCGTAGATGACCGCCATCACCCCCATCGCCGCCAGCACATACAGCGAGTTCCACTTGCAGGCGATCGCCAGCCCGAAGGCCACGCCCGCCGCCCAGCGCCACGGCCGCCACAACAGCAGCGGGCCATAGACGCCGCCCAGATCGGGGATCCCGCGTTTGCGCAAATACACCGCGAGCCGATGCCGGAACCAGTCCCGGTCAGCGACCATGCAGGCCACCGCCATCACCGTGAAGCTGGCCTGGTAGATGTCGAGCAGCGCGATCCGGCTCATCACGAAGGTCAGGCCGTCGACGGTCAGGAAGAGCCCGGCCATCGCGCCGACCAGCGTCGAGCGGGACAGCCGCCGGGCCATCCGGATCGTGGCCATGATCATCAGCGTGCCGAAGATGACCGCCCCGAACCGCCAGCCGAAGCTGTTCATCCCGAACAGGTGCTCACCGAAGGCGATCAGCCACTTGCCCAGCGGTGGATGCACGACGTAAGCCGCACCGGTCTCCCAGACATTCGTGTCGCCGGCCACGATCAGGTCGTTCGCATCCTTCGGCCAGTTCATCTCGTAGCCGAAGTGCAGCATCGCCCAGGCGTCCTTGGCGTAGTAGGTCTCGTCGAAGACCAGGTTCGCCGGACGCCCCAGGTTGACCATGCGGATCGCGAACGCGAACGCCCCGATCAGCAGCGTGACGACCCAGCTCAGCCAACGGTCGGCGCGCAGGATCACCGCGTCATCGAGCCGCTCAATGGTGCTCAGCAGCGGGTCGGCGCGGGTGCCGACGATCTGGTCGACGACACGGCGCGGGAGCCGGTCGACGGCACCCTTGACGCGCTCGGCCAGGCGGGAACTCACCCAGCCATCCTAGAGGTGGCTCGTGGCAGGCCCGGCATCGTTGGCCGTCGGCAACCGACGCCGAGTACCCTGAGGCGCATGAGCAGAGCCGAGTTCGCCGCCGGGCAAGGGCGCCTGGTGTTGGCCGGCACACCGATCGGGGACGCCAAGGACGCACCCGCCGCCCTGATCGAGGCCCTCGGCCAGGCCGACGTGATCGCCGCCGAGGACACCCGTCAGCTGCATACCCTGCTCGCCCGGCTGGGTGTGGTCACCGAGGCGAAGATCGTCAGCTACTTCGAGGGCAACGAGGCCTCCCGGACGCCGGGCCTGGTCGAGCAGATGGCTCAGGGGGCGGTGGTGCTGTTGGCCACCGACGCGGGGATGCCGTCGGTCAGCGACCCCGGCTACCGGCTGGTGGTGGCCGCGATCGAGGCCGGGATTCGGGTGACCTCGGTGCCCGGCCCGTCTGCGGTGCTCACTGCATTGGCAATCAGCGGACTGCCGGTTGACCGGTTCTGCTTCGAGGGCTTCCTGCCACGCCGCTCCGGTGAGCGGACGCGGAGGCTGGGCGAGTTGGCGTCCGAGCAGCGCACCATGGTCTTCTTCGAGGCTCCGCACCGGCTGGCCGAGTTCCTCGCGGATGCTGCCGAGGCGCTGGATGCGGGGCGTCCGGCTGCGGTCTGCCGCGAACTCACCAAGCCCTATGAGGAGGTCGTTCGGGGCAGCCTGGCCGAGTTGGCGGACTGGGCTGCGTCCGGCGAACCGCGTGGCGAGATAACCGTCGTCGTCCAGGGCGCCGCCGCACCACCCGACGATTGGGACGCCGCCCTCGACCAGGTGGACCTGCTGCTGGCCGGCGGCACCAAACTCTCGGCGGCGGTGGCCGAGGTCGCCCAGGTGAGCGGGCTGCGCCGTAAGGATCTCTACGAGCGCGCGCTCGCTGCCCGCTCGTCGCACAACCACGTCGATCACGAGGACCCCAGATGAGCCAGACCAACCAGGAGTCGGTGATCGAGCGGTTGGGCCTGCCCGCCCTGCCGGACGCGCTGCCCGCGCCGACCATCGACGCGCACACCCACCTCGACTCCACGCAGCAGTACTCCGGGCTTCGGGTCGCCGACAGCCTCGACCTTGCGGCGTCCGTCGGGGTGGAACGCATCGTCCAGATCGGCTGCGACCTGGCCAGCGCCGAGTGGTCGGCCCGCTTGGCCGCCACTCACCCGCAGGTGGTGGCCGCCGTCGCCATCCACCCCAACGACTCCGCCCGGATGACCGACGCCCAGGCCGAGCAGGCGTGGTGCGTGATCGACGGCATCGCCGGCTCGGGCCCGCACGTGCGTGCTGTCGGCGAAACCGGGCTCGACTACTACCGCACCAAGGACGAGGTCGGCATCGCCCGCCAGCAGTTGATGTTCCGCCGCCACATCGCCACCGCCAAGCGGCACGACCGCACCCTGGTCATCCACGACCGCGACGCCCACGACGACATCGTCCGCGTGCTCGACGAAGAGGGCTGGCCCGAGCGCGTGGTCTTCCACTGCTTCAGCGGGGACGCCGAGTTCGCCCGCCGCTGCCTGCAGCACAACTCGTGGATCAGCTTCGCCGGCAACGTCAGCTACAAGGCGAATCAGGACTTGCGGGACGCGCTGGCCGTCGTCCCGGTCGACCGGATCCTGGTGGAAACCGACGCCCCCTACCTGACGCCCATGCCGCATCGCGGCCGGGCGAATGCCCCCTACCTGCTGCCGCACACCGTCGCCTTCATCGCCGAGCAGCGCGACCTCGACCTGGCGCAGGCCTGCGTCCAGTTCGCCGACAACGCCGTCGAAGCGTTCGGTGGCCACTGGGGCATTTCGCGTCCGGACGCCCAGGACGGCCTGGATGGCTGACCTGCTCGACCCGACCCGGGTGCGCAAACTGGCCGAGCAGACCGGGCTGCGTCCGACCAAGCAGCGCGGCCAGAACTTCGTGGTGGACGCGAACACCGTGCGCCGCATCGTCGCCAAGTCGGGCATCGGCCCCGACGACGTGGTGCTCGAGATCGGCCCCGGTCTGGGCTCGCTCACCCTTGGCCTGCTGGAGACCGGCGCCCAGGTGACCGCCATCGAGATCGAGGACGTGCTGGCCGACCAACTGCCGCGTACCGTCGCCGACCTGCAACCGGACGCAGCCGCGCGGCTCCGCGTGGTCGGCGCGGACGCCCTGGAGGTCACCGAACTGCCCGGCCCGGCGCCGACAGCGGTGGTCGCCAACCTGCCCTACAACGTGTCGGTGCCGGTGCTGCTGCACCTGCTGGCCACCTTCGACGGCTGGACCAACGGGCTGGTGATGGTGCAACTCGAGGTCGCCGACCGGCTGGTGGCCCCGCCGGGCTCGAAGGTCTACGGGGTGCCCAGCGCCAAGCTGGCCTGGTACGCCGAGGCCGTGCGGGTGGGTACCGTGCCGCCGACGGTCTTCTGGCCGGTGCCCAACGTGGACTCCGGCCTGGTCCGGATCACCCGGCGCGAGCCTCCCGCTACCACCGCGACTCGCGACCAGGTCTTCCGGGTGATCGACACCGCCTTCGCCCAACGCCGCAAGATGCTGCGCTCCGCGCTGGCCGGGCTCTTCGGCGGCTCTGCTGCCGCGTCCGCCGCGATCGAGGCGGCCGGCCTGGACCCGACCGCCCGCGGCGAAGTGCTCGGTATCAATGACTTCGCCCGGCTCGCCGAACAACTCGGGTCGTCCGGGTCTTCAGCCCAGCCCGCCCAGCCGCCCCGGACGCAGACCGAGCCGGAGGCGCGGCGTAGCGTCCGGGTTCAGGTGCCGGGCAAGATCAACCTGGCCCTGGCGGTCGGGCCGCGCCGCCCCGACGGCTACCACGGTCTGGCCACCGTTTTCCACGCAGTGAGCCTCTACGAGGACATCCTCGCGACGGCCCGCGACGACGGCCAGATCACGTTGTCGATGACGGGGGAGGGCAGCCAGCACCTGCCGGTTGACGCCAGCAACCTCGCCATCCGGGCCGCCGGCCTGCTGCGCGAGCGGCACGGATCGCCACGGTTCGGGGTCGACCTGGTTATCAGCAAGCAGATTCCGATGGCCGGCGGCATGGCCGGCGGCTCGGCGGACGCGGCCGGCGTCCTGCTGGCCTGCAATGAACTGTGGGAGTTGGGTCTGGACCAGGCCCAACTGTCCGAGGTGGCCGCCCGATTGGGCAGTGATGTGCCGTTCCTGCTGCTCGGCGGCAACGCGTTGGGTACCGGACGCGGCGAGCAGTTGCAGCCGCTGCCCGCGTCCGGACGCCTGGAGTGGGTCTTCGCCCTCGCGGACGGTGGCCTTTCCACCCCGCAGGCGTTCGCCCGCTTCGACGAACTGGCCGACGAGGGCCGCCTGGTGCCCGCCGAGACGCTGCCCGCCGAGCAGGTGGCCGACCTGACCAGCGGCGAGCCCGCCCGGGTCGCGGCGGCGCTGACCAACTCGCTGCAGCAGGTGGCGATCGACCTGCGTCCAGAACTGTCGGCCACGCTCGCCAACGCGGAGCACCCCGGCGTGCTGGCGGCCATCGTCAGCGGGTCGGGTCCCACGGTTGCGTTCCTCTGCCGGGACGCGCAGTCCGCCGACCAAGTTGCAGCCGATCTGGCCGGCCAACCGCAGATCCGCAGCACCCGACGTGCCCACGGTCCGGTCGCGGGCGCCACGCTGCTCCCGCCTGAATGATTGAATGCGCACATGCCGATCAACGCGAAACCGCCGGCCAGCCGGCTCGACGAGGTTGATCTGCTGGTTGCGGCCTGGGACCGGCAGCGTCCCGACCTGGCCACCGACCCGATGCAGATCTGGTCGCGAATCGCGCGGCTGGCGCAACTGCTGGACGGCACCCGCTCGGACGCCTACGGGAAGCACGACCTGCAGGTCTGGGAGTTCGACGTGCTCGCCGCGCTGCGCCGCGCCGGCAAGCCCTACCGACTGGCGCCGGGCCAACTCAT
Source organism: Brooklawnia sp. (assembly GCA_040767325.1). GTDB lineage: Bacteria > Actinomycetota > Actinomycetes > Propionibacteriales > Propionibacteriaceae > Brooklawnia. Next base: position 69,599 of record JAXGOU010000005.1, on the reverse strand, counting down.
CGCGCAGACCCACGTCACGTCCGGCACGATGACCAACCGGGTCGACCGACTGGCCGAACGCGGTCTGGTGACCCGGATGTCCAACCCGAAGGACGGGCGTAGCGTCCTGGTCGAACTCACCCCGGAAGGCCGCGAACAGTTGGACGCAGCCCTGGGCGAACTGATGGCGGCCGAACGCGACCTGGCTGATGTGCTGACCGCCAAGGAACAACTGGTGCTGGCCGACTTCCTGCGCCGCCTGCTGATCTCCCGCGACGGCGGTATCGCCAAGGAGTGAGCCTCAGCCCAGCTTGGCTCGCTCGATGCCCGGTCCTTCAGGGTCGTCCTCGCCAGTGTCGGTGACAGCGGCGTCCCCAGCCGCTGATCGGCCGGGTTCTGCAGGTTCGACAATCCGTTCCAGGCCGGGTGACCAACTGGGCGGCCAACTCCTCGCCCAGGTGGCTGGCGCTCGTCGGCGAGGACTGCCCGGCAGCCGACACCAACCCGACCAGGCCCTGGGCGAAGACTCGGCCAAGCTTCGGGTTGTAGCCGCGGCAGGCCAGCGGCAGCGTCAGAATGTCCTCAACCCGGGCGGTGATGTCGAGCAGGATGGACGCGAAGGTGCCGCCGGTGCTCGCCACCCGCGGAGTCGCGCGAGATTGATCCGAAAACCTGCGTCGGGACAAGCGTCGATGTAATCGAGCAGGGCCATCGTGCCGCGCTCGATGATCTCGCGGTAGTTCGCGTCCGGGGTGGCCAGCGCAGTCTGGATTGCGGTCTCCAGGGCGCGCACCTCGCGGTCGACCACCACCGCGTACAGGCCTTCCTTGCCGCCGAAGTGCTCGTAGACCACCGGCTTGCTGACCTCGGCGTGCGCGGCGATCTCCTCGACGCTGGTGCCGTCGAATCCGCGCTCGGCGAACAGCCCGCGGGCGATCATGATGAGTTGCTCGCGTCGTTCGACGCTGCTCATCCGCTGTCGTCCGCGGCGCGCGCGCTTGCGAATCGGCCGGGCTCATGATCATCAGTGTCCCACAAGAAGCGCCGTAACCCCTCGCCGCTGGGGCCCGGCGGCCGGTCACCGTGCGGGCAGGTGTCCGGACGCTCTGAAGTGGGTGCCGGACACGCCCGGTGGCCGTTCCCCGGACGGTCTGTCGGCAGGGCCCGCCTGACTTTGAATCAGGATTAGCGACGCAGGTTCGACTCCTGCGGGGAACTCTCGCGTAGAAGTGCGTTGGAGAACCCGTGAGCACCTCACCAACTCGCCAGAACCCGGTGGCGGCGGTGATCGTTCTCGCCGCAGGTGGCGGCACGCGGATGAAATCGAAGCGCTCCAAGTTGCTGCACACCGTTTCCGGGCGCCCGATGCTCGCCTTCGCGGTCGACTCGGCCAACGCCACGGAACCCCAGCGCCTGGTGGTCGTGGTCGGGCACCTGCGCGAGCAGGTCGAGGCTATGCTGGTCGAGTACGCACCGCGGGCGATCGTTGAGCAGCCAGTGCGCAATGGCACCGGTGGGCAGTGGCCTGCGGGCTGGCCGAGTGCCGGCCGGTCCCGGCGAGATCGTGGTCACCTATGGCGATGTGCCAATGCTGACCGGTGAGACGCTGAACCAGATGGTGGCGTGCACCGCACCGCGGGTAATGCCTGCACCATCCTGACCGCCCATGTCGCCGACCCCACCGGCTACGGACGCATCGTGCGCGACGGCGAACTGGTGGCCCGCATCGTCGAGCACAAGGACGCGTCCGAAGAAGAGCGGGCGATCACCGAGATCAACTCCAGCATCTACGTCTTCGACGCCGAGGTGCTGCGCGATGGCGTCGAGACCCTGCAGCCCAACAATGCGCAGGGTGAGCTGTACCTGACCGACGTGGTCGCCCACGCCCGGGCGCTGGGACGCCGGGTGGGCGCGCACGTCACCACGGACTTCTGGCAGACCGAGGGCGTCAACGACCGGTTGCAGTTGTCGAAGATGAACGCCGAAGCCAACCGCCGCATCCTGGAGCGCTGGATGCTGGATGGCGTCACCATCGCCAGCCCGCACACCACCCGGATCGAGGCCGACGTCGGCGGCGAGGACGTGACGATCCTGCCGAACACCCAACTGCTGGGTGCCACCTCCAATCGCCACCGGAGCGATCGTCGGGCCCGACACCACCTTGCGCGACGCGTCGAACGGGGAGAACGCGCACGTGATCCGCACCCACGCCGAACTCAGTGAGATCCGGGCCGGACGCGTCGGTGGGCCGTACTCGCGGCTGCGTCCGGGTACCGTGCTCGGCGCGGGCGGCAAGATCGACGGCTTCGTCGAGACCGGAAGCGCCCAGATCGGCGCGGGTTCGAAGCTGCCACACCTTGCCTATTGCGGTGACGCCTACGAGGTGAGGGGGTCAACGTCGGCGCGGGCACGATCTTCGCCAACTACGACGGTGACCACCGTCCCGCCCACCCACTTGGGCGACCACGTGTTCATCGGCTCCAACTCGGTGCTGGTGGCGCCGCTGGACATCGGGGACGGCGCCTTCGTGGCGGCTGGCTCCGCCGTGGTGGACGACGTGCCGGCCGGTGCGCTGGCCGTGGCCCGCGGCCGCGAGCACATTTCCGAGGGCTGGGTGGCCAAGCGTCGCCAGGGCAGCCTGGCCGAACAGGCCGCCAACGGTTCCGAGAAACAGGTCCATCCGCAGGTCGCCGAGGCACGCGCCCGGTTGCTGGCCGAAGCCGAGGAGAATGCGCAGTGAGCGGTGTCAAGCGTCCGACCGAGAAGCACCTGATGCTGTTCACCGGTCGTGCGAATCCGGAGCTGGCCGAGTCGGTGGCGGCGCTGATGGGGGTCGAGATGACCCCCAGCCGGCTGATCAACTACGCGAACTCCGAGATCTACGTCCGCTACGAGGAGTCGGTGCGCGGTTCGGACGCCTTCGTCATCCAGTCGCACCCGGCGCCGGTCAACGAGTGGCTGATGGAGCAGCTGATCATGGTGGACGCGCTGAAGCGCGCCTCGGCCAAGCGCATCACCGTGGTCGCGCCCTGCTACCCCTACGCCCGTCAGGACAAGAAGCACCTGGGACGCGAGCCGATCTCGGCTCGGCTGATCGCCGACCTGTTCTGGGCCGCGGGTGCCGACCGCATTATGAGCGTCGACCTGCACACCGCGCAGATCCAGGGCTTCTTCAACGGCCCGCTCGACCACCTGACGGCGCTGCCGGTGCTGTCGGACTACGTCGCCGCCAACTACGACCTGACCAACATGACCGTGGTCAGCCCGGACGCCGGACGCGTCCGGTTGGCCGATACCTGGTGCGACCGGCTCGGCACGCCGCTGGCGATCATCCACAAGCGGCACGATCCGGAGGTGGCGAACCAGGTTGCGGTGCACGAGGTGGTCGGCGACGTCGCCGGACGCACCTGCCTGCTGGTGGACGACATGGTCGACACCGGTGGCACGATCTGCCAGGCGGCGCGGGCGCTGATCCAGCACGGTGCCGCAAAGGTGATCTGCGCCGCCACCCATCCGATCCTGTCCGGGCCGGCCGCCGAGCGGCTCAACTCGACGCCGTTCGAGGAGATCATCTTCACCAACACCCTGCCGATGCCGGCCGGCGTGCACATCGAGAAGGCGACCGTGCTGTCGATCGCCCCGCTGCTGGCCCAGGCGATCCACGAGATCTTCGAGGATGGCTCGGTCACCAGCCTCTTCCACGGCCCGATCGGCTGAGAACAGCCGCCTCGCAACAACTGTCGTCTCACCATCTGGGACGATTTGGGTAACCGGGTTCCCTTTTCGCGTTGCCATGCCCATTCGGGCATAACCCAGCGTGGAGCAACGTTTCAAATGGGGTAGTGGCGTGGGTGTACTCAGGGTTAGGTTTGGGTGTACTTACGGGTGAAATGTACGAGACGCTCGCCTACAAGGTCGACCAGATCAAGGTCGTGCTGCCGACCGAGATCAGTGACCTGGAGACCATCCAGGGTCACGACTACCTGACGCTGTTCACCTGCACCCCGTACGCCGTCAACTCGCACCGCCTGTTGGTTCGTGGCGAGCGCGTCGAATACACCCCGGAGATCGCCGAGCAGGCCGAGCCTTCGCAGGCGCCGACCATCCATCTGCAGCCGTGGATGTGGTGGCTGATCGGCGGTGCTGTGGCCGGCCTCCTCGCGCTGCTGGGCGTTGCTGTCAACGAGCGCCGACGCACCCGTCGCGCACTATTGCTCTACCACTCGCGTCGCGGCTCCGACGACGAAGAAGAATCCTCCCCTCCCGCCCCCAGGATTGGCTGACCGCCCACCCCCCAACTCGCGTCCCGGGCAGGTTTCGCGATAGACTCACCGACGTTGCTTGGCGAGGGGCCGGAACCCGCGGTCCGTGATCGACTGGTCAAAGGCGTGCGATGCGCGTCCCTCCTTCGCCGGGCCCCGAGATATCGAAGAAGACGAAGTTGAGGAGAACTGATGGCCGACACCATCAAGCTGACTGCTGAAGCCCGTGACGAGTTCGGCAAGGGCGCTGCCCGCCGCGTCCGGCGCCAGAACAAGGTGCCCGCCGTGCTCTACGGCCGTGGCTCCGACCCGATCCACATCACCCTGCCGGGCCACGCCACCATGCTGGCGCTGCGCACCGCCAACGCCCTTCTCAGCCTCGAGATGCCGGACGGCGGCGAGCAGTTGGCCCTGCCCAAGCAGGTGCAGCGCCACCCGGTTCGCCAGACCATCGAGCACGTCGACCTGCTGATCGTCAAGCGCGGCGAGCGCGTTGTCGTCCCGGTCCCTGTGGTCCTGGTCGGCGAGCCCGCCGAGGCGGACGTCCTGGTCAACCAGGAGCGCAACGAACTGCACATCTCGGCCGAGGCCACCAGCATCCCGGCTCGCATCGAGGTCTCCATCGACGGCCTGAATGTCGGCGACCAGGTGCTGGCCGGCGACGTCACCCTGCCCGAGGGCGTCGAGCTTGCCGACGACGCTGAGGCGCTGGTCGTGGGCATCAACGCGTCCATCGCGGTTGAGGAGATGCTCGAGACCACCGACGAGGCCGAGGAAGCCGGCGAAGAGGCCGAGGAGGCCGACGAGGCTGAAGACGAGGAGTGACCTCTCGCCTGTTGACCGGAGCGTTCGCCCGATGAGCACCTGGCTGCTGGTCGGGCTGGGCAACCCCGGTCCCGAGTACGCACGGACCCGGCACAACGTCGGGTTCATGACCGTCGATGAGCTCGCCCGGCGCGCCCGGGCGAGCTTTTCGGCACCCCGGGGCATGCGCGCGGCCGTGGCCGAGACGATCATCTCGCAGACCGCCGGGATCGGCGTGGTGCCGGGGGACAAGCTCATCCTGGTCAAGCCGCGAACCTTCATGAACGCGTCCGGCGGGCGGTCGGCATAAACTGGCGGCCTTCTTCGGTGCCCATCGAGCGGATCATCGCCGTGCATGACGAACTCGACCTGGACTTCCCGGCCAACTGCGGCTGAAGATCGGCGGCGGTGACAACGGCCACAACGGGCTCAAGTCGTTGCGCGCCCACCTGCACAGTGGCGACTTTTATCGCGTCCGGTTCGGTATCGGACGCCCACCGGGCAACAGGGCGGCCGCCGACTACGTGCTCAGCCGTTCCCCCAGCGTGATGACCGAGGACCTCGCCGTCGAGGTCGACCAGGCCTGCCGGACGCCTGCGAGGCGCTGATCACCCGAGGGCTGGCTCGGCCGCCCAGAACATCTTCAACAGCTGAGCACTCCCGCCCTGCCGAGGGTTTCTCGTTGCTTGGCGCGCCCAGCTGATCCGGTGGAGTCTTGGGGGCCTGTCCGACGCGCTGGCCGCAGATCGTGGCGTCGCTGCGGTACTGGAGGAGGCCAAAGCGGGGCTGGCTGCGTCCAGACGACCTTGGCGCGGCCGCGTCCGGCGCTGGTGAAAACCACGCTGGCCCAGCGCACGGACCGGCCGATGCTGCTGGTCACCTCCACCTTCCGTGAGGCCGAGCAGATCGCCGGGTGCTGTCGTCGCTGCTGGACGACGACCGGGTCGCCTATTACCCGGCCTGGGAGACCCTGCCACACGAGCGGCTGAGCCCGCGCTCGGACACCGTCGGTCGGCGATTGGCCGTGCTGCGGCGCATCACCGGACGCGACGAGTTGCGCCTGCGCCCAAGGTTGTGGTTGCCCCGGTTCGCTCGATGCTGCAGCCGCGGGTCGCGGGGTTGGCGGAACTGCGTCCGGTACTCCTGGCGGTGGGCGAGTACCCGCTCGGCCAACTGGACAGCAGACACAGTCGCTGCCGCCTGGCGCGTCGACCTGGTCGAGCGACGCGGTGAGTTCGCGATGCGCGGCAGGATCGTCGACATCTTCCCGCCGACGTCGGAGCATCCGGTGCGCCTCGACTTCTTCGGCGACGAGATCGACACGATTACCTTCTTCCAGGTGGCCGACCAGCGCTCGACCAGCGAGACCATGGACGCGGTGACCGCCGCGCCCTGCCGCGAACTGCTGATCACCGACCGGGTGAAGGCGCGCGCTGCCGGCCTGATTTCTGACCACCCTGAGTTGGCCGAACTGCTGGAGAAGGTCGCCAACGGCCAGGCCGCCGAGGGCATGGAGGCACTGATCCCAGCGCTGGTCGACGACCTCGAACTGTTGATCGACGTGATGCCCGCCAACACGTTGGTGCTGGTCAACGACCCGGAACTGGTGCGGACGCGTGCCGAGGATCTGGTTCGCACCAGCCAGGAGTTCCTGCACGCGGGCTGGGCTGCGGCTGCGTCCGGCGGCAAGGCACCGATCGACATGGGCTCCAGCGCCTACTGGCAGTTGGCCGATGTGCGCAGCCACGCGTTGGGACGCGGCCAGTCCTGGTGGACGCTGTCCAGCTTCTCGTCGGCGCCTGAGGATGACGAGGACGCCCCCGAAGCGTTGGCTGAGGTGCGAGCGGAGCGAGCCTCGAAGCCCGCGTCATTGGGGCACCAACTCGACCTGGTCGACACAGTCAGTTGGCATGGCGACGTCGAGGGCTTCGTCGAGCAGATCCGTACCGACGTGCGCGAGGGCTGGCGTGTGCTGCTCAGCGTCGAGGGCGCCGGGCCGGCGTCCCGGTTGACCGAACTGCTGGGCGAGCACGACGTCGCCGCCCGGATCGTTGACGATCTGGACGAGGTCGAGGCGACCCCGGTGGTGCAGATCTTCCGCAGTGGGCTGCGCAACGGCTTCCGCGCGTCCGGCGTCATGCTGGTCACCCACACCGCGGCCGACATCACCGGTACCGGCAACGAGCGCACCGCCCGCAAACTGCCGGCGAAGCGCCGCAACCAGATCGTTCCGCTCGAACTCAAGCCGGGGGACGCGCTGGTGCACCAGCAGCACGGCGTCGGACGCTACGTCGAGATGGTCACACGCACCGTCGCCGGCGCCACCCGCGAATACCTGGTGTTGGAGTACGCGCCCAGCAAGCGCGGCCAACCCGGTGACCAGCTCTACGTCCCGATGGACCAGTTGGACGAGGTCAGCCGCTACGTCGGTGGCGAGTCGCCGCAGCTCGACCGGATGGGTGGCGCCGACTGGAAGCAACGCAAGTCGCGCGCCCGGCGAGCGGTACGCGAGATCGCGTCGAGTTGATCAAGCTGTACGCGGCGCGGCGGGCCACCAAGAGGTCATGCCTTCGGCCCCGACACCATGGCACGGCGCGAACTCGAGGACGCGTTCAGCTACACCGAGACCCTGACCAGTTGGCCTGCATCAACGACGTCAAGGCCGACATGGAACAGATCATCCCGATGGACCGGCTGGTCTGCGGCGACGTCGGCTACGGCAAGACCGAGATCGCGGTGCGCGCGGCGTTCAAGGCGGTGCAGGACGGCAAGCAGGTCGCCGTGCTGGTGCCGACCACGCTGCTGGTCCGCAACAACTGCCCAGACCTGCTGATGGCCTGCGCCCACGGGTTCGTCGACATCGACCGTTTCCAGGCCAGGACGCCAGTTCCCGGCGACACCTGGACGACTTCGTCGGCCAGGTCGATGGCCGGTGATCGGCGCATGGATCTTCGGTGACAAGGTGAAATTCAAGGACCTCCTGGCCCTCGTCATCATCGACGAGGAGCAGCGCTTCGATGTCGAGCACAAGGAGACGCGCTGAAGAAGCTGCGGGTGAACGTCGACGTGCTGTCGATGAGCGCCACCCCGATCCCGGACCCTCGGATGGCGATTACCGGGATTCGGGAGATGTCCACCATCGCGACCCCGCCGGAGGAGCGCCACCCGGTGCTGACGCCGCCGGCCCCTATGACCAGGGCAGATCGCCGCCGCCATCCGCCGCGAACTGGCTCGAGGAGGGTCAGGTCTTCTTCGTGCACAACCGCGTCCAGGACATCGAGAAGACCGCCGCGCAGTTGCGCAGTGGTGCCGAGGCGACCATCGTCACCGCCCACGGCCAGATGTCGGAGCGGCAACTCGGGCGGTAGCCGACTTCTGGAGCGCCGGATCGACGTGCTGGTCTGCACCTGCATCGTTGAGGCCGGCATCGACGTCTCGACGGCAAACACCTTGATCGTCGACCGGGCCGACCGGATGGGCCTGTCGCAGTTGCACCAGTTGCGGGGCCGGGTCGGACGCAGTCGCGAGCGCGGTTATGCGTACTTCCTCTACCCGCCCGACAAGCCGCTCACCGAGACCGCCCACGATCGGCTGGCTGCGCTGGCCACGAACAGTGACCTGGGCGCCGGCATGGCGATCGCCATGAAGGACCTGGAGATCCGCGGCGCCGGCAGCCTGCTGGGCGACGAGCAGTCGGGCATTGCCGATGTCGGCTTCGACCTCTACATCCGGATGGTGGGGGAGGCCATCGGCGAAATACCGCGGTGAGTCGGCCGCCGATGACGAGGCCGAGATGCGCATCGAACTGCCGGTGGACGCGCATCTGCCGACCGACTACGTCGAATCGGAGCGCCTGCGGTTGGAGATGTACCGCCAGTTGGCCAGTGCGTACCGACGAGGCCATCGAGGCGGTGCGGGCTTGAACTGCTGGTTCTGGCCCCGCTGCGATCACACCAAGGCTCTATTGAGGTGGCTCAGTTCAGGCTGGCCAGCCGCCGGGCAGCATCCGCCGAGGTGATGACCCAGGGCAGCTACATCCGCTTCGGGCCGGTGCATGGCCGGACGCGCTGCCCGATGGCAGCAGTGTCGACCTGCCCGAGTCGCGTGAGCACCGGTTGGCCAGGTTGCTCCGGGACGCTGGTCAAGGCGGCAGCAAACGTCGCACTGGTGCCGCGTCCGCGCACTCGCGGCGTGCCGAGCGTCCCGGTCGAGGGCACCGACCTGCTCGATTGGGCAGGCGCCGTCCTCGACATCTTCGCTGTCGAGGCCCCGGTCAGCGCCGCGAGCATTCTGCGTCGGCCGCGAGAAGCACCCGAAATCCAGGGATGCGCCCCAGACCAGGGCGCGGATCAGGATTCCGGGCGCAGATTGAGGGGTTTGGGCGCGGATCGAGATTCCGGGCGCCCAGCGAGATTCTGCGTCCGGCAGAAGCACCCGAAATCCAAGGATGCGCCCCAGACCCGGGGCGCGGATCGGGATCTCGGGGGTTGATTCAGGGGTTTGGGCGCGGATCGAGCTTCCGGGCGCGAATTGAGGGGTTTGGGTGCTAATCCTGGGCGGCGGTGTCGGGCAGGATCTCGCCGGTGGTGGTGTTGATCTGGCTCGACAGGTCCCAGACGTGGTGCATGCCGTCCGAGCCCGGGGGCAGGTTCAGGTCGAGGATCTGGCCGACCTCCATCTGCCAGGCCTGGTCGACCGGATCGTTGGCCAGGTGCTCCAGCAGCGCATGCCAGTCGTCCACCAGCACCCAGTGGAACAGGTCGCGTCCATCGCGCCAGATGCGCCACTCGCGGGTGCCGCCGGCCACCATCGTCGCCGCCAACTCATCCCGGACGCGACGGTGGATCTTCTCGTAATGCTCCTCGGTGCCTTCCTTGAGGCGAGTGTGCAATGTGACCAACTGGACCTGCTGCATGGGTTCGTCCCCTCTTGTCGCCGCTGTTCACAACGGGCGCCGTCGATGCGCCTCGGGCTGCCGATCGCCGGCTGATAGCGGTTTACAACGGTTTGGTGCCGTTTTGCCGCATTCTATTGCGGTGTAGCCAATCCGTCACTACGTTGTGGGCAACGTCCCGGTATACAAAGTACGACGAAAGGGAGTCTCCATGCAGCATAAGGGCAAGCGAGCGGGCATTTGGTCAGCCTCCGCCCTCCTCCTGGCGGTTCTGGTGGCCTGTGGCGGATCATCCGGTTCGGGATCCAACGAAGGCAGTGCCGCAGCGCCGGCCGAGGGTGACCCGGCAGCCGTGAAGGTGGCCTTGGTGCCCGGCGGCGCGCACCCCTACTTCCAGCCCTGGAAGGACGGCGCACAGGCCGCGGTCGAGGAATTCGGCCTCGGTGAGTTCACCTTCAATGAGACCGGTGAATGGGACCAGACCAAGCAGAACGCAGCGGTCGATTCGCTGGCGGCCCAGGGCTACACCGCCTTCGGCATCTTCGGCGTTTCCCCGACTGACATCAACTCCACCTTCGAGAGCCTCAAGGCCCAGAACTTCGCAGTCGGCTCCGTGGCGTCCTGCCCGGCCGGCGATGAGAACAAGGCCGACTACTGCCTGAGCACCGACACCGGTGAGGCCGCCTACATGGCTGCCAAGGCAACCATCGAGGCCATGGGTGGCAAGGGCCAGTTGGTCCACCTGACCGGCAACGCTGTCGACTCGAACACCCAGCGCCGTATCGCCGGCGTTGAGCGCGCGATCAGCGAGACCGGCGGTGCGGTCAGCCTGCTGCAGACCATCACCGACATCGACAAGGACCTGCAGACCGCACAGAAGGCAGTGGACGACCTGCTGGCTTCCCGTGGCGCTGAGGTCAACGGCATCGTGACCACCGCCTACAACCCGGCAGTCGCCGCGACCCAGGGGGTCACCCAGTCCGGTCTGGACATCAAGGTGATCGCCATTGACGACGACCAGCTGATCATCGACGCCATCCGCGATGGCAAGATCTCCGGCACCGTTGCGCAGAACCCGTGGGGCCAGGGTTACGTGAGCATGTGGGTGCTGGCCAACCTGCAGGCCGGCAAGTGCACCGTCAACGAGCCGGGCATCATCGTCGACTCGGGTTCCTTCCTGGTGACCAAGGACAACGTCGAGAACTTTGACGACGAGCGCGTCGCTCGCACCAAGGAGATCCTGAAGGACTTCCAGGACGAGTACCTCACCTGCAGCTAATAGTTGACATGATGAGTTGAACCGGGATCGGTGGGGCGGCCATGGCGGCCGCCCCACCGATCGCGAGTCCAGCCAAACCAGAAGGGCCCCCGGATGTCCTCAACGCTCGTCACCGAGCAGCCGCGCAAAGTGCAGGTCGTCGATGTCGTGAAACGGGGATTGCGCAATCAACGCATCCTCCTCGTGGTGCTGATCGTCGTTATCGCTGCCATCTTCGCGACCACCAACAGCAACTTCCTCAACTCACGATTCGTGATCTTCCCGCTACTGCGGGACGCGTCCATCGTCATGATCGTCGGGCTCGCGCAGATGTGCGCCCTGTCGATCGGCCATATGAACATCGCCGTCGGCCGGATGGCCGCCATGGGCGCGATGGCGGCGGGCTTCAGTTACCAGTATTTGGGTCTGCCCCTGATCGCCGGCCTGTTGATCGGCATGATGGTCGGCGCGCTGTTGGGGGCGCTGGCCGGGACGATCATCGTCCGGTCGGGCGTCAACTCCTTCGTGGTCACCCTGGCCCTCGACTTCGCGTTGCTGGGCTTGGTGACGCTGATCTACAAGTCGATGTCTGGCGAAGCGGCTGCGTTCACCACCAAGCCCGCCGGCATGGACTTCCTGCGCAACACCTCGTTCGCCCAGGTCTGCCTGGGCGACTTCTGCGGTCCACAGGCGATACCGGTGATGCTGATTCCGGCCCTGGCAGTGGCCGCCGTCATGCATTTCGTCTACGCCCGGATGCGGATCGGACGCGAACTGATCGCCACCGGTGCCAATCGGGCGGCCGCCGAACTGTCGGGCATCGACAGCAACCGGCGCATCCTGCAGGCCCACATCATGTCGGGCACGCTGGCCGCGCTGGCTGGCGTCCTGCTCGGCTTCGCGAGCGGTTCGTTCACCGCGGCCATCGGCAGCGAGTTCATGCTGCCGTCGTTCCTGGCACCGGTGCTGGGCGGCACCCTGATGGCCGGCGGCTTCGTGTCGGTGATCGGTACCTTCCTCGGTGCCCTGCTCTCCGGCGTGATCCGGGTCGGATTGAGCGTCCAGGGCCTGGGCCTCGACCTGCTGAACATCGCGCTGGGTACCGTCCTGCTGGTCGCCCTGGCCACCGAACGTCTGCGGACAGCGCGGTAGGGGGCCACGATGAAGCAGCTGATGTCGAAACTGAACTTCCGCGGCTCGGAAGCCACCCTGACGCTGGCCGTGTTGGCCGGCTTCGTCGCCCTGACCATCACCTCGAGCGGCGGCCTCCTGTCGGCGCCGAGCATGCACGGCTTCTTCACCTACCTCTGTGTGCCGGTGCTGATCGGACTGTCGCAGATGACGGTGATGGCCGTCGGCCAGTTGAACCTGGCGATCGGCGCCACCGGTGGTGTGGTGACCGCGATCATGGCCCGGCTGATGGTCGATGCCGGGCTGCCGGTCTGGCTGGCCCTGTTGATCGGCATCGCCGCCGCGGGCCTGGCGGGTGTGATCAACGGCGTGCTGGTGGTGGTGACCAAGCTGAACGGCTTCATCATCACGCTCGGCACCATGACGATCATGCTCGGCCTGCAGTACACGCTGGTGCAGTCGTTCACCATCGATGCCTACTCGCAGACCCTGAAGTCGTTCGGACGCCTGAACGTGCTCAACGTCCCGTTCATCTTCTTCCTCACCCTCGGTGTGGCGGTCGCGGTGCACATCTTCTTCACCCGCAGCGTGATCGGACGCCGGGTGCTGGCCACCGGTGGCAGTCCGACCGCGGCGATGCTGTCGGGCATCTCCAACTCGGCCTCCACCATCTGGGCGTTCCTGGTCTCCGGCCTGCTGATCGGGGCTGCTGCGGTGATCACCATGACGACGCTGCCGGGCATCAACCGCTCGATCGGTGGCGACTGGCTGCTGGCCAGCTTCGCCGCCCCGATCATCGGTGGCGCGCTGCTCACCGGTGGCTCGTCGGTGGTCTACGGCACGATCATGGCCGCGTCCCTGCTGCGACTGGTCGACGTGGCCCGCGCCCAGTTCTCCCTCGACCCCAGCTGGACGAACTTCGTCATCGGCGTCGTCGTGCTCGGCACCGTCGCCATCGGTGAGGCACGCAAACGCGCCAAGGCCAGCCAGAAACTGGTGCGTACATCGGACGCGGAGGTGCCGGCGAAATGACCCCCGTGCTCGAAACCTTCGACCTGGTCAAGTCCTACGGACCGGTGCCCGCCCTGGCCGGGGTCAACCTCAAGCTGGAACCCGGCAGCATCCACGCGCTGCTCGGCGAGAATGGCGCCGGCAAGTCCACGCTGGTGAAGGCGCTGACCGGCGTCCACACCGCAGATTCCGGACGCATCCTGCTGCACGGTAAAGACGTCGTCTTCAAGCACCCAATCGAGGCGTCCCGGGCCGGCATCGGTGTGGTCCACCAGGAACGCAACGTCGTCCCGGACTTCACCGTTGCCGAGAACATCTGCCTGCATGACCAGCCCGCCAAGGCGGGTTTCGTGCAGCGCTCCGAACAGATCGCCATCGCCCAACGGGCACTGGATCGGCTGGGCGTCCAGATCGACCCGGAGATGATCACCTCCGAGTGCTCGGTGGCCCAGATCCAGTTGATCGAGATCGCCAAGGCGCTGGCGTTCTCCAGCGACGTGCTGATCCTGGACGAGCCGACGTCCTCGCTCACCGAGCGCGAGACCGACCAACTCTTCTCCGTGCTGCGCAGCCTCCGGGACGCCGGCTCGGCGATCGTGCTGGTCAGCCACAAGCTGGAGGAGGTCTTCGCGCTGTGTGACACCGTCACGGTGCTGCGCGACGGCCACGGCGTGGTCGAGGCCCAACCGCTGTCCAGCTTCGCGCAACGCGAGATCGTCAACGTGATGGTCGGCCGCTCGCTGGCCCAGCGCGACGTCCGGATGCGCACCATCGACCGCAGCGGAGTGCCGGCATTCAGCCTGGAGAACATCCACACCGACCTCGGGCACGCCGACGTCAGCTTCGATGTCAGCAAGGGCGAGATCTTCGGCCTGTACGGGCTGGTGGGCGCCGGACGCAGTGAGCTGGCCCGCTCGGTGATCGGCCTGCACAAGGTGGTCTCCGGCACGATCCGGCTGGACGGCGAACCGGTGACGATCAAGTCGGTCGAGGACGCGGTGCACCGCCACCAGGTCGGCTACCTCACCGAGGATCGCAAGGGCGACGGGCTGCTGCTGACCCAGCCGATCCGCACCAACATCGCGGTCACGTTGTGGCGGAGGTTCTCCACCCTTACCGGGGTGAAGACGCGCAGCGAGGCCGAGGTGGCGCGCAAGTTCATCAAGTCACTCGACATCCGGGCGACCAGCGAAGAACAGACCACCGGCGAACTGTCCGGCGGCAACCAACAAAAGGTGTCGGTCGGCAAGTGGCTGGCGGCCGAACTCAAGGTGCTGTTCGTCGATGAGCCGACCGTTGGCGTCGACGTGCGCACCAAGGAGGACATGCACAACCTGATCCTCGACCTGGCCGACGAGGGGCTGACCGTGGTGCTGATCTCCAGCGACCTGCCCGAGATGGTCACCCTCGCCGACCGTATCGGGGTGATGGACGACTACCGCCTGCTCGACATCGTCGACAACTCCAAGGACTACTCGACGATGAGCAAGCAGATCATGGGCATCATCCACTCGGTGGACCACGATGCCGACGTCATCGAGCCAACAGGAGAAGAGAACAGTGCCCAGGATTGATTCCCACTTCCACATCTGGGACCTCGAACACCGCGAGCAGGACTGGATGACCCCGGAGTTCGAGGCGGTCATCGGCGGGCCCTACGACATCGACGACTGGGCCGAGGCCTCGTCTGGCGGCAACGTCGACTACGGCATCTTCATGCAGACCGTCGGCGACCCGACCGAAACCCCCGAGGTGCTCGAGATCGCGTCCCGCGATGACCGGCTGATCGGCGTCACGGGCTGGGTGGACACCACCTCGGCCGACGAGCAGGTGATCGGTGCGCTGCTGGACGAATTGCTCGCCAGCACCGGTGGGGACGCGCTGGTCGGCGTCCGGGTGCTCGCCGAGTACCGCGAGGACCCGAACTGGCTGGACAGCGCTGAGGTGCATGCGGCCGCCCGCGCGTTGGCTGTGCGCGACCTCACCCTGGACCTGCTGACCAAGCCCGAGCAGTTGCCCGCCGCGGCCCGGCTGGTCGCCGCAAACCCGCAGACCCGCTTCGTGCTGGACCACATGTCCAAGCCGACCATGCGGGACGAGGACTACGACGCCTGGGCCGAGGGCATCAGCGCGGTCGCGGCGGTGCCGCAGGTGGCCTGCAAGTTCTCCGGCTTCCTGACCTTCGACGCCGGTATGACCGCCGAGCGGCTGCGTCCCTACTACGAGCACATGGTGGCCAGCTTCGGCACCGCCCGCATCCTGTTCGGCAGCGACTGGCCGGTGGACATGCTCGGTGGCGGCTACCGCGCCTGCGTCCAGATCGTCGAGGAACTCACGGCCGACCTGACCGAGGCCGAGCGGGAGCAGATCTGGTCGGCCACGGCGCTGGCCTGGTACCCGGCAGCCGCCCGCAAACTCGGCTGAGGCGGACCGAACTCAAGAACGTTGGCTGAGGTGCCCGCGGAGCGGGCCTCGAAGCCCCAGAACAACTGCACAGCAAACCCAGACAAAGGAGCGCAGCACAATGGAGAAGCGAGCCCTTCGTACCGGTCTAGAGCTGACCGTGATCGGCCTGGGGGGAGCCCAGTTCGGCAACCTCTACCGTGAGATGTCCGCAGACGAGGTGACCCGCACCGTCGAACTCGCCTGGGAGAACGGGGTGCGGTACTTCGACACCGCACCGCACTACGGCATGGGTCTGTCGGAGCGCCGGCTCGGCAAGGTGCTGCAGCAGTACCCGCGCGATGAGTACGTGCTGTCCACCAAGGTCGGCCGGCTGATCCGCGACAACCCGGGCGGCACTGGCATGGGTGACGAGGGCTACTTCGTGCCCAACACCACCAAGCGGCTGCTCGACTACTCGGGCGACGGCGTCCGCAAGTCGATCGAGGAGAGCCTGGACCGGCTCGGCATCGAGCGGATCGACATCGCCTTCCTGCACGACCCGGACGACTACTGGGAATCCGCCTCCCAGGAGGGTGCCCCGGCGCTGGCCGAACTGCGTGACTCCGGCGTCATCAATGCCTTTGGCGCCGGCATGAACCAGTCCGAGATGATCGCCCGGTTCATCAACGAGTGCGACGCCGACGTCGTCATGCTGGCCGGACGCTACACACTGCTCGAGCAGGGCGCCAATCGTGAGGTCTTCCCGGCCTGTGAGCGGACCGGCGCCAAGGTGGTCATCGCCGGGGTGCACAACTCCGGCCTGCTGGCCCGGCCCCGTCCGAACCCGGATTCGCACTACAACTACGAGAAGGCACCGACCGAGCAGATCGAGCGCGCCAACAAGTTGGCCGACATCACCGAGAAGTATGGGGTCACGCTGCCGCAGGCTGCCGTGAACTTCCCGCTCACCCACCCGCACGTCGTGTCGGTGTCGGTCGGCGCGTCCAAGGCCAGCCAGTTCCAGGAGAGCCTGGACCGGGTCGCCGCCGGTGCGCCTGCCGAGATGTGGGCCGAGTTGGCTGAGAGCGGCCTGGTCGACATGAGCGGCCTGAACCTGCCGGGAGTCGCGTCATGACCAGCGCCCGCATCACCGGCATCTCAGCGATCGATCGCCGATTCGACCTGGAGGGTGGTGCGGGCACTGACGCAGTGCATTCCGGCGCCATCTACGCCTACGCGGTGTGCCGGCTGCATACCGACGCCGGTATCGACGGCGACGGCATGGTGCTCACCCTGGGGCCGGGCAACGAGTTGGTCTGCCAGGCGATCGAGGGACTGGCCCAGCAATTGGTGGGACGCGAGATCCACGAACTGATGGCCGACTTCGGGCCGGTCTGGGCGTCCATCTCGGACTCGCCGGCCTACCGTTGGATTGGCCCGCACAAGGGGGTCGTGCACCTGGCGCTGGCGTCCATCACCAACGCCTGCTTCGACCTGTGGGCGAAGGCCGAGGGCGTCCCGCTGTGGAAGCTGCTCACCGACCTGAGCCCGGAGCAGATCACCTCGCTGCTTGACTTCCGGTACGTCGAGGACGCGCTGACCCGCGACGAGGCACTGGGCATCCTGACCGCAGCTCGCGAGACCCGGGCCGAGCGGGAGTCGATCATCGAGAACGGCTTCCCCGGCTACGACACCTCGGTGGGTTGGTTCAACTACCCGGACGACCAGATCGTCGAGAACGCCAAGCGGGCCATCGACAAGGGCTTCACCGCGATGAAGCTGAAGGTCGGTTCGAAGGACGCGACCCGCGACATCCGCCGGGTTGGGCTGATCCGCGACACCGTTGGCGCCGACACCACGCTGATGATCGACGTCAACCAGCAGTGGACCGTGCAGCAGGCGATCGACATCACCATGCGGCTGCGCGACGCCGACATCTACTGGGTGGAGGAGCCCACCGACCCGGACGACGTGATCGGCCACCAGACGATCGCGCGCGCGGTGCATCCCACCCGGATCGCGCTGGGCGAGCACGGCGTGGCCGGCAAGGTGCTGTTCAAGAACTACCTGCAGAGCCCCCAGGCGATGGCGTTCAACCAGGTGGACGCGCTGCGCGTCGGCAACGGCGTCTCCGAGTTCATCCTGATTCGCTGATGTCGGCCAAGTTCGGTGTGCCGGTGATCCCACGTCGGGGACATGGGGCAACTGCACCAGCACATGGTGCCGTTCAACCACATCTCGATCGGGCTGCCGGCGCTCTTCCTCGAGCACATCCCGCACCTGCGCAAGCACTTCAAGTACCCGGTGCGGATCGAGGACGGGCGATACCACCTGCCCAGCGAACCCGGCTGCTCGATGGACTTCGTTGATTGACCCTGATCGTGCGGGCTGGCGTTGACGAGCCGGTTCGTGCGACTACGATGGGGCCGGGCCCCTGAGGCGATCCGGGGGCCCAAGCTCGATTGAATTGGGGACAGGTATGAACAAGCACATCGCCCGCGCAGCGTTGCCGCTGATCGGCGTCGCCATGCTGGCCGGTTGTAGCGCCACTGGTGGCACCGCAGCCGTCGTGAACGACGTGGTCATCCCCGATTCGCGGGTCAGCTCGTTCGCCGAGGGTTGCTCGGCGGTGCTGCAGGGCAGCCCCCAGCTCGCGCAGAGCCCGAACCAACTGCGTCCGCAGATGGTGAAGTGGGCGGTGCTGGACGAGATGAGCCGCCAGCAGGCCGAAACGATGGGCGATGCGCCCAGCGACGACCAACTGCGCGATTACGTAGAGCAGGCCGGGCTCGGCGTCCTGTTGACGGACGAGCGTTGCGCGGAGGCCACCCTCGGCGTTGCCCGGCACGACATGATCGCGCTCAACCTGGGTGACAAGATGGCGTCCTACTTCGGCGCCTTCGACGTCGAACTCAACCCGCGCTACGGCGAATGGAATGCGACCGACCTGCAGGCCGGCGGTTCGGGCTCGCTGTCGTCACTGCCGAGCTGACCATGACCGAGACCGGTGAGGGCGAGCCGCAACTGCTGCGCCTGGACCGGATCATGCGCCGGTTGCGCGTCGAATGCCCGTGGGACGCGGAGCAGACCCATCGCAGCCTGGCCAAGCACCTGATCGAGGAAACCGCCGAGGTGGTCGACGCGATCGAGGCTTCGGACGCTGACGACGACCTGCGCGAGGAACTCGGCGACCTGCTGCTGCAGATCTACTTCCATGCCGAGATCGCCCGGACCGAGCAGCGTTTCTCGATCGACGACGTTGCGCGCGGAATCTGCGAAAAGTTGGTGCGACGGCACCCCTGGGTATTCGAGGGCGCCGACGACCCCGAGGACATGATGGGCACCTGGGAGGCCGCGAAGCAGGCCGAGAAGCAACGCAGCAGTGCGCTGGACGGCATTCCCGATTCGCTGGACACCTTGGCCCGCGCGGCCAAGGTGGTCTCCCGGACGCGACACGTCCACCTGGACGTCGAGATGGCTGACGAGCCGATCACTGCGGAAGAGGCCGGACGCCAGATCTTGGCCCTGGTCCAGCGCGCCCAAGCCAGCGACGTGGACGCCGACCAGGCCACCCGGGACGCCCTTCGGGCGCTGGAGGCCGCGGTGCAACGGGCCGAGAGCGGCGACGACGCGTCCCGCTGAGCGCGTCCCCGTTCATCCGCGGACGATTTGTCGGCCCCGTGCGTCCCACCCCATGCATCCGCGGACGATCTGTAAGTCCGCGGATGAAATATCGTCCGCGGATCCACACTTCGTCCGCGGCTGGTGTGGGGTCGAGGAGCAAGCGGGGCGAGAGGGAGGGCGCGACGCGTCGATGCGGCTGGGGAATGGGGACGAGTCGGCCTGTAAGCCGGATTCTGTGCCCGAAGGCGGTGATCATCCATCTGCGGCCACCGTTACCGGCGACCTTCGTCCGCCACTTGCGCGACGGACGTGCGACCTACCAGGCAACTCGGGCGGGCCGCCCTCGAACGCTGCCTTGCTGGTCTTGCTCCGGGTGGGGTTTGCCGTGCCGCTGCTGTCACCAGCAGCGCGGTGGGCTCTTACCCCACCGTTTCACCCTTACCCGAACCTTGCCCCGGAATCCGGGACCGGTATTCGGGCGGTCTGTTCTCTGTGGCACTTTCCCGCGGGTCACCCCGGGTGGGCGTTACCCACCACCTTGCCCTGTGGAGTCCGGACTTTCCTCAGCTTGCGCCGCGATCACCCGGCCGACTCGTCCGACTGGACAGTTTACGCCAGGGGGCTCTCCGTGACGAAGTGGACGCGTCCGTTGGCCACGTCGGCGGTCTCCAGTCGCAGCAGCACCTCGTCGCCCAACCGGACGTGGCGTCCGGTGACCGGGGCCTCGACGGCCACCGGCGGGATTGAGGCGACTCCGCGCTCGGGTCGCCGGTCATCGATGTCGATGATCATCCCCTCGAAACGCTGACCCACCCGACCCGACAGCACCAGGGCCTCGACATGGTCGATGATGCCCCGTTCGAACTTCTTGGCCCTCTGGTCCGAGTCACGCATTCGCTTGGGCAACTCGTCCAACTCCGCAACCGCCCAGGCGGCGGGTTCGCGTCCGGCCAGCAGGTCGGCGCAGATCGCCCCGGCGTACCGATCAACCAGCCGGCGCAACGGCGCGGTGACGTGGGCGTATGGGGTGGCCAACGCACCGTGCACGGTCTGCTCCGGACGCAGGTCGGCGTCGACGACCGTGTACGACGCCCCACGGAAAAGCAGCGTGCAGGCGTTCAGCATGGCCTGGTCGTCCGGCTCGGTCGGGTCCAATGAGCGCACGAAGTCCGGGTAGTCCATTCCGCCGGGCCAGGCGATGCGCAGCGACTTGGCGATCCGGCGCAGCTTTTCGACGTCGTACTGCTGGGCGGGCGGCAGCGTGCGCAGCAGCCCGACGCCGGCGTCCAACATGATCTGGGCGGCGCTGATGCCGGTCAGCAGGGAGATCTGGGCGTTCCAGGCCTCCACCGGCAGCCCCTCCCGGAAGACCAGGTGCCATTCCGTACCCTCCGCCACCACTTCCTGCTCGGGCAGGTTCAGGCTGACGCCGCCGCGATCGATCTCGATCTGCTCGCGCAGCATGCCGACCTCGCGCAGCAGTTCGAGCGACTCGGACGCGCGTCCGGCCTCCAGGTCACGCTGCACGGCGTGGTAGTTGAGTTGGGCCCGGCTGCGCACCGTGCCGCGCAACAGTTCGGTGTGGGTGCTGTGACCGGTCGCGTCCAGGTCCATTCGCCAGACCAGGGCGGGCCGAGCCACGCCATCTGCCAGCAGGCTGGCGGCCCCCTCGCTCAGGGCCGCCGGGTGGAGCGGGATCCGCCAGGTTGGCGCGTAAAAGGTCTGCCCCCGCCGGTTCGCTTCCAGGTCGATCGCGCCACCCGGACGCACCCAGGCCGCCACATCGGCGATCGCGTACCAGACCCGGTAACCGTCCCCCAGCCGCTCGATGAACAGCGCCTGATCAAGATCGGCCGAGCCCGGCGGGTCGATCGTCACGAACGGCAATTCGGTCAGATCCACTCGCGCGTTGCCATCGATCGGGCCGCTGCGCGCCACTGCCTCGGCCTCCGCCAGCACGTCAGCCGGGAAGTCAGCCGGGAGTTCGAGGTCCTTGGCCAGCCTGGCGAGGCCCACAACGAGGGACGCCGGCGCGCTCGGAGCATGTACGGTACGGACGGGCATGATCCTCCTCGTGGGCAGCCGACGGTTCCGAAACTACTGCGTCGCGGTGGCCTGCGCAGGCTGACCAACTGTGGCGAACCGGTGATACGCCCCGCCCAGATCCATCAATTCCGCGTGATCGCCACGCTCACTGATCCGGCCATCGTCCAGGACCACGATCTGGTCTGCGTCCCGAATCGTGCCCAGGCGATGGGCGATCGTCATGGTGGTACGCCCGGCCTGCAGGTTGTCCAGCGCGGCTTGCACCAGGCGTTCGGTGGAACTGTCCAGCGCGCTGGTGGCCTCGTCCAGGATCAGGACCTTGGGATTGCGCAGCAGCGTCCGGGCGACCGCGATGCGCTGGCGTTCGCCGCCGCTGAACCGATGCCCGCGGGCGCCGACGATGGTGTCCAGTCCATCGGGCAGCGAGGCGACGAGTTCATCGACGTGCGCGGCGGCCAGGGCTTGCCACAATTGCTCCTCGGTGGCCTCTGGCCGGGCCTCCAGCAGGTTGCGACGCAGGGTGTCGTGCAGCAGGTAGGTCTCCTGGCTGACCACCCCGACGATCGCGGCCAGGTCGTTGGCGGACAGGTCGCGCAGGTCGATGCCGTCGATCGTGATCCGCCCAGTCGTCGGGTCGGCCAACCTCGACAGCAGGGACGCCGCAGTGGACTTCCCCGACCCGGTCGCCCCGACCAGTCCGACCGAGGTACCGGCCGGCACGCGCAGGTCGAAGTCGACCAGGGCCGGGCGGTCCGCGTCCGGGTAGCTGTATCCGACGTGCTCGAAGCGGATCTCACCCCGCACCTTGGTCAGGTCGACGCGCACCGGATTTACGGGCTCAGGCACCTGCGGCACCAAGTCCAGGTAGCCGAAGACGCGACTGAACAGCGCCATGTTGGCCACCCACTGGGCACCGATGTTGAGCAGGCCCATGATCGGCCGGAAGATGCCGGCCTGCAGCGCGGTGAACGCCACCACGGTGCCGATGGTCAGCCCACCGTCGGCGGGACCGAAGCCGGCGGCCAGATAGATGATCGCGGGCAGGGCGGCGAAGACGATGCCCATGGTGGCCATCCGCCAGCGGCCGGCCAACTGCGACCGCAGGTCGAGGTCGACCAGATTCTCCGAGATCTCGCCGAACCGCTCTGCCCGAGCCTGGGACGCGCCCAGGGTCTTGGTCAGCAGCGCACCACTGACACTCAGCGTCTCGTCCACCTGAGCGTGCAGGGCTGCCAACTGACGCTGGCGCGCGCTGGTCAGGTCGCGGCGCACCAGGGCGACCCGGCGGGTGGCCCAGATGGCCGGCGGCAGCACCAGCAGGCTGACCAGGCTGAGTCGCCAGTCGAGGGCGACCATCGCGATGGCCGTCGCGACGGCCGTGGTGAAGTTCGTGGCCACCGACGTGGCGGTGCTGGTCAGCGTGGATTGCAGACCCGAGATGTCGTTGACGAGCCGGGATTGGATCTCCCCGGCGCGGGTCTTCTTGAAGAAGTCGAGGGATTGCCGCAGGACGTTGGTGAACACGTTGACGCGCAGTTCGTGCATCACGCGCTGGCCGATCGCGCTGGCCAGCCAGGTCTGCCAGACTCCGCCGACGGCGGTCACGATGGCGATGCCGATCATGCCGGCGACAGCGAACACCAGCAGCCGGGTGTCCCGATTGGGCAGGGCATCATCGATGACCGCGCGCAGCAGGAACGGTTGTCCCATGCTGATGGCAGCGGTGGCGACGATGATCACCAGCAGCAGCGCGAGGCGCCAGCGCTGGGAAGAGAAGAGTCGGGCGACACGCCCGAAGGCGACCGGCGACTCAGCGAGCTGCGCTCGGTCTGCCGGGTCAATGCGTTGTGGGCCACGCACGAAGCCGAATTCATGGTTCTCAGCCATCTACTCACCTCCAAGGATCAGATATACTGAGGTTACGCAATAATGAGGTTACCTCACTATCTTGCTGGAGGCAAGTCATGGCGCCACAGATCGGTCAGCCGGACGTCGATCCCGCCGAACTCGGTGAACTGTTCACCCACGTCCATCGGCGGTTGCGCCGCGCCACGTTGGCGGCCCTCGAGCCCACCGGCGTCAGCCCGCACCAATCGCGCGCGCTGCGCATCATCCTGCGCGAGGCGCCGTTGCGTCCATCACAGTTGGCCGACGAACTGGGCATCGCGCTGCGCTCGGCCACCCAAGTCGTTGATGACCTGGTCGGTCTGGGTTTGGTGGACCGCTCCCCCGACCCGCAGGATCGTCGGGCCGTCCTGCTCACCCCTACCGATGCCGGCCTGTCAACCGCCGCGCAGTTGGCCGACCTGCGGCACGAGCAGGCCCGCCGGTTCCTCGGCGAACTGGACGCTACGGACCGCCTCGAACTGCAACGCATCCTGCTACTGCTCGACCGAGACCCTGCGGCGGATCCGGCCGGCTGATTACAACCCCGACTGCTCGGTGCGCACCAGGATCCGGCCACACTCCTCACAGCGCAGCACCGCGTCCGGCGCCGCCGTGGCGTGCCGCTTGAGTTCGGTGTTGTCCAACGTGAGCCCGCAGCCCGTGCACCGCCCGGCCCGCAACTCCGCGGCGCCGGTGCCACTGCGTTGCGCGACCTTCTCGTAGGTGGTCACCAGGTCGGCCGGAATGGACGCAACCAGCCGTTCCCGCTTGTCAGCCAGGTCTGACAGCTGATCGTCCAGTTGACCGACCGCGGTGTCCCGGGCGGCCAGCAGCGTCCGCATCCGCTGTTCCACCTCGGTGCGCCGCGCGATGAAGTCATCGCGGACGGCGGTCTCGTCCTCCACGACCTGCATCGCCTCGAGTTGGGCGTCCTCCCACTTGCCGATCCGGCCCCTCAGATGCTCGGTCTCCTCGATCATCGCCTGCAGCGCCTTGGGGGCGATCGTCCCGGCGTCGATGGTGGTCTGGTTGCGCTGCAAGCGGGCTCGGGCCGGCGCCAGATCCGACTCGATCCGGTCCTGCTCACCCTGCGCGTCGCCCAGCCTGGTCTCGGCGGCAACCACCTGCTCGGTCAGCTGTCCCCGCTGGGTCGCCAGGTCCTTGAGCTGGGCATGCTCTGGCAGCGTCTGCTTGCGGTGACGAACCTGCTCGGCCTGATTGTCGAGGTCGGCGATGAGCAGCAGCGCGCGTTGGGCGCTCGGGTCAGCTTGCATGGGTGCACCTCCGTCAGACTGGCAGCCTACCCAGCCCAGCGCCGCCGCGTGTGGGGCGGCATAGGATGCAGTGGTAGCGAACACGTCCCGGAGGATTCATGCCAAGCGAGAAGCGTCCCGCACTGCCCAACCGACAGACCCCGTTCTCGGACGCATTCAAGCAGTTCATCTGCGCCGATTGGGCGCCGTATGCCAGCGAGTTGCCGGCAGCACTGCCCGGCGCGCAGGCCGCCGCGGCGCACCGCGCTCTATTGTCGAAGCGCTACCCCGGCGAGCGACTGATCGTTCCGGCAGGTGGCCTCAAGGTGCGCAGCAACGACTGCGACTTCCGATTCCGCCCACACTCGGCATTCACCTGGCTGACCGGGCTCGGCACCGACCGTGAGCCGGACGCCGTGCTGGTGATGGAACCCGCCCCCGGCGGCCACCAGGCCACCCTCTACTTCCACCCGCGCGTGCCACGCACTGACGAGGAGTTCTACGCCGATTCCAGGTATGGCGAGATGTGGGTCGGCCAACGCGAGTCGCTGGCGGAGATGGCGGCCCTGGGCCAACTGGCCACCGCAGACATCGATGACCTCGAGTTGGCCCTGCAGAAGATGGCCTCCAGCACCCCGACGCGGATGCTGCGGGAACCCAACCCCGAACTGGCGACCAAGCTGGACGCCTGGCGCGGCCGCGCCGAGCAGGAGGACGCCGAGTTCGTCGTCACCCTGAGCGAACTTCGCCTGATCAAGGACGACTTCGAGATCGAGCAGATGCGCCAGGCCTGCCGCGCGACCGCGGTGGGTTTCGAGGCTGTCGTCCGGGCGCTGCCCGACGCGGTGGCGAACGGACGCGGCGAGCGCTGGGTCGAGGGCATCTTCGGGCTGCACGCCATCCACCAGGGCAATGCGGTGGGTTACGACACCATCGCCGCGTCCGGTGATCACGCCAACACGCTGCACTGGATCCGCAACAACGGCGACCTGCGGGAGGGCGATCTGCTGTTGCTGGACGCCGGCGTCGAACTCGACTCGCTGTTCACCGCCGACGTCACCCGGACGCTGCCGGTCAACGGCAAGTTCACTGACGCCCAGCGCAAGGTCTACGACGCGGTCTTCGCCGCCCAGAGCGCCGGCATCGCGGCCGCCAAGCCCGGCGCCCGGTTCTCCGACGTGCACCAGGCCGCCATCACGGTGGTCGCCCAGCACCTCGAGGAATGGGGCCTGTTGCCGGTCAGCGCGGCCGAATCGCTGGACCCCGAAACCGGCGGCCAGCACCGGCGCTGGATGGTGCACGGCACCAGCCACCACCTGGGCCTCGACGTCCACGACTGTGCGCAGGCGCGCCGCGAGAACTACCGCGATGGCGTCCTGGAACCGGGCATGGTGATCACCGTCGAGCCCGGCATCTACTTCAAGCAGACCGACCTGCTGGTTCCCGAGGAACTGCGTGGCATCGGGGTGCGGATCGAGGACGACATCGTGATCAAAGCCGACGGCTGCGAGATCCTGTCGAATCAGTTGCCGCGCGAGGCCGACGCCGTCGAGCAATGGATGGCCGGCCTGCTCGGACGCTGACCTCAGCGACCCGGCTCAGTTGTCCGGTTTGTCATCCTCCTGCGTGCGCCGCGGACGCTCGAAGCTGCTCGGGATATCACCGATGCCCGGAGGCTCGTCCTCGCCCCAGTACTGCCCGTACGGGGTCGGTTGGTCTCCGTAGGGGGTCTGCTGGCCGTAGGTCGGCGGGGCCGGCGTGGGAGGCTGAGCCGGCGTGGGAACCGGAGCAGGCGCGGCGGCTGGCGGCTGCTGGGGTTGCGCGGCGGGCGGCGTCGGCGTGGGCGGCGCTGCAGGTTGGGGCTGCTGGCCGAAAGGCGGGGGTTCGGCGGCGGGCTGTTGGCCGAACGGTGGCGGCAGCGCACCCAGGTCGGCCTGCGACGGCACGACGGGCTCAATCGGACGCGGCAGATCCTGCGAGCGCGTCTGGTGTGCCGAGCCACCACTGAGCAGGTGCCGGGCGCGGTCCACCACGTCTGCCTCGGCCAACACCTCATAGTGCGTGGCGATGATCGTGGTCCGGGACGTGTAATCGCGCTCGCCGCCCCGCTGCCGGTACTGCAGAGCTGCCAACACCATACCCACCAGGCCGAAGCCGGCCAGGCCAATCGCCAGGGCGCTGATCAGGCTCAGCCCCGGCTGCAGCATCCACATGATGACGGCGAACATGCCGGCCCACATCGCGCCCTGCAGGAAGCCGCCGAGCAGCACCTTGCCCCAGGTCATGTTGCCGGTGACCTTCTCGACGCTCTTCAGGTCGGTGCCCACGATGGCCAGGTTCTCCACCGGGAATTGCCGGTCGGCCAGGTAGTCGACCGCATGCGCCGCGTCCGCGTACTCGTCGTAGATGGCCACCGACATCGGGCGCTTGAGGCTCAGCGCGTCACGTGAGCCCGGCGGGTTCTGGTTCATGGACATGGTCAACCTCCGGCTTCCAGATTATCCCGCGGGGCTGTGTGGCGGCTGTGCGTTCATGCCGCGCCCAGCGCGGGCCAACAACGCCTGCGCCACCTTGACGCCCGCCTCGTCGACCATCTCGTCATCCACCACAATCGCACCGACCGCATCGCCGGCGGCGTCCGTGGCCTCGGCGTAGGCCGCCACGATCCGCTCCGCCCGCTCGAGTTGCGCCGGATCGGGCGCGAAGATCTCGTTGCCGTCCTCGACCTGCGCGGGGTGCAGCACCCATTTGCCGTCGTAGCCGAGCGCCGCCGCCTTCGCTGCGGACGCCCGGAAGCCGGGCAGGTCGCGGATCGACACGTAGGGCCCGTCGATGGCCTGCAGCCCGTTGGCCCGCGCGGCCACCAGGATCCGCATCAACACGTAGTGAAAAGCGTCGGAGTCATAGCCGTCGATCTGGCTGCCTACCGACAGCCCGCGCATCCCCATGGACGCCATGAAGTCGCCCGGCCCGAAGACCAGGGTCTCCAACCGTGGGCTGGACGCAGCGATCGCGTCGACCTGCGACAACCCTTGGGCCTCCTCGATCTGGGCCTCGATGCCGATGCGTCCCACCGGCAGGCCGGCAGTGGCCTCGGCCTGCCGCAGCACCATGTCCAGGGCCACCACCTCGTGGGCGCTGCGCACCTTGGGCAACACCAGGGCGTCGATGCGTCCGCCGGCCCCGGTCACCACCTCGAGCACGTCGGCTGTGGTCCACGCGGTGTCCCAGGCGTTCACCCGGACGGTGACGGTCGGCGCCAGCCAGCCCTCGTCCGAGTTCAGCGCCGCCACGATCTGCCCACGCGCCTCGGCCTTCGCCGCGGGCGCGACGGCGTCCTCCAGGTCGAGGAAGATCGCGTCCACCGGCAACGAGCGGGACTTGGCGATGAACCGTTCGGAACTGCCGGGAACGGCCAGAATGGTGCGACGAGCACGGAACATGTGCCCAGTCTGCCAAGGCGCCTCCCGGCTGTGTCGAGTCCTCGCGGCTAAACTGTGCCCCGTGACCAACGCGCCCTCGGTATTCATCAGCCGCCTGCAAGGGCTGCAGGTGCTGGACGCTTTCGGCGACCAGGTCGGCAAGGTGCGCGATGTGGTCGTCCAGCCGCGATTCTCGGGGCGGCCGCGGGTGCGCGGGCTGGTGGTCGAGTTGTTCGCCCGGCGCCGGATCTTCGTGCCGATGATGCGCGTGCATTCCATCGACGCCACCCAGATCTCGATCATCGGCGTCGTCGACACCCGCAGGTTCATCAAGCGCTCCTCCGAAGTGTTGGTCGTGGACGACCTGTTCGACCGGGAGATCGCCCGGGACGCCAAACGCGCGAGCATCTTCGACGTGGCGATGGTCGAGGTGCGCAACCGCGAGTGGGAGCTCAGCGAGGTTGCGCTGCGCGACCTGCCGGCAACCCGGCGGTTCGGCCTGCCGTCCAAGGGGCCGATGGTCGTCGTGCCGTGGGCAGACGTCGCCGGCACCGTTCTGGACGCCGAGCAGAGCAACGACACCAAGCTGGCGCAGTTGGCCGACATGAACCCCGCGGACGTGGCCCGGGAGCTCTACGAGATGGACCCGGAGCGGCGCGCCGAAGTCGCAAACGCGCTGGACGACGAACAGTTGGCGGACGCGTTCGCCGAGTTGCCGGAGGACGAACAGGTCGACCTGCTGCAGGCCCTCGACCAAGAGCGTGCAGCCGACGTCCTGGAGGAAATGGACCCGGACGACGCCGCCGACCTGATCAACGACCTGCCCTCCGAACTGGCCGAGGAACTGCTCAACCGGATGGAGCCCGAAGAGGCCGCCGACGTCCGCAACCTGCTGATGTACGAAGAGCTCACCGCCGGCGGCATGATGACCCCCGAACCGGTGATCCTGGCCGCAGACAACACCGTCGCCGATGCCTTGGCCAAGGTCCGCAACGAGGACCTGACCCCCGCGTTGGCCTCGATGATCTTCGTCACACGTCCCCCGCACGACACCCCGTCCGGACGCTATATCGGCGCTGTCCATGTGCAACGCCTGCTGCGCGAGCCACCGAGCCTGCAGGTCGGCCAGCTCTATGACCGCGACCTGCAGCCACTGCCACCCAGCGCCGACATCGCACAGGTGAGCCGCTTCTTCGCCACCTACAACCTGGTCATCGCCCCGGTGGTCAACCAGCAGAACCAACTCGTGGGCGCAGTCACGGTCGACGACCTGCTCGACCACATGCTGCCCGAGGACTGGCGCGGCGACCAGATGGACGGCACCGACACCATTCCGGCGGTGAGCCATGGCTGACGGACGCCGCGAGGGCGAGTTCCTGAGCACGCCAGGCCGCCGCTCCGGCTTCCAGTTCCCCCGCAAGCTGCGCGTCGACCAGGAGGCGTTCGGCCGCTTCGCCGAGTTCATCGCGCGTTACATGGGCAGCCCGGCCTTCCTGATCTGGATGACGCTGTTCATCGCGATCTGGATCCTGCTGAACACCTTGGGCCCGCAGTGGATCCGGTTCGACGAGAACCCGTACATCCTGCTGACCTTGATGCTGTCGATCGAGGCCGCCTACTCCGCGCCGCTGATCCTGCTGGCGCAGAACCGCCAGGAAGCGCGCGACCGGTTGAGCTTCGACGAGGACCGGCGGATCGCCGCCCAGAGCCGCGCCGACATGGACTTCCTGGCCCGCGAGATCGCCGCCCTGCGCAGCAACGTCGGCGAGGTCGCCACCCGTGACTTCGTCCGCAGCGAGATCCGCGATCAGCTGCGCGAACTGCTCGAAGAACTGGAGCGGCGCGATGCAGAATCTGGCGACCCCCAGGACCCGGGCCAACGTCCGGACTGACTTGAAACCCCGGACGGCTTCGCGTAGGCATTAGGGGTGAGCGAACACGCATTGCTGCCAGCCGCCAACGCCGCCCTGGCCACCGTCATTGACCCAGAGATCCGTCGACCGATCACCGAGCTGGGGATGGTCCAGGACCTGTCCATCGACGAGGCGGGGGTGGCCAGTCTGACCGTCCTGCTGACGGTGGCCGGGTGTCCGATGCGCAACACCATCGAAAGCGACGTGAACCGCGCCCTGGCCTCGGTCGATGGCATCACCGACGTGAAGCTGACCATCGGTGCGATGAACGCCGAGCAGCGCGCCCAACTCACCCAGACACTGCGTGGCGGCCGACCCGAACCGGTGATCGCCTTCGCCCAGCCGGGCAGCCTGACCAAGGTGATCGCCGTCGCGTCCGGCAAGGGTGGCGTGGGCAAGAGCTCGATGACAGTCAACCTGGCGCTGGCACTCGCCAAGATGGGACGCAGCGTCGGCCTGTTGGACGCCGACATCTACGGTCACTCGGTGCCCGACCTGCTCGGCATGCCGGAGGACGCCCGACCGACGATGGTCGACGACATGATCATGCCGGTGCCCGTCGAGTTCACCGCCGTCGACGGTCCCACCGCCGTGCTCAAGGTGATCAGCATGGGCATGCTCAAGGAGTCCAAGGACCAGGTGATCGCCTGGCGCGGCCCGATCCTGGATCGTGCGCTCACCCAGTTGCTCAGCGAGGTCTACTGGGGCGACCTCGACTACTTCCTGATCGACCTGCCGCCCGGCACCGGTGACGTGGCGCTGTCGATCGGCCAGAAGCTGCCCGGCAGCGACATGATCGTCATCACCACCCCGCAGCCCAGCGTGGCCACCGTCAGCGAGCGGGCCGGCACGATGGGCTCGATGATGCACCAGAACGTCATTGGCGTCGTGGAGAACATGAGTTGGTACCAGACCACCTGCCCGCACTGCGGCCAGGAGCACCAGGTCGAGCTCTTCGGGGCCGGCGGCGGTCAGCAGACCGCCGATGGCCTGACCGACCGGCTGAACCGCGAGGTGCCGCTGCTGGCCCAGATCCCGATGGACCTGGCGATGGGTGCGGGCTCGGAGTACGCAGCCCCGATCGTGATCAGTCAGCCCCAGTTGCCCGCCGCCCAGGCGATCACCGGGTTGGCCGAGCGGCTCAGTGCGATGCGCGGTTCGATCGCGGGCAAGCCGCTGAACCTGATGACGCACTGACCCGACGCGTCAGGTCGCCTCGGTATCCCACGGGATCTCGGGGACGGCCGGCTCGGCCGGCTTCGCCTCGGCGACCGTCTCGTCCGGCGTCGTGGCTGCCGCGGCGGGCGCTGCCGCCAAGGACGCGTTGACCAGCGACTTCACGTCCTTGTTGGCCGCCTCCATGTCGGCGACCGAGCCGGTCAACTCGTTCTTGACCCCGTTGAGTTCCTTCTTGATGTCGTCCAGGTCGCCCTCGATGTCCGACAGCAGGGTCTTCTGGATCAGCGTCTTGGGGTTCAGGTCGGTGAGCTTGAGGTCCTTGTACTCCGGGCCGAGTTCATTGCGCAGTTGTTGGGTGGCCTGATTGGCGAACAGCCGGACGACATGCACCACCTTCGCGGCCTTGCGGCTGAGTTCGGGCAGCCGCTCCGGACCGAAGAAGATGACACCGAGCACCACGAGCAGCATCAACTCGCCAGCGCCGATGCCGAGGAACTCGTGGGGAACCATCGCTCACACGCTCACAGGTTGCCGGCGTCCAGAATCGCTCCGAAGGTCGCGGCCTGTTGCTCGGAGGCGGGCAGCAGCGGCGCCCGCAGCCCCCCGACCGGGAAGCCCTGGTGCGCCAGACCGGCCTTGACCATCATCACGCCCTGGGTCGCGAAGACTCCGGTGTAGGCGGGCAGCAGCGTCCGGTAGATGCGCAATGCCTCGGCGTGGTCGCCGCGCAGCCAGGCCTCGATCACCTCGGCGGTGCGGCGTCCGGTGAAGTGGGTGGACGTGCCAACCACGCCGACCGCGCCGATGGACAGCAGCGGCAGCAACTTGGCGTCGTCGCCGGCGTAGTAGTCCAGGTCGGTGGCAGCCATCACCTGCGCGGAGCCCACGATGTCGTTCTTGGCGTCCTTGACGCCCACGATGTTCGGGTGGCTGGCCAGGTCGATCAACGAGGCCGTCTCGATCGGGCGGCCGGCCCGGTGCGGGATGTCGTAGAGCACCATCGGCAGGTCGGTCGCGCTGGCCAGCGTCTTGAAGTGCGCGACCAGGGCGTCCTGCGGCGGCAGCGAGTAGTAGGGGGTGACTGCGAGCAGCCCGTCGGCGCCCGCGTCACGAGCCTGGCGGCACAATTCCACCGAGTGGTGGGTGTCGAATGTGCCGACCCCGCCCAGCACCTTGGCGCGATCCCCCACCGCCTGCTTGACGGCCCGGATCAGGTCGGCCTTCTCCGCGTCCGTGGTGGTCGGCGCCTCGCCGGTCGTGCCGTTGACCAGCACGGTGTCGTTGCGTTGCTCGTCGACCAGTCGCGCCGCAAGTTCCTCGGCCCTCGCCAGGTCGACCGCACCCTCGTCGTCGAAGGGTGTCACCATCGCGGTGATCAGCCGACCAAGAATCGGTTCACTCATGGGTCCATGCTAGGCAATCCGGACGCAGCGCACACGTCGGTCCCATCCGTGCGCGCGCGTCGGGACGCTAGGCTGGGCGTGTGAGTGAAGCCTTCCTGCTCGACCAGCGCTCGGTTGCCTACGCCGAGGACTACGTCATCGCCCCCGAATCGGTGCGCAATGCCCGCGACAACGCGATCGAAAGCGGGGCCCCGGCCCCCTCGAACGGCGTCACCAGCGCCCTGACCTTCCTGGCGCGCGCCCTGGACGCCCGCGCCGTGGTCGAGATCGGCTCCGGTACCGGCACCACAGGGCTGGCGTTGTTCGCCGGCATGAACCCCGATGGCGTGCTGACCAGCATCGATACCGAGGTCGACTGGCAGCTGGCCGCCAAGCAGGCGTTCCGGGACGACAAGATCCCCTCGCAACGCTTCCGGCTGATCGCCGGGCGTCCGCTCGAGGTGCTCAACAACCTGCGCGACGCCGCCTACGACATCGTGCTGATCAACGGCGACAAGTTGGAGTACGTGGAGTACCTGGCCCAGGCCGAGCGACTGCTGCGCACCGGCGGCGTGGTCGTCATCAACGACGCGCTGTGGGGCGGTCTGGTCGCTGATCCGGCGGATGACTCCGACGAAACGGTGATCGTGCGCGAGGCACTGGCCGCGGTGAGCGACTCGGAGGCCTTCACGGCCTGCCTGTTGCCCATCGGTCAGGGCATCCTGGCGGCCGTGAAGGGCTGACTCCTCGAATCAGATCGGCGTGACCTCGACACCCTTCGGCACCACGGTCACGCCGCGCGGCGAGACGTGGAAGCCGCGAGCCTCATCGGCCTCCCGGTCGATACCGATGTGCACACCGTCGGGAACCACGACGTTCTTGTCGAGGATGACGTTGCGCAGCACACAGTTCCGGCCGACCCGCGAGTTGTGCATGATGATGCAGCCGTCGACGGAGGCGTGGTCGTCCACCCGCACACCGGGGCTCAGCACCGAGTGATCGACGTCGCCGCCGGAGATGATGCAGCCGTTGGTGACGATCGACGACTCGGCGGTGCCATGCAGGGTGAACTTCGCACCCGGCAACTGGGCCTGTGACGTCCAGATCGGCCAATCCTCGTTGTAGAGGTTGAACTCCGGGACGACCGAGATCAGGTCCATGTGGGCGTCGAAGTAGGCATCGATGGTGCCCACGTCCCGCCAGTAGTTGCGGTCCTTCTCGGTGGCACCGGGCACATCGTTCTCGGTGAAGTCGTAGACCGCGCACTCATGCTGGTCGACGAAGGCCGGGATGATGTTGCCGCCCATGTCGTGCTTGGAGTCGTGGTTCTGGCCGTCGGCCTCCAACATCTCGACGAACGCCTTGCGGCTGAAGATGTAGTTGCCCATCGAGGCGAACGACATGTCGGGCGCGTCCGGCAGCCCTGGTGGGTCGGCCGGCTTCTCCAGGAACCGCTCGATGACCCGATCCGAGCCGGCGTCGATGATGCCGAACGCGGACGCCTCGGAGCGCGGCACCCGGATCGCAGCGACGGTGGCAGCGAGCCTGGAGTCGATGTGTGCCTCGAGCATCTGCTCGACGTCCATCCGGTAGATGTTGTCAGCGCCGAAAACCACTACGTAGTCGGGCTCTTCACCTGATCAGGTTCATCGACTGGTAGATCGCATCTGCGCTGCCCTGGTACCAGTGGGGCCTCGCGACGCTGCTGGGCCGGAACCGGGGTGACGTAGTTGCCCAACATCGTGGACATCCGCCAGGTGATCGAGATGTGGCGGTCGAGGAGGGATTTGTACTGGGTCAGACCGCGACCTTCAGCATGTTCGAGCTGACCATGTTGGACAGGCGAAGTCGATCAGCCGGTAGGTGCCGCCGAACGGCACAGGCTTCGCGCGATCGGCGGCGAGTGGCATCAACCGCTTGCCTTCGCCGCCAGCGAGAACAATCGAGAGAACCTTGGGTTGGCCATGGCACGAACCTATGGGGTCCGGGCAGGTTCGGCAACGGATATCCACAAATAACCCAGTGGGAACGGACTATATGAAGCCAAGTGGGACGGCAGTTTTCGGCGCAACGGCGCCGCGCGATGGGGGTCTGTGAAACCATCGGGGCATGCGCGTTTCCATTCTGACTCGTGAGTATCCCCGTTCATCTACGGCGGAGCCGGGGCATGTCGGCCAACTGGTCCCCTCAACTGCGTAAGTTCTGCGAACTGGTCGACGTCCGTGCGCCATGGGCGAGCCTCGCGAAGGTGCGACTTCCCACGCCGAGACCTACCCCTGACGGCGCCAACGCAGCGATCCGCACGCTGGGTGCCGACATCGCCATGGCGGCGGCGATCCCTGAGGTCGATGTCGTCCATTCCCACACCTGGTACGCCCAGTTCGCCGGCATCATCGCCGGCCAGTTCCAGGACATCCCTACGGTTGTGACTGCCCACTCGCTGGAACCCGACCGGCCATGAAGGTGGAGCAAACTCGGTGGCGGGCTATCGGGTATCCAGCTGGATCGAGAAGACCGCCTACGCGAATGCTGACGCGGTGATCGCGGTCTCGGCCGCGATGATCAAGAACATCCAGGACGCCTACCCGTTCGTCGAACGAGAGCGCATCCACGTGGTCAAGAACGGCATCGATCCGGAGGAGTTCAAGCCGGATCCCAATACCGACGTGATCGAGGGGCTCGGGGTCGACTTGACCAAGCCGATCGTGACCTTCGTCGGACGCATCACCCGGCAGAAGGGCTTGGTGCACCTGGTGCGGGCCGCCCGGATGCTGGATCCCGACACCCAGGTGCTGCTGCTGGCCGGCGCGCCGGACACCCCGGAGATCGCGGCCGAGTTCGACAAGGCCTTCGGTGAGTTGAACGCCCAGCGCAGCGGGCGTGAAGTGGGTGCAGGAGATGCTGCCGCGGGCTTCGGTGCGTCAGGTGCTGACCCACTCCACGGTGTTCGCGTGCCCGTCGATCTACGAGCCGCTGGGCATCGTGAACCTGGAGGCCATGGCCTGCGAGATCCCGGTGGTCGCGTCCGCGGTGGGCGGCATCCCCGAGGTGGTCGTGGACGGCGAGACCGGGCTGCTGGTGCCCTACGACCCGGCGCAGGCACAGGACGCCGACTACATCGCAAACTTCGAGCGGACCTTCGCCGATCGACTCAACGAGTTGACCCGCGACCGTGATCGGGCCCGCCAGATGGGTCTGGCCGGACGCCAACGCTGCATCGACGAGTTCAGCTGGGAGAAGATCGCCCAGGAAACGGTGGCGGTCTACGAGGCAGCCATCGCCCACCACCAGCCAAGAAGGGCTGACCGAAGCTACTCGGGCAAACAGAAGCGGGCGGGGAATCCCCGCCCGCTTCTGCATGTCCAAGTCTTGGCTATCTCAGCCGACCACGCCCTTCAGGCACTCCAAGAGCGACGACGCCTCGGCAGCATTGAGTTCGACGACCAGCCGTCCGCCGCCGTCGACAGGTACCCGCATGACGATGCCGCGGCCCTCTTTGGTGACTTCCATTGGTCCGTCTCCAGTGCGCGGTTTCATCGCAGCCATTACATCCTCGTTTCTGTTCGTCCGACGAACTACCCACCCCCCCATTATTCCGCATCGGGCCAACCGGCGGGGGCGCTGAGGACAGCCTCACCCGATGGTTGGCCACCCATTGGGCACCGGGCCGAGCTCGTCGCCGATCGGGGCGTGGGCGGTTGCCGGGGAGGTGGGCTGCTCAGCACGGAGCTGATCTGCCACCCGGTCAAGCACTGCGTCCACCTGCTCCATCGCGTAGCCGCGGGTGACCACGGCGAACTGCACATCGATCAGGTCGTCGGCCGACAGCGGTCCTTCTTCGGGCAGCTCGGGCACCGGACGGTCGTCGATCTGCGGCGCCATCTGACCGAGTCGTCCCAGCGATGCCAGGAAGACGAACCCGATGACGACCACGATCAACGCGGCGAAGACCCAACCCATGACTCACATGGTGTCACATGCCGGGCGACAGCCAGCGCGTCAGCGCGTCCGCGCAGGAGGTGAGGTCGGCCAACGGGCAGAACTCATCGACGGCGTGCGCCTTGCCGGGGTCCCCCGGGCCGAAGTTGACCGCAGCCATCCCGAGCGCAGCGAACCGTGCGACGTCCGTCCAGCCGTACTTGGGGCGGGGCTCCCCGCCAACAGCCGCGACGAATTCGGCCGCAGCCGGCAGGTGCAGACCCGGACGCGCGCCCGGCGACAGGTCGAGGACGTCCAGCGTCCAGCCGTCGAACCACTCGCGCATCAGTTCGATGGCCTGCTGCGCCGACTTGTCGGGCGCGAAGCGGTAGTTGATCTGCAGGGTGCAGGCGTCCGGCACCACATTGGGGGCCAGCCCACCCGAGATCATGGTGACGTTGAGGCCCTCCCGGTAGACCAACCCGTCCACGTCCACCTGCTCGGCGGGGAAGGCTCGCGTCCGGTCGATCACGGCTGAAGCGGAGTGAATGGCGTTGTCGCCCAGCCAACTGCGGGCGCTGTGCGCGGCGATGCCAGTGGTGGTGATGGCGAACCGGGTGGTGCCCTGGCAGCCGCCCTCGATGCGGGCACTGGTCGGCTCCATCAGAACGGCCAGTTCGGCATTGAACCAGTCGGGGTGGTTGGCGGTCAGCCGACCCAGCCCGTTGGAGTCGACATCGATCTCCTCGCAGTCGTAGAAGACCCAGGTGATGTCGCGGTTCGGGTTGGCCAGGCGCTGGGCCAGCCAGACCATCACCGCGACGCCACCCTTCATGTCGGAGGTGCCGCGGCCATGGACGACGATGCCGTCGGGGGTCTCGGTGATCGTGCTGGGCAGATTGCCGGCCACCGGGACCGTGTCGAGGTGACCGGCGATGATGATGCGCTCGGCGCGTCCCAGGTTGGTGCGGGCCAACACCGCGTCCCCGTCGCGCACCACCTCGAGATGCTCACAAGGACGCAGCGTCGCCTCGACCTGATCGGCCAGTACACGCTCGTTGCGGCTGACCGACTCGATGTCCACGATCGCGCGGAAGAGGCTGAGCAGGTCGTCGGGCGGCAGTGCCATGGCGTCAGCCTACTGCCGAGCACTGCTCGGGCCCGGCCACCTGACCGGGAGGTCGCCGCTCGGCAGACCAAATCCGCGGACGATGTGTTGGCTCCCCCAGACATCCGCGGACGATCTGTAAGTTCGCGGACGAAATATCGTCCGCGGATCCACACTTCGTCCGCGTCTGATTGCCAGGACGTGATCTGGACGCGACGACGTGCCTCTATCAAGCGGTTCGCGAGCGCGGATTGGCAGCAATGAACTCGGTGATCTGTCCAGCGAAGTGCTCACCGTCCGCGAGGTCCGCCCACGTCCATCGCAGGACCCACCACCCGAGATTTCGCAGCCTGTTCTCGCGTTGCTTCTCCCGCATGACGGCATCGACGTCCTGCTCGTACTTCACGCGTCCGTCGAATTCGCCAAGGACGCCGTGCTCCGGCCAAGCGAAGTCGGACTGACCGATCAAACGACCGTTCTGGTCGCGCACCTCATACTGCAGGAGCGGCAGCTTCACCTGATGGACGATCATGAGGTACCGGCTCAAGGACTCGCCTGGGCTCTCCGCCAACGGATTGGCGTGAGCGATGGCCCAACGGGCCGCCCCGATCCCCCGGCGTCCAGTGGGGAGGGCCAGCCGCTCGACCAGTTCATCTGCTCCGCCGAGTTGGCGCCATGCGGCGTCCATGATGGCCAGCGCCTCGTCGCGTCGAACCTGACAGCCAAGATCGATGGCAGTCCTGGCCAGCGACGTGACCCGCATTCCGTTCAGGTCGGTGATCTCCCATTCACCAAGTGGCTGGACGTGTCGGTGCAGCGAGGTGCGGATCGTGCCGCCGGAGGCTCCGTCCCGCGTGACGTGCACTCGGGTCAGTAGTCGACTGGGCACCGGCAATCCCCACAGAAGGCCGGCGGACGCGTGACTCAGCGCCGAGACCTCGGTCAGCAGCGGAACCGTGGTGGCAAGCAACAGCCGATGACGCTGCTCGGCAGTGTCGGGTGCCTCGTCCAGGCTGTAGCCGCCATGCCGGACTCGGCCAAGCTCGCCGCTCCGGGCGTCCCGGCGAATCGCGTCATGGGTGCGACCCAGGGCGCGCAGTTGGTGATAGCGAAAGGCAGTCATGGGACAAACCTGATGCAGCAATGCCATCGGACGGAGGTTATCCACAGGCACTCGTGGTGTCCGAAACCCGATTGGTGTTGTCCGGACCAGCTCTCGAAGGCAGTGGCAGGCGCCGACTCGGGCCGGGACGTCCGGCCCTGTTCCTTGCACACATCACATCCGCGGACGATCTGTAAGTCCGCGGACGAAATTTTGTCCGCAGATGCACATTTCGTCCGCGGATGTCTGGGGGGTGGGTCGATGGCGCGGGTGCGCTGGGTGCTGGTGCGACGGAGCTGGGGGCGAAAGTCTAGGTGCGGGTGTCTGGGCTAGACGCCGTCGACCGGACGGACGACCAGCAGTTCGCCGACGCTGCACTCCAGGGCGTCACAGATGGCCGTCAGGGTGGAGAACTTGATCGCCTTGGCGCGGTTGTTCTTCAGGATGGACAGGTTGACGATCGTGATGCCGACGGCCTCGGCCAGGGCGGTGAGGGTCATCCCACGTTCGGCCAGTAGTTCGTCCAGCCGGCAGATGACGCGTCCGTCGCTCTCGGGAGGCATGTCACACCAACCCTTCGGCATCCTCGGCCAGGCTGCGGCCGCGTCCGAAGACGGCCTCACCGACCGCACCGACCACCAGGCCGACCACGATCGGCCAACCGGCGCCGGCGTCGAACTCGAGCGCCATGTTGAGTTCACCACCGCGCATCTGGGTGGTGATCATCGCCGTCATCAGAACCTGGAGCAGCGGGGCGAACAATCCGTAGCAGAACAGCAGGAGTCCGATGAGCCGGACGGCCAGGTGCGCCCGCGGGTGGAAGGGATCGTCGGCTCGGGCGTAGCGCACCAACTGCACCACCTGCCACAGGCAGACGGCGGCCACCACCAGGGTGATCGCCGGTACCACCAACGAGTAGAACCACTGACCATTGGTTGCGTTCTCGATGGTGAAGATCGCCTCTCCGGTGTAGACGCCGCTCGCGCCCGGTTGCAACTGCGGGTCATCGACCATCGGGGGCGGCACAACGGCGCCGGTGCGGATCTCCAGCGGCGAGCCGGCGATCCAGTTGACCACTTGTCCGACGAACGGGACGGCGGCGACCAGCGCGACGATGACCAGGACGAAGTTGGTCAGCGACCAGTCGCCCTTGGTGAGTGTGAAGGTGTTCATGAGTTCCTCCTGGGGGTGGAAGTTCCTTATCGTGATTCGATATTAACGAGTCTCGATATTATCGTCAAGCGATAAGGCCCCTGATCTTGGATTCAGGGTTCTCCCCACCGCCGCGCCGAACTGGCGACCGATCGCTCAGTCGGTCTTCGCCACTAGAGTTGGGGCCATGACTGACCAGAGCACCGAGTTCGATTCGACCACCGCACCCGGCCTGAAGGCCTGGGCCTGGGGGCTGGTCAGCCAGCACAACTCCGGACAGATCCTGGACGCCTGGTACCCCGCTCCCCAGTTGGGCGAGCCGCCGGCCGACACCCAGCCCCAGGCGGTGCTGCGGGCCTACCGAACCACGGACGAGAGCCGCGGCGTCCACACCGAGATCGTGCTTACCACCATCGACCTCGACACCGCCCCCAAGGGGACGGCGGACGCCTACCTGCGGCTGCACCTGCTCAGTCATCGCCTGCGACAGCCGCGCAGCATCAACCTGGACGGCATCTTCGGCGTGCTCCCGAACGTCGTCTGGACGACCGCCGGGCCCTGTGAGGCGACCAGCTTTGAAACCATCCGAGCGCCACTGCACGGGCATCGGGGCAGCCTGACCGTACTGGCCGTCGACAAGTTCCCGCGCATGCTCGACTACGTCGTCCCCTCCGGCGTCCGGATCGCCGAGGGCGGCCGCGTCCGGCTGGGCGCCCACCTGGCCGACGGCACCACCGTGATGCACGAGGGCTTCGTCAACTACAACGCAGGCACGCTCGGACGCTCGATGATCGAGGGCCGGGTCAGCCAGGGCGTGATCGTGGGCGATGGCTCGGACGTCGGTGGGGGCGCGTCCATCATGGGCACGCTCAGCGGCGGCGGAACCGAGATGATCTCGATCGGCAAGGGCTGCCTGCTGGGCGCCGAGTCCGGGCTCGGCATCTCACTCGGTGACAACTGCGTCATCGAGGCCGGCCTGTACGTCACCGCCGGCACCAAGGTCTCGCTGCCGGACGGCCGGGTGGTCAAGGCGCGCGAGTTGAGCAATGTACCGGACCTGCTCTTCCTGCGTGACTCCCAGTCCGGTGCCGTCGTGGTGAAGGCCCGCGCCGGCCAGCAGGTCCAACTCAACGAAGCGCTGCACAGCAACTGATATGGCCTACTCCGCACCCGGACCCCGCCGCGCCGGCCGCATCGTCGGCTGGCTGGTGGCGTTGGGTGTGCTCGGATTGCTCGCCGCCCTGGTCGCAACGATCGTGGTCTGGATAGGACGCTGGAATCCGCCGATCCCTGCGCCGGTCCTGCCAGCCGAGGGCTGCATGGTCACCGTCGAGGGGTTCACCACCACGCTGACCCAGGAGCAGTCCGTCAACGCGTCCATCATCGTGGGCGAGTCGATCCGCCGCGGGTTGCCCGCCCGGGCGGCGACGATCGCCTTGGTCACCGCCTACCAGGAATCTGACCTGCGCAACCTCGACTACGGCGACCGGGACTCGATCGGCCTCTTCCAGCAACGGCCCTCCCAGGGCTGGGGCACTGTGGAGGAGATCATGGATCCCTGGTACTCGGCAGGCAAGTTCTACGAGCACCTGGTCCTGGTGCCCGGTTGGGAGTCCGACGTCATCAACGACGTCGCCCAGGCCGTCCAGCGCTCAGGGCACCCGGACGCCTACGCCCAGCACGAGGCGAAGGGCCGCGCGTGGGCCAGCGCCCTGACCGGCTTCTCCCCCGCCACCGTGACCTGCGTCGACCGCTCGGGTACCGCCGCGAACGCCGCCGCACTCACCGATTTCATGGCAACCGTGTGGGGGCCGAACGTTGTGGCCAGCCCCGTCGAGTTGACCCTGCAGGTGACCACCCCGGACGAAACGGTCAATTGGTCGGTCGCCCACCTGTCCATGCTGCGGGGTTCGATCGCCGGTGTCACGGCGGTCCAGGTGGCCGAGCAGTCCTGGACGAACGCCGGCGAGCAGTACACGACTTGGCAGCCGGCCACCCCCGCCGCTAGTCCGGTGCTGATCACCCTGCGCGGCTGACCCCCCACCAATCCCTCCAGTGACCCCGCCCGCGCAGCAGCGGCGGACGACTAGCCTAGTATTGAAGTCCCGGCTTCCATCGAGGAAAGGAGGGACCGCAATGTCTGCATCCCGCACCTCTGATCCCGCCCTATCAGTCCAATTGATCTCACCCCTGACCGGCGTGCTGGTGCCCATCGAGTTGGTGCCCGACCCGGTGTTCGCGAAGAAGATGGTTGGCGACGGTGTTTCGATCGACCCCTTGAACAACGTCCTGGTCTCTCCCGTAGCCGGCGAGGTGATCAACCTGCCGCCTTCAGGGCACGCCGTAACGGTTCGCTCCACCGACGGGCTCGAAGTGCTGATGCACATCGGCTTGGACACGGTGAAGATGCAGGGTGCCGGTTTCGATCCGAAGGTTCGGGTCGGTCAACAGGTTGCCGTTGGCGACGTGCTCGTCGTCTTCGACCTCGACAAGATCGCCGCCGAGGCATTCAGCCTGCTCACCCAGGTGGTCATCACCAACACCGAATTGGTCGAAACGCTGATCCCTGCCACCGGACGGGTCACCGCCGGCCGGGACGTGGTCGCCGACATCACCCTGAAGTCGGACGCTGAGCACGGCGGTCCGGTCACCGGCGGACCCAGCGCGACCTCGGAGGGCTTGCTGGTCCCCAACCCGACCGGGCTGCACGCCCGACCCTCGGCCACCCTGGTCGCACTGGCCAAGACCTTCGACGCGGACGTGCAGTTGCGGCGCGGTGAGGACACCGCGAACGCCAAGTCGATCATGTCGATCATGGGCTTGTCCGTCGAACGCGGCGACCGCGTCGTGGTCACCGCCCGCGGCCCGGACGCCGACCGCGCCGTCACCGAGATCGCCCAGGCGATCCGCGACGGCCTGGGCGAGGACTGCCCACCCGTGCCGCCCGGCGGTCACGACACCGAGCCGGTTCCCGCAGTCGCTGCGCCGCCCGAGCCGGCCCCCGTCCCGGCCCCGAAGTCGGGAGACCCCAATTTGCTGCTCGGGGTCGCCGCGTCCCCGGGCCTCGGGGTGGGAAGCGTCCGGCAACTGCGGCGCGACGACATCGAGGTCGTCGAGAACGCCCGCGACCACCACCTGGAGCGCCGCAAGTTGAATGCCGCGCTCGACCGGGCGCTGCTCGACCTGTCTGCGCTGGAGAAGCGATTGGCCGACGAGGCCGACTCCGAGAAGGCGGCCATCTTCGCGGCACACGCCGAGATCCTGAAGGACCCCGATCTGCTCGACATCGCGGTCAGCGCGATCGACAAGGGCAAGAGCGCCCCGTTCGCGTGGCGCGGCGCGTTCCAGACCTACGCCGAGCGCCTGTCGAAACTGAAGAACGAGGTGATGGCCGGCCGGGCCAACGACGTGCGCGACGTCGGGCACCGCGTCCTGGAAGAGCTCACCGGCGGCCGCCGCGAACAGCCCGAGATCGCCCCCGGAACGGTGCTGATCGCCGAGGACCTGACCCCCTCCGATACAGCCACCCTCGACCGCAGCAAGGTGGTGGGGTTCGCGACGGCGTCCGGTGGCGCCTCGTCGCACGTAGCGATCATCGCCCGCTCCCTCGACATCCCGGCGGTGGCGGGCGTCGAGGCTCGCGCGCTCGACATCCCCGATGGCACCCGCGTGGTCGTCGATGGCACCCGAGGCAGCCTGCAACTCAACCTGACCGACACCGAGATCGAGGCGATCGTCGGGCGTCAGCGTCGCATCGCCGCCAAGCGTGCGGCCGATCTCGAGCGCGCAGACCAGCCCGCGACCACCACCGACGGGCACACCGTGCAGGTGGTCGCCAACATCGGCGGGCTCGAGGATGCCAAGGACGCGATGACCAAGGGCGCCGAGGGAGTCGGCCTGCTGCGCAGCGAGTTCGTCTTCTTGGGACGTCAATCGGCCCCGACCGAGGACGAACAGGCCACCCTCTACTCCGACATCGCCCGGGCGCTGCAGCCCGGCCAGCCACTGGTCATCCGCACCCTCGACGTGGGCGGCGACAAGCCGCTGCCCTACCTGCCCATCCCGCACGAGGAGAACCCGTTCCTGGGCATCCGGGGCGTCCGGGTCGGCTTCGACCAGCCCGAGGTACTCCGGGCCCAATGCCGGGCCATCCTCAAGGCCGCGGACGCCGGCGCCCGGCTGCACGTCATGTTCCCGATGATCGCCACCATGGACGACTGGCGCTACGCCAAGAGCATCTGGGACGCCGAACGCGACGCACTGGGCACCCAGGCCGACGTGCCGGTCGGCATCATGATGGAGGTGCCGTCGGTCGCCGTGATGGCCAGGCAGTTCGCCGCCTCGGACGTCGAGTTCTT
The DNA here is from genome assembly GCA_040767325.1 of Brooklawnia sp. Lineage (GTDB taxonomy): Bacteria > Actinomycetota > Actinomycetes > Propionibacteriales > Propionibacteriaceae > Brooklawnia. Next base: position 25,531 of record JAXGOU010000005.1, on the reverse strand, counting down.
CAGTGTCGGCACCAACGACCTGACCAGCTACACGCTGGCAATGGACCGGGGACACCCGAAGCTGGCCTCGCAGGTCGATCCCTGCAACCCCGCAGTGCTGAGCCTGATCGGTTCAGCCGCCGAGGCGCTGCACGAGCAGGGCAAGTGGCTCGGCATCTGCGGCGGCGTCGCGTCCGACATCCAAGCGGTCCCGATCCTCGTCGGACTGGGTGTCGACGAACTGAGTTGCAGCATCCCCGCCATCCCCTCGGTGAAGGCGGCCGTCCGCGCCGTCTCGTTCGAGCACTGTCGCGAACTGGCCGCCAGGGCGGTCCGCTGCGCCACCCCCCACGAGGTTCGATCCCTCGTCCCCACCGACGAATCCTGACACCGGATCAAGGCAAGGACACCACAATGTCGAATACCGCTAGTGAGATCGTCCAGGCCGTCGGAGGCGCATCGAACGTCACCAGCCTGAGCCACTGCGCCACCCGGCTGCGTTTCCAGCTGAGGGACGCGTCCAAAGTCGACACCCCCACCGTCGAGAAGATCCAGGGCGTGATGGGCGCCGTGCCCCAGTCGGGCGAGCGCTACCAGATCATCATCGGCGGCGCCGTTCAGAATGTCTACAACGACATCATGGCGCTGCCCGAGATGCAGAACGCCGGCGCCCAATCGGCCGACGACGTCAAGGCCGCCGCCCGCGCGAAGGGCATCCGCGGCAAGGTGGCCTGGGTCGACAGCTTCTTCGAGTTCCTGTCCGACTCGTTCCGGCCCGTCTTGGGGGCGCTGCTCGGTGCGTCCCTGTTCATCACCTTCATGTCGCTGATGAGCACCCTCGGCGTGATCGGCAACTGGGCTGATCCACGCACCCAACTGTCGCCGTCCTGGACCTTCGTCAACCTGCTGTGGCAGAGCGTGTTCGTCTTCCTGCCGCTGATGGTTGCCTACAACGCGTCCAAGAAGTTGGGCGCCGATCCATGGGTGGGTTTCGCGATCATGGCGCTGCTGATGCTGCCCGGCTTCGGCGCCCTGGGCAGCGTGGCCGAGGAGTTGCAGGTATTCGGCAGCAAGGTGAACGTGGTCCGGATCTTCGGCCTCCCGCTGACGATCTTCAACTACAGTTCGCAGGTCTTCCCGCCCCTGCTGATGGCCGGCGTCCTCGGGCCCCTCTACAAGGGGCTCAAGAAGGTCATCCCGGCCAACCTGCAGCTGATCTTCGTGCCGTTCATCTCGATGCTGATCATGCTGCCGCTGACCGCCTTCATCATCGGACCGATCGGCGTCTATGCCGGCGCCGGGCTGGCCAGCGTGCTGGGTGCGATCAACGACTTCAACCCGCTGGTCTTCGCGATCGTGATCCCGCTGGCCTACCCCTTCATGGTTCCGCTCGGCCTGCACTGGCCGATCAACGCCGTCATGCTGTTGAACATCCAGACGCTCGGCTACGACTACATCCAGGGTCCGATGGGCGCCTGGAACTTCGCCTGCTTCGGCGCTACCGCCGGCGTGCTCGTGCTGTCGATGCGCGACAAGGACGTGACGATGCGTCAAACCGCGACCGGCGCGTTGGCCGCCGGCCTGCTGGGCGGCATCTCGGAACCCTCCCTGTACGGCATCCACCTGCGGTTCAAGAAGATCTACTCCAGGCTGCTGCCCGGCTGTCTGGTGGGCGGCCTGATCATCGGCTTCGGTGGCGGGCTGAAGACCAGCGCGTTCGTCTTCAGCTCGCTGCTGACGATTCCGGCGTTCGACAACATCCCGCTCTATGCGATCGCCATCGTCGCCGCGTTCACCACCTCGATGCTGCTGGTCATCTTCCTCGACTACCGCACCGCCGAGGAGAAGGCCCGCGCCCGCGGCGAGGCGATCGACGCTCCTGCCGAGATCAGTGTCGGAGCCGAGCAGTTGGCGACCGCCCGGCAGTGGCTGACCGCCCTGGGCGGACTGGCGAACGTAGCCGAGGTGAGCCCCGTCGCCGAGACGCGCATCCGCGTCGCGGTGAAGGACGCGTCCCTGGTCGACGAGGACGCGCTGACCGAGGCCGGGCTGCCGGGGGCTGTTCAGGTGTCGCCGGAGGCCTGGCACTTGGTCGCCGGCTTCGAGGCCCCCGAGTACGCGACCGCGATGGCCCGCGACCTGGCTGCCGCCGCAGTCTGAGCGACGGGTCGGCGAGGTCCCGCAAGGGCCGGCGTCGACCCGATTCAGCGGGTCAGCCGCTGCACCGCGGCCGCCACCCGTTCGTCGGTGGCGGTCAGCGCCACCCGGATGTGCTCGGTGCCCGCGTCCCCGTAGAAGTCACCGGGGGCGACCAGGATGCCGCGCTCGGCCAGCCAGTCGACGCTCGTCCGGCAGTTCTCGCCGCGGGATACCCACAGGTAGAGCGAACCCTCCGAGTGGTCGATCCGGAAGCCGGCCCCCTGGAGGGCTCCGGCCAACATCCCGCGGCGTCGCAGGTAGCGGGCGCGCTGTTCGTCGACATGCGCCTGGTCGCCCAGCGTGGCCACCATCGCCGCCTGAACCGGGGTGGGCAGCATCAGACCGGAATGCTTGCGTACCTCGAGCAACTCGGACACCACGCCGACATCCCCGGCAACGAACCCGGCGCGGTAACCCGCCAGGTTGGAGCGCTTCGACAGCGAGTGCACCACGAGCAGGTTGTCGTGGCTGCCCTGGCAGAGATCCGGACGCAGCACCGAGGCCGGCTCTGCGTCCCAGCCGAACTCGCCATAACACTCGTCGGACGCCAGCAGGGCGCCGTGCTCGCGGGCCGAGGCGACCCAGCGGCCCAGCAGTTCGTCGGACGCGATCGCCCCATGTGGATTGGCCGGCGAGTTGATCCAGATCAGCGATGCCCGGCCGTCGATCTCGTCCGGGTCGTCGCAGGCCTGGATGCGGCAGCCGGCCAGCCGGGCGCCCACGTCGTAGGTCGGGTAGGCGGTCGTCGGGATGACGACCAGGTCGTCGGCGCCCAACCCGAGTTGGGCAGGCAACGAGGCGACCAGTTCCTTGGTGCCGATCACCGGCAGGACGCCATGGTCGTCCAGCCCCTCGGCGCCCCAGCGCGAGGCCAGGTACTCGACGATGGCCGCCCGCAATGCTGCGGTGCCCCACGTAGTGGGGTAGCCAGGTGCGTCGCTGGCCGCTGCCAAGGCATCGCGGGCCAGTTGTGGCGTCGGGTCGACCGGCGTGCCGACCGACAGGTCAACGATGCCGTCGGGATGGGCGGTGGCCAGTTGCTTGGCGGACGCGAGGGTGTCCCATGGGAAAACCGGCAGCTTCACCGATGTGCGCGTCCAGCCGGTGGTCACTGGTTCTGCGGCGGCAGGGCGGCCACGCGCGGCTCGTCCGCGTCCAGCACGCCGACCCGGGCAGCGCCACCGGGCGAGCCAATGTCATCGAAGAACCGGACGTTGATGTCGTACCACTCGGACATCTCGGAGGGCAGGTCATCCTCGAAGTAGATGGCCTCGACCGGGCATACCGGCTCGCACGCGCCACAGTCGACGCATTCGTCCGGGTGGATGTACAGCGAACGCGGGCCTTCGTAGATGCACTGGACAGGACATTCGTCCACACAGGCACGGTCCTTGACGTCCACACACGGCAGGGCAATGACGTAGGTCATCGATCTATCTCCTGATTGCTGGTAGGCCGACTCGGTGTGAACTCTATACCGCAACCGTAAGAAACGGATGGGACGGTCAACCTGCCGTCCCATCCGTTTCATCGTCAGCTCACCGCGATGGTGGCGTCCCCTCCGTCCACCCGCAAGCCGCTGAGCAGTTCGGACGGAATGCGGAAGGCCCTGCCCGGCGCCGCCGGCCACAACAGCCGTTGCTGGGCGATCACGGCACCGCCCTGCTCGACGCTCACCGTGGGCCGGGCGATGAATTCATCGGTCCAGGAGACCAGCCGTCCCCGGGCGGGGCTGGGGCCATCGAATCGATGAATACTGGGCGAGATCCAGCGCAGTGGACCGCGCACCCGCAGCGCCACCGCCCCGCGACCGGGCCCGAGCCCGCGCAGGTGATCGAGCACCCGCTCGGCTGCGTACTGGCCCTCGAGCGAGACCACGTCCGCGGTCTCCACGGGGTGATTGACGTTGCCAACCGAAAAGACGCCGCGCTTCGAGGTCCGCATCGCCGCGTCGACGATCGGGGCCCCGGACGCCGGGTCGATCGCCACTCCGGCCATCCGCAGCAGTTCATGATCCGGAATCCAATCGCCGGTGAACACGACCGTGTCGCAATCGATCCGGGAACGCTGACCCGTGACGAGGTCCTCGACCTCGACGGCGCTGACCCGGCCACGGCCGTGCACCGCGACCACGCGGGACTGGCTGACCACCTTGGTCCGGAACATCAGCCGGCCCGGTCCCGAGAAGAGTGCGTAGGACTCCGCACGCGGGTACTGCGAGATCAGGGCAACCGGACGACAGCCGGCTTCCTGCAGCGTGAGCGCAGCCGACCAACTGACCAGTTCCGCGCCAACGATGACCGCGCGGGTTCCCGGCTTCATGTGCTTTAGATGGACGAGGTTCTGCAATTGTCCGGTCGTCAGCACTCCGGGGGCCCGGTCGCCCGGGATCATCCGGGCCGGCCGGGGCCGCTCCCGGGCACCGGTGGCGAACACCGTCACTTCTGGCCGCAACCGAACTCGCCCATCGGGGGTGGTGGCGACCAGGGTGTCCTCGTCGTCCCAGCCCGTGACGCAGGTTCGGGTCCGGATCTGGGCGCCGGCCTGCAATGCCTCGGCCACCAGGACTCGCGCATAGGCAGGTCCGGTCATGAACCGCTGGCGGTCACGAATGCCGTAGCCCGGGTGATCCGCGTGCCTCGGGATCCCCCCTGCCTTCGCTTCGCGATCGACCACCAGGACCTCGCCATCAACTCGGCCGGCCAAGCGGGCCGCCATGCTCAGGCCTGCCGGACCGCCACCGATGATGGCGACCTTCGGGCTCAGAATCTTCTGCTCGGGTGCCATCTCAGTTCTCCTTGTACTGATCGAAGAGCGATTGGACCTCGGCGCCGCAGAAGAACCCTTGGCAGCGTCCATTCATGGCCCGGGTACGGCGACGAAGGCCGGTCAATTGCCTGGGCGCAATCACGCTGGCCATGGCATCGCGGATCTCGCCCCGGGTAACCCGCTCGCAGAAGCAGACCACGGTGCCGTACTCGGGGTCAGCGGCGATCATCTCGTCGTCGGCATAGGGGCGCATCATGTGCTCCCCCAGGTGCGGCATCACTGGCGGTTCCGGCAGGTCCGGACGCATCGTGAGGTCGAGGTCCGCGTCCGCCAGCAACTCCAGGATGTACTCGGAGACCGCTGGGGCCGAGGTCAGCCCGGTTGAGCGGATGCCGGCTGCCACGATGTAGCGCTGTGGCTGGTCGACCTCGATCAGGTAGTCGCTGAGGTTGTGGGCGGCCCGCAGCCCCGCGTAGGCGGCCGTGACCTCCTCGTCCAACAGCGAGGGCATGATCTTGGCGCCCTTCTCCAGCAGGAACTCGAAGCCGTCCTCCGTGGTGGAGGTGTCGGCCTTGTCCTCCATGTCGTCAGCCGTCGGGCCGAGCATGATGTTGCCGAAGCTGGTCGGGCTGATCAGCACGCCCTTGCCCACCTTGGACGGGGCAGCCAGCACGATCTTGGACGCCAGCCTGGCGGCCAGCTTGTCGAAGACCAGCAACTCCCCCTTTCGCGGGTGCACCTTGATCCGGTCGTAACCGAACATGGCGTCCACCTCGTCGCCACCCAATCCGGCGGCGTTGACCACCCAACGAGTCGTGATCGGACCGCGCGACCCGCATCGATCAGGGAGTTGTACAGCTCCATGGGGTCCTGCTCAACGGCTCCGCCAGGCAGGTACTCCGGGTGGATGGGGTTCTCAACTACGGCGTGGACGCCGGTCTCGTCGACCACGATGGCCTTTGAGCCTGACGTGCCTTGATCCAACGCGAGAATTGCCACGATGCAAACCTCTTCCTTCTGGTGGTGGGTTCTGCTGGTTGAGGGTCAAGCCAGCAGGAGTTGGGCTCCAGCACGCCGCATGGCCGCCTGGCACTCCGCAGACAGCGAGGAGTTTGTGACCAAGTGGGTCGGCGTCGTGAGCGGGCAGACGGTATACGGCGCAACCTCTCCGAATTTCGTCTGATCGACAACGACGTAGGACTCACCCGCGTTCGCGAGCATCAGCCGCTTCGGCTGCACTTCTTCCAGGTCGAAGTCCGTGATTCCGGCGTCGGCATTGACCGCGCCGGCCGAGATGATGGCGATATCGGGATGGAAACTGGCAAGGGTCTCGGTGGCGAGCGCACCGGAGACCGATAACTCCTCGCGACGCAACCGCCCACCGGTGATGAGGATGGTTGCGTCCGCGCGCCGGCTCAACTCAATGGCTGCGCGCAAGGAGGTCGTGAGGAAGGTGCCGCGCAGGTCCGTCGGCAGGGCAGCCACCACGGCGTCCACCGTGGTCCCGAGGTCGAGGAACACCGTCGCCCCCGCCGGGATGAGGCCCGCCACGAATTCGCCAATGGCGGCCTTCTGCTCTGCTGCCACTTCACGTCGGTCACGATAGGGCGGCTCCTGCACCCATGGTCGGGCAATCGGGACCGCGCCTCCCCGCACCCGCTGCAAGGCCTCCCGGCAGCAGTGTCAATTGTTTCGGGCAGATATGGGCGCCAATCGGGCAATTTCGGGCAAACAGGCGCATGCGAAGAGCAGGGGGTCAGGCAGAAACGCAGAAAGGCGAGCCGCGAGTGCCGCGTCAGCCGCCAGCCGGAGGGCTGGGCGAGGGCGTGGGCGTCGGTTCCTCAGAGGGTTCGGGTTCCGGCTGCTTGCAGGTGATCTTGTCCACGGCCGAGTAGCGCCAGAAGTAGTCCTCGACGGTTGTCTCGCCGCCCCGCACCAGGATGCGCTGGAAGGTCACGTCGAAGCCCTGGGACGGCGACTGGGGGATGCACTTGGGGTTGGTGCTGACCTGCTCGCCGCCGGACCGGTAGTTGAACATCACGGGGTCGGACGCGGTCACCGAGTCGAAGTACTTGGTCGACCACACGCGCACGGTCAGCGAACCCCGGTTGGGGATGGACGGCACGATGTATGCCTCCATCAACACGCCGTATGGAGTGTCATTGCGGAACTTCAGGTCGAGCACGCCCTCGAAGACGGTGGCCTCGCGTCCCGGCGGGTACTGGCTGAAGTACTGGGTGTGCGGCTGGTGCTCGATATCGGTCATGCCTGCGAAGAAGGCCGCGTTGTAGGTCGTCGTCGCCGACTGCGACACCCCGCCGCCGACGATCATCTCGATGTGGTCACCGACCAGCACCCCGCCGGCGACATAGCCGGTGGACGCATTGCGGGGGCCGGTCGCCTCGGAAAGGCTGAACACCTCGCCCGGCTTGACCAGGGTGTCGTTGATGCCGGCGGCGGCCAGACCCAGGTTGGTGTTGTGGTAGCTGGACGGCGGGAAGTAGGTGGTGAACTCCCCCACGACCTCCTTGATGCCCAGTGCCTCGGCCTGCTCGGTGGTGAACTTGGCAGGCACCGACTCGACCGCCAGGTCGACCTCGCGCGGAGCCGGACGCGAGAACGCGTCCTCGACGCCAGCGACGAAGGCGGCCTGGGTCACCGACTGCCCGTCGATGGCCGGGACGACGACCGGCCTACCGTCCTGCATCCGCCACGTCGCGTCCACTGGCTTCACGATCGTGAGTGGGTCGATGACCTCGGTGGCGATCTCATACAGGCGTGGCAGGTCGATGGCGGCCTCGGCCTTGCCGTCGGCCACGGTCAGGGTGGTCACCTCGGCGATGCGTTCGGTGGTCAGTTCCGCGCTGGCTTCGGGCGTCCGGAGGGTGACCGGCTGGAGGGCAGCCTGCAGCCGGGCAGCGACCGGATCGATGACCTGGTCGGTGTACTCGGGCTGGGTGAGGTCCAGGACGGCAGGCACCTCGATCGGCTCGCGGGGATCGCTCCCCGGACGATGCGCTGCGTCCCGGTAGGCCTCGATGATCGCGTCCACGGTGGCGTCCACCTTCGGCACCGTGCCGACCTGCATCGGCTGGTGGGTCACGGTGATCCCGTCCAACGTCAGAACAGCCGACACCGGGTCCTGGGTGAACGCGTCTGTTTGGGCCGATACCGCTTGGCGGACGGCCTCCCGGTCGACGACCACGACCGAGGACGTCTCCCCCGCACCGGTGATCACCTTGACCAGGTCGCGCGGATCCCAACTGCTGCCGCCACCTGCCCGGCGCACAGACGCGACGTAGTCGACGTCCAGCCCCACCTCGGCCGGCACCAGTTCGGCGCTCTGGCCGGGCTGGCCGGTCAACGTCAAGGCCGCACTATCGCCGGGCCCGAGTTCAACCTCCAGTTTCTTCACCGCGTCATCGACGCTCAGCCCACCGATCGGCACCTGGTTGACACTGGCGTCCCGCGGCACGGTCTGGCTGGCCATGAAATGCAGCACCAAGTAGCCGATCGCGAGCACCGCCAACAGCCCGCCGACGATCCAGGCAGCCCGGACGACACCGCGATTGCGGCGCTGACCGGACGTTCGGATTGCGGCCGTGGCTGGCATGTGGTTTCCCCCTGCAGGTGATCGCGACCATGCTACTTCCAAACCGGCGATGTGCTTTAACCGGCAAGCATCGCCTCCATCATCCGAGCAAGCACCCGGGGCGCGGTCTCCGGCTCTGACGACGATCGCTAGGCTTGGGCCATGTCACGCATCGAATCCGATTCCATGGGGACGATTGAGGTCCCCGAAGATCGCTACTGGGGTGCACAGACCCAGCGCAGCCTGCAGAACTTCGACATCGGACGCCCGACCTTCGTCTGGGGCCGCCCCATGATCAAGGCCCTCGGCGTGCTCAAGAAGTCCGCCGCGCAGGCCAACGCCGACCTGGGTGAGTTGCCCCGCGACATCGCCGACCTGATCGTCCAGGCCGGTGACGAGGTCATCGACGGCAAGCTCGACGAGGACTTCCCGCTGGTCGTCTTCCAGACCGGCTCGGGCACCCAGTCGAACATGAACTCCAACGAGGTCATCAGCAACCGCGCGATCGAGATCGCCGGCGGCGAGATGGGCACCAAGAAGCCCGTCCACCCCAACGACCATGTCAACCGTGGCCAGAGCTCGAACGACACCTTCCCGACCGCCATGCACATCGCGGTGGTCACCCAGATCAACGAGAAGCTCTACCCCGACGTCGCCAAGCTGCGCGATACCCTGGCCGCCAAGGCCGAGCAGTACGCCGACGTCGTGATGGTCGGACGCACCCACCTGCAGGACGCCACCCCGGTCACCCTCGGCCAGGTCATCGGCGGCTGGGTCGCCCAGATCGATTTCGCGATCGACGGCATCAAGTACGCCGACTCGCGTGCCCGTGAGCTCGCCATCGGCGGCACCGCGGTCGGCACCGGCCTGAACGCCCACCCCGATTTCGGCAAGCTCACCGCGAAGAAGATCAGTGAGCAGACCGGCATCGACTTCGTCCAGGCCGACAACCTGTTCGCCAACCTGTCGGCGCACGACGCGCTGGTGCAGGTCTCGGCTTCGATGCGGACGCTGGCCGACGCGCTGATGAAGATCGCCAACGACGTGCGCTGGTATGCGTCCGGGCCCCGCAACGGCATCGGCGAACTGAACATCCCGGAGAACGAGCCGGGCAGTTCGATCATGCCGGGCAAGGTGAACCCGACCCAGTCCGAGGCGATGACCATGGTTGCGACCAAGGTCTTCGGCAACGACGCGACCGTCGGTTTCGCCGGCAGCCAGGGCAACTTCCAGCTGAACGTCTTCAAGCCGGTGATGGCATGGTGCTGCCTGGAGTCGATCCAGCTGATCGGTGACGCCTGCGTCTCGTTCAACGACCACTGCGCCGTTGGCATCGAGCCGAACCTGCCGCGGATCAAGGCCAACCTGGACTCGAACCTGATGCAGGTCACGGCGCTGAACCGCCACATCGGCTACGACAAGGCGGCAGCCATCGCCAAGAACGCCCACAAGAAGGGCCTCACCCTGCGCGAGTCGGCACTGGAGTCCGGAGACCTGACCGCAGAAGAGTTCGACAAGTGGGTCGTCCCGGTGGACATGACGCACCCGAGCGTCGCTGAGTAGACCAACTGTTCGACGCGGATTTGATCGCCGCGGCCGTGACCCACGGGTTGCGGCCGCGGCGTTGTCCGTTGCGGGCAACTTTGCGCCCCACGCTAGGTTGGATACATGACTGAACTCACGGTGCGGCCCGCCACCCTCGAGGACGCCGACACTGTGGCAGAGGTTGTGGCAGACGCCTTCGTCCACGATCCCTCCGTCGTGGCGATGTTGGGGCGCGGACGCGATGTTCACAGCGTGCTGGCCGCGCTGGTTCGCCTGCAGATCGCCTCCCTCTTCCTGCCGCACGGCGCAGTTGACGTCGCCGAGCACGACGGGCGGGTGGTGGGTGCGGGCCTCTGGCTGGCACCCGACGCGCCGGGCCTACTGGCCGAGGCACGTCAGCTACCTGCCTACCTACGGCTGCTTCGGACGCGGCTGCCAGCGGCCATCATCCAGGAGGTCAACTCGGCCCGTTGCCGGCCGCGGTTCCGCCACTGGTACCTCAACATGCTCGCCGTCTCCCCTGACCAACAGGGCAACGGCGTCGGCGCCGCACTGCTCGACCGGCGGCTGGCCGAGATCGGCGACGACCAGCCGAGCTACCTCGAGGCCTCCTCCGACGGCTCCGCACGGTTGTACGCGCGACACGGCTTCGTCCAGCTGGGCCCTGTGCCCTTGGTGAACAGGCGACTGCTACAGGGCATGTGGCGGCCCGCTGCCCGTACGATGAAGCAATGAATGTTGGAGCGGTGGCGGCCTGGGCCACAGCAGTGGCGGGGATCGTCCGCACCATCACCGACCCCGAGATGGTCGAGCGAATCAACAAGTTGGTCGACGGCATGCGCAACCGGCCACGCGTCGACCAGGCGGCAGCGCTGCGAACTCGGGCGGCCGCGCTGAACGAGCAGTTGGCGTATCTGGCCACCGAGGTGGACAACGACGAGGAACGGGCCGCGCTGGCCGAGGTGGAGACGCGGATCCGTCGCGTCCTGGCCACCCTGCCGACGGTGGACCTGGCCCCCAACGGTCAAGTCCAGCGGGGTGGTGTACGGCTGATCCGTCGAGGTCAGGCGGTTAGGGCTTGCGGGATGGGTTGGTCTGTGGCCTCCTGGGTGGTCGTGGTGGCTTGGGATTTGGCGAGGACGTCGAGGCCGAGGTAGCGGCAGGCTTCGGCCCATTCGTCGTGTTGTTCGGCAAGGACGGCGCCGACGAGCCGGATGATGCTGTTGCGGTCGGGGAAGATGCCGACGACGTCGGTGCGGCGTCGGATTTCGCGGTTGAGCCGTTCGTTGGGGTTGTTCGACCAGATCTGTCGCCACACTTCTTTAGGGAACGCGGTGAAGGCGAGGATGTCGGCGCGGGCGGCTTCGAGGTGGTCGGCTACGGCGGGGAGCTTCCGGTGAGAGCATCAACGATCCGGTCGAACTGGGCATTCACAGCGTCGGCGTCGGGTTGGTCGTACACGCTGTGCAGCAGCGCTTTGACCCACGGCCAGCTGCTCTTGGGGGTGGCTGACATCAGGTTCGCCGCGTAGTGGGTGCGGCAGCGTTGCCATGCTGCGCCGGGCAGGGTTGCGCTGATCGCGGCGCGACGAGGCCGGCGTGGGCGTCGGAGGTGACCAGCCGGACCCCGGACAGGCCGCGAGCGACGAGGTCGCGGAAGAACGCGAGCCAACCGGCGCCGTCCTCACTGGTGGTGACCTGGATGCCGAGGATTTGACGGTGCCCATCGGCATCGACACCGGTAGCCACAAGGGCATGGACCGGGACGACCCGGCCACCTTCGCGCACCTTCAACACCAGCGCGTCCGCGGCCACGAACGTGAACGGGCCGGCATCGGCGAGGGACCGGGTGCGGAACTCTTCGACCTGACCGTCGAGGTCCTTGGCCATCTCCGAGACCTGCGACTTGCTCAGCGTGGTGATCCCCAATGATTGGACGAGTTTGTCCATCCGACGGGTCGAGACCCCGAGCAGGTAGCAGGTCGCCACCACCGACGTCAGGGCCCGCTCGGCCCGCTTGCGGCGCTCCAGCAGCCACTCAGGGAAGTAGGTGCCGAGTCCGCAGCTTCGGGATCTCCAGCTCGGGTGCCGGTTCGGGTGTCGAAGTCGCGGCCCCGGTAGCCGTTGCGGCGGTTGGTCCGCTCCGGCGAGCTGGTGCCGTACGCGGCGCCGCACACCGCGTCGGCTTCGGCCGACATCAGCGTGTTGATGAAGCTGGTCAACAACTCCCGCAGCAGGTCAGGGCTGGCACGGGCGAGCTGTTCCTCGATCAGACGGGCAGGGTCAATACTTGGAGAGACGGTCATCGTGGTGCTCTTTCTTCGAGTCGGTTGTGAGAGATCACTCGAAGGATGCGCGGTGACCGTCACCCGTCACGGAGCGACACGCTCACCGCTGTCCGTACACCACTCTGCTGGACGCGACTCCCCCAACCCCCGCAAGCGACGCGCACTGCTGATCCGGCTGGGCAATGCGCTGGATGAGGTGACCAAGGACCTGGTCGACCAGATGATCGGTGAGGCCGTCGAGGCCCAACCGGTCCCCCGGCGGCGTCCCACACTGAGGGCACTCGGCCGAAAGCGCGGCGACTCACGGTAGTTTCCTAGACCTACGGGCCAGCCGCGCTCGACGAGGAGGACTGCAATGGCACCCGACCAGATCTTCAAGCTTGTCGCGATCATCATCTACTTCCTGGCGATGATCGGTATCGGCTGGTGGGCGAACCTGCGCACCAAGAACCTGACCGACTATATGCTCGGCGGACGCAACCTGAGCCCGATGGTGGCAGCGCTGAGCGCGGGCGCGTCCGACATGTCGGGCTGGCTGCTGCTCGGCCTCCCCGGTGCGCTGTACGCGACCGGCCTGGTGGAGGCATGGATCGCGATCGGCCTGGCGATTGGCGCCTGGCTGAACTGGAAGCTCGTGGCGCCGCGGCTGCGCAGCTACACCGAAGTGGCCAAGAACTCGATCACCATCCCGTCGTTCCTGGAGAACCGGCTGCGCGACAAGTCCCGGCTGCTGCGCGTGGTGTCAGGCCTGCTGATCCTCACCTTCTTCACCTTCTACGTCTCCAGTGGCATGGTCTCGGGCGGCGTCTTCTTCGAGAACTCGTTCGGCTCCAGCTACCGCACCGGCCTGCTGATCGTGGCCGGCGTCACCGTGCTGTACACCTTCTTCGGTGGCTTCATCGGTGCGTCCTACACCGACATGATGCAGGGCTTGCTGATGATGACCGCGCTGATCGTGCTGCCGCTGATGGCGCTGATCGCTGTGGGCGGGCCCGGCCCGATGGTCGAGACCGTCACCCAGGTGAACCCGTACGCCTTCTCCCTACTTGCTGGAGCGACGGCCGTGGGGGTGATCTCGAACCTGGCCTGGGGGCTTGGCTACTTCGGCCAGCCGCACATCATCGTCCGGTTCATGGCGCTGCGCTCGGCTGCGGACGCGAAGCGCGGCCGCCGGATCGGCATCGGTTGGATGATCGCCTCGTTGACCGGAGCAGTCATTACCGGCCTGGCGGGACTGGCCTACGTCACGGCGCATCCGGACGTGACGCTGGACAATCCGGAAGCGATCTTCCTGCTATTGGTACAATCCCTGATGCATCCGCTGGTGGCCGGCTTCATCCTGGCCGCCGTGCTCGCGGCCATCATGTCGACCGTCTCGTCACAGCTGATCGTGTGCTCGTCGGCCCTGGTCGAGGACCTGGCTCGGATGTTCCTGAAGCGTGAGTTGAGCTCACGTCACCAGGTCTGGCTCGGCCGGGCCGGCGTCCTGGTGGTCGCGGTCTTCGCCGGAGCGCTGGCCTGGACGCAGAACAACACGATCCTGAACCTGGTCGCCTTCGCGTGGGCCGGCTTCGGCGCCAGCTTCGGGCCGATCATCCTGCTGTCGCTGTTCTGGAAGCGGCTCACTGCGATCGGTGCCGGGGTGGGCATGGTTGCGGCGGCCGTGGTCGTCTTCACCTGGCAGTACACGCCGTGGAGCGCCCTGTACGAGATCGTGCCCGGCTTCATCGTGAACCTGCTGGTGGCGATGGGTGTGTCGATGATCACCCCGAAGCCCGACATCGACGCCGAGTTCGACGAGGCGCTGGCAATGGCCACCGCTGGAAAGAACTGAATGTCGGAGTGCTTCCACGATCGCGTCGGCGGCGCGGAGACCTTTCGGGTGTTGGTGGACCGGTTCTACGCCGGTGTGGCCGAGGACGAACCGCTGCGGGTGCTCTACCCCGAAGCCGACCTTGGGCCGGCTGCCGACCGACTCCGGATGTTCTGGAGCAGTACTGGGCTTCATCAGGTCTCTGCTCACCGCGTGCTCCCCGCGCAGGGCGGCGGTGATCCCGTCGCTGTCGGGCGGGCAGCAAAGCGAGCAGGTACTCCCCCGCGCGAGCGGATGATCCGCAGGAAGGCCGCCGCCTGACAAGCAGATGGCGTGCTCCCCCGCGCGAGCGGCGATGATCCGCCGAGAAGGCCGCCGCCTGACAAGCAGATAGCGTGCTCCCCGCGCGAGCGAATGATCCGCCGGTGAGTACAGCCGCAGCCAGCATCCGCATCGTGCTCCCCGCGCGAGCGGAGTAGTCGAATGGCCCGCCCGTGGTGTTCCGGGCGGGTTCGTGCTCCCCGCGCGAGCGGGGATGATCCAGCGTGTCGTTGCGCACCACGTGAAGGGCGTGCTCCTCGCGCGAGCGGGGATGATCCCACGTTGGTCGTGACCTGATCGGTTTCGGCGTGTTGCTCCCCGCGTGAGCGGATGAATCCCCACGCGCCATCATCAAGATGACCACAGCGCAAAATCTCCCCGCGCGAGCGGAGATGATCATGGCGTGGATCATCGACACGATCCGCGTCAAGTGCTCCCCGCGTGAGCGAGATGATCCGATGATCTTGACCGCGGCACGCAGACTGGCACACTGTGCTCCCGAGCAAAGCGGGGAATCCCGCGGAACCTGGGGGCAAACCCGCGCCGTTCCCTACCTCACAGACGTCTCCCACGCCGTCACCGTCTGATCAATCGCGGGGCAATACGGACTTCCACATCAAAGCCGTCGTAGTCGAGAGGTTCGGGGAATGTCCCTGATCGGATTCGGTGCCGATGCCAGTACTTCATCCGCGATACTCGTGTTCGCGATCTACATACCACGCCACCGCCGGCCCGACATGATGGTGGCCTTCCACGGCCGTCAACATTGGCGTCTGGCGATCTCGACCGCACTCTTGCGCAAACACTGCGCTCGGCGCGGGGTTGGCCTCGGATTGTTCGGCGTACTGTCAATCATCCGCCTGCGCTCTGAAATCCGGACACCGAGGGGATTTTCGCCTTCCGCCTTGGCGCTGGGCCTGCTGGGCGGATTGGGCTCGGCCTCGTGGACCACCATGGTCTACTGGCCTCGATCATGCTCGGCGTCGCCGATCACCCGCGCTATACCGCTCCCTGCACCAGCGCCAGACACATCAACTCGACCCGTGCGGAAACCAGACCAACGCCTTCTCATCGTCCAGTTGGAGCGCCTGCTTGGCGCACGCATCTGGACGTCAAGGTGCTGCGCGTCGACGGTCAATGACTCACCCTGGTGGACGTCCGTTACCAGCCCTACCCTCCGAACTCGAACCCCATCCTCCACCATGACGCAGCCCAGGAGATCCATTGACCGCCCCCGTCTCCCCCAATCCCCTCACCACGTTGGATGACCGCCCCGCCATCTCGCTGCAGGAGCTCGATGCGGGTATCGCTGCCCGGCAGGTGCGCGTTGATCGCAAGTACATCCTGCCCCCCGCAGGATCTGGCCGACGTCTGGCAGGCCTGCCGCAGACGCGCGCGTCCGCAGTCGACAGGTACGGGAGTTCGCCTACCGTCCACTACCTGGATACCCCGACCTGACGGCCTATTATCTGGCCGGACGTCGGCGTCGGCGTCGCTTCAAGGTACGTACCCGCCACCCTATCTTGACGCGGGCACCAGTTACCTCGAGAGTCAAGACCAAGGGAACGCGCAGCGTCACCGTGGTATATCCGCATTCCGCACAGGGCGACCCCGCATTTGACCATGGCCGGCTTCCCCAGCGCTTCGTGGCCGGGACGCTCCTCGACGCCGGTGTGGACGGCGTGAATGTCAGCCAGCTGGGTGTCACGCTGCGCCTTTCCCCACCGGCGAACCGCGCTGTACCTGCCGGCCACCGAGCACGACGAGGCCTCACGCACGATTGACCTCGAGCTGGCCTGCCAATCCGAAGACGGTTCGTGGCCTTCCCCGCCGCGCGCTCGTCGAGACAAGGGCGGATCGACGCCCACCGTCCTCGATCGCTGCCTCTGGCGACACGGCCACCGCCCAGACACATCGTCTCCAAGTACTGACATCGGTCTCTTCGCGGCCCTCGCCGGGTCTCAATCCCGCAAGTGGCGTCGCCCCGTCCTGGCCGACCTCGACGTGGTCGCCCAACCGCGAACCACCACCCCACAACCCCAAAGACCAGCACACCGAAGGCTTGTCCATGAAGAAGCGTTTGCTCATCATTTCTGGTACCTGCCACGTCGCCATCGCGACCACGGCCGGCTGCTCCGTCCCCGCCCTTGGCGCCGCAACGAGGAGCACACCCCCAGTCGGCATTACGACCAGCCAACCATCCACTACCTCGCCGAGCGTCCTCGACCGGGACCATGCGACAACGACCAGCGCTGGCGAGTTCAGTGACCGACGCTTCTGGCGGCCAGAAGCAGGCCCACACCGTGGATGAGGTAGACACCAGTGCTGCCCAAACGATCACGCTGTCCGACGTCGTAGCCACTACCCAGTTGCCGCCGCAGGCGCAGGCGTGGACAGCGGAACGGTGACCATCACCGAGGCCGGCACATGCAGGCTCACCGGGGATCGACCGGGGCAAGTCATCGTCAACGTGGGAGACGAGGCGGCGTGGCGTTGATCCTGAACGGCGTCACGATCTCGTCATCCACCACGTCAGCGATCCGCCATCATGAACGCGGACGAGGCCACGATCGTGCTCGTCGACGGCACCGTGAACACCCTGTCGGATAGCTCTTCGTCTGGAACCGGCGAGGATGAGGCCAACGCGACGCTATGCCAACGCCGATCTATCGATCACCAGTACTGGCAACCTCGACGTCAGCGGCAACGCCAACGACGGAATCGCTTCGGTCGATGGCCAACATTGTTGAGTCCTGGCACAATCAGCGTGAACGCAATCGACGATGGCATCCGTGGTAGGACTACCTGGTTGGCTCTCGGGCGGGAACCTGACGGTCAGCGCCGGCGGTCATGCGCTCAAGTCCATAACACCGAAGACGCGACTGTAGGTTACGTGGCTCTGCTCCGGAGGCTCCGGCCCTCATCCACCTCTGAGGACGGCATCAACGCCCAAGCCATCATCGTGGACGCCGTCAGCTTCACCCGTCGCGGCCGGCGACGACGGTCTGCACGCCGACGCCGATCTCACCATCGGCGGCGGGAACTTGACCGTGACCGAGGTCATACGAGGCAGTGGAGGCCGCCAGCATCTGGTGGCCGATGGCACGATCAACGTGCGGCATCAAGCGATGGTTTCAGCACCTCCTCTGGCTCCTCGAACGCCGGCAACCCCATGGCTACCGATGCGAACGCATCAATCCACCATCACTGGCGGTGACATCACCATCACCGAGGGAGACGGATTCGACTCCAATGGCAGCGCGTCGATGACGGGCGGCACGTTGATCATCTACGGCCCGACCGGCAACGGCAACGGCGCTATTGACGCCGGCTCCTTCGATGTCTCCGGCGGCACACTGTTGGCCGGCGAGTCGGCAGGGATGGCCGGCGCGTACTTCCTCCAGCCAGAGCTTCATCGCCGTAAGCGTGAGCGCTGCCTCCGGAGATGTGATCGAGATCACTGACTCTTCCGGATCGGTGGTCGCAACCTACACCGCCACGAAGTCCATGCAGTCCCTCGTCGCGTCCGTGCCGGGGATGACAGCCGGGGATGAATATACGGTCAGCGTAAACGGCGGCTCAACCACCACGGTGACCGCAGGACAGGGCGCCATGAGCGGCATAGGACGGCGGTATGGGCCGCGGCGGCCGCCTGATCGGCTGATCCAACGAACGACCAAGGAGGAGACAATGTCTCTCACGCCCCAACCCGCCGCATCCGCCGGGTAATTTATGGGGTGGTCGCTGCCGTCACGCTGGTGCTCGGCGGCACCGCCGCATGGGCGCTCGATCGCTTCGTGATCGAGGACGTCCAGATCGCAGACGTGTCCAGCTACGAGCAGGCACAGCAAAGCTTGTCCACCCAGGACACCACGACCACCGAATCATCGACATCGACACAAACGACCCCTGCGGTCGTCACCGACAACACCTATGTCGCCGACGGTACGTCAATCACCATCACCAAATACACCACAGGAACCGGCAACGAAACCCTCACCTACTACGTCGCAGATGTGACCGTGTCTGACGCCACAGCATTGGCGTCGGCCTTCGCAGACAACGCGTTTGGCAGAGCATCACCGATAACGTGTCTGCCATCGCCGAGCAAAACGGCGCCATCTTCGCTATCAACGGCGACTACTACGGATTCCGCACCACTGGAATCGTCATCCGAAACGGAGTCATCTACCGCGATGAACCCGCCCGAGAGGGACTGGCGATCTACTCCGACGGCACGATGCAGATCTATGACGAAACCACCAGCGCCCAGGACCTCGTGGACGCGGGCGTCTGGCAATTTGTCCTTCGGCCCCGCCACATCGAGGACGGATCCGTGGTGGCAGGTATTGATGTGGAGGTTGATACCAACTTCGGGAATCACTCCATCCGAGGGCTGCAGCCACGCACGGCGATCAGGGTGATCGACCAGAACCACTTCGTCTTCGTCGTCGTGGACGGCCGCTCGGCCGGCTACTCACGAGGTGCCACCCTGACCGAACTCGCTCAAATCCTGGTGGATCTGGGTGCCACCGGCCTACCACAGCCTGGACGGCGGTGGGTCATCGGAGATGTGGTTCAACGGTGCAGTGGTGAACCAGCCGTCCAGCAGTGGGGAGCGCGCGCGACATCCGACATCTTGTACATCGGCCCAGTGAGAAAGCGACGAGCCCTGTCCCGGACGGTTTCACCCGGGACAGGGCTCGTCGTTGACTCAGGCCTTCAGCGTTTCTTTCGCCGCCGCGGCTACGACAGCCTCGGCCGTGATGCCGACTCCTTGAGCAACGGCGTGCCCTTCGCAGAAATCCGTAATACTCGATCGACACCGACTTGCCGGCCAGCTCCGACATGCCCCGGACGCACATGGCAATCCAGCTCTAAACGCTTACCCGTGCTGACCGACGGCGGCAGCACCTCGCCCAGCAGTACTCCTGCGGCTGCTCATCGAACCACTCCTGGCCACGGCATCGACACGACCCGGGTCGGCGCGCCCTCGGCCTCCAGCGCGGTGCGCGTCGAGCGCGACCTCAACCTCCGAGCCGGTGCCGATCAGGATGACCTGCGGGTCGGCGCTGGCCTCCTTGAGCACGTAGGCACCCTTGGCCACACCCTCGGCCGAGGCGAACTCGCCGCTGGTGCGATCCACCGTGCGCAGATTCTGTCGCGACAGGATCAGGCCGACCGGGCCATCGGTCTGCCGCAGCGTGTTCAGCCAGGCCTGTGCGGTCTCGTTGGCGTCAGCCGGACGCACGATCGCCAGGCCGGGGATCGCCCGGTAGGCGGCCAGGTGCTCGATGGGCTGGTGCGTCGGGCCATCCTCACCGACACCGATCGAGTCGTGCGTCCAGACGAAGATGCTCGGGATCTTCGACAGGGCGGCGAGCCGTGCGGTGGGACGCATGTAGTCGGCGAAGACGAAGAAGGTGCCCGCGTAGGCGCGCGTCATGCCACCGGCGTTGATGCCGTTGATGATGCCGCCCATGGCGTGCTCGCGGACGCCGAAGTGCAACGTGCGTCCGTAGGGACCGCCCTGCCACTCCTCGGTGGTCCGGTCGGCCGGCAGGAAGCTCGGCTCGCCCTTCATGGTGGTGTTGTTCGAGCCGGCCCGGTCGAAGCCGAAGCCGCCCCAAAGCTCCGGCACTTGGTCGGCAAGGGCGGTCAGCACGGTCTGGGACGCGGCGCGCGCGTCGCTACTGAGCCTTCCTCAAAGGTGGGCACCGAGATGTCGGCCGGCAGTTGCTTGGCCTGCACCCGGTCGAGCAGCGCCTTCTGCTCGGCGTTGGCGGCGGCCCAGGCCTCGAACTTCTCCGTCCCACGCGGCGCGGGCGGCCTTTCCGTTCTCCCGCAACTGCTTGCGGGAGTATTCGACGGTCTCCTCGTCGATACCGAACGGCTCATCCGGGAACTTGAGCAGCTTCTTGAGCGCGGCGATCTCCTCGGCACCGAGCGCGGCGCCGTGCACCTTCTCCTTGCCCTGCAGGTTCGGTAGCGGCCAGCCGATGATCGTGCTCAGCCGAATCAGCGACGGCTTGTCGGTGACCTTCTGCGCCTTGAGGATCGCGTCGTAGAGGTCTTCGATGTTCTCGCCATAGCTGGTGGAGCCGTTGGTCCAGTCGAGGTTCTGCACGTGCCAGCCGTAGGCCTCGTAACGCTTCGACACGTCCTCACCGAAGGCGATCTTGGTGTCGCCCTCGATGGTGATGCGGTTGTCGTCGTAGATCATGATCAGGTTGCCCAGTTCCTGGGTGCCGGCCAGCGAGGCGGCCTCCGCCTGGACGCCCTCCTGCATGCAGCCGTCGCCGAGGATCACATAGACGAAGTGGTCGAAGATCGACTCGCCCTTGGCGTTGGGGTCGTACAGGCCGCGCACGCGGCGGGCGTCCATGGCCATGCCGACCGCGTTGCTCACGCCGGCGCCCAGTGGACCCGTGGTGACCTCGACGAACTTGGTGTGCCCCAGCTCCGGGTGGCCGGGGGTCAGCGAGCCCCAGGTGCGCAGCGACTGGATGTCGTCCATCTCCAGCCCGAGCCCGCCCAAGTAGAGCTGGGAGTACTGCAGGATTGACGCGTGGCCCGCCGACAGGATGAAGCGGTCGCGTCCGATCCAGCGGTCGTCAGCCGGGTCGGTCTTCATCACCTTCTGGTAGAGCAGGTAGGCGACCGGCGCCAGCGAGATCGCCGTACCGGGGTGGCCGTGCCAGCTTTCTGCACCGCGTCGGCGGCCAGGATGCGCGCGGCATCAACCGCACGCCTGTCTTCATCGGTCCAGGTCAGTTTGCTCACGTTGGGTCCTTTGCAAGGTGACGGCTCAGCTTCGAGCTGAAGGAACGGGGGTAACCCCACGCCGATTCTACCGACGGGCGCCTTATCATTGCCCGGTGTCCGGCATGATTCGTGAGGCCACGGCCGCCGACATGGCCGCCGTGACGGCCATCCACAACGAGCAGGCGATCGCGTCCACCAACAGCTACGACTGGACGAGCTTTGACGAGCAGCACTGGCCCGAGCACGGCTTGCCAACCAGCAGTCCGCCGGGCGTCCTGTCTGGTGGCGGAGCTGGACGGCGAAGTCGTCGGTTACGCCAGTTACGTACCCTTCCCCGCGGCAAGGCCGGCTGGCAGTTCACTGTCGAACACTCGGTCTACCTCGCCGCGCACGCGGTCGGCCTCGGTCTGGGACGTGCACTGATGACCGAGCTGATGCCGGGCTCGGACTCAGGGCGTGCATGTGATGGTGGCGACGTTGACGACGCCAACCAGGACTCCCAGCAGTTCCACCGAGCACTCGGCTTCGAATTGATGGGGGTCATCCGCGAAGGCGGACGCAAGTTCGACCGCTGGCTCGACTGCGCCTTCTGGACGCTGCAGCTGTCCTGACATGACGATGGGGCTGGCCGAAACCTTCGACCAGCCCCATCCTCAACGTGGATCAGATCAGACCGAGCACACTCGGCAGCCACATGCTGATCGCCGGGATGAAGGTGATGGTCATCAGGATGAAGACCATCGGTGCGAGGAACGGGATCACACCCTTCAGCACGTTTTGGAAGTCGATGTTGGTGACCGAGGACAGCACATACAACACCAACCCCACCGGCGGGGTGATCAACCCGATCACCAGGTTCAACACCATGAACACACCAAAATGCAGCGGATCGATACCGAACAACTCCATCACCGGCAACAACACCGGCACCATGATCAAGATCGCCGACACCGGCTCCAACATCATCCCGACAAGCAACAAAATCACATTCACCAAAATCAGGAACACAATCGGATTCGTCGTCAACTGCAAAATCGCGTCCGCAACAATCTGCGGCACCCGCTCCCGAGTCAACACCCAACCGAACATCGACGCCGACCCCACGATCAACAACACCGAACCCGTCGTCTCAGCAGTCTGCGAAATCACACTGCCCAACGACTTCACGTTCAAGTTCCCGTAGATCGCCGCCAACGCCAACACCCAGATCACCGCCAGACCGGCCGCCTCCGTCGGCGTCACAATGCCACCCAGGATCCCGCCCAGGATGATCACCGGAGTGAACATCGGCAGGATCGCCCGACGAGACGCCACCCACATATCCCGGCCCGACGCCTTCGGCTGCTTCAACCCCGGATGCTTCCTGGCATGCAACCACACCATGAACGACAACACCACCACGATGATCAACGCCGGGAACACCGACGCGATGAACAACGCGCCAACCGACACACCCGCCGTCACCGCATAGATGATCGCCGGAATACTCGGCGGCATGATCGGCCCGATCAGACCCGACGACGCCGTGATACCAACCGTGAACCCTTCCTTCCAACCACGGCTCTTCATCTCCGGAACAATGATCTTCCCGATCGCCGCAGCATCAGCGATCGCCGCACCACTCATCCACGAGAACACCAACGACGTCAACACGTTGATATAACCCAACGCACCCTGAATATGACCCATCAACCGCTCCGCAGCATCAAACAACCGCGTCGTGATCCCCGACATATTCGCCGCGTTACCCGTCATGATGAACAACGGCACCGCCAACAACGGAAAACTATTCACCCCCGCCGTGATCCGCTGAAACGCCTGCACAATCGTAATGCTGGGATCCATCGCCAAATACACCAGGCACGGAGCCAACATCGCCAACGCCACCGGCACCCGCAACAACAACAGGACAACGAACCCACCAATCAACAACAACGTGATCGCCGCGCCCTCACCAGTTGCGCCATCCCCAGGTGCGTCAACCAACCCCGCATCCTCGGCCGGTTCTTCCTCGATGCCCATCTCCGCGTCCACACCCAACGACTCGCGGAGGGCGTCCGGACGCCGTAGCACGATGATGATCGCGCTGATCGTGTGCACCAGGATCAGCACATAGCCGAGCACCGACGCCCCATAGACCACACCCATGTGCAGCCCGAGCGCCGGCGAGGAGGTACGTCCGGCCGTCACCAGGTAGGCAGGCGCCCCAATGATCAACGACACCGAGATGATCACGGTGATCACGCCGGCCAGCGCGTCCATCAGAGCGCGAGCCCGCGGCTTGTATCGGTGGTCGAAGAGCCGCACGGTGACATGGCTTCCGCGGTAGGCGACCCAGCCGGCGCCGATGAACGCCAACCAGATCAAGGCGAAGCGTGCCAACTCCTCAGTCCACGGAGCCGGAGCACGCAGCACGTACCGCGTGAAGATCTGGAAAATCACCAGGAAGAGCACAGTCATCAGCAGAAACCCGGCCACGAGGCCCTCGATACGTCCGAGGAACCTCAGTGGCCGTGGAATCGTGCTGGTCCGAATGGGAAGGACCATGTGCTGCTATCCGTTACCCGGCGCTGCCCTGGATCTCACGGTAGAGGTCGGCCCACTCCGGGTACTTCGCCGGAAGCTGCTCGACCGCGCGCGCCATGAAGGCAGCCTTGTCGACGTCCTCGATGATCTCGATGGCGCCAGCCTCACGCCACTTGTCCAGGATCTCGGTCTCGCCCTCGACGATGCAGTCCATGACGGCGTCGCCAGCAGCCTCAGCAGCCGCAACAAGCGCGTCGGCCTGTTCCGGAGGCAGAGCAGCCAGGGTGTCGGTGGAGATCATCAGCATGGTGCCCTGGACGACGTGTCCGGTCAGGCTGATGTAGTCCTGGACTTCCTGGAACTTCTGGGAGTCGATCGTCGGGATCGGGTTCTCCTGGGCATCAATGACACCCTGCTGCAGTGCGATGTAGACCTCGGCCAGAGCCATCGGGGTACCGGTGCCACCAAGAGCGGCGATGTTGTCGAGGTAGAGCGGCGCGTTCGGGACGCGAACCTTGACGCCCTCGAGGTCGGCCGGCGTACGCACCGGGTTGTTGGAGGTCACGTGGCGCGAGCCGTAGTACCAGGTGCGCAGCACGTGCAGACCGCTGGCGGCCTCCAGGTCGTCCCAGACCTGACGTCCGATCTCACCATTCAGAGTCGCGTCGAACTGCTCGACCGTCTCGAAGAGATAGGCGGCGTCGAAGACGGCGGCCTTCGGTTCCCAGACGCCCAGGAAGGACGGGCCGGCGATGCTCAGTTCGAGGCTGCCGTCGGCGACCTGCTCGAGCAGTTCTTCCTCATTACCCAGCGTGGCCGACGGGTAGGAGACGACCGTCAGGCCGGAGCCCTCTAGCGCGGTGTTGAGCGCCGGGACGCCACAGCGTTCGTTCGGGTGCGCGGGATCGTAGATATGGCCAAGGCGCAGTTCGCGGGCCTCAGCGGGAGCCTCGGCGGGCGCCGACGCGGCGGTCGTCCCACCGCCAGCGGCGCTCGTGGTTGGATCGGCTGGCGCTTGCGTCGGGGCCTGCCCGGCGCAACCGGCCAGGAACATGCCCAGAGCCGCAAACACGGCCAAGCCGACTGTCTTCTTCGTGGTCATTCTTCGCTCTCCTTCGGGCGATGCCAGTGGCGGCTCCCGGATGGACAGCCCCCGGCATATCGGCAACACGATATAGCCCAAAACGTATAGGGAATTCAGCCGCCTTTCCCGTACCGCGAAAACCACGGTTTACTTAATTCGATTGTCTTATATTGCAAGCGATCTGAATTTGGCTCGCTTATAATCCCCGCGCCGTCGCTCCCCCATCGTTCGGGTGCGCCCACCGGAGCGGGGCTGGGGTCGCTACCATTGCGCCATGATGGCTTATCACGCGGACGCGACAGATCAGTCTGAGAAGGAGATTCTCACCTGGGACGGGTTCTACGGGGCCGTCCGGGAGCAGGCCTTGGCCCTCGCCGAGTCGGGCTTCGTCCCCGAGGTGATCATCGGCGTCGCGCGCGGCGGCATGATCCCGGCTGGAGCGCTCACCTACGCCCTCGGCGTCAAACTCACCGACGCCATCAACGTCGAGTTCTACACCGACGTCGCCGAGACGCTGCCCGACCCGGTGCTGCTGGCGCCGATGTTGGACATCGAGTCGATCCGCGGCCGCCGACTGCTGGTGGTGGACGACGTCGTCGATTCCGGACGCACCCTGGCGCTGGTTCTCAAGTTGCTGCGCGGGTTCGGGGC
>JAXGOU010000049.1:0-6950 GCA_040767325.1 Brooklawnia sp. | reverse complement strand
GCCCTTGGTCGGATGTCTGGACAGGTCGACTCGACTACTCTTGACACGAATTGTGACCACCGGTTGGGGAGCGCTGGCGGCCACTGCCGGGAAGGAACCACATTGCCGATCTCCGACGAGAGCGCTGGCCCGAGCCGCGCCCGAAGGGGCATCGGGCCGTCCCCCCATGATCAATCTGCCCCCCGTCCACCGCGACGGGTCACCCACCACAACGACTACGCCTACGACGCCGGTGGTACCTACGGCGCATCAAGGTCCACCAGGGCGGCCGGCAGCACCCGCGCCGGCGGGAAGTCCGCCGAGGCCCGCTACTACGCGCGCAAGTTCCGTGGCTCGATGGTCCGCACCATCGCCGGCACGATCGTCCCGGGCCTGGGCCTGATCGGGACGAAGCTCTCCCGGCTCGGCTTCGCGATCGTCACCCTGCTCATCGCCGGCACCGCCGCACTGGTCTACTACGTCCTGCAGAATCCCACCCTGACGGCGGGCAACATCCTGCAGTCCGACTGGATCAGCACCATCGGCATCGTGCTGGGCGCCCTGGCCCTGGTCTGGGTTTCGATCATCGTCGGCACCTACCTGATCAGCCGGCCGCGCAAGATGTCCCCGACCCAACGCGCCGTCGGTGCCGTGGTGGTGGGCACCCTGTCCTTCCTGGTCAGCGCCCCATTGGCGGTTGGCTCGGCCTACTCATTCCAGACCGCGGTGCTGTCCGGCGACATCTTCCACTCCGAGGACGACACCCAATCCCAGACCCGCCCCACCCTGGACCAGAAGGACCCCTGGGCCCACAAGCCGCGGGTCAACATCCTGCTGGTAGGCGGCGACTCCGGCGAGGGCCGCGAGGCCGACCTCGGCATCCGCACCGACACGATGATGCTGGCGTCCATCGACACCACCACGGGTTCGACGCTGATCATCCAACTCCCGCGTAACCTGCCGCACGCACCGTTCCCGGAGACCACGCCGCTCTACGAACAGTTCCCCTACGGCTTCAACGACGGCGCCACCTCGATGCTGAACGCCATCTGGAACGACGTGCCTGCCATGTTCCCGGGCCTGTTCGCCAACACCGACTACCCCGGCGCCGATGCGCTCAAGTGGGCGATCGAGGGCATCACCGGCCTGCCGGTCGATTACTTCGTCCTGATCAACATCGACGGTCTGGTCAACCTGGTGGACGCGATGGGCGGCGTCACGCTGAACATCAACTTCCCGATCCCGATGGGCGGCAGCACGGAATGGGGCTGTGGTCAGGACGGCTGGATCCCGGAAGGCCCTGGCCAGCACCTCGACGGTATCCAGGCCATGTGGTATGCCCGCAGCCGCTGCAACTCGCCGGGCGGTGACTTCGGACGCATGGAGCGCCAGTCCTGCCTGGTCAACGCGGTGATCGATCAGGCCGATCCCGCGACCATGGCCACCCGCTACGAGGCAATCGCCAAGGCGACCGGCGACATGGTGTCCACCGATATCCCGCAGGAGCACCTGTCCGCGATGGTCGATCTGGCCGGACGCGTCCAGCAGGCCCGCTCGGTGCAACGGTTGGCCTTCATAGACGGCCAGAACGGCTACGACGCCAGCTATCCGGACTTCGACCTGATGAAGGAGCAGGTCGCCGAGGCCCTCGGATTGCTGCCGCCGGGCACCGAACCGACCGAATCGGCTCCCGCCGAGCCCACTGAGCCGGCCCCGCCGCCCGTCGAGCCGACCGATCCGGGACAGGTCCCCGAAACCACCGGCGATCCCGAGGCCAGCCCGACGCCAACGGGCCCGACCGAGGATGTTGCCGACGTCTGCGCCTATCGGCATGAGGAGCCGGCAGGCGACGTTCAGGTGCCCGCGACCGTGCCCGTTTACACGCCTTCGCCCTCCACCGAACCGACGCCCTGACCAGGAGTGGCACCTTGCCGGACTACGAACTGCGCGTCCTGCCGCTGACCCCGCGGCCCACCCCGCAGGCCATCAAGTGGCTGAACGTGCTGCGACAGGGCTTCCACGACGATGCGGCCGGTGGGTGGCGATCGACGCCATCACGGTCGAGATCGACACGACCGGACGATCCGCGCTCGCCAGGCGGCCGAGCGGCAGCGTAGAGTTGGCCGACTCGGCGGAACTGGTCAATCTGCGCCGGGAACTTTTCGCCGACTTCCACGCCCGCCAGACCGGCTCGCACGACCGGTTGGCGTACTACCAAGCACACCTGGCGGGCACAGCTGACTACACCGACCCGCCGTTCGGCCGCAGCCTGCGCTCAGCCGTGCACTACAACGCCGCCGGCGAGCCGGACGGAGTCGCCACTTGGGTCAATCGTGGTTGGCAGAAGCCCATCGACGTCATCGAGTTGATCGGCCGGGACGCGTCCGCCCAGCTCGGCCTGTGGGAACTGCTGCTGTCGATCGACGGCATCGAGCAGGTGGATTGCCGCAACTTCAACCCAGCCAGCGCGCTGCCCGCTGCGCTGACCGACCCGCGAGCGGTCAAGCAGATCGGGCGCCGCGACCACATCTGGCTGCGCATCCTGGACGTCGCCCGGGCCCTGGCCATCCGACCGTACGCAGCCCCCGTCGACCTGGTGCTGGCAGTGACCGACCCGCTCGGACTGTCGGGCGGTAAGTGGCGGCTGGCTGCCGCGTCCGGTTCGGTCGAGGTAACGCCGAGCGACGCCGACCCGGACGTCGAACTCGGCATCGACGTGCTGGGGGCTTGCTACTTCGGCGGCCACTGGTTGCGCGAGTTCACCCCGGATGTCGCCGGCGACCAGCAGCAGATCCAGCGGCTGGACGCGGCACTGCGCGGCAGCGAGCCGCCGTGGTGCACCACGTCCTTCTGACGGCTACAGCGAGCTGACCCGCTTGATCAAGTCGTCGACCAGTTCTTTCATCACGGCGTCCGACCGGGCGCCGGCACTCTGGATGAAGGTGCGGTCCACCTTCCCCTGCGCGATCACCAGCCGCGAACCATCGGGGATCGCCGAGACTGCATCGACATCCAGCCACGCTCCGCTGCGGTGGTAGCCGGGCCCGGTCACCTCGAACCCTTCGGGCGACAACACGACGTGCTGGGTGCGTGACTGGACGAAGGCCAGGGCGGCAATCATCAATGCGAACGCAGCTGCCGCGGCCAACACGCCGAGCGCCAGGATGACCGGACGGCGCGGCTCGCCCAGACCCACCACCACGGCCGCGATGCCGGCCACCAGCAGCAGTCCGGCCAACAACCAGGCCCGAAGCGGCGTGCGCGGGCGGAGGGCGTAGTACGAAGTGTCAACCGGTCGAGGCGCGGCGCTGTCGTCCATCGCAGGCTCCTTCCCGTAACGGGCGGCGAGAGTGGGATTCGAACCCACGGAGCTTTCGCTCGGCCGCTTTCAAGGCGGCTGCACTCGTCCACTATGCGATCTCGCCCGAGGCAGAACCATGCTAGCCGACCTCCGCGGGCGGTCCGGAATGGCAGGCTGGGGGCATGCACGCGATCACCCTGGACGGATTCGGCGGACCTGAACAGCTGCACTGGGCCGAGGTGCCCACCCCGGACGCAGGGCCCGGCGAACTGCGTCTGCGCACGGTTGCCGTCGGCGTCAACCGGGCCGATCTGTTGCAGCGCCAGGGGCACTATCCCCCGCCGGCCGGCGCGTCCGAACTGCTCGGCCTGGAGTGCTCCGGCATCGTCGACCAGATTGGTGATGGCGTCGAGGGCTGGCAGTTGGGTGATGAAGCGGTAGCGCTGCTCGCCGGCGGCGGCTACGCCGAATACGTCGTGGTGCCCGCTGGGCAGGTGACGCGGCCGCCCGATGGCATCGACCTGGTCAGCGCGGCCGGCCTGATCGAGGTCGCCGCCACCGTGCTGTCGAACATGGACCACGTGCGCCTGGCGTCCGGTGAGACGTTCTTGGTGCACGGCGGCGCGGGCGGCATCGGAACGTTTGCGATCCAGTACGCCAAGGCCCTGGGCTGCCGGGTGGCCACCACTGCGTCCGCCGCCAAGCTGGAGCACTGCCGCTCGCTCGGCGCCGACATCGTGCTGGACTACGCCGAGGACTGGCTGACCGAGTTGCTGATGGCCACCCAGGACAAGGGGGTGGACGTCATCCTCGACATCGTCGGCGCCAAGTACCTGGACGACAACCTCACCGCGCTGCGTCCGGATGGCCGCCTGGTGATCATCGGGATGCAGAAGGGCACCAAGGCCGAACTGAACATCGCGAAGCTGTTGGCCAAGCGCGCCACGGTGACCGCGACCAGCCTGCGCGGCCGCTCGATCCAGCAGAAGTCGGAGATCGTCGAGCAGGTGGCGTCCCGGGTGTGGCCGCTGTTCAGTGACGGCCGCCTGCAACCGGCCCCGGAGACCCGGCTGCCGCTCCGCGAGGCTGCGGAGGCCCACCGGCTGCTGGCTTCGGGGGATCTGATCGGCAAGGTGCTGCTGACCCTTTGAGTCGGTTCATTGCGGCACCGCGATTTGGATACACCGGTGTATCCATCTACTCTTGAGCCAACCGATAGATAATTCGGTACACGGGGGTCAACTTCATTAGGAACACGTTGTTCGCTTGGCATGCGCGAGCCTTTTTCGCTGTCCAGACGGTCGCGAGCGTCATTCTGCTCGGGATCGGCGACGCAGCGCCTGCGCGTGCGTCCGAACTCGATAACCGGACCGTGGTGACCTATCCGTCATCAGACACGTTGACGACGATGACCTCCGCCTCGTTCACCATTCCGCAGAACGACTTCCAACGCGCCTCGTTCACGGGCACCGGAATCCAAGTGGTCAACCAGTACACCGACGGTAAGGGGTTCGCCTATCTGAACACCCCGATCGATCTGGCGAACAATGACCTGTCGTTCACGTACAACCTGACCACCCCGAGTGGCGGCAACAACCCAGAGTTCGCGCACGACTTCGGCAGCACATTCCTACTGTTCAACTCCACCTTTGAGCCCAACTACTACAACTACTACGGCACGAGCACGGTGACGCTATCCCGCGGCGCAGGACTGCTGGAGAACACCAGCTACCCCGGCCTCGAGGGCGCGCATGCCGTCGTCTCAGCACACCGAGGGATGTACAACCAGCCGATGTTCCTGCACATCGACCAACTGCAGCCCGGCGATGCGATCTTCATCGAAACCCACGACGCCGTGATCAAGTACGTGGTCACCGGCCAACTGCTCGTCCTGCCCTGGCAGACCGGCGTGATCACCCAGGACGCCGGACTCGACCAGCTGACCCTGCTCACCTGCGACCCGTTCCCGGTCAACGACAAGCGGCTGCTGGTAAACGCGATCCGGGCGCCCATCACCGACGCCGAGATCATCGCGATCAACCCTGCATTGCTGGCGCCGGATGGCGATCTGTCCACCCAGCGCACGCCTGCCCAGGACCTGCCGTGGTTGTTCGAGACCGGAATCGGCAAGGCCATGCTGGAGCGCTACCCGATCTACTTCGCAGTCACGCTGGCACTCTCGGTGCTCGGTCTGCGTGCGCTGCTGGTCACCATCGCCCGGCGCAGGAGGGAACGGCGCCGGACGCCCGCGCGGGCGCTCGCCATGGCCGACTAGGCTGACCTGCGTGTCCAAGGTTCTGACTTCACTGCCCGCCGGCGAGCGCGTCGGCATCGCCTTCTCCGGGGGTCTCGACACCTCGGTCGCGGTCGCGTGGATGCGCGAAAAGGGTGCCATCCCGTGCACCTACACCGCGAACATCGGCCAGTACGACGAGCCGGACATCGACTCCGTGCCGGGCCGCGCGCTGGCCTACGGCGCCGAGCTATCGCGGCTGGTCGACTGCCGCGCCTCGCTGGTGGAGCAGGGTCTGGTGGCGCTGCAGTGCGGGGCGTTCCACATCCGGTCGGCCGGCAAGGCCTACTTCAACACCACCCCGATCGGACGCGCCGTGACCGGCACCATGTTGGTACGTGCGATGGCCGACGATGACGTCTTCATCTGGGGCGACGGGTCGACCTACAAGGGCAACGACATCGAACGGTTCTACCGCTACGGCCTGATGGCCAACCCGCAACTGCGCATCTACAAGCCGTGGCTGGACGCGGATTTCGTGGCCGAGTTGGGTGGCCGCGACGAGATGAGCCAATGGTTGACCGAACGCAACCTGCCCTACCGCGACTCCAAGGAGAAGGCCTACTCAACCGACGCAAACATCTGGGGAGCCACCCACGAGGCCAAGACGCTGGAGAACCTGGACGTCTCGATGGAGACGGTCGAGCCGATCATGGGCGTCAAGCACTGGGACCCGGCCGTTGCGATCGAGACCGAGACGGTGACCCTCAGCTTCGAGCAGGGCTACCCAGTCGCGATCAACGGCGAGCGCTACGACGATCGCGTCCAGTTGGTCATGCAGGCCAACGAGATCGGTGGCCGCCACGGCCTGGGCATGAGCGACCAGATCGAGAACCGGATCATCGAGGCCAAGAGCCGCGGCATCTACGAGGCACCCGGCATGGCCCTGCTGCACATCGGCTACGAGCGGCTGCTGAACGCCATCCACAACGAGGACACGCTGTCGAACTACCATGCCGAGGGCACCCGGCTGGGTCGGCTGCTCTACGAGGGCCGCTGGTTCGACCCGCAGGCGATGATGATCCGCGAGTCATTGCAGCGCTGGATCGCGTCCGTGGTCACCGGCGAGGTCACCATCAAGCTGCGTCGCGGGGACGACTACTCGATCATGAACACCACCGGCCCGAACTTCAGCTACCAGCCGGAGCGCCTGAGCATGGAGCGGGTCGAGGACGCAGCGTTCGGCCCGATCGACCGGATCGGCCAGCTCACCATGCGCAACCTGGACATCGCCGATTCGCGCAGCAAGCTGGAGCAGTACGTCTCGCTCGGTCAGCTGACCGGCGGCGACACCCAGCAACTGATCGGGCAGTTGGAGGCCGGTGCCCACACCGAGATCCCGGACGCCCGCCCGGCAACCGACGCCGAGGTGGCACT
>JAXGOU010000048.1:0-7755 GCA_040767325.1 Brooklawnia sp. | reverse complement strand
CGAGGACGGCTGGGACTTCGGCTACGTCGAGGCCATGGTCGATGGCGAGTGGGTTCCGGTGCCCGTTAAGTCCAATGGCACCACCATCACCACCAATGACGACCCCTACGGCAACAACACCGAGGGCAACGGGCTGACCGGCGGCGCGGGTGGCGTCTACGGCGTCGACGAGCCGACCTACATCACCGCCAGCGCGGTCCTGCCCGTAGGCAGCACCGCCGCCCGCTTCCGCTACTCCACGGACGCAGCGTACGTCGACACCGGTTGGTTCATCGACGGCCCCACCCTCAACGGTGCGCCGGTCGAACTGGCCTCACCGGACGGCAGCTGGCGATTCAGCGATGGCATGCAGCACAACGACTTCGCGCTGCAGGTCGTCTCGAGTTGTGACCTGACCCCGAACACCACCCTGGCCAACGAGATCGTCGATCCGGCCGGCCATTGGGTCTACCGGTACGACGGCACTGATATCACCACCGACACCTTCACCCGGTGCTCCAACAAGTCGAGCACCGTCGTGATCGTTTCCAACATGCCCAGTGGCGATCTCGATGGACTGGACGCCAGCTACCTGCTCGGGACCAAGCTCCCGAATGCAGGAAAGGGCAACGGCTGACCGACGCAGGACGCGACGGCCCTCACTCCGCTCTGGGGTGGGGGCCGTTGGCCTGTCCGGCGGTGGCTGAGGGGGCACTCCCGCCTCAGGGAACGATGGGAGACGCCGGCTGAGGTGCCTGCGACGCTGGCCTCGAAGCCCGGCTCAACTGCCGCGTCGCCAACAGCACCACGACGATGATCAGCCAGATCGGCCAGCTGGCCCAGCCCATCACCGAATCGGTGAACGAGTCGAAGGTGTAGTCCGCGTCCGCGAAGAGCACCAGGAAGCCACCGACGGCCGCGTTGTAGGCGCCGTGCCCGAGCGCAGCCGGCCAGACCGAACCACCGCGCTGGCTCAGCCAGGCGAGCAGTGCGCCCAGACCGATGCACGGGACGCACATCGCCAGCACGCCCAGGCCCGGATTGGCCGGGTAGTTGTAGCCGAGCAGGATCAGCGGCGCATGCCACAGCCCCCAGATGACGCCACTGAGCAGCACCGCGCCGGTCGGGCCGACCAGTTCACGCAGGCGCGGGAAGAGGTAGCCGCGCCAACCGATCTCCTCGCCGGCCGCCGGGATGAAGTTCAACACGGACGCCACCGCGACGTTGACGAACTGCAGCAGCCACAGGACGCGGATCGGCATGTCGGGTGTCGGCTGGCCGGCAGCCTCCATCTGCTGCTCCAGCAACTGCCGGAACGCCGACATCCCGACCAGGTCGAACTGGAACCCGCCCCAGATGGCGCTGACCACCAGACCGAGCAACACCACCAACCAGATCGTGGCGATGGCGAGCGCCAGGAAGACCAGCGTGCGCAGCGCCGATGCCCTCGGCTTGAGGTCCAGGCCGCCCACCAACGGCTGCCGCTCGATGAAGCGCACGACGATGACGCTGGCGATGGCCGGACAGAACATCATCGCGATACCGACGATGCCGAACAACGGGTTGGTCAGGCCGCCGCCCAGCCACAGCGGCAGGCAGACCAACCAGGCCAGGCCGTACGCCAGCAGGCAGTAGATCAGCACCCCGCGCCAGCCGGCTCGGACGCTGGCCGCATCAGGAGTCGACATGATCGTGTCCCCGCCGGGCAACCAGCGTGTTGAGGGTGGCCGCCGCGGCCTCGGCGTCCGCCAGCGTGACCAGCATGTCCGGGTCTTCGCCACGGTCGATCCGCAGCGCCGGGCCGGATGAGGTGACGAAGCCGGCGTCCCCGTTGAAACCGATCCGGTAGCCCCAGCCACCGAAGTCGCTCAGCGGGCTCACCTTGCTGACACTCGCACCCGCGATCCGGGCCAGCGGGACGTTCACCCACGTGATGAAGCCCAGCGCCTGCACCCGCACCCCGCGCGCGTCCACCGTCACGTTGGCGGACATGGCCATGCCCAGCACCACCATCAGCGCGGTCAGCGCCGCCATCATGCCGGCCATCCCCCAACTGCGATTGACGGCCATCATCACCATCGGGATGGCCGTCGAGACCGCCCCGATGCCCAACGCCACCAGGGCGCCGGTCGGCACTCGGGTCCGGCCGGTCCAGGCCAGCTGCACCTCGTCATCGACCAGTAGCCGCGGCGCATCGTCCCCGACGCTGGGCGCGACCGTCCGGTTGGACTTCGGCCGCCGGAAGATCAGGGCCAAACCGACGCCGACCGCGATCGACACCGCGAAGCCCACCAGCATGGTCAGGGTTGGATCGGATTGGCGCACACCCTCGGCGGTCATGCCACGTTGGGCCCAGATCCCGCCATCGATGACGACCACCATGAAGATCGCAGTCGCCGCCGCGATCGGGCCCATCAATCTGCCCTGCTTCATCACTGCGCCGACGACGACCAGGAAGAGCGGGATGACACCGCAGATGATGGCGTTCTCCACCAGCAGCCCGCTGACCTCGCGGAAGATGTCCGCCTTGCCGTCGGCGCCCCAATGGGTGGCCACTTCGGCCGGCAGTTCGTGTCGGACGCTCCACAGCAGCACCGATCCGCCCACGGCGACCACCACCACGATGATCGCGCTGACGATGGACGCGACGATGTTGCCTCGATCAGACCTGGGGGTGGCGCTGGTCATTGGGATTCCCCTGACTGGATGAGGCGGGTGAGTTCATCGCGGCTGACTCCGAGCCGCTCGGCGTGTGCGACCAGGTCGTCGACCATAACGTTGAGGCGTGACAGGCCGCCCTCGGTGGCGATGACCACGGCACCGCGGCCGCGTCGCAACTCGATCAGGCCCTCGTCACGCAGCAGTTGGTAGGCCTTCAGGACGGTGTGCAGGTTGACCGCGAGGCTGTCGGCAAGTTCCTTGGCAGCAGGCAGCCGATCACCCGGACGCAAGGTGCGCTCACCGATCCCCCGCCGCACCACCGCCGCGATCTGCTCGTACAGCGGCTGGGCGTTCCTGGGATCCACCTGCCACAGCATAGTTATAGAATAACTAGAACTAGGTCACCCAGCAAGTACCCCGGCGCGAAAGCTAGGCCGGCCCGTCCCAGCGGTGCATCATCAACACCTTCAACACCCGGTTGGCTGACTCCGCGTCCCGCAGCGGAATCACGACCGTCGGGCCCTTGAGTGGCACGATCCGCAGGGCAGAACCGCGTCCGGTCATGTAGCCGACCACCCGGTTGGGTGCGGAACGAAGCCCCAGTCCCCCGAAATCAGCCCGCGGCTCCACCTGGATCACACTGTGGCTTTCGATGGCCAACAACTCGATCCGGTACCAAGTGACGAAGCCACCGCCGCGCAGCACCAGCAGGCCCGGCATGATCTGCAACCGACCCATTGCGTAGGGGGCGCGCAGCAGCGCCACCACCCCGACCAGGACGTTGACCACGACCAGCACCAGCGAACCGGTGACGAGGGCGCCCTGCACCGAGACCGCGATGAACGCCACGATGGCGGCCACTTGACCGAACACCAGCCAGGAAATCCTGGTGCGACCGGTCCAGAACATGGCCGGGTCGTACCTGGGCAGCACCTCGACCTGCTCCTTCGGCCCGGTCTCCGGCTTCGACTTGGTGGGCTCGTCGGCCGGCACCCGGAGCCGACGGGCAATCAGGGCCATCAGCCCGCTGATGCCCAGCGTTGCCCCAATGGCAGCCAGCAGCGGCCCCAATAGGGACGCGGTCCCGATCTGTTCAGGGGCCAGCCCACGCTGCGACCAGATCGTGCCGTACAGCAGGACGGCGAAGAAGGTGGCGATCCCGGTGGCGAACTTGCTGGTCTGCCGCGGCGAATCGTTGATCAAACCGAGGGCGATCAGGAACAGTGGCATCCCGGTGCAGGTCATCAGGGCGAACAACAAGGCCCAGGCGAACGGCATCGGGTCACCGTCGGCGCCCACCGCCCACGGTTGGTGCACGCTGACGAACTCGTCTCGGCGCGTCCAGAGCAGCACGAAACTGCCGACGCCGATCACCACGATCAGCGTCGACGCGATGGCCGACAGGGCGAGCCCGCGCGGTTCGTACCGCATGGCTCAATGATGGGCGTCCGGGCAAACTTCCGAAAGGACGTCTTGCACCCCGGAGGTGCGACGGCGTCCGGTTAGCATGACTGGCATGTCGAGCAGATTCACCGCCGCCCGAGGCTGGCTGGTGGTGCTCGGCGTGCTCGGGATACTCGTCGCAGGCACGGGCGCCGCGGGCGGGTTCGAGCCCGCGAAGTCGCGGGTGGACGCAGTCGACGTGGGCAAGTGGATCGAACTGACCCGCTGGAACGTCCGGGTCGACGACTGCGTGGTAATCCCGGACGAGGACGCGGGCGAGCCGGCCGACGTCCTGATCGGCGTGACTGTGGTCAACACTTGGACCGAAACCCAGTACGGCTTCGGCAGCCACATGGTCCGGATCACCCTGCCCAGCGGCGAGCTGTTCGGGGCCCGCAACGAGACGTTCTCGATGCGCGACACCGAGCGGATGGGCGACTTCGACCCCGGATTCGAGCGACCGGCCCAGATCCGGGCGGAGACCGCCGACTACCCGTGGCCGGACGACACAGTGGTGATCCGCTTCGGCAGCGAGGTCCCGCGCGACGGCTTCATCCTGGCCGGCAGTTGGGTGACCGACGTCTGGCGCGCCGAGGTGAACGTCGAGTGCCCGGTGGGACAACGATGAAGCGGCAGCGACTGCGCGGCCTGCTGGCCCTGGCGCTCTGCCTGCTGGTGGTGGCAGTCATCAACGCCGTCAGCCGGGATGACGAACCCGGCTCCCGCTGGTACACCGGCCCGGTCGGCACCGTGGTCACTTCACCCGCCTTCGATGTGATCGTGCACCAGGTGGACCTCGCCCAGACCGTCGCCGACGGACACAGCGAACTGACCACCCCAGGCGTCTTCGTGGTCGTGCACTGGTCGGTCTCGGCGAAGCAAGAACGAGCGTTGCTGTCCGACGTCGAACTGCACACCCAGACCGGGTTGGCGGTCACCCAGCGCAGCGAGATGACCGTCTACTCCGGCATCCGGATGACCGAGGCGGGCTTCACCAGCCACGGCGCCTCGGTCTTCGAGGTGCATGCCGAAGACCTGCCCGGCGCCGTGATGCGGGTGGCGGTGAACCGTGGCTTCTTCTACACCTTCGGCGGCGGGGTGGAGATCCGTGACCTGGTGGCACCGAACGCCGAGGTACGACAGAACGTGAGCCTGCCCGACGCCATGACCGAGGTGACCCGATGAGCCGGAAGTCGTGGCTGGCCTTCCTGGTCGTGGCCGCGCTCACCATCGGTGCCGCGTTCGGCCTCGGCATGATCAACTCCGATCGCAACGATCCGCTCCCCCGCCAGACGCTGCGTCCGGGCGAAACCATCGAGTTCCAGGGCAGCCGATTCACGCTGGTCTCGTTCGGCGAGGTGGACCTTCCCCCGGACGTGGACGCGTCCCAGTACCCAGCCGGGGTGGCCTTCGTCCGGATGGTGTTGACCCAAGAGGTCATCAGCGCACCGGAGGACTCGTACGAGATGTTCTGCAGCATGCGGCTGGACAGCCCGCTCGGCGAGTGGGACGCGGACGGCTCGCTGGCCTACTCGGCTGATTGGCCCGACAAGTGCAACCAGAGCCCCGACTCAGACGTGTTGGTGCCCGGGGTGACCCACGAGGTCAACGGGGCGTGGGTGGTGCCACCGGACGCGCTGGATGGCGCCAGCGTGATGGTCTTCTTCCACAGCACCCGGACTGCTTTCGAGGTGCTCCCCTAGTTCTGCTCGGCAGGTCCGACCGGGACGGGGACCGCCTCCTGGGGCGGGGCGAAACCACGCAGCATCAGCCGGGCCCGGGACCGGTCGAAGGCAACCACGTAGAAAGCCGCGGCGAGCGTCCAGCTGAAGAACTCGCCGAACAGGTTCGACAACGGCAGATAGCGCATCGTCTCGGCGAAGCTGTGCGGACCCATCAGCCACATCAGCCCGTTGGTGCCCCAGACCGAGATCGCCCTGATCAACGCGCCGAGCACCAGGAACGCCCCCAAGAACGCCCAACCAGAGCGAATGATCATCCGAAACGCCTGCACTGCCGGACGCAGCGGCTCGACCTGATCGAGCACCCAGTAACGGAGCAGTCCGAGCGGGCTGGTGGTGGCGGCGCTGGTGACGGTGTTGCCGAGCTTGGTCTGGCCGAGCCGGTCGGCGGTTTGGGCCATCCGACTGGCCAGCTGGCCCGGGGCGACCTCGCGGCCCAGATCGGCCCAGCCGAAGACCATGGCGGTCAGCGCCAGCCAGACCAGCGGCAGCAGCACTTCCTCGAAGAGCCCGGGGGTGAGTTGCTGCCACAGGAAGACCCCGGCTGCACGCAAGGATTCGGGCAGCGTCAGGTCCCAGGGCAACACCCAATCGGGCAACGCGTCCAGAAACCCCAACCACGCGTCGTGGAACCAGTAGAAGAACTCGCGTCCGGTGATCCAGTTCTGCACCCGGACCAGCAGTTGGCTGACGCCCATGAAGGCGGTCAGGATGCTGGCGCCGCGCAGGAAGGTCATCACTGCCGACATGAACGCACCGGAGTGCCGGGCGAAGATCGGTGACAGTGCCGCCTGCAGCACCCAGGTGATCACGGCGATCGTCAGGTAGAGCGTCCAGGCGGCGAAGGTGATGGAGAACTTCGACACGTCCATCCCGTGGTAGGCGATGTTGGCGTTGAACGCGTTCTGCACCTGCTCCTCGGTGAGCCCCCACACGGCATAGAGCGCCAGGAACGGCACGATGGCCTCGACCAGCACCTGCCGCGCGCTCAGGCGCTGCGTGATCGTGCCCGCGCCGGCGACGCTCAGCGTGTCGACCTCGTCGCCGATGCTCTGCAGCATCAGCACGATACCGACCACCCACAACAACATGCCTATCACCAGGAACAGCGTCGACCAGACCAGTCGCTCGCCGAGCAGCACGGACGCCAGGATGCCCAGTTCGCGACCGAGCCAGGCGAAGCAGAACCAACCACCGATGGACGGCAGGCGGCGCAGCCACAGCGACCCGGTCGCCCTGGCCAGCCCGGCCAACTCCTGGATGGTCTGCACGGGTTCACCCTACGGGGCGTGGGTGCCTGTTGAGCCCGACCAACGCACGGATCGTGCCTGGCGATGGTGCCCCCGATGGGAGTCGAACCCATACTTGAGCGGGTTTAAGCCGCCTGCCTCTGCCATTGGGCTACGGGGGCCGGTCTCATAACGCCAGGGGCTGACCCTTCCCGTCCCGCAGCACCGACCAAGCGATGCCGTCCAGGATGTCGGATTCGCTGGCCTGCAGGTCGACCCCGACCCGCTTGGCCACCTCGGCCACCACCAGGGCACCGGACGCCAACACCTTCGCGCGTTCCGGGGCGACCGGCCCCAGTGCGGCGATCTGGTCGGCGGTCATGCCGAGCAGCCGGTCGGCCAGGCCCGCGACCTCGGCCGGCGTCATCACCGAGCCGTGCACCTGCGTCCGGTCGTAACTGGTC
This sequence comes from Brooklawnia sp., assembly GCA_040767325.1. Taxonomy (GTDB): domain Bacteria; phylum Actinomycetota; class Actinomycetes; order Propionibacteriales; family Propionibacteriaceae; genus Brooklawnia. The sequence continues at coordinate 237 of JAXGOU010000048.1, read as the reverse complement.
AGGCCAAGATTGAGCGCGGCCAGCGAGGTCACCGTGCCGGCGACACCGACGAAGGTGCCGATCCCGGACAGGTCCACCGGGCAGGCGTCCAGCAGCCGATTGACCTCGGCCCGGGCCGCGTCGACCTGCGCTGCGGTGGGCGGGTCGTCCAGCAGGTAACGCTCCTTGACCCGCCGCGATCCGATGTCGATGCTGTTGGCCAGTTCGATGGTTCCGGACGCGTCGCCGCGCACCAGT
>JAXGOU010000047.1:0-8104 GCA_040767325.1 Brooklawnia sp. | reverse complement strand
TCCGCATCCCGCGCAGGGCTTCGGCAATCATCGCGAACCGGCTGGCGCTCACCGGGGGCAACTCATGACCGTTGACGGCGGGCCAGAAGTGGCTGATCTGACGCAGCGCCGCGGAATGGAAGGTGCGCGCCTGAACCCTGGGAACCCCGAGCCCCTGCAGCCGATGCCGCAACTCGCCGGCGGCCTTCGTGGTGAAGGTCACCGCGAGTGTGTGTCGTGGAGCCAACTGCCCGGTCAGCGCGCCGTAGGCGATGCGGTGGGTGATGGCCCGCGTCTTCCCGGTGCCCGCCCCGGCCAGCACCACCACTGGGCTGCCGAACGTGGTCGCAACAGCGCGCTGCTGGGCATCCAGCCCGGCCAGCACGTCGGCGGCTCGCGATTGATCGGGGGTCACGTCGAGCAACTGTAGGCGGCGGGCCCGACAAAATCCGGCACTGGCCAGAGCCACCGGAATTTGTCAGCGGCGGGCCCTAAGGTGGTTCTCGCCACAACGCCCGGACCTGCCAGAGGACGCCCATGATCAGCACTGCCGCCAGCAGTTGGGCAGCGCTGTGCGAACTGGCAGGTGCCCTGCTGCACGACCATCCCGCAGGCCCGATGGACCAGGACCTGGTCGTTGTGCCCAGCGCAGGACACCGTCGGGCGCTGTCCCAGGCGCTGGCCAGCCGCACCGATGGCCCGGCCATCACGGCAGGGCTCGACTTCGTGACGACCGCTGCCCTTCCGGTGCGCATCGCGGAGTCGTTGGAGGTGGCCGGGCTGCTCCCGGCGGACGGCTGGCGCGGCGTCGGCCTGCAACTCGGCATCATGCAGGCGCTGGCCGATCCCGCCAACGCTGATCAACTGGCCGACCTGCTGCGGCACATCTCGAACCCCGAAGACCGGCCCGGACGCGCCTTCACCACGGCCAGCCGACTCGCCTCGACCTTCCGCCGCTACGGGTTGGATGCACCCGAGATGATCGCGTCCTGGCGTGCCGGCGACGACCTGGACTTCCACGGGGATCCGTTGGCCCCGGGTGACCGTTGGCAACCGGCCCTGTGGCGTGCCCTGTCGACCACCCGGGGTCCTGACCCCGCGCTGCGCCGCGAATCATTGCTCGCAGCCCTGCGCACCGGGCCGGTGCCCGGTCTGCCCCACCGAATCGTCGTGGTCCAGGTCGATGATCCCGACCCGGCGCTGCGCCATCTGATCGACGCGCTCGCCGTGCACCACGACGTGGCGATCTTCGCGTTGTCCGGGCTGGCCGACGATGGCGGGCCCGGCTCGGGCTTCGCCCGCCGCCACGGGAGCCGTCCGGCACTGCTCGATGCGGTGCCGTCGCGTCCAACCGAGGCACCGGGGACGCTGCTCGAGAAGGTCCAGCAGGAGGTGCGGCGCGGCGCTCCCCCGGCCCGGCGCTCGGCTGCCGACAGCTCGCTGCAGATCCACGCCTGCCACGGTCCCAACCGTCAGGTCGAGGTGCTGCGCGACGTGCTGTGCGGGCTCTTCTCCGATGATCCGACCCTCCAGCCCCGTGACGTGGTCGTGCTCTGTCCCGACCTGGCCGCCTACGCCCCGCTGATCTCCGCGTCGTTCTGCCTGGACGCTGACCAGGGCTCGGAGTTGCACCCCGGGCACCGGTTGCGCGCCCAGTTGGCGGCTCCTGCCCTGACCGCGGTCAATCCGGTACTTGAGGTCGTCGGCCGCTGTTTCGACCTCTACGAGGGCCGGGCCACCAGCGTCGATCTGGTGGACCTGTGCCGGATGCCCCCCATCGCGCTGCGCTTCGGGTTCGACGCCGACGCGCTCGACCGGCTGCACCAATTGGTCGCCCGCGCCGAGATCCGTTGGGGTATCGACCAGGAGCAGCGACGCCGTAATGGGGTCCCGGTTCCGGCATCGACCTGGCTGGCCGGCGTCCAACGCATGCTGCTCAGCCTCGCTCTGGACGATGCTCCACCCACCGCGCTCGATACCACGTCACCTGTCGCCTTCGTTGAGGGCGGCGACGCTGCCCTGATCGGCTCGCTGGCCGAGTTGGTCTCCCGGCTCCGCAAGATCTGTCAGGGGTTCGCATCGCCCGCCCCGGCGGAGGTCTGGACGCAACGACTCCGGGAGGCCGTCGACCTGTTGACCTCGAGCCGACCGGAGGAGGCCTGGCAGTTGGATCATGCCCTCAGCGAACTCGCCACCCTTGCCGCCGAGTCGGCCGGGACTGTGGTCCCGTTGACCAGCGGGGATGTCGCGAACTGGCTGCGCGAGCGGTCCCAGTCCTGGACCAGACGACCGAACTACGGCAATGGGTCCATGGTGTTCACCAGCCTGGACGACCTGGCCACCATCGAGGCCCGAGTGGTGTGCGTGCTGGGGTTGGACGACGACCGTTTCCCGGGAGCCCCCGGGATCGACGGCGACGACCTGCTCGCCCGCCCCGGCCCCAACAGTCGGCACTGGACTGCCGATCGGCGCGCGCGGCGGCGACAGCGGCTGCTGGACGCGTTGCTGGCGGCCCGGCAGACGTTCGTGGTGGTCACGCAGGGCGCCAGCGAAGCCCACGGGGGCGATCCGACCGCTTCCGCTGTGCATCGCCGAACTGCAGGAGGCCTGCGCCATTTCCGGCGCCAACGGTGCCCGGCGCGGCGGCGGCTGCCGGGCAGCGCTGGTCCGCTGGCATCCGATGCACCCGCATGGCTGGGGAGACTTCGTCGCCGAGGGACGCGAACGCCCGATGAGCTTCGACACGCTGGCGCTCAAGGGCGCCCGGCGGCTCTTCGAGCCCCCGAATCGCTGCCAGAACCGCACTGGCAGGGCAAGCACTCAGTGACGCCCCAACCTGACGTCGATATCGAAGAGCTCATCGACTTCTACCGACATCCCGCCAAGGAACTGCTGCGCCGCGCCACCGGGACCAGCCTGGGGACCTCCGACAATTCGCTCGCCGTGGATCTGCCGATCGACCACGACTGGCTGCAGGCGTGGCGCGTCGGCCAGGCCCTGTTCGACCTGCTGGTGGATGGCCACGACGCACAGTCCGCCCAACAAGCCGTCTGGCTGGGGGGCTTGGTGCTGCCCGGTCCAATGGGCGAATCGGTGCTTGTCGAGCAACTGGACAAGGCACTTCCGATCGCTCGAGCTGTCCTGGCGGCCCGGGCCGGGGACCAACAGTTGATCGACTGCTCGATCGATCTCGGCGAGCACCGCGTGTCGGGGCGGGTGCGGCTGTTCGACGACACCGTCGAGACGCATCGCTTCGGTTCGGACAAGGCCGACGACTTCTTGTCGTTGTGGCTGCAATTGGTCCTGCTGAGTGGATCGGAGGCAGTGGACCACAGCTCGGTTTCCGGAGTCGCCATTGCCAAGAACTCCTGGCGTTTCACCGCACCCGACCCCGCCACGGCCCGCCGCTGGCTGGCCGAAGCGGTGGCCTTGCGCGAGGCCGGGCTGCAGCAGGTGCTGCCGCTGCCACTCACGACGGCCAGCGCCCATCAAGGCCTGACCGGCTACGCGGCCTCGAATGACCCATTGGACCGGGCGCGGGGCAACTATCCGAACTCGGACGCCAACTGGAGCTACTTCTTCAGCGGTTTCAACGAAATGGCCGCCATCGCCCCGCACCCAGCCGATCCCCGGTCGACCACCGGCCCCGAATCATCCAGATTCGGGCAGTTGGCCGGCTGGCTGGTCGGCCCGCTCAAGTCCCATCGGACCTACTGGCGTCCCACCGGAGGCCGGCCATGAGCAGCGAGTTCTTCTCCCTGGCGGTCGAGTTGCCCGGCCCCGCCACTACCACCGTGATCGAGGCCAGCGCGGGCACCGGCAAGACATACGCCATCGCCGGACTCGTGGCCCGCTTCGTCGCGTCCGGCCGACCACTTCGCCAGATCCTGGCGGTGACCTTCAGCCGGATGGCGACCGCGGAACTGCGGGAGGGCATCAGGGCCCGCCTGGTGCGTTCCCGGGACGTGCTCCGCAGCGGACAACCGACGCTCGGTGACCCGATCGACGAGTGGCTCTTGACGGACGACGCACTCAGCCGCGCTGACCGGCTGGAACTGTTCGAGACCGCCCTGGGTGACATCGACTCGGCAGCGATCGTGACCCTGCACACGTTCGCCAAACGCATGCTGGACGAACTCGGGCTGCTCGCCGACCATGACCGGGCCACCGAACTGGGTGACGACCTGGAAGTACTGGCCGACGAGGTGGTTCGCGACTGCTATCTGTCCGATCCCCTCTGGCAGGAACTGAGTTGGGCATACGCGAGCGTGCTCGGGCGGGCTGCGCTCGACCACCGCTCCGAGGCGCTCCATCCGGTTCGGCCCGAGACCGCCCTGCGAACTGGTTTCGCCCAGCAGGTTCGCGCCGAGTTCGATCGGCGCAAGCGGCGTCGCCAGGTGATGGACTACGACGACATGGTGGATCGGTTGACCGCCACACTGACCGATCCGATCACTGGTGCGCGAGCCGCCGCCGTACTGAGCACCAGATTCCCCGTGGTGTTGGTCGATGAGTTCCAGGACACGGATCCCCAGCAATGGGAGTTCCTCCAGCACGGCTTCGACGGCCGGTCCACCGTGATGTTGATCGGTGACCCGAAGCAGGCGATCTACCGATTCCGCGGCGGCGACATCGAGACATACACCAGGGCCCGCGATTCGGCTGGCAGCGTGCAGACGATGACCCGCAACTTCCGCTCCGATGAGCCGGTGGTGCGGGGCATCGAAGCCGTCTTCGGTCAGGCCAACATGGGCAGTGCGACGGCGCCCATCGTCGTGCATCCCGTCCAGGTGCAGCATGAGGGGTCCCGGCTGAGCGGGCCAGGCGGCCGGGTACGAGTTCGGTTGCTGGACGAGAACCGGACGCTCAACTCCTGGCTGGCTCGTCAGCACGTAACCGCTGACGTGGTCGGGCAGGTGGTTGGGCTGCTCAACGGCAGCCATGAACTGCGCGAGGCAAGCGGACGGTCGCGGGCCCTGCGGGCCGGCGACATCGCGGTCCTGGTGACCGCCAACTACTACGGCAGGCAAGTGCATCGCGCGCTGGCGGACGCCGGTATCCCCGCCGTCTTCTCGGGGTCCTCCAGTGTCTATGCCTCCCCGGCCGCCGCGGATTGGCTCACCCTGCTCGAGGCGATGCAGGACTCCAGCAGCTTCCGCCTGCGCCGGGCGATGCTGACCGACCTGATCGGCTGGTCCAGCGTCGAGTTGGCCGCAGCCACGGGGGACGAACTGATCGACATGACGGCGCTCATCGCCCGCTGCGCCCGCCTGCTGGTCGACCAGGGAGTCACCGCGGTCTTCGAGACCCTGGTCGCCGAGCGGGACATCCATGATCGACTGCTGGCCCTGCCGGATGGCGAAGGCTTGGTGACGGATCTTCGGCATCTCTCCGAGATCCTCAACGAAGCACAGGCCAGGCAGGCCCTCAGCGCCTCCGGGTTGGCCGAGTTCCTGCGTCGTCGGATCAAGCGGGCCAGCGACGACACGGTCGAGCGAGCACGCCGGATGCCGACCGACCGTCCTGCCGTTCAGATCCTCACGGTGCACCAGGCGAAAGGCCTGCAGTTCCCCGTCGTGCTGTTGCCCCAGGCGTTCGACGGCCACGGTGCAGACCTGAGCAAAGACCTACCGCTGGTCGGGCACCTGGACGGCCGGCGGATCCTCGACGTGGCCAGCCCAGACCAACGCCCCGATCAGGGCGCCGGATATGCGGCGGAGGACCTCGCCGAGGATCTCCGCAAGTTCTACGTGGCCGCGACCCGCGCCCAGTCGCTGCTGATCGCCTGGTGGGCGCCCACCACTGCCACCACCCCGTCGGCACTGCATCGCCTGCTGATGAACGCGGGAGCGGGCGCGGTGCCAGATGCCGACCCACTCTTGGCCCGAGTGCGCGCCCTTCCGCAGCCGGCCGGCGTGGACTTCGAGTACTTCGATCCGGCGAAACCGGCACCGCGACCGGCAGCCACAATTGAGCGGGCCTCAACAGAGCCCAAACTGCTGGACGCCAGGGTCTTCCGGGACCGGATCGACCGGGAGTGGACCCGCACCTCGTACTCCGGCCTGACGGCCCAGGTACACGGGCAACCCCTCCTCGGCTTCGATGAACCGGATGTGGCTGACCCGGACGCGGAGAGCACCCCGCTGGACGCGCAGCTGTCCACGCTCGACCGACCCTCGTCTGCACTCGCCGACCTGCCCGGCGGGGTGGTCTTCGGCTCCCTGGTGCACGCCATCCTGGAGACCGTCGACCCCGCCGCACCGGACCTGCCCGCCGTCCTGATGGTGGCGGCGAGCCCGTTGCTCGAACGATTCCCGTTGCCGGGCCTGGACGCGAATGCGCTGGTCGCCGGGCTGGAACAGACGCTGACCACTCCACTTGGACGACTCACCGGCGGCCGGAGCCTGCGCGAGCTTGGTGCGCAACACCGACTGGCCGAACTCGACTTCGAATTGCCACTGGGCAGTGGGACCAACCGGTCCCGGGTCGCCGACCTGGCCGACCTGTTCGCCGGGCTTTCGGCATCCGATCCACTGCGCCGCTACGGCCAACAGTTGGCTGATTCACCGGCGGCCGGTGGCGCGTTGGCCGGTTTCCTGACCGGCTCGATCGATGTCGTTCTCCAGGTTCCCGACGCGCAACCTCGCTACCTGATCCTTGACTACAAGACCAACCGCGTGCCGGCAGCCGCCGACGAGGTGCTCACTGCCCACCACTACTCCCCCACCGCCATGACCACGGCCATGTGTGAAGCCCACTACCCGCTGCAGGCGCTGCTCTACTCGGTGGCGCTGCACCGCTACCTCAGATGGCGCCTGCCCGGCTACGACCCCGAGCAGCACCTGGGTGGTGTCGGCTACCTGTTCGTCCGCGGCATGGTCGGAGCGGACAACCCGATGATCGGCACCATGCCGGCCGGGGTCTTCACCTGGACGCCGCCAGCGTCGATGATCCTGGCCGCCTCGGCAGTCCTGGCAGGAGGCCAGCGATGAACCGATCACTTGTTGACATCCCGGTGGCGGCAACCGGCCTGCTGGCGGACTTCGCCCGAGCGGGTGTCGTCGACTGGAGCGGCGTGCATCTGGCCATCACCCTGGGGCGGCTCTCGGGCGAAACACGTCAAGAAGTACTACTCGCCGCCGCGCTGTGCCTGCGTGCCCAGGTGGCGGGCTCCGTCTGCGTCCCATTGGACGAGGTCAGCGAACGCCTGTTCGCCGTGGAACCGAATACGGATGACGACGCGTCCGAGGCGCCTGCCAGCCTGGCCTGGCCCGAGGTCGACGACTGGCTGCAGATGCTGGCTGACTCACCGCTGGTGAGCACCAGCGACACCGGCCAGGTCAACCAACGCCCGCTGCGGCTGGTGCAACGCAAGTTGTATCTGGAACGCAACTGGCAGGACGAGGAGTCCGTGCGGACGTCGCTGCAGGCCAGGCTCAAGATCGATCCCCCAACGGTCGACCAGGCCCGGCTCTCCAACGCCCTGGACAAGGCGTTTAACCGCTTCTCCGGCGCCGGAACCGAACAGCAGCGGGCGGCGGTGGCCACCTGCGCGTCCAGTTGGACGTCGGTCATCGCGGGCGGCCCGGGCACCGGCAAGACGACGACCATCGCCCAACTGCTACGCGTCCTGGACGATCTGGTGGACCGGCGCACGACGGTCGCGCTGGCCTCCTTCACCGGCAAAGCCGCGGCTCGCATGCAGCAATCGCTGGACAGTTCGCTGGCCGAGCAGCCCAGCCCGTGGCGCCACCTGGCGGTCTCCCCCGCCTCGACGCTGCATTCGCTGCTGAAGTCCCGGCCCGACGCCGGATTCCAGCGCAATGCCAACAATCCACTACCGCACGACGTCCTGATCGTCGACGAGATGTCGATGGTTTCTCTGTCGCTGATGTCCGCCCTGCTGGCGGCGCTGCGCGCGACTGCGCGGCTCGTGATGGTTGGCGATCCCTACCAACTGTCGTCGGTGGACGCCGGCGCCGTGCTGGCGGACATCGTCGCTGTAGGTTTGCCGATCAGCGCCGATCAACCCGCCAGCGCGATCACCGTGCTCGACCACTCGCACCGGTTCTCCGGCCCGATCCAGTCGCTGGCAGCCGCCATTCGGCAGGGAGACGCCGAGCGT
>JAXGOU010000046.1:0-8576 GCA_040767325.1 Brooklawnia sp. | reverse complement strand
GACGGCGCCAGCTACCTCGACAAGGTGGGCGGCGGCACCCCCGAGCAGTCGGGTCCGGTCACCTTCACCGGGGAGACCGACCGGGTCTACGAATCGGACGCGACGACCCGCATCGTCGACGATGCCTGGCAGCGCACCATCCAGGTCGAGAAGGTCGGCTCGGCCCAGACCGTGGTGTGGAATCCGTGGATCAACAAGGCGGCGGCCATGCCGGATTATGGCGATGACGAGTGGCCGGGGATGGTCTGCGTCGAGGCCGCGAACACCCGCGAGCACGCAGTCACGGTGCCTGCCGGTGGGCGCCACCTGCTGAGCCAGACGATCACGCTGCTCTGAACCCTCGGCGCGCTGGGTGCCCAGCAGTTCTGGGTGCTCAGCGCGGGTAGCCGAAGCCGCCCGGCGGTGGGTAGCCGCCGGGACCCCAGCCCTGCGGGTTGGGCACCGGGTAGCCGGGCGGCGGCCCGAACTGCTGCTGCGCCGGACCCTGCATCGGTTGGGGTTGCTTCGCGTCCTCGATGGACTGCGGGGTGGCGCCGTCCTCGCCCTCGGCGAGCGGGGTGACCGAGACCGCGGTGCCGACCGCGAGCCCGATCAGGGCCCGTTCGGACAGTTGCACGCTCACCTGGTAGCCGATCACGGCGTTGGCGCCGCGCTGGGTGGCCTGCTGCCACATCGACTTGGTGGCCTCTTCGCGGCAGCGGTGGACGGCATCGGTCAGGGTCTGGTCGATCATCCGCAGGAAGAGGTGGCCAGCGCCGACGACCTCGCCGAGCACCGCCTCAGTGCGGTAGCCAGGGATCTGGCTGGTGGTGACGACCAACATGTCTCCACATTAGGCCGCGCACGAGGCCACTCGTTGTGGGACGCTCGACTAGTGAACTTCCGCTCCAGCTATGACCAGGGTTTCGTGCGAGTGGCGGCCTGCACCACGCGCACCTCGATCGGCATCCCGCCGGACAATGCCGCAGCGATCATCGAGGCCGCCCGCACTCTCGACCGGGAGGGTGTCGGGCTGGCCGTCTTCCCGGAACTCTGCCTGACCGGCTATTCGATCGATGACCTGCTGCTGGGTGACGTGCTGCTGGACGCGACGCTGGTCGCCATCGAGACGGTGCGCGCGACGTCCGCCGAACTACTGCCGGTGATCGTGGTGGGCGCGCCGCTGCGCAATGGCAACCGGCTGTACAACTGCGCGGTAGTGCTGCACCGCGGCCAGGTGCTCGGCGTGGTGCCGAAGTCGTACCTGCCGAACTACCGCGAGTTCTACGAGAAGCGGCACTTCGCCGAGGGTGCCGGGCAATCCGGCGAGATCACCCTGCCCGGCGTCCAGGGTGCCGAGCAGGTGCCGTTCGGGCCCGAGTTGCTCTTCGAGGCGACCGACCTGCCGGGCTTCGTGCTGGGCGTGGAGATCTGCGAGGACATGTGGGTGCCGCTGCCGCCCAGCACGCTGGCAGCGCTGGCCGGGGCGACCGTGATCGCCAACCCCTCCGGCTCACCGATCACCGTCGGCCGGGCCGATGATCGCGAACTGATGTGCCGCAGCGCCTCCGCCCGAGGGCTGTCCGCCTACATCTATGCCGCGACCGGGCCGGGCGAGTCGTCCACCGACCTGTCCTGGGACGGCCAGACCTCGATCCACGAGAACGGGGTGCTGCTGGCCACCACCGATCGCTTCCCCACGCAGGCCCAGTGGTGCACCGCCGACGTCGACCTCGACCTGCTGCGCCAGGAACGGCTGCGCCAGAGCAGCTTTGACGACTGTGCGCGGCAGGCCGATTGGGCCGCGGTCGGCTACCAACCGGATCGGCTTCGAGTTGAATGCGCCGAGCACCGACATCGGGCTGCGCCGGCTTTGTCGACCAGTTCCCGTTCGTGCGGACGACGCGTCCCGGCTGGCGGGTTGCTAGCAAGGGCCTACTCGATCGGCGGTTACGGCCTGAAGCGGCGGCTGGCCGCGATCCGGCAACCGAAGGTGGTGCTCGGGGTCTCCGGTGGTCTGGACTCGACCCCGCACGCTCTGTTGGTCGCCGCGCGGGCGATGGACGAGGCCGGCCGGCCCACTCGACCGGCGTTCACCGTTCCCGACTTCGACCGCCGTTCCCCTGCAACCAACACCGTCCGGATTGCAACCGCTGCTGAGCTCACCGCACCCGGACCCTGGACATCAAGGCCGGCGCCAAACCGGTCGCCCAGGCCACCCGCTCGACCAGTACGACGTGACCTTCGAGAACGTCCAGGCCGGCCTGCGCACCGACTACCTCTTCCGGATCGCCAACCAGCGCGGCGGCATCGTGCTGGGCACCGGCGACCTGTCCGAGTTGGCGCTCGGCTGGTGCACCTACGGGGTGGGCGACCAGATGAGCCACTACGGCGTGAACGCCGGGGTGCCGAAGACGTTGATGCAGCACCTGATCCGTTGGGTGATCAGTTCCGAACTCTTCGACTCCCGGGTGGACGCGGTGCTGCAGTCGATCCTGGACACCGAGATCACCCCGGAGTTGGTGCCCACGGTGGGCGATGCCAAGCCGCAGGCCACCCAGGACACCATCGGCCCGTACAACCTGCACGACTTCTTCCTCTACTGGACGCTGCGCCACGGCATGCGACCTAGCCGGATCGCGTTCCTGGCCGAGCAGGCCTGGTCGGACGTCGACGCGGGGCTGTGGCCGGAGGGCTACCCGGACGACGAGCGGATCGCCTACGACCTGCCCACCATCCTGAAGTGGCTGACGGTCTTCGGACGCCGGTTCTACGCCAACCAGTTCAAGCGGTCGGCGATGCCGAATGGCCCGAAGGTGCTGGCCGGCGGTTCGCTGTCGCCGCGCGGCGACTGGCGGATGCCGGCGGATGCGTCCAGCAAGCTGTGGCTGGCCGACTTGGCCAAGGTGCCGGGCGGCTCGACCGACTGAACCTTGGCGCTGCGGGGACGCTCAGCCCCCGAACGGGGCTTGTTGCTGGCCCTGCTCGGTGGCGAGCAGCCAACGCTTGCGGTCCACGCCGCCGGCGTAACCGACCAGCGAGCCGGACGCGCCGACCACCCGGTGGCAGGGCAGCACGATGCTGATCGGATTGCGTCCCACCGCGGCCCCGACCGCCCGGGAGGCCTGCGGGCGGCCCAGATCGCTTGCGAGTTGCCCGTAGCTGGCCGTCTGCCCGTACGGGATCTGGCTCATCGCCGCCCAGACCTGACGCTGGAAGGCCGTGCCCCGCGGCGCCAGCGGCACGTCGAACTCGGTCCGCTCACCGGCGAAGTACTCCCCGAGTTGGTCGATGGCCGCCTGGGCGATGGTGTCGTCGCGCTCGCCGAAGGTCGCCGGATCGGGTAGGTGGCGCTGCCCGGCCAGGTAGAGCCCGACCAGGGCGTCGGCGTCGTCGACCACCAGGGTCACCTCGCCGAGCGGGCTGTCGATGACGCGGTGCCTCATGGTTCGTCTCCTGGTAGTCGGTTGATCGGATGGTCCTCCGGTGGCCCAGAGGTATTGGGTGGCGTAGGCCCGCCAACCGCGCCAGCGTTCGGCGTCCCGGGCGGTCCAGTCCCAGCGTATGCAGCGCCCGCCGGAAGCCGAGGTCGGTGGCCGGGAAGGCATCCGTCGCCGAGTGACCGCATGGCGATCATTTCGGTCGTCCACGAGCCGATGCCGGGCAGTGCCACGAGCTCGCTCTTGGCCGAAGCCCAGTCGGCCCCGGGCTGAGGCGGCCGCCGTCGGTCAGCGCACAGGCCAAGCGGCGCAGGGTGGCGACGTGATTCAGCCGGGCAGCGCGTCGGCGTCGATGTCGGTCAGCGCGTCGGGTGTCGGGAAGAGGTGGGTCAGTCCGCCCACCGGGTCGGCGATCGGGGTGCCGAAGCGCTGCACCAGTCGCGCGGGTGGGTGCAGGCCGCGAGATCTGCTGGCCGAGCACGGCGCGCAGGGCGAACTCGTCGGGGTCGGTGGTGCGCGGGACGCGCGGCGTCCTGAGGCTGACTCAATAAGCGGACGCAGCGCCGGGTCGGCGGCCAGCGCCTCGTCGATGGCGACCGGGTCAGCGTCCAGGTCGAGCAGGCGGCGGCAGCGTCCGATGGCCGGGGTGAGATCGCGCAGGTCCGACAGCAGGAGCGTCGCGGCGATGTGGTCTGGACGCGGACTCAGCGCCACGATGCCGCTGCCGTGCGGCAGGCGCGGTGTCCGGCGGTAGGCGCCGTCCCGCCACTCCTCCACCCCGGGCACCGCAGTGGCGACGTGCCCGAAGACGTTGACGGCTCGAACGGCCTGCGGAAGGCCAGCCGCAACTCGATCGCGGCCAGCCGACCGGGCCGGCGGCCAGCGGCAGTGCGCTGCCCACGAAGCGCGGATGGGGCACACCCGTAGGCGGTGACCACCGCGTCTGAAGGAGCGGATACTGCCGAGCCGGCCGCAAACGCCACCTCAGTCATCGGCAGGTCGGTGGTTTCGATCAGCACCCGGGCGGTGTGCGCGCGCTGGGCGCGGGCCAGCGTCAGCGGGGACGCACCGAGTTCAGCCAGGGTGAGGCGCTGCAACTGGCGGACCGAGTAGCCGACCTGGGCGGCCAGCGCCGGCACCCCTGCCCGGTCGATCAGCCCATCGCGGACCAGGCGCATCGCGCGGGCCACCGCGTCCGCCCGGACGTCCCACTCGGGCGAGCCGGGCACCGCGTCCGGTCGGCACCTACGACAGGCGCGGAAGCCGGCGTCCTGGGCGGCAGCGGCAGTCGGGTAGAAGCGGGTGTTGCTGGGTTTGGGGGTGCGGGCCGGGCAACTCGGACGACAGTAGATGCCGGTGCTGCTGACTGCGGTGTAGAACCGCCCGTCGTATCGCGCGTCCCGGCTCGCGACGATGGCGAGGCAGGTGTTGCGGTCGGGCATCATGGCTCCAACTCTGCCCGCTGACCCGACCGGGGTCTAGCAGGAATGCGACATGGCCCTGGTCATCGGTTGACGAGCGGCGGGGCTAGGGTGAACGCGAGATGACCAGAGCCGACGCCCACGCCGCCCAAGACGCGTTGCGGGACTCGATCCCGATCGCACTGGGCTACTTCACCGTGGCGCTCGCCTTCGGGCTGTACTGCGCGCGGCTGGACATGCCCACCGCGCTGGCCGGCCTGATCAGCCTGACGAACCTGTCCAGTTCGGGCCAGTTCGCCGGCATCACGATCATCGGCTCGGCGGGCGGCTACCTGCAGTTGGCGGTCGGGGTGGGGCTGGTGAACCTGCGCTACGTGTTGATGGCCATCTCGCTCGGCCAGCGGTTGGACCCAGCTGTGGGGGTCGGGCAGCGCATGGTGCTGGCCGGCGGTATCACTGATGAGATCTACGCATTGGCCATGGCGCGGCCCACGGTGGGTTTCACCGACTATGCCGCGTCCATGGTGCTGCCGATCGCCGGGTGGACCGGTGGGACGCTGGTCGGTGCCGCGGCTGGCAACGTGCTGCCCGCCGCGCTGGTGTCAGCCTTCGGGGTGCTGCTGTTCGCGATGTTCGTGGCGATCGTGGTGCCGGTGGCGAGCACGGCCCGTCCGGTGCTGGGTGCGGTGCTCGGGGCGATGGCCTTGAGCTGCGGGCTGGCATTGATCGAGCCTCTGGCCGCGGGTTGGCGGATCATCATCGTGACGATCGTGATCTCAGCGATCGCTGCCACGGTCGCACCGGTTTCGGACCAGGAGCCAGCGGCATGAACCTGTGGCTGGCAATCGCCGTGATGGCTGGGGTGACCTATGCCCTGCGGGCGACCCCGTTGGTGCTGCTGCGGCGGCGCATCACCAACCGATGGCTGCTCAGCTTCCTGCAGCCCTACATTGGTGTTGACTGCGATGACGGTGCCCGCCATCATCTTCGCCACCAACTCGGTCTGGTCCGGGCTGGCAGCCCTGGTGGTGGCGATCCTGCTGGCGCGCCGCGGGGCGTCCCTGATGCCGGTTGCGCTGGGAGCGGCTGCAACGGTGCTGCTGACCGAAGCCCTGTTCGCAACGCTGTGAGGGCCCACGGCAACGTCCGTCACTTCACCGGCATCGCCACGGAGCCTCAAGGGGTGGGCAAGAATTGTGGGCCATGTCGAACGTCGTCATCATCGGTGGTGGTCCCGGCGGATATGAGGCGGCCCTGGCCGCCCGACAACTGGGCTCCAACGTCACGCTGGTGGAGGATCGCGCCGTCGGTGGCTCGGCCACGCTGACCGACGTCGTGCCGTCCAAATCACTCGATCGCCACCGCCGAAGTCATGACGCGCCTGTGGCACGCCGGGAACTGGGGTTGGTGCCGGTCGACGACCACCTCAACGAGTTGAAGGACGCCGTTCGCGTCGACGGCAGCCATCAACCTACGGCTGCTCGGTCTGGCCGCGAACCAAGAGCCAGCAGGACATCCACACCCGTCTGACCGGAGAAGGTGTCGAGATCATCACCGGTCGCGGCCGGCTGATGAACAATCGAGCGGTGCTGGTGGAAACCGAGGACGGCACCACCCGCAGGCTGCCTGCCGAGACGATCCTGCTGGCCACCGGGACGCGTCCAAGAGAGCTGCCGGACGCCCGACCCGACGGCGAACGCATCCTGACCTGGACCCAGCTCTACAACCTCACCGAGCTGCCGCAGCGCCTGATCGTGGTCGGCTCTGGTGTCACGGGGGCCGAGTTCGCGGGCGCCTACAACCAGTTGGGTGTGGACGTGGTGCTGGTGTCCTCGCGCGACATGGTGTTGCCCAGCGAGGATCCGGACGCCTCGCGGGTGATCCAGGAGGTATTCGAGGCGTCCGGCATGACGATCATGTCGCGCTCGCGCGCCCAGTCGGCCCGCCGCCAGGGCGACGGCGTCGTGCTGACGTTGACCGATGGCCGTGAGGTGCACGGCTCACACGTGCTGATGGCCGTCGGGTCGATCCCGAATACCGAAGAACTGGGCCTGGAGATCACCGGGGTCGATCTCACCGGATCCGGTCACATCCAGGTCGACCGGATGTCGCGCACCAACGTGCGCGGGGTCTATGCCGCCGGCGATGTCACCGGCGTGCTGCCGCTGGCCTCGGTCGCCAGCATGCAGGGCCGGGTCGCCATGTGGCATTCGCTGGGGGATGCGGTGCAGCCGCTGGATCTGCGCACCGTTGCGTCCAATATCTTCACCGCACCGGAGATCGCGACGGTCGGGGTGACCCAGGCCGACATCGACAGCGGGCAGACGAACGCTCGGACCGTGACGGTGCAGTTGAAGGGCAATGCCCGCGCCAAGATGCAAGGCCACTACGACGGGTTCGTCAAGCTCTTCTGCCTGCCGCAGACCGGCATCATCGTCGGCGGGGTGGTGGTGGCCCCAGGAGCCAGCGAACTCATCTACGCGGTCTCGCTCTGCGTTTCGGCCCGGCTGACGGTCGACCAGGCAGCTCTCGCCTTCACCGTCTATCCGTCCTTGTCAGGCTCCATTTCAGAGGCGGGACGGCGGCTGCACAACGTGGCCAGCCTGGAGCACTGAAGTTCACCTGATCGTCGGACGCCGGTCAGATCCCGGCAATCTTCCCCGGGCACGATGGGCGTGTCGTCCACGCAATCGGGTTGGCGCCCGCTGACAATTGAGTCACCACAAAAGGTGAGGCCCGAGCCAAGTATGAGTTGGCTCGGGCCTCTTGGTTCCAGGTCAGGACGCTCCCTGCAACCGCCAGAACAATCGACCTTGCTGCCAGCCCTGTCCATTGGGCGGCTCCCAATCCGAACCAACTGAGTCGGATTTCTCCAACATCAGCGTCCCAGATGAGAGAAACAGCTGTCCTTCTGTACTGGTTCCGCTCCTCCCGGAGGAGTGGCGGTCCGATATTTCTATCCCAGGATTGGGGAAACGTCAAGGGGTTTGCGGCGAAAACTTTTCCTGTGCGCTGCGGCGCGCCTTTCACCCCGGCCAGCAGAGGCAATCCGCCCCAGTCAAGACCAACCTGGAACGCCGAGGCCGGAGGTTGGAGGCCCTATTACGCTGTGCCCATGGCTCGTTTCATCGTGGATCCCCGCGTCCAACGCACCCCGATCGCACAGATCACCGATTCGTTGCGCGACCCCGGATTCGGGCGATACTTCACCGATCACATGGCCCGGGCGGTGTGGACGCCCGAGGAGGGCTGGCAGGACCATGGGCTGATCGCCACCGGACCGATCCCGATGCACCCCGGGTTGGCAGCGCTGCAGTACGGCCAGGAGATCTTCGAGGGGCTGAAGGCCTACCGGCATCCCGACGGCAGCGTTTGGCTCTTCCGGCCACGGGCGAACGCTGCCCGTTTCGTCCGGTCGGCGCAGCGCATGGCGATGCCGGCGTTGCCCGAGGACGATTTTGTGGCCTCGGTCAGCGAACTGGTCGCCCACAACCTCGATTGGGTGCCCAGCGGTCCGGAGCAGAGCCTGTACCTACGTCCGTTCATGTTCGGCTCGGAGACGCTGATCGGCGTCCGGTCGGCCCAGCAGTTCACCTACATCTGCCTGGGCATGCCCGCCATGCCCTTCTATCCCGACCCGCTGCGCCTGTGGGTTTCGCCGACCTTCAGTCGCTCAATGGCAGGCGGGACCGGGGAGGCCAAGTGCGGTGGCAACTACGGCGCGTCCATGATCGCC
>JAXGOU010000045.1:0-10256 GCA_040767325.1 Brooklawnia sp. | reverse complement strand
CGTGCAGCAGTCCCAGACACCTCGGTGGTGATACCGAAGATGACCGCCACGATGCTCGGGGGGAATCAGCACGCCCAGCGTGCCAGCGGTGCCCACGATGCCAGCCGTGAAGTCACGTGAGTAGCCAGCCCGACGCATTTCCGGGATGGTGATCCGGCCAACGGTGGCGACCGTGGCCGGGCTGGAACCCGACACAGCGGCAAAGACAGCGCAGACCACGACGGTCGCGATACCCAGACCACCTGGCAGCTTGCCGAAGGTCTTGTTGGCCAGCCGGAATGCACCGACAGCCACGCCGGATTCCATGGCGAACATCCCCATCAGAACGAAGAGCGGGATGACGATCATGTTGTACTTCGCGACTGCCCCGTAAAGTTCGGAGGCCAAGCCACGCGTGGCGATGCCGAAGCCGTCGAGCATCAGCAGACCCAGGGTTCCGGCGGCCAGCAGACACAGACCGACTGGTACCCGCACCAAGAGAAGGACGATCAGGACGGAGATCGCAATCGCCGCCACCATGCCTGCGGTCATGCGCCGATCTCTTCTTCAGGGGGGACCTCGCCTCTGATGACTTCCTCACCGCGGATGACGGCCAGCAACTGGATGACGAACTCACAGAACAGCAGTCCGAAGCCGATCGGGATCATGATCCGGGCGGGCCAGATCGGCACCTTGGTGATGCCGAAGCGAACCTCGCCGCGCATCACGGACTCGATGGCCTGCATGCCGGTTGCGTAGGTTGCCCAGCCCAGGATGAAAAGCAGGACGATGATGCCTGCGGAGACCGCCGCCTTGCCAGCGGCGATCGGGAGACGAGCAGTCAGCAGGCTGACCGCCACGTGGATGCGCTTCTGCTGCCCATAGGCGATACCGCAGAAGACCAGGAAGACCAGGGATACCTCTGACAACTCAAGTAGGCCGGGAATCGAGCCACCACCGGACAGACGACTGAAGACGTCGATGATGGTCAGCAGCATGATGATCATGGTCGCCACGGCACTCACCACAGCCAGGGCGGCGGACGCCTTCTGGATGATTTTCGTCAACAACTTCCGGACCTCCTTCCAAGGAGACGGAAGCCGTGGCGGCGAGGCGACTGGGCCTGCCGCCACGGCTTGGTGAGTTACTGGCTACTACTTGATGACGCCCGACATGCAGTCGCCGTACAGGGACGCAAAGTCCGTCTCGCCCAGCTGCTTCTCGTAGAGGTCCATGAACGTGCTGTAGAAGGCGGCGGGATCAACGTCGGTCTTGTTGCCGGCGTCGGTAACCCACTTGTCGTAGATGGCGTCGCGGACGGCAGCCTTCCAGGCGTCGACGTCGGCGTCGCTCATCTTCGACAGCTTGACACCCGCAGCATTCGTGGCGGTGCAGGTTTCACGCTCGAGGTTGTTCATCTCCTCGGCCATGATGTCGTAGTACTCCATGCCCAGATCGGTGAGGATCTCCTGGTCTTCGGCGGAGAGGGACTCCCAGGTGTCCATGTTGATCGGGCTGAAGCCCTGAATGTAGGTACCGATGCCGAGATCAGTCACGAACGGGGTGACCTCCTGGAACTGGGTGGCCAGCATGTCCATGAACGGGTAGGCCGACCAGCCATCGATCGTGTGGCGATCCATCGCCTCGTAGATCTCGGTGGACGCGATGGCGACCGGGTTGGCACCCACGCCCTTGAGCGCGTCACAGATGTAACCGATGCAGCGGATGCTCTTGCCCTGCAGGTCTGCCAGCGTGGCGATCTCTTCGCGCGAGCCGATCGAGGTTGCGCCCGGGGGCTGGAACATCAGGATGTGCACGCCAATGGCCTCGAACTCAGCCTTGTAGTCGGCGTTGGTGTTGTACATCTCGTGGAAGGCCCGAGCGGCAGCGACACCATTGGTCCGGTCGAACGGGATCGAGGATGAGTTCGTCAGCGGCAGCAGGTCCGGGAACATCGTGTCAACAACGAAACCGGAATCGGCGCGGCCGTCCATGATGCCGGTCAGCACCTTGATCTCAGGATCTCACCTGAGGCGGCCTCGGTCAACCACTTTGGAGACATTGATCGACGGAAGACGGATGCCCGCCGCCGGCTGCGGCCAGCATCCCTGGCCTCACTACTCCGGCGGCGGGCATTGATCGTCTGGCGAAGCCCGACGATTTGACGTCCTGGGGGTGTAGGACCGTCGGTGTGTTGCCCTCTGATGGTCTCACGAGCCCAAACGGGCGCCGGACGAAGGCCACAGACCGGACTACGAGGCGATCTCCGTGGCCCTGGACTCCCTGATGACAGTCACCTTGACCCGGCCTGGCACCGTGAGTTCCCGCTCGATGTCGTCGGCGATGCCGCGAGCCAGCTCATGGCACTCGGTGTCATCGATCTCCTCCGGCACGACCATGACGCGGACTTCACGGCCAGCCTGCAAGGCAAACGCCTTCTCAACCCCGGTCCGGCGAGTGGCGATCTCCTCCAGCGCGGTCAGGCGGCGGTGATAGGCCTCGACCGACTCGCGGCGGGCACCCGGACGGGATCCCGAGATCGCGTCGGCAGCCTGCGTCAGCACGTCGAGCGGCGAGGTGGCCTCGATCTCGTTGTGGTGGGCAGCGATCGCGTGCACGACCTCCTCCGGCTCACCGTGCGCCCGGGCCAGGTCGGCGCCCTCGGTGGCGTGCGATCCCTCACCGTGCGTGATCACCGCCTTGCCCAGATCGTGCAGGAAGGCCGCGCGGCGGGCGGATTCGACGTCCAACCCGATCTCTGCCGCCATGGCGCCGGCCAGTTCGGCGCACTCGATGCTGTGCTCCAGCACGTTCTGCCCGTAACTCGTGCGGAAACTCAGCGCCCCGATGATCGGCAGCAACGCCGCGTCCGGCGCCGCCAGACCCAGTTCATCAATGGCGTCCTGCGCCGCCCGAATACACAGTTGCTCAACCTCGTCGGACGCCGCCGCGTGGGCCTCCTCGATGCGGGCTGGGTCGATGCGACCGTCCGCCACAAGTTCGATCAAGGTCCGGCGAGCGATCTCGCGTCGCACCGGGTCGAAGCAACTCAACAGGACCAGACCGGGCGTGTCGTCCACCACCAGGCTGACTCCGCTCACCTGCTCGAAGGCCCGGATGTTGCGGCCTTCGCGGCCGATGATGCGTCCCTTCCAATCCTCGCCGGGCAACTCCACCGCCGAAACAACCGAATCCCCCACCTGACGGCTCGCCACGCGTTCCACGGCAGTGGTCACGACCTTGGCCGCCAGCAGCTCAGCGTCCGCTGTGCTGTCATCGATGATCTGCTTGGCACGACGCTGGCCCTCACGGCGAGCCGATTTCTCGGCGGCGGCCAACACCTCAGCGCGCGCCGCCTCGGCGTCCAGACCTGCGATGCGCTCGAGTTCCCGGGAGGCGTTGGCCGACAACTCCCCCAGTTGGGAACGCGCGTCGTCCAGGCTGCTGCGCTCGGCGTCCAGCTTCTCGCGATCACGTTGCAGGCCGCTGGCCAACTCAGTCACGCGCTCTTCGCGTAGCACCAGCCGGTCCTCGCGCTCACCGAGACGGACTCGGGTGGTGGCCAACTCGCGACGCTCGGACTCCAGCGCTTCACGATCCACCGCAGGCGGCGCATCTGCCTTGCGGCGAACGACCACGACCAGAGCGATGGCCAACGCCAGCGTGACCAGAGCCAGCAAAATCTCCACGCGGCCTCCTCGCCAATGCCTAGGTTCTTGGCAGACTACCGCGGGTTGGCAGCCGAGGCTCAGCAGTCCTCGAACTGTTCGCCTGATGAACCCCGATCGGAAACCACTTCGCGAGCAACTGACCAGGCCATCGAGGAGGAGAAGCCACGCCTGCCCAGCACCCCGACCAATCGCCGTAGCACGACCTCGTCGGGCTGATGCTGGAGGCCGCGCGCCTTGGTACGCGCCAACTGCCGCGCTGCTTCCCACTCGGCCTCACCGTCGATCGGCGCCACCGCGTCAGCGATCACTTCCTCGTCCAGGCCCTTGCGACGCAACTCGGCCACCAGGGCTCGGCGAGGCAGCTTCCGGCCACGATGACGACTGTCGACCCATTGCGCGGCAAAGGCGTCGTCGTCGATCAGGCCCACCGATTCGAAGCGCTCGAGCACCTGTTCGATGACGTCCTCGGCCGCCCCCTTACGCGCCAAGTACTGGCCCAACTCGACCCGCCCGTAGGCACGTCGATCGAGCGCCTTCAGCGCAATCTCTCGGGTGACCGAGTAGGGGTCGGCTTCCGGCGTGGCCTCGTCGGGTTCGTCGGACACGGTCAGAAGTCGACGCCGATCTCACCGGTCTGGGGATCGATGCCCTCCGGCACCTCCCCCATGCCCATCGCTTCGCGGATCTTCTTGTCGATCTCGTTGGCGACATCGGGGTTGGCGAGCAGGTAGTTCCGGGCGTTCTCCTTGCCCTGCCCGAGCTGGTCGTCGGCGTAGGTAAACCAAGCGCCCGCCTTGCGGATGATGCCAACCTCGACACCCATGTCGATCAGGCTGCCCTCGCGCGAAATGCCCTTGCCGTACATGATGTCGAACTCGGCCTGCTTGAACGGCGGGGCCACCTTGTTCTTGACGACCTTCACGCGGGTGCGGTTGCCGACGACCTCGTTGCCGTCCTTCAACGACTCGATGCGGCGCACATCCAGCCGCACCGACGAGTAGAACTTCAGCGCGCGCCCACCGGTTGTGGTTTCCGGGCTGCCGAACATCACGCCGATCTTCTCGCGCAACTGGTTGATGAAGATCGCGGTGGTGTTCGCGTTCTTGAGCGCACCGGTGATCTTGCGCAGCGCCTGGCTCATCAAACGCGCCTGCAGGCCGACATGCGAGTCGCCCATCTCGCCCTCGATCTCGGCACGCGGCGTCAGGGCGGCCACCGAGTCGATGACGATCAACGCCAGGGCTCCCGAGCGGATCAGCATGTCGGCGATCTCCAGCGCCTGCTCCCCGTTGTCCGGCTGGCTGACCAGCAACGCGTCGGTATCGACGCCCAGTGCCGCCGCGTAGGCGGGATCGAGGGCGTGCTCGGCGTCGATGAAGGCGCAGATGCCGCCCTCGGCCTGCGCGTTGGCGATGGCGTGCAACGCCACAGTCGTCTTGCCGCTCGACTCCGGCCCGTAGACCTCAACGATCCGGCCACGCGGCAGGCCGCCGATGCCCAAGGCGACGTCGAGCGCGATGGACCCGGTCGGGATGACCTCGATCTGGGCGTGCGACTGGTCGCCCAGCCGCATGATCGAGCCCTTGCCGTGCTGCTTCTCGATCTGGGCGAGCGCTGCCTCCAGCGCCTTCTCGCGGTCTGCCACAGCCATCTGTCTGTCCTTTCCTGGCCAGGTACCCCTGGAAACCTTTGGTGGTGGGTCGTGCAACGAGAATGTAGGCGGCGCCTCTGACAATCCGTCATTTTGGTCGCCGGCTGTGGATAACTCGAGCCACTGACTCAACCGCGACCCACACTATCCGAACATGTGTTCGAAGAGGGATTCTTGCGGGCGTGTCGTGAAACCCTTCAGCGATCGCACGCCGGCAGCTCCAATTGTGCCCACACAGCCCGCCAGATCGACTTGCAGGGCAGGTTCGCGGCCAGGGCCTCGCGCACCGTGCGCCCACCGAGCTCGGCCAGCGCAACCTGCTCGGCCCAGACCAACGCGTAGGCAGAACCCAAGTGGGCCTCCAGCCGCTGCCACAGTTCCGCCTCACGCATGGGCCAAGGTTATCGGCCAACCCAACGCGTCCTTCGGCCCTGCCCAGCCGACAAAACTGTCGGTGGTCTCGGCCAGAATTGGCTCATGCCCGACAACGCCGCACACGACCCGCTCAGCGGGTTCGGCATGCTGGCGCGGGGCTGGTTCAACGGCTCCTTCACTGGGCCGACGCAGGCCCAATCCGAGGCCTGGCAGGCGATCAGTGGCGGCGAGCACGTCCTGGTGGTGGCACCGACCGGTTCGGGCAAGACACTGGCCGCCTTCCTGCACAGTCTGGATCGGCTGGTCAGCACCCCGTCAACCGGCGGGGTACGCGTGCTCTACGTCTCGCCCCTCAAGGCGCTGGCGGTGGACGTGGAGCGCAACCTGCGCGTCCCGCTGCGCGGCATGCAGGCTGAGGCCCGCCGACTGGGGCTGCCCGAGCCCACGGTGCGCGTCGCCGTCCGCTCCGGTGACACCTCGGCGGCTGAGCGGCGCGTCCTGCTGCGCAACCCACCAGACATCCTGATCACCACGCCGGAATCGCTGTTCCTGATGCTGTCCAGCCAGGCCGCCGAAACCCTCAGCTCGGTCGAGACGCTGATCGTCGATGAAGTGCATGCCCTGGCCGGCACCAAGCGTGGTGCTCACCTGGCGATCAGCCTCGAACGGCTGTCCGGGACGGGCGCTGGTCCGCAACGCATCGGGTTGTCAGCCACGGTCAACCCCACCCAGCAGGTGGCCGGCTTCCTGGGTGGGAACCGCCCAGTGCGGGTGATCGAACCGAAAGCCGAGAAGCACTGGCAGACCCAGATCGTGGTCCCATTGGACGACATGACTGAACTGCGGCGCATGGCCTCGCCGCAGCAGCAGGACACCAGCAACTCCATCTGGCCATGGATCGAACCGCGCATCCTGGAGTTGATCGACCAGCACCGTTCGACCATCTGTTTCTGCAACTCCCGGCGAGTGGCCGAGCGGCTGACGTCGCACCTGAATGAACTGCATGCGCTGCGATTGGGCGCCGAGAAGATCGTGTCACCCCCACCGGCCCAGCTGATGGCCCAAACAGACCGAACAACCGGTCACGACGGCACCCACTTCCCGGTGATCGCTCGAGCCCACCACGGTTCGGTCAGCAAGGAGCGCCGACTGGAGATCGAGCATGAGTTGAAGACCGGCGAACTGAAGTGCGTGGTGGCCACCTCGTCACTGGAACTGGGCATCGACATGGGGGCGGTGGACCTGGTGATCCAGGTCCAGGCACCGCCGTCGGTCTCCAGCGCGCTGCAGCGGGTGGGTCGTGCCGGCCATCAAGTAGGAGCCGTCAGTCGAGGAGTGCTCTTTCCGACCGCTCGGGGCGACCTGTTGGAGTGCACGGTCATCGTCGATCGGATGCTGGCCGGGGCGATCGAGCCGCTGCCGCTGTTGCGCAACCCACTCGATGTGCTCGCCCAGCAACTCGTGTCGATCTGCCTGACCTCGCCACGCACGGCCGACGACTTGTATACCCTGGTCAGGCAGGCCGAGCCGTTCAGCACGCTGCCCCGTTCGGCCTTCGACGGCGTGCTGGACATGCTGTGCGGTCGCTACCCGAGTGAGGACTTCGCCGGTCTGCGCCCGAGGCTGGCACGCGACCAACGCACGGGGTTGTTGTCCGCCCGTCCGGGAGCCCGCCAGTTGGTGACCACAAGCGGTGGCACGATTCCTGACCGCGGGCTGTTCGGCGTCTTCCTGGTCGGATCCGGCATCGATGAGCGCGGCGGCGCGCGGCGGGTCGGCGAACTGGACGAGGAGATGGTGCATGAATCCCGGGTGGGCGACGTCTTCACCCTGGGGACGACCAGCTGGCGCGTCGAGGAGATCAACGCCAACCAGGTCCTGGTCAGCCCGGCGCCCGGGGTGCCTGGTCGGCTGCCGTTCTGGCACGGCGACGGGATGGGCCGGCCACGCGAACTGGGTCAGGCCATCGGTGAAGCGGCGGCGCGACTGGCCGCCGACCCGGATGCGGCGACCGAGGCCCTCGCCGTCCGCACCGGTCTGGACCCGAGGGCGGTGGTCAACCTCAAGACCTACGTGGCCGACCAGGCCCGGGCCACCGGTCTGGTACCCGACGCGAACACGATCGTCGTGGAGCGTTTCCGGGACGAGGTGGGCGACTGGCGGGTCTGCGTCCTGAGCAGCCTGGGCAGCCCGGTGCTGGCACCGTTGTCGATGCTGCTGCGCCACCGCCTGCGCGAGCAGTTCGGTATCGAGCCGGACATCGTGGTCAGCAACGACGGCATCGTCGTCCGAGTAGCCGACGTGGACGCTGAGCCACCCGGCGCCGAACTACTGACCGGGCTGGATCCCGACCAGGTCACCGGGATCATCGAGGACGAGGTGCGCGGTTCCTCGCTGTTTGCGGCCCGTTTCCGGGAATGCGCGGCACGCGCCCTGCTGCTGCCGAGACGACGGCCTGGTCAGCGATCCCCCCTGTGGCAGCAGCGGCTCCGGGCCACCCAACTGCTCGGCGTGGCGAGCCGCTACCCCGACTTCCCCATCGTGCTGGAGACGATGCGTGAGTGCCTCAACGACGTCTTCGACCTGCCCGGGCTGGTCGGCCTGCTGCACCAGATCCGGTCCAGGCGTGTCCAGGTGGTCGCAGTGGAAACCGAATCCCCGTCCCCGTTCGCCCGCCATGTCATGTTCGGTTTCGCCGGGGCGTTCATGTACGACGGCGACCAGCCGGACGCGGAGCGCCGCCTCGCGTCCCTGACGCTCGACCCAGGTCTGCTGGATGAACTGCTCGGCCGCGAATCGCTGGCCGAGTTCTTCGACGCCGCGCTCATCGAGCAGGTCGAGTCCGAGTTGCAGCGGACGGCACCCGGTTGGCGAGCCGGGGACGCCGAGCAACTGTGGGACGTGCTGCGAACCATTGGGCCGCTGACCGAGGCAGAACTGGGGGCCCGTGCCGATGCCGATCCGGACGAAGCCGCGGGCTGGCTCAACGACTTGGCGGCAGCTGGCCGGGTGCGCAGCGTCCGGCTCGGTGACCTGCCCGCGCTGATCGTGAGCGAGGACGCCGAACTGCTCGCCGACCTGGCCGCCACCGATGAGCGTGTCGCTGCGGCAGCACGGGCCCGGCTGCTGGACCGCTGGACCCGCACCAGAGTCGCCACCGAGCCGGCCGGGTTCGCCGACCGCTACGGCATCGCTTTGCCACGGGTCGAGTCGATGCTGCTCGACCGGGCGGCCGAGGGCTCCTTGGTCCAATCCGAATACCTGCCTGACAAGGGGCCGCTGCAGTTCTGCCATCGCGAGGTGCTCAGCCGGCTGAAGCGCCGGATGCTGGCCCGGCTACGTGCCGATGTCGAGCCGGTCAACCCGCGGCAACTGGCGCGCTTCCTGGCCCGTTGGCACGAATTGGACGCGCCAGGCCGCGGCACCGGCGCGCTGGCGGCAGCCGTCGATCAACTCGCCGGCGTACCGATCGCGGCGTCGATGCTCGAGTCGGTGGTGCTGCCGGCCAGGGTCGACGACTACCAGCCGGCCATGCTGGACGAACTGCTGGCCGACGGCAGTGTCCGTTGGACGGGGCACGGCCGGCTCGGCGAGCGGGACGGCTGGGTGCAGCTTTGGCCCGGAGACGTCTCACTTGCGGCCAGTTCGGCGGAGGTCAGCGCGCTGGCACGCTCGCTGCTGGACCGACTGGAGGCCGGGGGCGCCTGGCGCGCAGCCGATTTGGTGACGCCGGACACCTCGCTGAGCGCGGTGGAGGCAGCACTGTGGGAGCTGGCCTGGGCCGGGCTGGCCGGCACGGATTCCTTCGGCGCGGTCCGGCAATGGTGTGGCCAGAAGGTACTCCGTCGGGTTCAGGCGCCGCGCCCCCGGCGCAGGGCCCTGCCGCGCGCCATCGTGCTGCCCCAGTCCTCACTCGGGGGTGTCCGGTGGTCGGCCGTGGTCAGGGGCACCCTGCCTGCGGCCGAACAACTCGTGCAGGACGTCGGACTGCTGCTGGGACGCCACGGCGTCCTCACCAAGGCCGCCAGCACGACTGAGGTGCTGACCAGCGGGTTCGGCGAGGTCTACCGGGTATCGGCTTCGTTGGAAGAACGGGGCGCCCTGCGTCGTGGCTATTTCGTGGAAGGTCTGGGCGGCGCCCAGTTCGCGCTACCGGGCGCCGTCGACCTGCTCCGAGAATCAGCCACCACTCCTCCCCTACTGCTTGCGGCGTCAGACCCGGCCAACCCGTACGGTGCGGCGTTGGCGTGGCCGATCTCGCCCGCGCACCGTCCCAATCGAGGCGCGGGTTCGCTGGTATTGCTCGACGACGGCGCCCTGATCGCCTACCTGGAACGGGGGGCCCGGACGCTGCTCTGCTTCACCGAGGCCGCCGACCCACGGTTGGCCACGGCGTTGGGGCTCCTCGGGGCGGGCGTCGCGTCCGGACGCATCGATGAACTGACCATTGAGCAGATCAACGGCCAACCTGCCCTGGAGAACAGCGACCACCATCAGGCGCTGACCGCTGCCGGCTTTGTGATGGTGCCCCAAGGGTTCCGGCGCCGCAGGACGTCCACCACGACCTTCGAACAGCAGCC
>JAXGOU010000044.1:0-10361 GCA_040767325.1 Brooklawnia sp. | reverse complement strand
CAGGGCCAGCGCCAGATCGGCATTGAGCCCGCGAATCGCGTCCGCCTGTGGGTGGTCGAGCCCGATCGCGTCCAGCAGCATCGGCAGCGCGGCTGCCACCCAGCCGTTGCCGCGGGCCCAGAAGACCCGACGCGGGAACCGCCGGCCACCCGGTGAATGCCAGGCCGGTGCCCACCACGAGTGCGACCACAACCCGGACGCGTCGTCGCGCATCAGTGCCGCGAAGTGTGCAGGCATCAGCGCCGCGCTGTCCAGCAGAGCCCGGTCCCCACGATCTGCCCCGACGATCGCCGGGAAGACGCCGATCATCATCACCGAATCCACCCACGCCGATGCTGGGTACCACGGCGCGTAGCCCCCTGTGCCGAGGTGGTTGGGGATCCCTAGAGCCCCCGGCAGGTCCGGCGCCCCAGCCAGATAGCCAAGTGCGCGCTGCGTCATCGGGGCGAACTCGTCGATGCCGTCGCGAGCCAACTCATGGGTGAGCAGCGCAGGGGCGGTGGTGTCCGAGCAGTGCACGGTTGTGTCCACGTGCGCCCGGCAGAAGCGCAGCAGGTAGTCGTCGTAACGACGATCACCCAGCCGGCGCTGCAGCAACGCGAGCGAGTAGCCCAGCAGCCCCGGTCCCCACATCCACGGCAGCGGCTTCGCGTCCATCAGTCGCCCGACCACGGCGTCGGTGAGTTCGACGGTGCGCTGCAGCGCGGGCCTCATGCATCCTCCTCGGTCTGTTCGCGTCCACCCTGGTCGGTCAGCGTCAGCCGGTGCCCACCGGCCCGGACCTCGATGAGCGAGGGGAACCGCTCGGCCTGCACCCAGGGGGTGTCGAACCGCGGGTGCTCGTGGTCCTGCAGTTCCCCGTTGTGGGTGAATCCGGTGCGGTCCACCGTCCAGACCTCGCCGTCCTGGTCGCTCAGTTTGAGCAGACCTCCCGACAGCCAAAGGTCGTAGTGCGGTAGGGGCGCCCGGAACTCGTCCAGCGTCGCGAACGGCCGGGTGGCGACCACCACCGCCCAACCAGTAACTCGGCCGCGACGTACCAACTCGTCGCCCAACCGGACGATCGGCCCGTCCGCCAGGATCAGTGCACAGCCCTCGCCGGAGCGCACCCAACACCGATCGCCGTCGAGCAGCGCCTCGTCCAGCCGATCGAACGGGACGAACATGTGCGACAGTCGTTGCCGCGGCCGGCGCTCCAGCAGGCCGGCTCGCGCGCGGGTGTCGTAGCAGGCCAACAGCACGTTGCCCGTCTGCCCGATCGCCGGGTTGATTCCGTTGCCGACCCACTCGGCCGGTGAGAAGCCGCGCTGGTTCGAGTCGAACATCGGCGCGCCCGGGTGCACCGCGAAGATCGCGACGTCGCCGGGCAGCGCGAGCGTCCAGAGGTGTTGCTGGTCGCCGAAGCCGCCCGGGTGGTGGTGCTGGACGCTGGCCAATTGCGCGTCCGGGCTGCGCCATGCCGTGATGTTGGCCCGTTGGATCGCGACGCCCTGGGTAGCGGGATTGAGCAGCCGGATCAGGCTGGGCAGCAGGCCGGTGCGCCGCAGCCGGGAGAACGGGCCCAGCCCACGCAGGAAGGCGTTGTCCGCCATCTGGTAACGCGCGATGATCTCCGCGGTCAGGTTGATCGAGGGCGGGGTGGTGAAGGCCTCCATCGCCCAGAACTGCATCCCGGCGTCCTCAATGCGCAGCGGCCGCGGATAGTGCTCGCGGACTTCAGTCACGTCCAGCCCGGTGGACGTCCGGAACTCCACCGGAGCTGTTAGCGGCGATTCGGCGATGGCGCGGATCGCCGCCGGGACGCGATACTGAGTTCCGCTCAGTAGCGGTCCGCTGATGCGTGCGTAATCGATCTCGGCACCCGGCAGCGCAGCACGTGCCCCCGGGAACGCCCAGGCCAGCAACTGGTCGACGTCGGCCTGCTCGGGGTACTTCTTCTGCACCTCGTAGGCGCGTCCGCTGGTCGTGACCAGGCGACCCCGGAAGCTGTGCAGCGCGAGATCAAGGAAGAGCAGGTCCAGCGCCACCGCGGCCTGACGGGCCAGTCCCTCGTCGGCGCAGTGCTCGGTCAACAATCCCAACCCAGCCGCATGTTCCTCGTAGTAGGTGGTCGATGACCACTCCGTGTAGCCGAACCGGAAGCGGTCGGCCAGCCAGCGGTCGATTCGCGTCCGGGCCCGTGCCATCCGGTCGCGGCCGCTGAAACCACTGGACGCGAAGACCTCGTCCGGGAAGGTCTGTCCCGCGACGTACTCACAGACCGAGAAGATGATCTGGTGGTTCTCCGACCACGTGCACAGCGCGTCGGTGCCCGGCTCGTCCATCCAGTAGGCGAACCCCAGGATCGCCCGTTTCACCTCGGCGGCCATCGCCGGGCTGAGCACCTGCCGGCCGCGCAGCCACACCGTCAGCAGCGTGATCAGCCGAAAGTCAGCGCAGTCGTACCGCGCGTCCACGAATTCGATCAATCCGGCCAACGCAGATTCGTCGATGGCCTCGCCACGCAGCAACAGGGGCAAGTCGGCCAGCCCCGGCGGGGCCATCTTGATCGCCATGCCGGGATCGAGTGGGGTGCCGGGGCGGTCGCCCATCGTCAGTTCACCGCGCCCAGGTACCGCGGACGCGTCGCCGGGTCGGCCAGCAGCCAGGTCTGCAGCGCCTTCGGGTAGAGCCGCCCCGGCAGGTTGGCGAGGTCCAACCAGATCGCCCCGGTCTGGCTCTCATCACCCACCATGCCCACGTCGGGCTCGACGCCGTCCGGCAGCCGGCACTCGAAGTAGATCTCCAGCTGCTGGAAGTCCGAATCGGTCGCGGCGAACTCGTGGCGGGCGCCGATGTAGTCACGCAGCATGACGATCTCACCGATCTCGACGGGGCAACCGATCTCCTCCAGGCATTCGCGCTGGAGTGCCTCATGCATCGACTCGCCGAACTCCATGCCGCCGCCGGGCAGCAGGTACCAGTCGCCATCCACGTCGTCATTGACGGTCGCCAGCACCTGTCCGTCGCGGATGATGATCGCCTTCACAGCCGGACGCACCCGATTGCGGTCGGATTCAGCCGTCGACATCTGTCCCTCCTCTGGCCCCGCCTGCTGAATCCAGCATGGCCGCCGCGGACGCCGCCCGCCGCTGTTCGGCCAATTGCACCTGCATCTGCTCGCAGACCGGTCGGGTCAGGGGATAGGTGCGCGCGATCAGCCAGCCGACGCTCATCAGCACGATCACCGCGCCCGCCATCGTGGCCCGAATGCCGATCTGCACCGCCAGCGGCTGGGTTGGCTCCACGTAGTGCTCGGGCGCCCGGTAGCCGGTGAATTGCAGCATCAGGCCGATCAGTTGCAGGGCGATCGCGGTCGCCACGCCCCGGATCAGCGTCATCAGGCCGGAGAAGGCGCCAGCGTTGCGTTCACCGGTCACCAGTTCCGCGTCGTCGATCACGTCGGGGAACATCACCCCACTCATCAGCACACCGCCGCAGATACCGGCCGCCACCAGCATCGCGCACAGGTACGAGCCCCACGCCGGCCATTCCCTCGGGTACAGCCCGATGCCGAGTGCCCCGATCAGCGCCACCGGGATGCCCGCGCGGTAGATCAGGTTCTTCGAGACGAACTGCACCAAGCGTCCGACCACCACGAAGCCGACCAGGTTCACCACGATGAAGATGCCCAGGAAGACAGTCACGTTCAGCCGCACCACGTACAGCGAGTAGTAGACGACCAGGGCGCTGACAATGTCCATCGTGATCGCCTGGCAGACGTACATCCCGAGCAGTTTGCGGAACGAGGCGTACTTCAGCGGCGCCAGGACGCCGGCCATCGACAGCCTGGTGCGCTCGGTGGGAATCGGGGCGCGCTCGCGCGTCCGGATCGCCACCAGCAGGATCGGGGTAACGAAGACCACCCCGAAGACCCCCACGATCAGTAGGTACAACTGCAGCGAGTCGACGCGTCCGGAGGTGTACCAGTTGAGCAGCGTGGTGCCGCCGAGGGTGCACACCGCGGCCGCGATGGTCGAGAAGGCGAGGCGCATTACGTTGATGCGGTTGCGTTCCTCGTAGTCGGTGGTGACCTCGGTGGACAACGAGCCGTAGGGCACTGCCACCATGGTCGCAACCGTGGTGTAGACCAGGTTCGCGCCGATGGCCCAGATGGTCTTGGCGGTGGTCGAGTCCCAACCGCCGATCGGTGCCCAGATGGCTGCGATGGCCAGCACCAGCAGCGATCCGCCGAGGGCGATGAACGGACGCCGGCGCCCCCAACGCGTCCGGGTGTTGTCGCTCAGCGCACCCATCAGTGGGTCGTTGATCGCATCCCAGACCTTCGGGATCAGCAGTGCCAGGCCAGCCGACGCGGGTGGAATCCCGATGATGTCGGTCAGGTAGAACAGGTACAGCACGCTGATCAGCGCGGACCCGCCGCCCCCGAAGATGTCACCGGCGGCGAAGATGACACGTTCGGACGTGCGCATCTGCGCCCCGGTTCCCAATCCCACGGCTACACCTTGTCAGGAGTTGTGCCGCAGCGATAGGCCCTATGCCAAATCAGCCGCGGCTGTACCGCGCCGGGGGTCCGGTTACGGCATGTCGGTGCCGTAGATCTCCTTGTAGACGCCGTTCGCCAGGCCGCGTCCCTCGTCCTCGGCCTTCAGGTAGTCGATGATCGTCTGGTCGAGCTTCTTGGCCACCTCTTCGGTGACCTTCACGCCGTGGCCCAGGATGTCATCGGTCACCTTGGTCTTCAGCTGGTTGAGGACGGCCGACTTGTCGGCTGCGAAGTTCGGCACCCGCTGGAACATCGTGTCGATGTGCGGGACGGTGGCAGCCGTGTTCTTCGGGGTCTGTAGTGCTTGCGAGACCTCGCGCCACTTGTCGGCATGGTCATGGAAGTACTGGGCGCAGAAGACCAGGGTTTCTCGGGTGGGCGCGCCCTCGTCGAGTTGGCCGAGGGTGATGTCCTCAGAGTTCGGCCAGCCGCCGGCACCGTTGCCCTTGCCCAGGGTGGTGATGGCGATCTCGATGTCACTCAGCTTCATCAGCGAGTCGATGGTGCCGTTGAGGTCCGTGCCCATCTGCCCGAGGTCCCGGGCCTGATCCGTTCGATGCTGTTGGACGACACCGATGCCCTGATCGACCAGGCTCTTGAAGAACTCGAACGGGACGAACTTCTCCGGGTCGGTCGGGATGGGCAGACCCAGGATCTGCTTGGTCCAGAACTCGTCCTCGGCCAACGTCAGACCAGCGAGCTGGCTGAGCTTGCTGCCGATGCTGCTCAGCAGGGCGGCGTCGTTGGTGTACAGGTCCTTGATGATATCCATCGACGTCAGGGCAGCCTGGCGTTGCTGGCTGTACACGGACGCGTAGCCCTGCTTGGCCTTGGGGCTGGTCCAGTTGCGCAGGTCGCCGCTGGACGACACCGAGTCCATGTTCTCCGGGATGATGGTCGTCACGTTGTTGGCGATCTGGCTGCGGGTGGTCAT
Source organism: Brooklawnia sp. (assembly GCA_040767325.1). Taxonomy (GTDB): domain Bacteria; phylum Actinomycetota; class Actinomycetes; order Propionibacteriales; family Propionibacteriaceae; genus Brooklawnia. Next base: position 4,881 of record JAXGOU010000044.1, on the reverse strand, counting down.
CCAGGTGGTGATCGCGGTGCCGATCTGGCCGGTGGTCAGGCCGACCTTCTCGGCGTCCAACTCGAAGTTCTTCTGGTTGGTCTCGGACTCCCCAAGCAACTGGGTGACGGCGGCCTCCGCCTCCGCCTTCTTCGGGTGGTCCACGACGCCAACCGCAGTGAAGCCGGCGAACCAGTGCCACCAGCGTGGCTTGGTGTCCCAGTAGGAGAAGGTGACGATCGGAATGGTCCCCGAACTGCTGCTCGATGTCTGCTGCACCTTCCACTGCTTCAGCCGACCAAGCCCCTGATCGAGCTTGTCAGCGGCAGGTTTGGCGTAGCCGGTCAGCTTCGAGTACTTCTCGGCGAGTTGCTCGACGGCCTGGTTGATCAGTTTGACGATCAGATCGGGATCCATGAGGTACTCCTTCGGTCAGCGGCCGCGAAGAATCGCGCGGAGGGTGGCGCGGCGTTCGGCGACGTCCGCGAGGTCGGGGTCCATCGGCAGGTCGGTGGCGAGCGGACGCTGCCGCAACGTCTCGGTGATCGTCTCGCTCAGGGTCTGCATGGGTGCCTCGGCAAGCCAGGTCGGGTCGAAGCCGATCTCGTGGAAGGCACCGTCCAGGTAGAGCACCCCGACGCGCTGCCGCGGGTCGGAGACCTCGACCTCGCGATCCTCGGGCGTCAGTTCGCCGGCCAGGATGCGCTGGCGCAACTTGTCCATCCGGGACTCGTAGAGCATGAACTCGTTCCAGAAGACGATCTGTTCCTCGACGCTCAACTCGCGCTCGCTGACCGGCTCGGCGTCCGGCGTCGGTTCCTCACGCACCGGGATGGCTTGCTTCAGCAGGTCGTTGATCGCGGTGGTGAACTCCTCGACCGAGTAGTGGTCGCGCCAGCCGTTGCGGACGACGACGCCGTCCACGTCGGAGCCGTCGACACGGACCGTCAGCACGTCGTGGGGATCGCTGTATTCCTGCATCTGGGTCATCCTTCGTAGGGGACGTGGGTCTGTTGGGAGCCGACCTCGATGGTCACCTGGTAGCCGTCCACCAGCAGGTAGGCCTGGCTGGCGTCGGCGCCGGGCAACTCGCCCAGGCCCTGGTGCATCAGGGTGACCAGGCGCTCCGGGGTCAGCGAGTTGAGGTCGATCAGTTTGAGGTCGGAAGCCTTGCCGTCACCCATGCAGGTGGGACCCGAGGACGCCGGTTGCGCCAGGTGCCGGGCCCACATCGGGCTGCAGCCGGGGCTGTTCTGCGCGTCCAGTGGCAATCCCACCAGCACCATGCCGGTTTCCGGATCGAAGGCCAGCTGGCGCACCAACATGCCCGGGCTGATCAGCTTGATCTCCGACCACAAGGTGGTGAAGGTGGCGACGTCCCACGTGGCGCCCAGGGCGGGCAGTTCGGTGCCGTTGACCTTGGCGATGTTCGCGCCGTCGCAGCCGGCAGTGGTCTGAACAGCACTGGACGACAGCGCCTGGGCGGTGAAGCCCCAGGTCTTCGGGCACTGCGTCGCCTGGGCCCTGGCCTGTTCGACCAGGTCTTTCGCCGGGAAGTCGGCGGCGGACATCCCGACCAGTCCGGGACCGGAATCGGCTGGTTCACCGGCCGGCACGAGCACCTGGATCACCAGCCGTCCGTCGACGTTCGTGTTCAGCGTCGCGGTGCCAGGCTGCAGGATGAGGGTGGAGACCGGGGCGTCCTGCGCGGCGATGGCGGCAGTCAGCGCGTCCGGAAGTTCGTCGAAGATCGGGTCGGTGGCAGACGTACCGGTGCATGCGGTCAAGCCGACCAGCAACGCGCCTGCGACCAGCGCTTTTCGAATCCTCACGGTCCTCCTCCGACCAATTCAGACTAGTGAGCGGGAGGGTCAGCCGAAGTGGGCAGCCACTCGGCCCGGCGCCGAGGCATGGCAGGATGTGCGCAGCGCAGAATCAGGAGGCCCCGTGCTCGACAACGACACCGTCACGCTCAATCCGAACCAGCTGGTCAGGGCGCTCGGCAAGCCCGCAGATGAGTTCACCAAGGCCGACATTATCGGCTACATCGAGCGCAACGACATTCGGATGCTCAACTTGCGCTATCTGGGTGGCGACGGCCGGTTGAAGATGCTCAACTTCGTGATCCAGTCGAAGGCGCAGCTGGATCGGGTGCTGACGATGGGCGAGCGGGTCGACGGTTCGAGCCTGTTCAACTTCGTGGATGCGACGTCGTCCGACCTCTATGTCATGCCGCGGTTCCGCAGTGCGTTCATCAACCCCTTCAGTGACACCCCGTCACTCGACCTGCTCTGCTCGTTCTACGACGTGGACGGCAACCCGCTGTCGAGCGCACCGGAGTACATCCTGCGTAAGGCCCAGGCGTCCCTGCAGGAGCAGACCGGCTGCACGCTGGAGGCGCTGGGCGAGTTGGAGTACTACCTGTTCAGCCCCGCCGAGGACCTCTACCCGGTGGTCGAGCAGAAGGGCTACCACGAGGCGCCGCCCTTCTCGAAGTGGGGCGAGATCCGGCAGGAGACGCTGTACCACCTGGCCCAGATGGGCTGCTCGTTGAAGTACGCGCACGCAGAGGTCGGCAACTTCGTCACCGCAGGACGCCAGCACGTCCAGCACGAGATCGAGTTCCTGCCGACTCCGGTTGGGGACGCCGCCGACCAGATGGCACTGGCCAAGTGGGTGGTGCGGCAGGTGGCCTACAAGTACGGTCTGGAGGTCAGCTTCTCGCCCAAAATCGTGGTCGGCCAGGCCGGGTCGGGCATGCACTTCCATACCCGCCTGATGAAGGACGGGGTCAACCAGTTCAGCCAGGGCAAGGGGCTGCTGCCGGACGCGAAGAAGGTGATCGGCGGCTACCTGTCGCATGCGGCGTCGCTGACGGCCTTCGGCAACACGGTGCCCACGTCCTTCCTGCGCCTGGTGCCGCACCAGGAGGCGCCGACCGCGATCTGCTGGGGTGATCGCAACCGGTCAGCGCTGGTGCGCGTCCCGCTGGGCTGGCAGAACCTGGACGACCGGATGTACCGGGACGCCAACCCCAACGAGGAACCGATCGACGACCTGCCCAACGATGCCCAGACCGTCGAACTGCGCAGCCCGGACGGGTCGGCCAACATCCACCTGCTGCTTGCCGGCGTCACGGTGGCGGCCCGGGAGGGTCTGACCAAGCCCGGCATGCTGGAGTACGCCGAGCAGCGCAACGTGTCGGGCGACGCGTCCAAGGTCGAAGGTCTGGACCAACTGCCGACCTCCTGCTTCGAATCGGCCGATCGGCTGATCGAGCAGCGGGCCAGCTACGAGGCCGACGACGTCTTCCCGAGCGGCCTGATCGACGCCTGGGCGGCCCGGCTGCGCCGCTTCGGCGACGAGGACCTGCGCACCCAGTTGCTGGAGCAGAAGGGCCTCATCGACGAGTTGGTGCAGCGCTACTTCCACATCGGCTGAGTTCCCCGCCAGTTCGACTGAGCGCCCCCACCGGGACGCGGACGATCTGTGGATCCGCGGACGAAATTTCGTCCGTGAACTCGCACTTCGTCCGCGGATGCACGGGGCGGGACGAGTCACGGACGCGCCAGGCACGCCGCGGCGAGCATCGTGGTGGTCAAGGCCACCGCGGGAATGGGGACGCCGATCAGTGTCGCCCCGACCGTCAGCGCGACGACATCGAAGCCGCGCAGCGCAGTTGAGATTGCGCCGATCGGGACCGGTCCGGTCTCGGTCATGACGATGCGGGTCCCGAAGTTCGGCGCCCCGCTCGATAGCCACCGGGAGGCTCCGGCCAGTGCTGCCATGCCCATCGTCCAGGCGAACAGGGGCGGTACCAGCAGTGCTGCGCCGGCGATCCAGACCAGGCAGATCACGACAGCAGCCGCGCTGGCGGCGAGTCGCGTGGCGTGCGTCGACCATGGCAGGGTGCGCGCCAGGCCCGGTGAACGAACAACCAACCGCAGGTTCGACATCGGCCCCGACAAGGCCAGCAGCAGCACCGGGGTGATCAGCACCGCACCCATCGGTCCGTAGCCAAGCGCGGCGGTAGCGGCCGTCATCAGCCAGCAGATGGGCAGGCCCAGCAGGACGCGGGGGTAGCGGAGGACCACGCGAGCGAGGTCCAGAAGGGCCAGCGCTCGGGCTCCGCGTCCGGCGGATGGCAGTCGCGCACTGCGTCCGGACGCGAGCAGTCGGGGGATCGCGATGTCGTAGAACAGGCCACTGTCGGCCCCGGCGAGGGCCCCGGTCATCGCGCTACGGGCGCGTCCCGATGCAGTGAGTTGATGGATTGACAGGTTGCCCAACCCCCGGTGCGCAATGCGAAAGGCAATCGCCACGGCCAGCGCCAACCCCACGATCGCGATCGGCCCGGCGAGTTGCCATCCGGTCAGGCCAAGGCTTCCCAGCGACAGCCAGCCGATCGGCCAGGTCGCACTGATCAGGCCCACCGGAGTGAGGCGTTTCCAGCGGTGACCCTCCTGGCGAAGCACTGCGACGAGACCCGAGCCGAGACTGGCACCCGCGCAAGCCAGCGTCCACCACAGCGATGGCGCCACGAGCAGGTGGAGCGTGCCTGCCGCGACCAGGCCCACCAGGAGTGCGGCGACCAGCACCTTGGTGAACGCGGGTTGTAGTGCATCTGCTCGATCGATAGGTGCCGACAGCACCCACCACGCAGCAGCGCCACTCACACCCAGTGGTCCGATCAACTGCGCAGCGCAGATCACCAGACCGACCACCACGGCCAGCCAACCGGCGGGCAGCCACCAGGCGGCGTCCGGAAGCAGGGGCACCGGCATCTGGGTCAGACCCGAGACGGTCATCGAGACCAGGACCAGCAGCCCGATCGCCCAGATGTAGAGGTCGGTGGCGTTCACCCTCCACCAGGACGCGGACGAACTGTGGATCCGCGGGTGA
>JAXGOU010000043.1:0-11458 GCA_040767325.1 Brooklawnia sp. | reverse complement strand
CGACCCACCAGTAGTACCAGTAGGTCGCCATCGCAACGAATGCCGATGCGCCGAAGGCCAACGTGGCGACGGTGACCAGCGGGCTGCGTTCGGGTTCGCCAGTGCGCTTGCTCAACGGGTAGCCCGCGACCGCTTCCTCGATCGGCGGCAGCGACACGATCGGAGTGCTGGGCAAGTCGCCCAGACCACCGATGGAATCTGGGTCGGTCTCGGCCGGGGCAACCTGGGCAGTTTGTTGGACGCGTTCGGCGGGCAGATTGCGTCCGCCCTCGTCTGATGGAGCAGCAGCCGGCCCCGGAGCCGGGGAGGCCTCTGCCGTGGTCGGGGCTGGCGCGGCCGGTGGCCTGGCCGCAGCGGGCGCGGGTGCGTGGGTCACGTACTGCTCGGCCACCTGCGAGCGTTCCACCGCGTGGGTCGGAGGCATCAAGCGTCCCAACGGGGGTGCAGCCGACGGTTGGGGGGCTTCCTGCGCCGGCTGGTCGGCCGCTTGCTCTCCCGGGTCGGTGGCTGCGGCGTCCTCTGCCTCTGGCTCGGGACGCGGGATGTCGGGTGGGGTCGGCGGTTCAGCTACGTCCGGGCGCCGGTTGGTGGCGAACAGGGTCTCGTCCCATTCGCCCGGACGCCAAACGTTGCCCTTGTCGGCGGGCGTGGGGGCAGCGTCATCCGGCGCGGGGGTGCCGTCCGGCTGGCTCATCTGCTCCTCCTGCGTCCGGGGTGCTGCGGACAAGACTAGCCGCATCGGGCCGAGCACCCCGGCGGTCGGCCGGCGAGCACCCACCAGCCCAGCAGATAGGGTTGGGTCCATGACGTCCTCGCCCCGCTGGCCCGTAGTGCTCTTCGACCTCGATGGCACCCTGATCAACACGATCGGCGTGATCGTCGCCAGCTACACCTTTGCCTGGCAGGCCGTCAGCGGACGCGCCGTCACCCGCGCCGAGATCCTGCCCTGGATCGGCCGGACGCTCGCCGACGTCTTCGAGGAGGAGGACCCGGAGCACGCCGCCGAACTCGAGCGGGTCTACATGGACCACAACTATGCCCACCTCGACTCGATGGTCACCCGCTACGACGGCATCGAGGAACTCATGCGTGACCTGGTTGCCGCCGGTGTCCGCACCGGTGTCGTCACCTCGAAGCGCCGTCGCACCGCCCTGCCGGCCATGAAGCTCGCCAGCCTGCCGAAGCAGACCGTGCTGGCCTGCGCGATGGACGACACTGACCGGCACAAGCCCGACCCGACCCCGCTGCTCAAGGGACTCGAAGTGCTGGGCGCCCCGGCTGCCGGCAGTCTCTACGTCGGGGACGCGATCCACGACCTCAAGGCGGCGCACGCGGCTGGCATGGACGGCATCGGGGTCACCTGGGGTGCCGGCCAACCCGACGAAATGCGCGCCCAGCCGAGCGTGGCCGTCGTCGACACCGTTGACGAGTTGCGCACACTGCTGCTCGGCTGACGCAAAGCGAAGGGCCCCCGTCCCGAAGGACGAGGGCCCCGCGTTGCGCTTCGATCAGCTCTCGCGCATGGAGCCGGTCTCCAGGAAACGCTGGTGCCAGCTGAGCGCCTTGGTGAGCACGTGCGGCGTGTGCGTCCCGTTGCTGACCCGCAGGCCTTCCTCGTAGTAGTCCATCAACATGTCGCGGTAGTCCGGGTGGGCGCAGTTCTCGATGACCACCTTGGCCCGCTGGCGCGGCGACAGACCACGCAGGTCGGCCAGACCCTGCTCGGTGATGATCACCATGGTGTCGTGCTCGGTGTGGTCGTGATGGCTGACCATTGGCACAATCGCCGAGATATCGCCGCCCTTGGCCACCGACGGGCTCACGAAGATGGAGTAACCGGCGTTGCGGGCGAAGTCGCCCGAGCCGCCGATGCCGTTCATCATCCGGGTGCCCATCAGGTGGGTCGAGTTCACGTTGCCGTAGATGTCGGCCTCGATCATCGCGTTACAGGCGATCACGAACTGGCGCCGGATGATCTCCGGGTGGTTCGAGATGTCCTGCGGGCGCAGGATGATCTTGCCGACATAGGCGCGTGCGTTCTCGTTCATCCGGTGCGCAGCCTCCGGCGACAGCGAGAATGACGTCGCGGACGCAACGGTGATCTTGCCGGCGTCGATCAGGTCGATCATGCCGTCCTGGATGACCTCGGTGTAGCTGGTCATGTAGTCGTACTTGCTGTCCAGCAGGCCGGCCAGCACCGCGTTGGCGATGTTGCCGACGCCCGACTGCAGCGGGAACAGGTGCGGTGGCATCCGTCCGGACTCGACCTCGCGATCGAAGAACTCCAGCAGGTGGTTGGCGATCGCGCGCGAGTCGTCGTCCAGCGGCTTGAACGGCGAGTTGCGGTCTGCCGAGTTGGTCTCGATCACCGCGACCACCTTGTCGGGGTCGACCTTCAGCGTGCGCTGGCCGACGATGGCACCCGGGTGGTTGATCGGGATCGGGTGGCGCCGCTCCTGGATGTTCATGTCGTAGTAGATGTCGTGCAGGCCGAACAGGTCCTCGGTCTGCCACTCGTTGACCTCGATGATGATCTTGTCTGCATTGTCGAGGTAGGTGCGGTTGGCGCCGACCGAGGAACTCGGCACCAGTTCGCCCAGTGAGGTGATCGAGGTGGCCTCGACGACCGCGAAGTCGAGCTTGCCGAGGAAGCCCATGTTGGTGAGCTTGGGGCCGTGCGACAGGTGGGTGTCGACGTAGTCGGTCACGCCGGCGTTGATGCTCTTGCGCATCGAGGGATCGGATTGGTAGGGCGTCCGGAAGGCGACGCCGCCAGTGTCGGCGAGCACACCGTCCAGCTCAGGGGCGGTCGAAGCGCCGGTGAACATCCGAATGGTGAAGTCCTCACCGCGTCCGCGGGCCTCGTTGATGCGGTTGGCTAGCGCCCCTGGGAACGCCTTGGGGTAGCCAGCACCCGTGAAACCCGAGAAGCCGATCGCTGCGCCCGGTTGGACGAAGGCCGCTGCCTCCTCCGCGCTCATGATCTTGCTGGCAAGACCTTGGTGCTTGATGCGCCCTGACATGTGTTTCCTCCTCGTGGGGTTTGTTGCCCTAAGGCTATCGGCCCGGCACTTGGCACGAAGCAGGGGATGCGCCTTTACCCCGGTCAGTCCTCCAGTCGGGTGGTCGGCCGGATCACCAGGCCGGTCCGCAGCTTCGGGGTGAAGAACGTCGACTTGGGCGGCATCAGCAGGCCTTCCCGCGCGGTCCGCTTGATCTCGGCCAGCGACGTGGGCCGGATCAGCACCGCGGCGGTGTGCTTACCGGACGCGCCGCGTCCGCTCACCTCGGTGAGCACCTCCTCGAGCCCATGCTGGTACGTCACCTCTGCCCGGCTGGCGGCCAGGGCATGTTCCAACCACGCGCCGTCGAGGTCACGCACCCCGTCGAAGGCACCCGGACGCGGTACCAGCCACTCGGCGGTGCCATCGGGTGCCACCAGCACCAGGCGGCCGTCGCGCACCATCTGGCCGAGCGTGTGCGCGTCCGGGGCGCCGATCATCGCCTCCAGGGTGAAGCTGCCCGACAGGTCGGCGCGCAACTGGTCGAGCGAAACGCCGTCGTAGATGCGATGGATCGCCTCGATCGACAACTGGTCATCCACCAACTCATTGATGAAGGTCAGGGTCAGTTCGGCCGCGGTGTCCTTGCGTTTGGTCGCCTTGCGCACCAGGTCGCGATAGGTCCGGGAGATGCCGTAGCGATGGTGGCCGTCGGCGATCAGCACGTCATCGGCGGCGATCACAGCACGAATCGCGGCGATGCGATCGGGGTCGGTGACCTTCTCGACGCGGTGCCGGACGCCATCGACCTCCAGTTCACCGATCGGCGCGCCTGGTTCGGCCAGCGCCTCGGTGAGCCCGGACGCCAGCGACAGCCCCCAGACCGGCGACAGGTTGGCAGCAGTGGCGACGGTCAGGTCCAGCCGGTCGGTGCTGGCCTTCTTGGTGGTCCGCTCATGGGGCAGGACGCCGCCAGCACCCTCGTCCACCACCTCGAGCCCACCCAGCACGCCGGAGATGGTGCGCGGGTTGCCGGTCGCGTCGACCAGGTCCATCCGGTAGATGGTGAAGCTGGGCTCAGGATCGCGAACCAGGACGCCGGACTCGAGCCACTCGGTCAGCAGGTAGGCAGCCACCTGGTAGCGGTCGTCGCCGCCGCGCGGCACGTCGATCCAGGTGATGTTGTGCTTGCTGCGCAGGCCAAGCGCGTCGACGTCCTCGTCCGACAGCACGTCGTACGGCGGTGCGATGACGTCGTCCAGATCAGCCCCGACGGGGTAGTGGATGGCATGGAACGGTTCGAAACGTGGCACATGCCAAACCTACCGGCCCAACGTGTACCTCGGGTCGACCGCTCAGCCCTGTACCTCCGAGGGATCGGGCACCGCGATGTCCTGCGGCTGGTCGAAGTCATGCCAGGTGATCTCGACCGTGGACTTGCCCTCGGTCGCCCCCGGCTGGCCGCCGGCCGGCTGGGTGGTCGTGATGGTCTTCAGCACCCGGTCCTGGTCGTTCACGAAGACGTCGATGGTGGCGCCGGTGTCGAGCAGCAGGTAGTGCCGCACGTCCGTGCCGTCCAGAGACTCATCGCCGATGAACCGCACCTGCTGGGCCTGGGTGAACAACTGGTCGGCGCCGCCCGCATTGGGGATCTGGTTGGCGTCGGTCGTCGACCGGGTGTACGTGGTCGAGCCGGGCAGCTTCGTGTAGACCTCGTTGCCGATCTGGATCATCACGATCTCCTCGCCGGCGGTGATCGAGGTCGACTTCACCTTGACCAGCGCGGGGTCGCTGCGGTCGATCAGCAGGCTGGTGGACGACTCCATGGTCTGACCCGCCATGATGTTCGAACTGACCATCTCGATCCGGTACGACTTCAGGGCCTCCATGGCTGCGCGCACGTCGGCGCCCACCTGCTGCGGATCTGCCGACTGGCCGATGCTGCTGATGTCGGTGGGCTGGTTGGGCACCGGGTTCTCGGCTGCCGAGTTGCTCGTCGGGTTGCTCGTCTGGTTGTCGTCGCCGCGCGTGCAGGCAGCGAGTCCCGACACGGTCAGCACCGCCGCCACGGTTAGGCCGGCGAGTCGGATCAGTGGGTGGGCCATCGGGTGTCCTCCTCTTGCTCGGTGGCCAGTCTACGTGCCGTCCCGAGCAGGGCTCGGGACCTCAATCGGCTGGCCCGGTGCCCAACCTGGCCTGTTCAACGGCGATCAACTGCTTCGCGACGCCCGCCAACCCGGGGTCGGTCGCCGAACCGGACGCCTCCGCGACCTCGCTTCGGGCGGCGAAATCGTCGAACACTTTCTGCTTGGTTTCGAGCAACTCGAGGATCCGTTCGTCGATGCTGTCCTGGGCGCAGAGCCGGTGCACGTCCACCGGTCGGACCTGGCCCATCCGATGGACGCGCGCAATGGCCTGGTCCTCGGTGCTCGGCTTGAGTTGCGGCTCGCAGAGCAGCACCACCGAGGCGGTCTGGACGTTGAGTCCCACCCCGCCCGCCTGCACCTGGGCCAACAGGACGCGGTCGGCGGGGCCGGCGGTGAACTCGTCCACCAACTGTTGGCGGCGGTCGGGCGACAGCGAACCGGTCAGCGGGCCGAGGCTGCGCGGCCCGAGGGCCTGCCGCACCATGTCGAGCGTGCCCAGGAAGCAGGAGAAGACGACAACCTTGCGCTGGTTCGCGGCTGCCTCGGCGCACAGGTCGACCAGCCGATCGAGCTTCTCGGACGCCGGACTGGCGAACGCCGCCTGCCGCATCGCCATCCAGTTGCCCTCCAGCACTGCGGCCCGGTAGGCGGCCAGCTCGGTCCGGCCGAGTTCCACCCATTCATCGGTTTCGATCCGCTCCGGTAGTTCCATCAGGACGTCGGCCTGGTTGCGGCGCAGGTAGACCGGCGCCACCTCGCGGCGGAAGGCGTCCGGCCCGAGCCGCATGGCGGCCAGATCGAGCGTGCCGACCAGGTCGTCACGGACCAGGCCGACCAGGTTGGTGAACTCCTCGACCCTGTTCTCCAGCGGCGTCCCGGTGAGCAGCAACGCGCGCGGGCAGGCTGCCAGCACCGTGGCCGCCGCCTGGGTGCGTTTGGCGTCCGGATTCTTCAGGTAGTGCGCCTCGTCAACGACCACGGCAGCCGGCACGTCGACCGGCACCTCGAGTACCCGCAAGGTCTCGAAGGTGGTGATCGCGACGCCGCCCTGCCGCAGCCAATCATCCAGGCCACGTTCTCGCTGGTCCCCGTGCAGCCGGTGCGAGCGCAGCTTCGAGCGTTGACCGATCTCGCGTTGCCAGCCGATCACCACCGACGCCGGGCAGATGACCAGGAAGTGGGTCTGCCCGCGGGCAGCCAGATGGGCCAGCACCGCGATCGCCTGGAAGGTCTTGCCGAGCCCCATTTCGTCGCCGAGCATCACCCGCTGTTGGCTGAGCGCGAAGCGGGCCCCGAAGTGCTGGTAGGTGCGCAGCGTGCCGACAAGCAGCGATTCGTCCAGTTCCTGTCGCTCAACCCGCTCGACGATCTCGGCGGCCAGGCCGCCGCGCATCGCGTCCGCCGGGCCCACCCGGCCGGTCAGCCGCTCCAGTTCGGCGTAGAAGTCGCCGCCGCGGTCGATGAACCGTTGCCAGGCGACCTTCGGGGTGGTGGGCGTGGCGGCGTCCTGCATCACCGAGGCGATCGCCTGTCTAACCGGCGGCGCCAACCCGAGCAGTTCCTCGATCGACCGGGCGGCGTGGCTCGCGCGGTCGCGTCCGGTTGGCCCGGTGAAGGTCCAGCGCAGCCGATTGGCGGCTGGTTTCGCGTGTTCCAGGTGGGCGGCCAGGCGTTGGCCGCCGTCGGCCTCCCAGGCGGTCAGCCGGCGTCCGGCGTCGCGCACCACAAGGGCATCGGCCAGGCCCGCGACCAGTCGATCCGTCTGGGTGGTCCTGCGATCCGGATCCAGCCGTGGCACCTGGGCGACCAGGGCGGCTTGCTGCAGGGTCTCGGCCGCGGTTCGTAGGGCCCGGACGCGAGCCTTGCCCAGACCGGGCAACGCGAGCAGGCTCGCGTCCGGGGTGGCCAGCAGTTGGCCAACGGTGGTGATGCCGGACGCACGCAGCGGAGCCAAGTGGAGGTTGGTGGCTGACGTCACCTCGCGCATGGCGCCCAGGTCCAGGGCAGCCAGTTGTGCCTGCGCAGCCGCAGCAACCAGGTCTGCGTGGGCGGCCCGTACCCGATCGTTGATGCCGGTCAGCCGGGCCAGCGCCTCGCGCGCGGTGCGCAGCAGGACGCGGCCGCGGCGCACGGCGTCATGTGCGGAGGCGAAGTCCTGAGCCATGCTGCCCATTGTTGCCCGGGGCGCCGACACTCAGGCCAGAGCGACGATGGTGATCAGCACGCTCATCACGATCTCGGTGACGCCGATCACGGCCGGACGCAGGCGCCCGTCCAGCGCTGGTCGGGTCATCCAGGTGGTGCGGGCCAGGCAAAGCGCGAAGAACACCGGCCAGCCCCAGTTCACCACGCTCAGACCAGCCAACACTGCGGCGAGCAGGGTGGCGGCCACGTGCCAGCCAATGGCCCGCGTCCTGGCCGGCTGCTGACCACGCTGCCGGATCAGCGCCTTGACGTGCCACACCGTGCCGCCGAAGTAGACGAAGAGCAGCCCGAAGATGGCCAACTCCGGTACCGCGCCCGGCAACGCGCGGACCAACTCGAGCGGAGTCATGAACCGGATGGCCAAACCCAATCCGACGGCCATCGCCACGGTGGCCAGGCCGCCGCTGGCGTCCCGGTCGCGACGTTGCCCGGCCAACCAGACCGCGTAGCCGCCCAACGCCAGCGCCAGGGGCAGCCAGCCCAGCAGCGGCCAACCACCCAGGACCAGCACCAGTGTGGCGGCGACCGCGGTCACGATCGCGTAGGTCAACAGGGGAGCGCGGTACTCGGCGCGCCGACGCGGTGCCGCGCGCAGCCACAGGGTGAGGGCGTAGAAGCAGAAGTAGGCGGCCAGTTCGGCGATCGCCAGCGGCACCAGCCAGGCTGCCAGCCCGATGCTCTGGTCGCGCTGCACGGTGCCCACCAGGAAGGGAACAATCAGCATGGCCCAGGCGCCGTGCTGGTTGGGAATCCAGCCCGGGGCGTGTCGCGAGTGCCTGGCCATTCCCGTGAGCATAGCGGGAGCGCCCGGGTGAGTCAGGACCGTGCCGTGCGAACCCAGTTGTGAGCGCCGTCCGATCCCCTTGGGGCCATGCGCCTTGTTGTCCGGGAACCGTAACTTCAATCGGACACACCGTTCTGCGCTCGTCCGTCAGCAGCCGAATGGATCGGGATGAAAGGAGATCCATGTTCGAGGCAATGAAGGACCTGATGGACAGCCAGCGCAGGATCCGCACCCGGCAGGCGTTGGGTCTGGGCCAGATCCATTCCTTGCTGGTGTCCAGGGTCGATACCGCCCGATTGGGCACACCCGAACTGAAGCATGGGCTGCTGTCCGATGCCATCGTCTTTCCGAAGGTGGCGGGGGTCACCCCCCGCATCACGGTGACGGGCACCGAGGTGATGGTCGGGCAGATACAGGACGACTCCGGGTCGCCTTCCCCGATCGGCTCGGGGGGTCGGGGGGCATCGCGGGAAGCCGAGCGGGGCACCCAGTACTTCAAGGCCGTTGCTGACGCCGTGACTGATGCGTTGGCGGACCAGTGATCCGGGACGCAGGCGGGCTGGCAGCGACCAGGTTCGTGCTCGTTGGCGGCATTGCTTGACGAGTCCGCTCAGTACCGAGACGATGGGGGCACCAACCAGTGGTGGAGGCCATGGGGGCGCTGCGAAGAGGCAGCCGACTGCTGTTGCTGGTCTTGGTCGGGATGTTCGTCACCAGCTGCGGCAGCGCTGCACCGGCACCGGACGTGTACTGCGAGGCGGGCTCGCCCGGCTATTGCGCGAGCCTCCAGATGGGCGGCGCCGGTCTGGTCGAGGCCCAGTCGCCGATTGTCTGGCCTTCGCACCGGCTGGCTTCGGGTGCCGCGGTGGAACTCACCGAGAGCCAGGCAGATTGGGCGCTGGCGAGTGGGGCCGCCACGCAATGGCGTCCCGACTTCCAGACCACCGCCGTCATCATGGTCGACCGGTCCCGGACCGATGAGCTCATCACGGGCTGGCAGGACCTGCTGTCGGCCGAGGGCACGGTGGGGTTCGACCACCGGAATCCGAGCAACTGGTTGCTCCTGGCCGCCGCAGCCTGGGGCCTGGAGGACGACCTCGAACCGGGGAACACGACCTTTGGGCTGCTTGCCGATGTGCGGCGTCAGGGACGGTTGACCGCGAGTCCTGACGAAGCGGCCTTCTGGATCGGCTTCGAGCACCAGGCGGTCGACCGCATCGCGTCCGGTCAGCCGATCGAGGTGGTGTACCCGGCCGACGGCACCCTCACCTTCATCAAGGGGTTGGCTGTCGATGGTGAGTTGCTGCCCACCCCCGAGTTGGGCGAAGCGCTCGCGGCCGCCGGCTACTCCGCGGTGGCCGATCCGCTGCCGGCCCCGGCCAGGTTGGTCCGGCCGGGTGACCTGGCCCACTCGCCCATCTGGAAGGCCCGCTACTACCGGCAGGTGCTGGGTGAGCACTACCTCTACTTCGTCGGCACGCGGGAGCACACCATCGGTCCCGCGCTCGGGATCGTGGCGCTGATCGCCTGGATCGGTAGCTTCGCCCGACGCGGGTCGCAGCCCAGCGTCCGGCGGGCAGCCTTCGCGGTCGGCGTACTCGGGGTTGTGTGGCTCGGCATGCGGATGGTCAAGATCCTCTCGCCCGCCTGGCTGTCGGAACTGCTCTGGTACGGGTTCTACCTACCGATGCTGATGCTGCCGCTGTGCCTGCTGTGGCTCGCCTGGGCCGTGGATCGACCCATCGACCCCGGCCGTCCGCCGCCCTGGTGGGGGGCGTTGATCGGCGTCAATGCCACCCTGCTCCTGCTGGTGCTCACCAACGGCTACCACGAACTGGTCTTCGCCATCGAGCGGGACGAGTTGGGTGACATGACCTCCTACAGCTATGAGCCCGGGTACTTCGTGGTGGCTGCCGCCGCGGGGATCCCGCTGATCTGGGCGGTGGGTTGGCTGGCGGTCAAGTCGCGGCGGGTCCCCGGGCGGCGACTGCCGTGGTTGCCGGAACTGATCGTGGCAGCACTGGCCGCATACCTGGTCGTCTATGCGCTCGGGGTGACGCCACTGGCGCAGACCGACCTGACCCTGGCGATCATCTTCACCGGGCTGTTGTTGATCGAGGCGGCCGTGCGCACCGGCAAACTGCCGCTGAACCGGCGCTATGGGCAGTTCTTCCGTGCCTCCTCGCTGAAGATGCGAATCGTGGACGAGGGCACCGGCGGTGCCATCACAGCCGGCGGAACCGTCGGCGACCGACCCTCGGCGACCGAGGTCGAGCGCAGGGCGCCGATCCGGGGCGGTCAGGTCTCGTGGATCGAGGACGTCTCGGCGATCGCCGCCCTGCAACGCCATACTTCGGTGGCGATCGGCCGACTGCAGACGCTGAACGCGATGCTGGCCAGCCAGCGGATCCAGCAGCGATCTGCTATCGCGTCCCAGGTGCGAGCCGAGTTGCTGCAGACCATGGAAACCGAGGTGGGTGCGCGGGTCAACGAGCTGGGGGAGATCATCGGTGCGCTCCCGCCGGGCCCGGTCGATGGCCGCAGCCTGGCCCGGATCGCGCTGCGGGCCTGCTTCATCAAGCGCCGGGCCGCCCTCTTCTTCCAACTGCAAAGCGGCGAGTCGCTGGGTGCAGACACCATGGACCAGCACTTCACCGAGTTGGCCGGTCTGGCCGAGCCGGCCGGCGTCCGGCTCATGGTGCGCTGCCCGCTGGATTCGCTGGTGCCGGTGCACTACCCGGAGTTGCTCTACGAATGCGTCTTCGCGCTGGTCGACCATGCGGTCGTGGCCGGTGGTCGGGCGGTCGTCGGTCAGGTCTCGCTGAGCGGACCCCAGCAGCGGCTCAGCGTCCTGTTGCCCGCCGAGTTCGAGGGCTTCACCATGCCGCGCGACCTGTCTCATCGCCTGGAAGTACTGGGCGCAGAAGTCGGGTTCCGGCGGCTGGACGAATCGTTCACGTTCTCGGTGTCGGTGCCGGAGCCGGAGACCGCCGATGTTTGACCTGCTGCTGAGGGACCCATGGGCGCGTCCGGGGCTGGCACTGCTGCTGGGGCTGGCGATCGCCGGCCAGTCGTTGCTGTGGCAGATGATCCAGACTCGTTACGGCCTGCAACTGGTGAACCGGGGTTTCCGGCGGGTCTTCGAGGGCTTTGTGCTTGCCTACCTCCTGCTGCAACTGGCGGCGCTGGGCACCGTGGCCGATCGGGTGGGCGCGGGGGTCATCGACCCCGGATCCCAGCTACTGCGTTGGCTCGCTTGGGCGGGGCTGGTGGCGGTAGTCGTACTGGGACAGCGTCTGCTGCATTCGATCGAACCCCTG